>CAWCQI010000033.1:0-54519 GCA_963797625.1 uncultured Acidobacteriota bacterium
CGTCGCAAACGGCTCGACGTCGACGTCTCCGGCGCGGTCCGTGCTCAGGATCGTCGACAGCATCTGGTGGTCCCAGCAGTTGCCTTCCGCCTTCACGGTGTAGCCGGTGCGCAGGTTACGGACATCCGCCACGCCGTTGCCCTGGATTCGGTTGTTACCGCGGCTGGTCAGCGTTTGTCCGCCGAGGGTGAGTGCGCCACCACCAAGATCGGCCCGTCCGTTTTCCCAGACGACTACTCCACCCGCCGGTTCCGTCCCCGGCGACAGACCGTTGTTGGTGACCGTGTTGCCGGACAGTGACACGACTGCCACTCGATCAGGACGCCCTGGCGAGGGTTGCCGTCGATGAGATTGTCCCGAACGATCGCCTGCGTGTTTCCCCCCAATCGGATGCCACGAAAACATTCCAGGGTATTGTCCTCGAAGACGAGCTGATAGGTCCCATCAATCGTCACGCCAGTGCAGGACTCTCGATCGCCTGTCGTCGTGAAGAGATTGGCCCGAATCACGAAGACCCCACCCTGCGAGTTGTCGTACGGGCCGCGGATCGGCTGCTTGGTATTCGTGAAGGTGTTGCCTTCGATCGTTCCGCTGCCGAAGCTCATCTGGTAGGCCTTGTCCCGATAGTCCTGGAAGCGATTGTTGCGGATGGTCGCGTTCCTCGACTGCAGCGTGGTCGTGCTGACCGCGTCGTCCGAGCAGGTGTGGCCCAGAAAGACGTTCTCCTTCGACGACATTGTCGGGGCCGATGATCTGCAGGGACTCCAGAAAATACTTGAAGGTCAGGTTTCTGACCGTGCTGTTACGACCTCTGAGATGACCGATCGCTGGGGCATCGATGCCATTGCCGAGGTCGAACAGCCCGTGAAGGTCCCGCTGTACTGAAGCGTGATGCTTCGGTCCTCGCCGTCGAGGACGACCCCATCCTGGATGGTGCCGAGACCCGCCGTCATGGGGATCGTCGTGGCGCTACAGTTGAACGTGATCGTGCCGCCACCGTTAGCGTTGGCCTGAGTGATCGCCGCGAGCAGCGCTGTCTGAGTGCACGCGACTCGGTTGGAGACGGTTTGCCCGGCGCCCGCCGGACTTGTCATGCCAGCGACAAGCCCGACGAGAACCAACGGCGCGATCGCCGTAGTCGATTTCATCGTCTTTCAGCAGCTCTTCAGTTAGAGGGTCCAGCGCGTAGGACTCTCAATTGGCGTGCCGGAAAATGTCTCGCGGTCGCGTGCGTAATTCCCTGAGTTTTGGCGAATGAGTCGAAACCGCACGCGCGTTCATCGTGAACATATTTCGCTCGCCAACAACGCACTATGTAACTCCGGCGCTAGCTGGCTGACGCGAGAACGAGTACTTCGCGCGCCGGTGCCGAAAGTCGACGACTGTGAGACCAGCGCACGAATTCAACGTGTGCGTGCCCGTCAGCCCGGAGCGCCAATGAGGTTCCACCCTGCCAACGATAGTTTCCTGAAAGGCGTCGGGGGTCAGCCGATCGACGCGGTTGATGACGATCGCGGAACCATATCGGCCGCTGCAATCCTGGGACGGCCTGAACAGCGTCTGACCTTTCCAGAAAAACCGGCCGGCGCCACGCGCTGAACGGGCGTCCGATTTGACGGGATTGCGGCGATGCGGCGTCCACGGGCCAAGCGGGGTCGGGCCGTGAAACGCGTGGAGCTCGTCATAGTTGCGAATCGCGGGATGCGGCGAGACATTGGTGAAGAGCCACCACCGGCCTTCCACCGACACGAGCGTCGCATCAACAGCGTGAACGGACTCGAACAACACGGCTTCCGGCGTCCATTCAGAAGGGAACTGACGAGCTGAGAACACTTCAATTCGTGTGGCGTTCGACGTCTCGGGCATCATGAACCAGGTGTCGCGCCACCGAAAGACGAACGGGTACGACAGGTGGTAGGGACGTTCCAGGACCGTCACGGGGCGATCGAAGACACCTTCCCGTGTCAGCCGGCTGACACCGATGTGTCCTCGCTTCGTCGCGCGATCGTAGACCTCGAGGAAGATGTGGTAACCGTCCGGGGCCGCGACCGGAAACGGATCGGCCCAGGACGAGCCGATCGGTGGCCACTGCTCCTTGAAGCGATAGAGCGTCGTGGACGGAGCCGCTTTCGACAGCGAAAAGGCGATCGCCCACTGATCGACCTCGCGTATCCGCCGGACATGCTCGCTCATCCGCCTCGTCAGGTAGCGGCCGACAAGGGCGATCGTTTCCAGGTTGTCTGGTTTGCGAAACAGCCGCTCGCTGTAGAAGCGTACGTCGCGGGATCCGTGGCCGCAGGAGCATCCCTCGAGTGCAGCGGGGCCGCAGTCAGCGAGCTGGCGAAGGGCGCGCGTCACAAACGCTGCGGACTTCCAATAGTAGTTGTTCCGGTTCCGCCACACCGAAGAGCGATCGGTCTTCGCGTACGACCGGTAGATCACTCGCCCGTTGTCGAGGTCCTCATTGAGGATCTGAAGCACCGATCCGGTCGTCGGGTGCTCGTGCATGACTTCCCAGAAACCCGCCGGTCCACCGCGATTGACGTGGTTGTCGCCGTGATGGTACGACCAGACACCGTAGCGTGCGGCCTCGAGAATCGGTCCCTTGAGAATTCGAAAGCCGAAACGAAGGAGCACATCTGGGCGAGCGTCCCGGATCTCGGCGAGGGCTGTGTCCGACACGTAGTCACAGAAACGCGTTTCCCTCACGGTGGCGCGAACGACGGCGGCCTCGGCCAGGAGATCGGCGGTATCTTGTCGCGCGAACGCGTCGTGAGACGTCCGAAAGGCTCTTTCGTCGAGCCACCTGTACGCGAGATAGGCCAGCCGCGATCGCCTTCGCCAGATGCGACGCGCAAGAGAGGCTCGCGCCTTGGGTGGCCCATCTTTCTTGACGACCAGCACAATCCGCGCGTATTGCGACGCCTGGATATCGGCGATGATCTGTCTGACCCACGCTGGCTGCTGAAGTGTGTCGACCAGCAGCCCAATCCGAAGAGGTTCGCTCGGCCCGGCCATCATTGGCACGATTGGGCCGACCATTGGGCCACCCATTGGCGAGGACATCGACAATGCGCGGCGCGGCGCAGCCGTCCCACAAAGGCGGTCTGGTGGACCGACGCGAGTTCCCGCTGACTTGGCGCCACGCGGCGACGATGGCCCCGGGGTCGCAGCCAACGACGTGATTCGTGCCGTCGGTCACCGTGACCGGGCGCTCGGTGTTCTCCCGCAGCGTCAGGCAGGGGATCCCGAGGGCGGTGCTTTCCTCCTGGGCGCCGCCCGAATCGGTGAGCACCGCCGCGCTGTCGTCCATCAAGCCGATGAACTCGTGATAGCCGAGCGGTTCCAGAAGGCGCAGCCGGGACCGCGACACGAGCGCCGCGGCATGCGCCGACTGGAGCACTGACGGCCGGGTCCGCGGATGCACGGGAAAGAGCACGGTCACGTCGCAGGCAATCTCGGCGATCGCGCCCATCAGGTCCTCGAATACTTTCGGATCGTCCACGTTGGTCGGACGGTGCATCGTCAGGAGGACGTATTCGCCCTTGGCGACGCCGTAGCGCTCCGGCGCCGCGAGGCGCCGGGCTCGATCGCGGTGCGCGAGCAGCGTGTCGATCATCACGTTGCCGACGAAATGGACGCGCTCGTCAGGGATGCCTTCACGCCGCAGGTTGTCGTGCGCCGAATGTTCAGTGGTGAACAGCAAGTCGGACAGGTGATCGGTCAACACGCGATTGATCTCTTCCGGCATGCTTCGGTCGAAGCTTCTGAGGCCGGCTTCGACGTGGGCGACGGCAATCCCCAGCTTTGCGGCCACCAGCGCGCAGGCCAGCGTCGAATTGACATCCCCGACGACGAGCACCAGATCCGGGCGCCAATCGAGCAGGACGGACTCGAAGGCGGCCATGACCGCGGCCGTTTGTTGCGCGTGGCTGCCGGAACCGACGTCCAGCGTGACGGCAGGCGGTGCAATCTCGAGCTGATCGAAAAACACCTGTGACAGGCCGGCGTCATAATGCTGACCGGTGTGGACCAGCCGGGTCGCGAAAGCAGTCGCCTCGCGCTGCCAGCTCGCGCTGAATCGGCGCGATCTTCACGAAATTCGGCCGCGCGCCGGCGACCGTCACGATCCGCCGCCGCCCTCGAGTGTCGATCACGAGGCGTGTGAGCGACGCGCCAGCGGCAGGACGACTCTGGCAGGGTTTCCAAAGACGTGCTGACCGGGGGCCACGCTCCTGACGACGACCGCTCCAGGACCGACGGAGCTCCACTCCCCGATCTCGAGACCCTTCCCAATCGTCGCGTTCACGCCGATGTCGCAGCCTTCACCAAGCCGGACTCTTCCGGCGATGTTCGCGCCCGGCGCCACCGTCGAGCAGCGTCCCAGCACACAGTCGTGACCGATCGTCGAATGGAGATTCACCGTCGTGTGTTCTTCGATCACGGCGTCGTACGCGATGGCGACGCCGGCATTGATGATCGCGCCCGGCGCAATGCGAACGCCGCTGGCCGCGATGAGCGACGGATGGACGGCGGAGACGTAGGTGATTGGCCGATCGCTCAACCGTTGGGCGATTCGCTGCTTGGCCCTGGTGTCGGCAATCCCGATGACATATCCAAGATCAGGCTGCGGCTCTGCAGGCACCCACTCGAGTCCACCCAAGCACCGGCAGGCCGCCGACGAGCGCGCCGCGCCGCAACGGCGAGTCATCCAGAAAACCGACGACCTCTGGACCACCGCCATGCCTCGATGCCTCGCGCAGAATCTCGAGCGTTCCGCGGCCGTGATCGCCCGCGCCGATGATGACGACTTTTTGAGGCCTCACCACGGACTTCGCCGCCTTCTCCTTGAAATGGTCTTTCTCCGCGATCAGCGTATCGCTGCGAACGATGGCCCCGAGCGTGCGACGCAGAACGAGAAGATCCATGCGTGGCGACAAACGTTCGACGTACTCGATATCGCGCTTGATCCGTTCGTCCCAGTTGATCGCGTTTCGTCCGTTGACCTGCGCCCAGCCGGTGATCCCCGGCAGCACGCGTCAGTCGGCGCCGTTGCTCCGGCGTGTACTCCTTTACTTGATAGGCGAGGCCCGGCCGCGGCCCGACGACGCTCATCTCTCCGCGCAACACATTGATCAATTGAGGGAGCTCGTCCAGGCTGGACCTGCGAAGCAGCCGACCGACAGCCGTCACTCTCGGGTCGTTCTTGAGGCACAGGATTCCAGCCCCGTGCGTCTCGGCGCCGACGACCATGGTTCGAAACTTGATGAATCGGAACGGCACGCCGTCTTTTCCGATCCGCTCCTGCACGTAGAAGACGGGGCCGCGCGACGTCAGCTTGATGAGCAGCGCAAAGAGCGCGAAGAGCGGCGACAGCACCGTCAGCGCCAGTACAGCGAGCGTGACGTCGCAGAGCCGCTTTCCAAATCGCCGATAGAACACAGTGTCAGCTCAGGATTTGAAGAGGTGCCGTCGGGAACACCCCAACCGAAACGGCGCCGGGATGCTTGGCCTGCAGGTGCGCGCTCAGCGCCTCCCACGTCGTGAACAGGCGGTATTCGGCTGCGAACGAGACGCGGAAATCGCGGTCGTTGAGGTGCGGGCTGAAGACCACAACCTCACGCCCTTCGAGAAACGGCTTGACGGCCGGCGTCCGGTGCAGCCGCATGCCAGGACCATGAAGCGAGTGGTAGCCCCGCCCGAGCTGGCAGCAGGCAGTGATGACGAGCGTTCCATCGGCGCTTCAGCAGCGGCTGCCGCGACGTGCGATAGCAGTTGAGCGCATTGCCGACCTGCAGGAGCTCGCCATCCTTCGGATAGGCGTTCAGGCAGACGACGTCATAGGGCGCCCCCGGTGCCGTGGTCGCGTACAGGTCGGTCGCCAGGCGCGCCGCTGCGCGGTGCGCCGAGACCGGATGACCACTGACCAGGCCCGCGATTTCCCGGCGCGAATTGACGACGACATTGCAGCTGAAATCGAGCCCCGCCTTCAGGGCGATTTCCTCGACGTCCCGTCGCGCATCGACGTCAGGGTTGGCAAGGCCGCCCGAGATACCCGTGACGGCAGGCTGATGGTTCGCTTGGAGCGTCTCGATGCCGGCGAGCCCGGGGACCACCAGCTTGGCGCCGCCACCAAACCCCATGTACGGATGGGGCATGACGCCTCCCAGAGCGATTTTCAAGTCCGCCTCACAGAAGCTCCGGTTCAGGCGGATCGGCGTACCACGGCTGGATCTGCCCAGATCGACCAGGTTTTCGTACGGATGGTGTTGCTCGATGTCGAACTCGTCGACGATTGCCGCGCCGAGCTTTCTTTCGAGCTCGGTACGAACCATCGGACGATGGGCGCCGAGCGCGACGAGTATTTTGATGTTCTGGGGCGCGATGCCCTCGAGCTCGGACAGAAGAATCGGCAGGACCTCGGCAATCGGCGTCGGTCGCGTGATGTCGTCAACGGCGATGGCGACGGTGCGGGTGGCGGCGGCCAGCTCACGAAGCGGCCTGGAGTCGAGCGGCTGGCGCACGGCGTTCGCCAACGCCGGCGCGGACAACTGGCGACCGTCGCGCATTCCGTTCACCTGCATCGTGAAACGCTGCGGGAACGACAGCTCCAGCGTGGTGTCCGGATCCCAGCACCCCCAGGGGACGGTCACCGCCTTGCCGACGAGAGACAGCGGCGCGATCGTCATGTCTGCCTGCTCCCTGAGTCGGTACTTCTGAACTTTGCCGCTCGACGTCTTGTGCAGCTCGTCGACGAAATGCACGGCGCGCGGAATCTTGTGCCTCGAAAGGTGGCGGGCGCAGAACGTCTGCAGCTCGCGATCGGTGCACGACGTTCCAGGGCGCCGGACGACATAGACGACCGGCACCGTGCCGAGGACCGGATCGGGCATGGCGATGACCGCCGCTTCGGCGACACTGTCGTGCGCCAGCACCACGTCCTCGATCTCTCGCGCGCTGACCTTCTCGCCCGCCGACTTGAAAATGTCGTCCCGGCGCCCCTGATAGTAGAGAAAACCCTCGAGCGTCGGCGTAGGCGTAGTCTCCGGTGTGAAATCCATGCCGCGACATCCGCGACGCGGTCGTCTCCGGATCGCGGTAGTAGCCCTTCATCAGGCTCGGTCCGCTCAGGACGATCTCACCGCTCTCGCCGACGTCGGCTACGGACCGATCGGGCCGCGCAATCGTGACCGAGACGCCGGGGATGGGTCGACCGATCGATCCGATTTTGTCCGGGGTCGACGTGTAGTCGACTGCCGTCGCGCGAGGACCAATCTCGGTGCATCCGTAGTTATTGAAGAGCGCGGCGCCGGGGAATGCCGCCCGGACCCTGTCGATGACGGCAGGCGAGAGAGGTCCACCAGCGCTGAGGATGTATCGCAGCGAATCCACGCGTCCGGCCGAAGGAGCGCGGTGAGTTGCGAGGATGTTCAAGCTGGTTGGCACACCGCCGAACCCGGTCACCCGGTGCTCGGCAATGGCACTAAAGACCAGCTGAGGGAAGAAGAGATTCCGCAGCAGCACGACGGAGCCGCCGGCCACGAGGGTGCTGAGCACCTGCGAGAGCGTGTAGGAGTAGTAGAGCGGAAGAAAGACGAGGGATGTGTCGGCCTCAGAGAGGCCGAGGCACTGCGCCACGCCTCGAGCGTTCGCGAGGAGCGCCTCTTCGGTCATCATGACGCCCTTGGGCGTTCCGGTCGTGCCGCTCGTAAAGATGATTGCCGCGAGACCGCTGACATCCTCATCGCCGTAAGGCGTCCAACCGGTGCGGGAGAGAAACGTTCCCGGCAGCAACTCGACCGTTCCTCTGTCGGTGATCACGACGTCGGGACGCGCGATCGCGTCGATGCGCTCGCGCTCGTCGGCCGCGAGTCCCGGGTTGACGGGTATGAACACCGCGCCGCACTCGTTGACTGCCAGCAGCAACAGCAGGAATGCCGGGCAGTTGGGCAGCGCGACCAAGACCTTGGAGCCGCGTCCGACGCCTGCGGCCTTCAGGAGATTGGCCAGCTGTGCGGCCTGCTGCACGAGGTCGCTTGGGGTGAACGTCGAGCCCTCGAACACCAGCGCCGGACTGGTCCGATTGAGCCGTCGCCGCAAGAGGTCGATCAGGGGCATTTTCGGGCGACGAGCGCGGCAAGCGATTCGATCGACGTGAAGTTTTCCGGCGCGACTTCGTCGTCGCCGATCTTGATGGCGAAGCGATTCTCGAGCGCGTAGACGAGCTCGATCATGCCGACTGAGTCGATGCCTGTGGCGTCGAGCGGCGCATCGCTCGGGTGCTGGAGACATCCGTCGTTCATGGTGATGTCGGTGAGGATCTCCCGAACCGCGCGTTCGGAGTCGTTCGCCATCCTGGCTCATATGGGTTGTGGCTTCCGTCGAGGGCGCGAGTGAGCGGGCACAAGCCTCGGCCGATCGCGACGCGCCTGGTTCCCGCCGGGTGCCGCCCGAGCGCGCGGCGAAGCCCCTCGCTGATGCGACCAATCTGCTCTGGTTGCAAATTGGTGTAGAAGGGGAGCGCGATTGTCGAAGCCGCGACGGCTTCGGTGACGGGAAAGTCACCGGCCCGATGCCCGAGTCGTTGAATGTGGGGCTGCAGGTGCAAGGGCGAGAAATAGTCACTGCAGGCAATCCCGTCGGCCCTGAGCGTTCGCAGCACGTCATCGCGTCCGGATCGATCGCGTCCCTTCACCCGGACGACATAGACGAACCAGCTGACTTCACCGTCGGGCAGATCGTAGAGCGGTAGCTCGAGGTCTGCGATGTCGGCGAGTTGCCGGCGATACTCGTCGGCAACGTCACGTCGTCTCCGGAGAATCGTCTCGAGCCGGCCCAGCTGCGCCAGCCCGAGCGCGCAATTGATGTCCGAGAGCCGATAGTTGAAGCCGAGGCGCTCGTGTTGCAGCCATGCGCTCGCCTCGCCACGACCCTGGTTGCGGAGGCTCTTGAACAACTGGTCGAGGGCCGGGTCGTTGGTGACCAGCATTCCGCCTTCGCCGGTCGTCATTTGCTTGTTCGGGTAGAAGGCAAAGACGCCGACGTCCCCGAGCGAGCCGACGCGCTGGTCGCGCCAGCGAGCGCCGATCGCCTCGCAGGCATCTTCGATGACGCGCAAATCGTGGCGTCGCGCGATGTCGAGAATCGCGTCGATATTGGCCGGCCGTCCAAAGACGTGCACCGGCAGGATGGCCTTCGTGCGTGGCGTGATCTGGCGCTCGATCAAGGAAACGTCCAGGTTGAACGTCGTGTCCTCGATGTCCACGAACACCGGGACCGCATCCTCGAACAGCACGCAATTGGCCGATGCCACGAAGCTGAAGGGCGTCGTAATCACCTCATCCCCGCGGCCGATGCCGAGCGCTTTCACGGCCAGATGGAGCGCGGCCGTTCCGCTGCTGGTGGCGGTGGCAAAGCGCGCGCCCACGTAGTCGGCAAAGGCGGACTCGAATTCCGGCAGCTTCGGGCCAAGGCTGAGGAACGGGGTCCGCAGCACGTCGACCACCGCCTGGATGTCCGTCTCGGAAATATCGGGACGGCTCAGCGGAATCTCGGCGTGGGTATGTGTCATGTCGTGCTCAGGGTTGAGTGGGTGCACTGGAAGCGGATGAGGCGATGTCGTGTGGAAGGAAGCCGGCGAGCGCCGGGTAGGCGATCTGAATGAACTCCAGGGCGGTGCGTTCGGCCGCCGCGGCGTCATCCTCGAACGGCACGCTGATGCGAATCAGCGCGGCGTCACTTCGACCTTTGGTCAGGGCGTCGACGCACGAGGTGAACACGCCCGAGATACTCGTTGGTGACAATCCTGCCGCCCGACTGTTGATACCAATAGACGACGACCTGCTGGTCGATGCCGTTGCGGACGGTGTAACTATTCGCCGTGAAGGGATCGTACGGTGCGACGTTGACGGTCGTCGTATCGCGGCGCGCGATGAACCACCCGTTTCCCGGCAGACAATTCTTGGGGGAGTGCAGCATCGCGCCATGCTGCTGCGAAGCATAGAAGCCCACGTACAGGTGCACGGCGGTCGAGCCGCGGCGGTACATCTTGGACACGTAGTCGGTGACGCCAAGCTTGTTCTCGATGCGTTCGGTGAAGCGCAAGTCCTCGCCGCGCCACTCGCCCAAGGTCTGAGGGAATCTGGCGAATGGCTGACGCAGCGCGACCGGTTCCCCATGGCCCACGGCGCGCACCGCCCAGGAGGACACCAGCAGCATCGCGCCGACGACAAGCATCCGTCCGGTCATTCCAGTCATTTCGCGGAGACCAGGAAACGCAGCAGCCGGCTGACTCCGAGGAGCAGCGCTGCCGCAACGATGAACACCGACCAGCCACCAGCAGTGTGAAATACGCCAAGTGCGGTGTCGACTGAGGCGTAGTGGGCGAGGAGGCCCGTCATGGTCACGCGAAAGACGTTTGCGGCGATGGCGATCGGGACGATGGCAAGGAAGAGCAGCAGGCGCAGCAGCCAGCTCGAGTACGCGATGTAGGCATACAGCAGGCCGAGCGCGGTCAACGACATGAGGGATCGGATGCCGCTGCACGCCTCCTCAACGTCGAGGGACACCGCGGCCAGGTGCATCACGTTGCCCTCCCGAAAGACCAGGACCCCGCAGGTCTCCATGATCGCGCTCGCAATCTGGGCCGCGAACAGCTGAAGCGGAAAGGCGATCGAGTTGAAGATGATCCCCGGCAGCGGAATCATCAGCAGCAGAAAGCCGAGCGGAAACGCGACGACACGTAGGATCGGAAGCCCGGCGACGTACAGGATGCCGCCGACAATCATGACCACCATCGACACGCGTTGAAGAAAGAGATCGGCCCCCAGAATGCCGGTGACGTAGATGGCCAGGGCCATCGCCATGATGACCAGACCCCACAACGTGGGTCTGACCGCAGTGGCCTTCAATTCATCCCGCTTGGTCCAGACGAGATACGCCAGAGACGATCGGGATGAGAAACCCGTGCGAATACTCGTCCTCGTTCCACCACTGTGCGACCAGCCCCGGGAGTACCAGCCAATAAGTCCAGATGAGCGCCGCGACCAGCCCCGCCAAAATCGGCAACGGGGGCAGTGACAGCCAGACGCGTTCAGACTGATCGAGTGTGGTCGTCTGCATGTCACCCAGCGCGGACGACGGGTGTCGCGGCGGGCTGCCGCACCGGCGTCATCGGTCGATATTCCGGCACGACTTCCTGTAGCGTCCGCTGGATCTCGTCGAAGTCCATGCTGATGCCGAGCATCTTGAGCTGCTGCACCTTCGTTGCCAAATCCGCCGGTACCTTGGACGGCCCGTCCAGCCGGGACAACTTGGCCTGATCCGTCGGGAGCAGCGTCTCGTAGGGATACGACAACTCCTCTTCGAGCTTCTCGCCAGGTCGGAGGCCGATGAACTGAACAGGAATGGCTTCGTCGCGCAGTCCCGACAGTTTGACCATTTGCCGGGCGAGGTCGAGCAGCCGGATCGGCTGCCCCATGTCGAGCAGGAAGATTTCGCCGGCCCGAGACAAGGAGCCGGCCATGGAGTAACCAACAGCACCGCCTCCGGGATCGTCATGAAGTAGCGCGTGATGTTCGGGTCCGTGATCGTAATTGGACCGCCGTCAGCGATTTGTTTCTTGAAAAGCGGAATGACGCTGCCGCGGCTGCCCATGACATTGCCGAATCGAACGGCGCAGGCAACTCGCGAAAATTTCTGACTGCGTACCAGCAGTTCCGTCACGCGCTTGCAGCAGCCCATCACGCTCGACGGGTTGACGGCCTTGTCCGAAGAAATGCACACGACTTTCTGCGCATGGCATTCGAGCGCGGCGGTCAGGACGTTCTGCGTGCCGATGATGTTGTTCAGGACCGCTTCGTCCGGGTACATTTCCATGAGTGGAACGTGCTTGTCGGCCGCAGCGTGAAAGACGAGCTCCGGGCGGACTGCCTGAAGACCCTGTCCAGCTTGGAGTAGTTGATGATGTCTCCGATCACTTCCTCGAGCTCGACCCCGTCGGCGTGAGGCAACAGCCGGTGCTTGGTCGCGTAGATGCTGTTCTCGCCGCGGCCGAGCAGGATGATTTTGCGTGGGCGAAATTTCAGGATTTGAAAGCAGAGCTCCGAGCCGATGCTGCCGCCCGCCCCTGTCACGAGAATCGTCTTGCCACCCAGAAAGATCTTCAACCGCTCTTCGTTGAAATCGACTTTCGCGCTTTCACGCCCCAGCAGGTCGCCAATCTGCACGTCACGCAGATCGCTAACGCTCACCTTTCCCATGAACAGTTCGTCGAGGCTGGGCGCGACCTGCACGTTCGGCGAATACTGGCGGCACAACTCCACGATGTCATCCAGCTGCCTGCCGGAGATCGCCGAGATGGTGATCACGATTTGATCGATGTGACCGTATCGTGCGACGAGCTTCGGCAGCACGCGCCGTCCACCGAGGACTTCAAAGCCGTGAAGGTTCATGTTCAGGAGCGACGGATCGTCATCGATAAAGCCCAGCACGCGCTTTGAGCCCGAATAGGCTGTTTTGATCTGCTCGGCCAGGGACGCGCCGAGATCGCCCGCGCCGTACAGGAGCACATTCTGCCTGGCAGTGGGCACGAGCTCGCGCTGAACCTTGTAGGGGTTCAGCCCGGGTACGGGCTTGTCGCGGAGTAGCTGCGGCAGCGAGCGAAAGGCCGCCAGTGCAAGCAGGCTCAGACACCAGTCAAAGAGGATGATTGATCGAGGAAAGGTCACGAACCCGACCACGATGGCGTAGTCCGCGATGATGAAGAGGCTGGCGAGCGACAGCGCCTTGCCGAGAAGTGTTAATTCCGGAATGCCGGTGTGTCGCCAGAAGTATCGATACAGTCCGAAATGGTGGAGAAGGATGATTTTGGTTGGGACAAACAGTGGCGCGCTGAAGGCAAAAAGATGCCAGTACTCATCCGGCAGGATACCGTCGAACCGAAGAGTGAAGGCTCCGTAGTACGCGGCGGTGAGCAGCACGACGTCACCGACATACTTGACGGCCCGTCGCAGGCGACTGTTTTGAAGAAATCTCATGGGCACCGGAACGAATCTAGGACTTACTAGCTCAACCGTGAGTCGACAGGCGACCGCCCTCTCAGTCACATGACGTGCTGTGAAAGGGCGCAGACCGCGACAGGCGCGATGACCACGGACGGACGTACAACCGCGCGCTTCAAAATCTCGGAAGCAATTTAAGGTCCAGTTTGTGATCGATTGCGATTGCTTGCAGTAACGTCGTCAGTGCGACTCATCATTGCTGGCTCCTGTTGAGGTGTGGAACCGTGTTGGCAGACGATAGGAATGCAACGGGCACATTGCTGCTGGACTGCTGAGCCGGAAGAGAGAGGAACTGAAGAATGGGACTGCGACCGAGAAAGGTTCTGCTCGACTGTTTCGTGGCTGGGCTAGTGTGCAGTTGCGCGGCGGCGTCGGCGCAAGACGGCACCAACGTTCTCGTCGCGGTTGAAGCGACGAGTCGGACGTCTGAGCGCATCGCCGCTCGCTATGTTCGGGTACGGGGAATTCCAGCCGAGAACGTCGTTTCTCTCAAGACTGCCGCCACTGACGAGGTAACTCGTGCTCAATACGAAGAGCAAATTGAAGGTCCGATCGCCGCCTGGATCCGGCAGCACGCGATGCAGGATCGTATCTTCTACATTGTGCTCACGAAGGGAATACCGCTGAGAATCAGTGGATCTGGTGGCAGAGGCGGGGCCACAGCCAGTGTAGATTCCGAGCTGACTCTTCTGTATCGGAAGCTGGTCGGTACGCATGTACCAAGCGGCGGACCTGTGCCAAATCCATACTATGGAACCGTGGCGCCCACGGCCCATCGTGGGCCGTTTTCGCATGTCGATCAGGACGTCTATCTTGTCTCGCGCCTCGACGGATTTACCGAGGCGGACGTGATTGCTCTTATCGACCGCGGCTCAGCCGCGATATCCAACGGAGATTTCGTGTTGGACTCGAAGGGGGAGAGCTCAGCAGAAACTCCGGAACTCTGGCTGAAGGCGACGGCGGACGCCCTGGCGGCTGCCGGGCTCGGGCAGCGCGTGCTCCTCGACGCGACGCCTGGCGGCGTGCTCGGAAGAGGAAATGTCCTCGGCTACGCGTCCTGGGGCTCCAACGATCCGTCGACCAGGACACGACGGCTCGGACTCGGATTCGTGCCCGGCGCGCTGGCGACGATATTCGTCAGTGCCGGAGCGCGCACGTTTGAACCGCCGCCGGACAAATGGAAACCCGGCGCTGCGCAGGATCTCAGTTCGTCGTACCGAGGCTCTCCGCAGTCTCTCATCGCGGATCTCGTACGAGAAGGCATTACTGGCGTTGCCGGTTACGTCGGAGAGCCGTTTCTCGACGGCACCATCCGGCCGGATATCCTGTTCCCGTCGTATGTTGGCGGGCTCAATCTGATTGAAGCGTTCTACGCCGCCATGCCATACCTGAGTTGGCAGGCCGTGGTCGTCGGTGATCCGTTGTGCGCGCCATTCCGTTTGAAGACACTGCCGCCGGAGCAGACGGCGCCCGATCTGGACGAGGAAACCGAGCTTCCACGCTACTTTTCCGCGCGCCGCCTTGCCGTGTTGGTGTCGGATGGGGCCAGCAGGGAGGTGGGGATTCTCCTGCTCAGAGCCGAGGCGCGCCAGATTCGTGGCGACAAGACGGGAGCGATACGGGCACTCGAAGCGGCAACGGCCCGCGAACCGAACTTGACAGCCGCCAACCTGATACTGGGGGGCCTCTATGACGAGGCCGGAGAGTATGACCGTGCCATAGAGCGATACCGTCTCGTGCTCGCAGTGGCACCAAAGGAGCCAGTCTCGCTCAACAACCTCGCCTATGCGCTCGCAGTTCACAAGAACGCCCCGGCGGAAGCGCTGCCGATTGCCCAGCAGGCCTACGAGGTCTCCGGCGGCACCGCTTCGAGCGCCGACACGCTTGGCTGGATCTACTATCTGCTGGGAAAACACGAGGAGGCCGAAAAGTTTCTCGCCGAAGGCGCGGCCCGTGCGCCCGGTAACGCGGAGATTCACCTGCACGTGGCGCACAACCTTGCGGCGCTGGGACAGAGCGACGCCGCTCGCGCCGCGCTTGCCAAGAGCCTGCAACTCGACCTGATGCTTGCCACTCGCGATGATGTGAAGAAGCTTCGAGCCCAGCTCGGCGTGCGATAGCCCAGTCCCAACCCTGAACCCTGAACCCTGAACCTCGAACCATCAAATTGCGCCTGTTGACTACACGTGTCGCCAATGCTATCGTGCCTAACGACACGTGTAGTCACTAACGTGTAGTCGCTAACACTAACGTGTAGTCAGTAGAGGAGAGTCGATGGCCGAGTCGTCGATTGGCGAACAGGAACTGGCCCTGCTGCGGCACATTGCCGATCGCGGAAGCACCACGGTCGGGGAAGCAGCCGAGCAGTTCGGCGTGCCGCGCGGCCTTGCCCGGTCGACGGTGCTTACCATGATGGAGCGACTGCGCGGCAAGTCGTACCTGGGGCGCCAGCTCGTCGACGGCGTCTACCGATATCGAGCGCGCGCCTCCTCCGCGGACCTTCTCAAAGATGCCGTTCATCGCTTCGTCGAGCGCAACCTCGATGGATCGGTCTCGCCGTTTCTTGCGTATTTGTCCGACGCCGGCCGGCTGTCCGATGCCGAGTTCGAGGAATTGCAAGACATCGTGGCCAGGCTCAACGCCGACCGCAGAAAGGACCGGTGATCGATCATGGTTTTCACCCTGGCCCGCGCGTCGATGGACGGCGCGCTCCTTGTTGTTGCAATCTGGGCGGCCATTTGTCTGCTTGACCGTGTCCTTCTTCTGAGCCCGGCGACGCGCGCGATGCTCTGGTGGTGCGCCGCGGCGAAGTTCGTGGTGGCGCTGACGTGGACCACGCCGGTCGCCATCCCGATCTTGCCGGCCGAGCCGCCGGTAGTGCATCGTGTGGTTGATGGCGCCAGTCCACGGGTCGAACAATTCTCGCTCGG
Organism: uncultured Acidobacteriota bacterium; assembly: GCA_963797625.1. GTDB lineage: Bacteria > Acidobacteriota > Vicinamibacteria > Vicinamibacterales > 2-12-FULL-66-21 > DATBJJ01. The sequence goes on from CAWCQI010000033.1 coordinate 15,992, forward strand.
GTCCGATCGGACAGCGCAGCGGCAGCGCGCGGCGACGGGTGGATGGAACGGCGCGCTCCGCGAATGGTCGACGTTTGCCGCGGTCGGCTGGACGACGGGCCTGCTGATTGTCGGCGCCGTGGGAGTGCGTCGATGGCGGGACACCGTTCGGTTGCGCGACGCGTCCTCGCCCGCGAACGGCGCACTGCAGGCTCATGCGGTCGAACTCGCCTCCCATCTTCGTCTGAAGCGCGTGCCCGAGGTCCGCATCTCGCCTGGCGTCGATACACCCCTCGTCACCGGGCTGCTGCGACCCGGTCGTGCTGCTGCCAGCGAATCGTTTCGAAGCGCTGACCGACCGTGAGCAGCAGATGGCGATCTGCCACGAGCTGGCGCACGTCAAGCGCGCGGATCTCTGGCTCGGCTGCGTTCCGGCACTCGCCGAGCGGTTGTTCTTCTTTCATCCCCTCGTGCGGCTTGCCGCGCGCGAATACGCGCTGTCTCGGGAGGCGGCGTGTGATTCGGCGGTGATGGACACGCTCGAAGTCGCGCCTCAGGACTATGGCCGGCTGCTTTTGGCGCTCGGCGTCTCCCGGCCTCGAACCGGTCTGACGGCCGCCGGCGCCGCCTGGTCGTTTCCGAATCTCAAGCGGAGGATCGCCATGCTTCAGCATCAGTCGGCGCGATCAACCCGTTCGCGCGCCTTGGCAGTCGCCGTCGTCGGGCTCGCTATTACCGCGATGGTGCCGATACAGCTGGCGGCTCGTCGGGAAAGCGCGAGCAAGCCTGTCCAGGCGGCGGCGAAGCCCAACGCGAAGCCGCCGGCGGCCAGTCAGGCTCAGGCTCCGGAACCGGTGGAGTCCGAGCCCACGGCGCAGGGAGAACGCCAGCCGTCGAGCGTCCGCCGAAGCGAGAGAGCAGAAATCTGGCGAACTGAACTTCGTCCTGCTGCTCGAGGACAACCAGCAGACGATGTCGGGTTCGCTTGCCGACGTGGCGCGCGCCCGGAGGCATCAGAAAAACGGTGAACCGTTGTTGTGGTTCCGTGTCGACGGCCAGGAGTATGTCGTTCGCGATCGCGATGTCATCGCTCACGCGCGCGCGCTCTGGAATGATGTGTACGAATCGAGCCTCGATCACGGAGAAATCGCCGCCGCGGCACAGGCCCTCGGGGCAGAGGCCCTCGCGCATGGCCTCGCTGCCGCCGAGCAGGGGATGAAAGGCGCGCATCTCGGTGGGCTCGCGGCAGAGCAGGCGATGCGTGCTCTTGCCGACGCGCATGTGTTTGCCGACGCGCATCTGTTGATGCCCGACATCGATCTCAAGGCCGAGCTCGAGAACGCTCGCGAGCAGCTCGAACAGTCGCTGCCGGACCTCGAGGAGACGTTGCGTGAGCTCGAGCAGCGGCTCAAGAGCGACCTCGACGATCAATGGCGAGAACTTCGTCAAGGGCTTCGCGCGCTCGAGGAATCGAAGCGCAAGAAGGAAGCAGGACTCTCGCGCGATCTCCAGCACCGTGTGAACGCCTTCGGCGCACGCGTTGGAGAATCAGCGCGCCAGGCCAACGAAAAGATGCGCGAGCTCGTCGAACGCGCGCGTTCCTCGGGCCTTGCCGTGACCGTGAGATAGTCCGAGCGCTACCCGGGGGACGCCGTTTCCGTGTAGCCTGCAGTGCATGATCGACGTGCGTCCGACCGTTCTCGAGCGCGACGGCATCAGGCTCGAGCCGCTGACCGACGACCACTCTGATGCGCTCAACAGCGCTGCGGCCGACGGCCGCCTCTGGGAGCTCTGGTTTACGGCGGTGCCGGCGCCAGACCGGATGCCCGCGTACGTCGCGACGGCGTTACAGGGCCAACGCGATGGTCACATGCTCCCGTGGGTCGTTCGCGACCTTTCGACCGGCGCCATCGTCGGATCGACCCGCTATCACGACATCGTTCCCGCGATCGATCGGGTGGAAATTGGTTACACGTGGTACGCCGAGCGCTGCCAGCGCACGCACGTCAATACCACGTGCAAACTGTTGCTGTTCGCCCATGCGTTCGAGACGCTTGGGTGCAAGGTCGTCGGGCTGAGAACCGACAACTTCAACTTTCGTTCACAGCGGGCCATCGAAGGGCTGGGCGCCAGGAAGGACGGCGTGCTCCGGCATCATGCCGCGCGGCGGGATGGCACCGTCCGGGACTCGGTGATGTACAGCATTCTCCTCGCCGAGTGGCCAGATGTCCGGCGCCACCTCGAGCTGAGGCTCGCGCGCCATCGCGCGGATTGACACACGCAAACAACGGCACCCTCACGTCACGTACGGCGCGTGGGTCTGCGCGCCTTCCCCTTGGCTACTGCTCGCCGCTTGCGCTTGCGAGCTGTTCTCGGCTTGCGCTTGCGAGTTGTGCGCGAACCGACGTACTCGGGAAGTTTCGCGCGCCCGGTTTCCCGGTTCCACTCTTCGTACGTCTCAGGTGAAATCTCGCCTTTCACCAGGAGCTCCGCGAACTTTCGACGCTGCGCCTTGCTCTTGAATGGCATTCGATCTTCCTGCCTTCACGTTAACCCCAGCAATGTGCGCGCCGGCTTCAGCTGATGCGCGTGATGCGATGGCCAGCTGAGTCTCGAGGTGCAATCGCTTGCCCACAATGGGGTGTCGACCGTTCTGATCCTCATTCGACATCGATTTCCGGCCGTGGTTTCGCCATTCAGCGTGGCACCTCACTTGCACTTTTCACGAACTGATCGCTAGAGATAACCGACGGGCCGCGCGCTCGCGGGAATCTCAGGATGAGCCAGACGAACGAGCTCATCGGACGGAAGTTTGGAAAACCGACGGAACGCTGGCGTCGCCGGACGCCCAGCGGACGGAGACACACTATGGCGAATACGCGTACACGAAACGATTGGACGTCAGAGGAACTGTACTGGCGCGACCACTACCAGCAGAGACCGTACTTTGAAGCGGGACGTGACTTCGACTACTACCGGCCGGCATATCGATTTGGCTTCGACGCGCGTGACCGATACGAAGGCGACGAGTGGAGCGACATTGAATCGGACCTGAGCCGCGACTGGGACGACTACAAGGATCGCGGACGGTCCACGTGGCAGCAGGTCAAGGACGCAGTCCGAGACGCATGGGACCGTTTGACCGGCGATCGGTAGGTTGGGTATCTCAGGCCAGCTCTGGTGGCACTCTGGCACCAGTTGCACGCTGGCACTCTGTTACTCTGAATGACGTGGGCGGCGTCCAATTTCATTGGGCGCCGCTTTTTTGCGTACCCTTCGACCTGAAGCGTCTAGCAGTAGCCGGACGGAGTTAGACTCTCCGTGTGACCTATCCCCCGGCGGAGCCGTGAGAGGAGGAGGAGCCGTGAGAGCGTTCTCAATCTGCTTGTCGTTGCTGATGCTCGTCGTTGCCGTCGGCGCCGACGCGCGCCACCGCGTCACGGAGCCGTCGTCTCAGACTGACCTCACCGGCACGTGGACCGGGACCTGGGAGGGCGCGGGCACGGGCGGCTTCGAGCTGACACTCGAGAAAGGCAAGGACGGCAAGCTCGGTGGACAGGTTTCTGTGACCGGCGAACCCACCTACAAGGCGACGTTGAAGACCCTCACGATTGAGGGTCAGAAAATGAACGCGACCTACGACTTTCCGCCGGACGAATCGGCGGAAGTGACGCTGACGGCGACCTTCGACGGCAACACCGCGAAAGGCACGTGGGTAGCTGACGCAAAAAGGTGGCGGCGAGCTCGCCAGCGGGACATGGACGGTGGCGAAGAAGTAGGGCGCGCCCCGGTCGGGCAGTCGGGCGTTCAATCGCCACCCGCGGCGGAGGATCGATGAACGCCCGTCGCAACAGGGCAATCGCCTTCGGCGCCTCCGTCGGGACGTCGCGGCTGGATGCCTCGATGCTGATCCGGCCGGCGTAGCCGATCTGACGCAAGTTGGCGAAGAAGGGCGCGTAGTCGAACTCTTCCCATAAGAGGGGGAATACGCGCCCCTGCGGGTTGGCCATGTGTAGATGGCGGATGTGTTCCCTGGCCTCGAGGATGATCGCCGGATCTTCTTTCTCGCTGGCGAGATGATAAAAGTCGATCAGCAGCTCGAAGTTCGGGTCGTTGACCGCCTTCACCAGGTCCAGTCCCTGACGCGTGGTGTTGATGATGTTGGTTTCCTGGCGGCGGAGCGGTTCGATCACGACGGTGATGCCGTTCTCTCGGGCTTCCGGACCAATCAGCTTCCCGAAGGCGACAAGCTGCTTGAAGGCTTCCTCCTGTGGGAAGCCCTCGGGCACCCGTCGCGCGCCGCCGCTCCCGAAACAGACGATCTTCACGCCGAGCCGATTGAGGCGCGCAAAGGCTTTCTTGACGTAGGCCAGCTGCTGTTCCTGATCGGTGGCCTCAGGTCCCGTCAGCCTGATGCTTCCAGGGATAAAGAGATTGGCGTTGGGTGTGGGAATGCCAACCTGCTTCACTCGCTCCAGCGCCGCGTCGAAATCGGCGTCCGAGAGCGCGGCGATTTCCGTGACCCCGAGTTCGACATAGTCGAACCCCGCCGACTTGGCGATCTCGAGGCCCTTCAGCCCCACGCAGTACCCGATGAGCACGTTCCCAGCCTGCTTCGCAGCCGGAGACGTCGAGAGCATGGCGAGAACACAGCCTGCGGTGACGAGGCCAGTGGCGTTTCATCAGTGTTTACTCCCAGTACCAGACGACAATCACGCCGGTGCCTCCAAGGCCGAACATGTCGGTCCCGCCGGACGCGGCGACCGAGATGTTGATCAGGCGCTCTCTTCCGACTTCTGTTGCGAAGGCGGAGGCTTCTGCGCACAACGCCTCCCACGATTTGCTGGAGCTGGCAAACTGGCGGGACTGAACGGTCATTCGACAATCCTCCTCAGGTCCTGATACGGCTCACCAGGAATCGGGTTCCTCATCTCCTGGGATAGCTCGAATGGGCCTTGATTTCGCGGATCTGGAGGATGTGCCGCTGTTCGTGCGTCGAGATGAGCAGCGCCCACTGGTAGGCGTCGCACAGCTGCCGGTCCACGAGGTACCTCCGGAGATCGTCTTTCGTCGTGCGCACGTAGTCCAGCAGCTGCGCATGCTGCGTCCGGTACGTCTTCAGGGCGCTCGAGATATCACGAAGGGCTCCCGGAGGCCTCTCAGAGGGTATCGCGACTTCTCGCCGGGTTCGGTCGATACCGTACCAGAGAATGTCCTCGTCTCGGCTGGTGAGAATCCGCTTGGTGGGGCGGCCCTGAAGGGCTTTCTGCAGATCGTTCCAGTAGATCGGGCCGACGACGACGAGATGTTCGACGACCTCCATGATGCTCCATGACTCGGGGGACGGCCGGAACGTGAGCTGCTCTTGTGAGAGGTTGGAGACTTCGTCGATGAGCCAGCTCCCGGTCATTTCCAGGTGCGCGACGAGATGGGAGCGTTCCGTCGGTGTGAGTTCTGCCGACTGGGCCGAGACGATCGCGCCGACAGTCAGCGTGGCGATCAAGAGTGGCGTGCGCATGGTAGAGCCCGATCAGGTCAGGCGCGATTCGACGGCTGTTCACGCAGCCATCGAATGGTGTCCGCGAGGGTGTCCTTGAGCGGCCTCGGCGCCCAACCGAGCTCGGTGCGCGCTCTGGCCGTATCGTACCAGGCGTAGCGGCCAAGAATCTGAAACACATCACGGTTGATCGGCGGAGGCTTTCGTCGAAGCTTGCTCAGAAGTTCGACGATGCCCACGACGGCGTTGACGAGCAGCGCCGGCGCCCGGAACCGCGGCCCGCGGACGCCGGTAATCGCCGTCACCTCCTCGACGAGCTGGTCGGCCGTGACATTGTGTCCGCTCAAAAGATAACGCCGTCCCGATTGTCCCCGCTCGCCAGCAAGCACCATCCCCTTCGCAAAGTCGCGGACGTCGAGGCAGCCAAAACCGACGGTGACTCTGACCGGCACCTTGCCAGCCATGAGCGCCCCAAGCAGTTTGTTCGCGGGAGCGCCTGACGGATCATCGGGTCCGAAGGTCAGCGAGGGACAAACCGTCATGACCGCGAACCCGTCCCTCGCCTGAGCCAGCGCGTCGAGTTCGACCTCGCGGCGCAGCCTGGCGTACGGGAAATCGAGTGCATGCTCCGACCAGCTGGCAGACTCGTCGAGCGGCACGGGCTTCCGGTTGACGCCGATCGCCAGCGCGCTGCCCGTCACGACGGCGCGTCGAACGCCGCTGTCGGCCGCCGCCTTCAGCAGCGCCCGCGTGCCGTCGACGTTGATGCGCTTCATTTCCTCGAGCGCCGGCGCCCCGCCGCCGAAGCTCACCTTGAAGGCGACGTGAAGCAGGGTGCCAACGCCAGTGCAGGCGGACCGCACCGCTGACGCGTCGTCGAGATGGCCCGGGCATCTTTCGACGTCGAGTGCCTCGAGCGCATCGAGCTTGCTCTCGGGTCGTTCGAGGACGCGCGGGCGGATCCCGGCCTCGTTCAGTCGCTTCGCGACGTGGTACCCCAGGAAGCTGCTCGCGCCCGTGACAAGAATGGTGTGCATCGCGGAGCTCTCCTCAATCTCGCCGGCGGCCTCGTGGATAATAACGCCGCGTGCCGCGGCGGCGAACGGACGGCAAGCTCAGCCATGGCGGGATAATGAGGTGTTCGGACCATGCGCCTGTCGATCGAACTGAACACTGAAGGTGCGGTGAAGTCCGGGCGGTTTGCCGCCGATCCAGCCACGCCGAACCTTGCCTTCCTCGCCGAGCCATCCGCGCTTCAATCCTTCTTCGCAACCGTCGATCGCATCGTTGCCGACAACCCGGTTGACGGGTCGCGGCTCGTCGCGCTTGCCGGCAAGGCACGTTCGACGGGGCTCACGCCGGCGGAAACCGAGGAGCTCCTGGTGCTTCAAGGTCAAGCGTTGCGGCAGGGGCGCGCCGTTGGCGCAGTGCTGGGGTTGTTTCTGAAGTTCAAGCCCTATCCGATGCTGGAAGAGGTGCGTAAGAGAGGACCGCTCTTTCAGCCCGCCTTTGGTCCGGTTCTCGTCGTTGACGGCAATCTCGTGCGCGAAGTGTTCGAACGCGATCAGGAGTTCACGGTCGAGCCCTACGGTGTCGAGATGACGAAGGTCATGTCGCCGCAACACAACGGCGGCTTCAGCACCTTCGTTCTGAGCACCGACGACACGACCGTCTACGAGCCCGACAAACGGTTGCTCTCGCTCGTGTGCAACCGGGCCGACGCCGACCGCATCGTCGATGTGCTCCATCGGGAGTGCATCCGGCGGGTCGGCGCCGCCGTGGCAGCGGCCCGCGCGAACCGGCAATCTGACACCGGCGCGCTGACGATCGACGTCGTGGAATCAGTGGCGCGCTATGTCCCGGTGACCCTCGGCCACAAGTACCTCGGCGTGCCGGTTGCGCCGCAAACCGGGTCGTTCGAATTGACGCCGGAGATGCTGACCTACTACGGGTCGCCGATCGACGGCGTGGCCGAGACCGCACTCGGACGCGCCGACGGTGTCATCCCCGACGAGCGGCAAATGTATGTCTGGATCAAGGCGGCGTTCCGGCACTTTTTCAACAACGTCCAGAAAGACCCGGTCGTGCAGGTGGAGGGGTTGCGCGCCTGTCGCCAGCTGCTCGCATACCTCCTGCGTGAAGTGGACGTTCAGCGTCGGCGGATACTCGCGGGCCAGCCAGTCGACGACACGATGCTGACACGGCTGGTGCATTTTCAGCAGGGTCGTTCCGCGCCGACCGTGGAGATGCCCTCGGATCTCGATCCGCGCCTGGTCAGCGACCTTCGAATCGCGGAGAACGTGATGGGCACGATCGTCGGGGCGGTCGCAGGGCAGGAAGAGGCAACCTGCCGCGTGATCGATTCACTGGTGCGGCTTAAAGAAGGCGAATTTGCGACGGGGGGGCTGGCGGGTTACCGCTACGGTAGTTTCGCAGAGGCCAGCCAGCTGGCACGGAACGTCCTGACTGGTTCGAACGTTAAGGAATCCCGCGCCGAGCTGCACAAGTATTTCCGCGAGGCGCTGCGGCTGCAGCCACAAGGTGAAGTCCTGTTGCGGAAATGCGCGCGAGACGGCGCACGCATCGCGAACGGCCGGCCGATCGCCGCGGGCACGCCGGTCTTCGTGTCTCACGGCTCGGCCATGCGAGACGTGCCCGAGCCCGATGCCTTCGTCCTCGACCGTCCGCGCGAACACTATCTGCAGCACGGCTGGGGCCGGCATACCTGCCTCGGTCAGTATGTTTCACCCGTCATCATCGTCGAGTCGCTCATCGCCGTCCTTGGGCTCCAGGACCTCGCGCGGCCGGAACCCCGCGCTGGCGAATCCTCGTTCCCGTTCGAGCGCCGCTTCGGCCGGCTTCAACTCGACGATCAGAATCTCTACGCGACGACCTTCTCGCTCCAGTTTGCTGATTCGGGGACCACGCGAGAGTTCTGGCCGGTGAGCCTGAGCTGCCCGAATAGGCACTCCGACAATTCTGTAGGCGTTGCCCATCGTGCGTTCATCCTTGTAGCGTAGCCGCCGCGCGAGAGCGAGGCGGGAGTGAGGCCCCGCGAGCATTGAGAACTGCGGACAGAGCGCCGCGAATCAGCCAGCTCGTCGAGGACATCATCGCCGTCGTGCCCAACTTCGCCGAACCGGCCACCAACGCCAACGCAGCACTCTGACCTGACCCAGCTGTCGGTCGGGTTCTTGCTTCGGACTGGCGATGGTCTCATCGTCACCTTCTTCACCATCTTCAGCGGGGCCCGCGTCCGGGACCGTGTACCTCGTCGGCGCGGGTCCCGGAGACCCAGGTCTGTTGACGCTTCGGCCGCCGACCTCCTCGCGGGCGCGACCGAGATCTACTACGACCATCTGGTGAGCGATGGTGTGCTGGCGCGCTGCGCTCCAGGCGCGCGCCTCGTCAACGTCGGCAAGATTGGACACGGTCCCCAGACCGCGCAAGCACGACATCGAGCGCCAGCTCGTGAACGCCGCCGCGCGGGCCACCGCGTCGTCCGCCTGAAGGGCGGCGATCCGATGCTGTTCGGCCGCGGCGCCGAGGAGGCGCTGGCGCTCGAAGCGGCTGGCATGCCGTTCGAGATCGTGCCGGGTGTCTCGTCGGCGCTGGCGGTGCCGGCGTCTGCCGGCATTCCCGCTGACCGCGCGCGGATATGCCTCGTCAGTCGCGATCGTGACCGGTCACTCGCTCGCCGGCGCGCCCGGCGCCGATCCCGTCCGCCGACACGATCGTCGTCCTGATGGGCGTGTCGAACGCCGCGGCCATTCGCGATCAGCTGATCGCCACCGGCGCTCGCACCCGTCGACGCCCGCGGCGGTCATCGAGTGGGGCACCTGCGATCGGCAGCGCGCGGTCGACTGCACGCTGTTCGAGCTGCCCGAGGCCATCGCCCGCCACGGGTTCGGCCCGCCGGCGATTCTGGTGATTGGCGAGGTCGTGCGTCTGCGAACGCGCCTCGACTGGCGCCGCGCGCGTGCGCTGGACGCTGGACGCGCGTGAACAACCGTGTCCATGAGCCTCAATCGACGGACATATTTGTAGGTCACGTCGGATCGGTTCGCGGCAACGTCGCGCCACGCCTCTGACGTGGCCATTCGCTTCGACACACGGCCACGCAAATGTCACTGGCGCCTGTGAAGGTACGCGTGGGGAACGTCAGTTGCACGACCGTCTGGAGACGCGCACGGTCCGCTGGCCGGCGTTTCGCGAACGTATGACCGCTACGGGAACGATCACACCGCACGCACCGCGACGAGCAGTGCCGGTTCGCACGCACTGTCCGTATTGCGCCTTTCAATGCGGGCTGCTCGTTACGCCGGCGCGACGGACGGCACGTTGTCGATCGCTGGCGACGCCGAGTTTCCCGTGAACGCCGGCGCGCTCTGCCTCAAAGGCTTCACCGCCGGCGAAACGCTGGCGCATCCCGAGCGCCTGATCGCGCCGCTCGTGCGCAACGCCGCCGGCAAGCTGGTGCCAGCCACGCTGGGAGGAAGCGATCGACACGAGTCGCCGCCGGATCCGCGGCTGCTGCAGCGCAAGCACGGCCGCGACGCGATCGGCGTCTTCGGCGGCGGCTCGCTCACCAACGAGAAGGTCTATCTGCTCGGCAAGTTCGCGCGCGTCGTCCTCCGCACTCCGCACATCGACTACAACGGCCGCTTCTGCATGTCGTCGGCAGCGGCCGCCGGCCTGCGGGCGTTCGGGCTCGATCGCGGCCTGCCGTTTCCGGTCTCGGACATCGCGCCGCGCCGACGCGATCCTGCTCGTCGGCGCGAACGTCGCCGAGACGATGCCGCCGATCATGCAGTACTTCGAGGCGCAGCGCCGCGCTGGCGGGCAGCTGATCGTCGTCGATCCGCGGCGGACGGCCACGGCCGAGCACGCGACGCTGCACCTGCGCCTGATCCCGGGCACCGACGCCGTCCTCGCGCACGGCCTGCTGCACGTGCTCATCCACGAGCGTCTGATCGACGAAGCCTACATCCGCGAGCGCACCGAAGGCTTCGAGGCCGTGCGCGCGCATGCCGCGACGTTACTGGCCGGAGCGGGTCGAGCGGCTGACCGGCGTGCCGCAGCGCGACATCGTCGCCGCGGCGCGCACGCTCGGCCTGGCGCGCAACGCGATCGTCCTCACCGCCCGCGGCGCCGAGCAGCAGTCGCAGGGCGTGGCCAACGTGCTGTCGTTCATCAACCTCGCGCTGGCGCTGGGCCGGGTCGGCCGGCCGTTCAACGGCTACGGCTGCCTCACCGGGCAGGGCAACGGCCAGGGCGGGCGCGAGCACGGTCAGAAAGCCGACCAGCTCCCCGGCTACCGGCGGCTCGACGATGCCGCGGCGCGCGAGCGCGATGGCGCGCTCGTGGGGAGTCGCGCCAGAGGACCTCCCGGGTCCGGGCCGCTCGGCGTACGAGCTGCTCGACTCGCTCGGTCGCGACGGCGGCGTGCGCGGCCTGCTCGTGATCGGCTCGAATCCGGTCGTCTCGGCGCCGCATGCCACACACATCGAAGAGCGGCTCGCGCGCGCTCGACTTCCTCGTCGTCTGCGATTTCTTCCTGTCCGAAACCGCGCGGCTGGCCGACGTCGTCCTGCCGTCGCGCGCAGTGGGCGGAAGAGGATGGCACGATGACCAACCTCGAAGGCCGCGTGCTGCGGCGGCGACAGCGTCGTCGCGCCGCCGCGCGGGCGTTCGCACCGACCTGCGAGATCCTCAGTGGCCTCGCCAGCGCGCTGGGGTCGGCGCGCAGCGTTTCCGGCCTCGCCGCGCGCCGTGTTCGACGAGCTGCGGCACGCGACCGCCGGCGCGCCGGCCGACTACTCCGGCATCACGCCGGCGCGCATCGATCGCGAGCAGCGGCGTGTTCTGGCCGTGCCCGTCCACCGCGACGCCAGGCACGCCGCGCCTCTTCGCCGATCGCTTCCCCACGCCGAACGGTCGAGCGCGCTTCCACCGCGTCGGCACGTTCGGCGCCGGCCGAGCGTCCGGACGCCGACTATCCGTTCTACCTCACGACCGGCCGCGTGCTGGCGCAGTACCAGTCCGGAACGCAGACCCGCCGGGTCGAGCGGCTGTCGCAGCCGCGCCGGAGCCGCACGCGGAGATGCACCCGCGCGCGGCGAAGCGCGCCGGGCTTCGCCGACGGCGCCGAGATCACGATCGAGACGCGCCGCGGCCGCGCCTCGTTCCGTCTCCGAACCTCTCCCGGCATCCGCGAGGACACCGATCTTCGTGCCGTTCCACTGGCCCGGACGAGCAGTCGGCGAACCGGCTGACCAATCCGCGCGCTCGACCCGATCAGCCGGATGCCGGAGTTCAAGGTGTGCGCCGCGCGGATCAGCCGCGGCCGCACGGAGGCAGCAGACAGACAGATGAGAACGCGCAAAGCGACTGGTCGTCATCGGCAACGGCATGGCCGGCGCCCGGCTCGTCGAGGATGTCGTCGCGCGCGACGCCCGGCGCGTTCGACATCACGATGTTCGGCGACGAGCCCTACGGCAACTACAACCGCATCCTGCTCTCGGGTGTGCTCGCCGGCACCCACGACCCGCAGGACATCTTCATCAACCCGCTCGCGTGGTACGAGCAGGCCGACGTCACGCCTGCACGCCGGCGTGCGCGTCGCGCGCATCGATCGTGCCGAGCGCGCTCGTCATCGGCGCGCGACGGCCGGGTCGAGCCCTACGACCAGCTGGTCATCGCGACCGGCAGCACGCGCGTTCGTGCCGCCGCTCGACGGCCTGCGTCACCGACACGCGGCACGCTACCGCGACGGCGTCTTCGTCTTCCGCACGCTCGATGATTGCGCTGCGATCCGCGACTATGCCGCCGGCGCGCGCGCGCGCTGCGGTGATCGGCGGCGGCCTGCTCGGGCTCGAAGCCGCGCGCGGGCTCCTGACAACTCGACGTCGAAGTGCACGTCGTCCACCTGATGCGGCACCTCATGGACGTCCAGCTCGACGAGGCGTCCGGCGAGATGCTGCGCGCGGCGATGGAGCAGCTCGGCGTGACGACGCATCTCGTCGCGCCGGACGACGGCCGTGCTCGGCGACCCGCGCAGTCAACGGGCTGCTCTTCGACGACGGATCGCGGCTCGACTGCGACATGGTCGTCGTCTCCGCCGGCATCCGCCCGAACGTCGCGCTCGCGCGCGACGCGGCCTGACTCGTCGAGCGCGGCATCGTCGTCGGCGACGACCTGCGATCGGCAAACGATCCGGCACATCTACGCCATCGGCGAGTGCGCGCAGCATCGCGGCCAGGTCTACGGCCTGGTGGCGCCGCTGTGGGAGCAGGCGCAGGTGCTCGCCGAACGGCTGACCGGACGCCAATCCGCGCGCGCCGTATACGCGGATCGCGCGTCTCGACCAAGTTGAAGGTCATGGGCGTCGACCTCGCCGTCGATGGGCGACAAGGAGCCGACGCGCCGGCGACGAGGTGGTCCACTACTCCGAGCCGTCGCGCGGCATCTACAAGAAGATGGTCGTGCGCGACGGCCAGCTGGCCGGCGCGATCCTGCTGGGCGATCCCGACGGCGCGCCGGCGCTGCAGCAGGCGTTCGACCGCGCCCGCGCGCTGCCCGACAACCGCGCCGAGCTGCTGTTCCCGTCGATGCGCAGCCGAGCGCGCCGGTCTCGGCGGCGGCGCTGCCCGACGACGCGCAGATCTGCAACTGCAACGGCGTGACGAAGGGCGCGCTGACGACAGCGATCGCCGACGGCTGTCGCAGCCTGCGGTCGCTCTGCGACGCGACCCGCGCCGGCACCGGCTGCGGCTCGTGCAAGCCCCAGGTGCAGGAGCTGCTCGAAGCGTGTGCCGGCGACGCGTCGCGGACGATCCGGCCGCGCACTACTACGTGCCGGGCGTTCCGCTGACGAAGCCGGAGCTGGTCGCGCGCGATCCGCGAGCGCAACCTGCGCAGCGTCTCGGCCGTCTTCGCCGCGCTGGCCGGCGGCCGCGAGGATCCGAAGAGCAAGGTCGGCCTGGCGTCACTGCTGAAGACGATCTGGGCCGGCGAGTACGAAGACGAGCGCGACGCCCGCTTCATCAACGACCGCGTGCACGCCAACATCCAGCAGGACGGCACTTTCAGCGTCATCCCGCGCATCTACGGCGGCGTCACCTCGGCGGCGCAGCTGCGACGCATCGCCGACGTCGCCGACAAGTACCAGGTGCCGATGGTGAAGATCACCGGCGGCCAGCGCATCGACCTGCTCGGCATTCCGAAGGACAAGCTGCCCGACGTCTGGCGCGACCTCGGCATGCCGTCGGGTCACGCCTACGCGAAGGCATTTCGCACCTGCAAGACCTGCGTCGGCACCGAGTTCTGCCGCTACGGCGTCGGCGACAGCACTGGCCCTCGGCATCGCGATCGAGCAGCGCTTTCAGGGCCTCGAGTCGCCGCACAAGATGAAGCTCGCGACCGCCGGGTGCCCGCGCAACTGTTCCGAGGCGACGACCAAGGACGTCGGCGCCGTGGCGATCGAAGGCGGCCGCTGGGAGATCTACGTCGGCGGCGCCGCCGGCTCGAAAGTCAGAAAGGGCGACATCTTCTGCACCGTCGCGACGCAGGACGACGTGCTGCAGATCATCGGCCGCTTCATGCAGTACTACCGCGAGCACGCGCGCTATCTCGAACGAACCTATGACTTCGTCGAGCGCGTCGGCATCGACGTACCTCAGGCGTCTGCTCGTCGACGACGCCGAGGGCATCTGCGCGCGAACTCGATGCCGCGGTGCAGGCGTCGGTCGACGCATTCGTCGATCCCTGGCAGGAGCGCGATGTGCCGGTGCACCCGCTGCAGTTCACGACTATCCTCAAGACCGCCGAAGTGGAGCCCATCGCATGAGTGTGACGGCGCGCCGCATCTCCTTGGTCCGCTTGACAGAATCCCGCTTGGCGAGGCGCGGGTGTTTCGCGTCGAAGGACGCGACGTCGCAGTCTTCCGCTGCCGGAGCGGCGAGGTCTTCGCGACGAGTGCCGAATGCCCGCACCGAGGCGGGCCCTCGCCGACGGCCTGGTCGGCGGCCATTCGGTCGTTTGTCCGTTGCACGGGTTCGTGTTCGACCTGCGCACCGGCGACGCGCCGGGACGAGACTGCGAACGGTTGGTCACGCATCGCGTCACGGTCGGCGACAACGGCGAGATCATGCTGGAACTGGCGTGAACCACGCCGGACCCACGACGCGGTCGCAGGATTCGGCGGCGCAAGAGTCGCGTTGCTCGAGTCGAGGCTCGCCGACGAAACCTCGGCCATGGTGAAGCGACTCGGCGGCGATCCGGTGAGCGCGCCCTCGCTCGAGGAAGCGCCCGTCGACGCCGACGAGGCGATCGCCGGCCTCGTCGAACGGCTGTCGAGCGGTCCGGCCCAGGTGATTGTGTTCCTGACCGGCGCCGCGGTCGCACGCGTCTTCGCGGTCGCCGAGCGCCTCGGCGTCACGAGTCCGCTTCGCGACGGCCTGGCGAGGGCGGTGATCGTCGCGCGCGGACCGAAGCCTGCCGGCGCGCTGGCGCGTTGGGGCGTGACGCCGCTGTCGGAGCGTTCGCCGAACCGTTTACGACCGCCGACGTCGTCGACGCTCTGGAGATGATTCCCGTTGACGGTCGCGATGCGACCGTCGTGCACTACGGCGAGCCGAACGACCGGGTCGTTTCGTCACTGGCCGCGCGCGGCGCGCGCGTCCACGAACTCACCGTCTACGAGTGGCGTCTGCCAGCCGACGTCGGTGCCTTGTCGGCCGCCATCGACGGCATGATCACCGGCGACATCCAGGTGCTGGTATTCACCAGCCAGATTCAGGTGCGGCACCTGCTGGAAGTCGCCGGACCTGAGCGACGCGGCGCGCTCCTCGCCGCTCTCAATGCGCCCGCAGCCAGTCGACAGGCCGTGCCCCAGTGCTCGTCGGCGCCGTCGGCCCGACCTGCGCCGCCGCCTGCCACGCCGCCGGCATTGACACCCTCGTCGTCCCCGACCGCCCGAAGCTCGGTCCGCTGCTCCATTCGCTGGCCCGCGCGTGGGCCGCCCGCGAACCGCGAACCCTGAACCCTGAACCCTGAACCCTGAACCCTGAACCTGCCTTGACCCGATGAATCTGCATTCCGAATCCGACGATCGCGAAGGCCATCTGCCGACGCTCTTGGCCTGTTTCCTCCACTTCGATCTCAGCTTCATGCTGTGGGTGCTCATCGGCGCGCTCGGCATTCTGATCGCCGAGGACCTGCAGCTCTCGGCAAGCCAGCGTGGCGTGCTCGTCGCGCTGCCGATCCTCACGGGATCACTGCTACGGATTCCCCTCGGGCTGCTGAGCGACCGGTGGGGCGCGCGCCGGGTCGGTGGATCGATGCTGGCGTTTCTCTTCGTGCCACTCGCCATCGGCTGGCTCACGGCGGCGTCATGGCCGGTCATGGCGGCGGTCGGCCTGATGCTCGGCACCGCCGGCGCGTCCTTTGCCGTCGCGCTGCCGCTCGCAAGCTCGTGGTACCCAGCAAGGCGCCAGGGCCTGGTGATGGGGATTGCGGCAGCCGGCAACAGTGGCACCGTGATCACCAACCTGTTCGCGCCGCGCCTCGCCGCGGAGGTCGGATGGCAGGGCGTCTTCGGACTGGCGATGCTGCCGCTCGCGGTCGTGCTCGTGGTGTTTCTGTTGAGCGCGCGCGAAGCTCCCGCGCGCTCCACACGGCGGGTCCGGCCGATGCGTGAAGTCGTCCGCGAAGCCGATCTATGGTGGTTTTCGCTTTTCTATAGCGTCACGTTTGGTGGTTACGTCGGTCTGAGCAGCTTCCTTCCGCTCTTTCTCCGCGATCAGCAAGGACTCGCGCCGGCGACCGCCGGGCTCCTGACTGCTGCTGCGGCCTTCGTCGGGAGCGGAGCGCGGCCGATTGGCGGATGGCTCGCCGATCGTGTCGGTGGCCGCCGCCTGTTGACCGTCGCGCTTGCCGGGCTCGCGATTTCCTACGCGCTGGTCGCGAGCGGACCGGGATTGAGGCCGCTCACCGGCGCTTGTGATGCTGGCGATGGCCTGCTGCGGCCTCGGCAACGGCGCAGTATTCCAGCTCGTGCCGCTGCGGTTCAGATCCGAGATCGGGATGGTCACCGGCATCATCGGCGCCATCGGCGGCATCGGCGGTTTCTGCTTGCCGATGTTGCTCGGCTTCGTGCGCCACTACGCTGGCGGCTTCGGCGGCGGCTTCATGCTCCTGGCGGCAGCCGCGACGTTTGTTGCGATTGTCCTGCAGGCGCTGACGATGCGGCAGCCCGCCTGGCGACTGTCGTGGCGTTCCGGTCTGGCCGCAGACGCCTGAACTCGAGTTCCGACGAGAGACCCGATCCGTGTTGTCCGTGTGATCCGTGGCACTACTTGCTCGCCGGCAGGACGGCCGAGGAGAGCGGCCGGAACACCAGCCCAGCGACCTTCCCCTCGCTGTCGAAGACCGCGCGCTGGACGATCGTCTCCTTCTCGAAGGCGAGGATGAGTTCGACGGCTTGCCGGTCTTTCATCTGCCCCTCACGCCGATCGGTGATGCTCTTGAAAGCGCCAAACTGGGCGACCAGTCCTGGCCATGCCGCCTTCAATTTGGTTTCCGGCAGGTCCTGCGTGAGCCGGGCGTCGAAGTCCTTCACGATGTCCGCGGTCTTGCCGTCCTGCAGGTTCTTGAGGATGGCCTCGGCCTTCGCAATCGCGGCGTCCCTGGACAGCTGCGCGAAAAGAGGGATTGCGAGACCAACGACCAGCGCGACGATCATGGGAGGAACGATCTTCGTCATGGCTCATCACCCCTTTGCCCCTTCTTTGACGTCGGGATGTCTGTCTTAGTCTGGGTCAGGGGAGGGTGCCTTCAGGCTGATCGGATCGTCGCGGCGTGCTCGAGGCCGAGTTCCACAATCGAGATCTCGCGCATGCGGAACTTCTGGATCTTGCCCGTCACGGTCATCGGAAACTCGGTCGAAAAGCGGATGTACCGCGGGATCTTGTAGCCGGCAATCTGGCCGCGGCAATAATCGCGCAGCTCATCGGCTGTCGCCGTTTCCCCGTCGCGCAGGCGGATCCACGCACACAGCTCTTCGCCGTACTTCACGTCAGGCACACCGATCACCTGGACGTCGCCGACCTTCGGGTGCCCGTAGAGGAATTCTTCCACCTCCCGTGGATAGATGTTCTCACCGCCGCGGATCACCATGTCCTTGAGCCGACCCACGATGTTGACGTGGCCGTCCTCGAGCATCACGCCCAGATCGCCCGTGTGCATCCAGCGCGCGCCGTCGATCGCCTCGCCCGTCGCCTTCGGATCGTTCCAGTAGCCGAGCATCACGGCGTAGCCGCGCGTGCACAGCTCGCCGGGCACACCGCGATCCACGACCGCGCCCGTGGCCGGATCCACGATCTTGCACTCCAGATGCGGGTGGACGCTGCCGACGGTGGAGACGCGCGCCTCGAGCGGGTCGCCGATGTTCGACTGAAACGACACGGGCGACGTTTCGGTCATGCCGTAGCAGATCGTCACGTCCGTCATGTGCATGCGGTCGATGACCTGGCGCATGACCTCGATCGGGCACGACGAGCCCGCCATGATCCCCGTTCGCAGCGAGTCGAGCCGGTAGGTGGCAAACGCGGGATGCTCGAGCTCGGCGATGAACATCGTGGGGACGCCGTAGAGCGACGTGCAGCGCTCGGCCTCGACCGCTCGCAAACACGCCTCGGCGTCGAACGATTCGGCCGGCAGGATGATGGCGCTGCCGTGCGTCAGCGCGGCGAGGTTGCCCATCACGCACCCGAAGCAATGATAGAAGGGCACGGGGAGGCAGATGCGGTCATCGGGCGTGTACCGAAGGCGCTCTCCCACGAAGAAGCCGTTGTTCAGAATGTTGTGATGCGAGAGCGTCGCGCCTTTCGGCAACCCGGTGGTGCCCGAGGTGTACTGAATGTTGATCGGGTCGTCGAACTGGAGCGACGACTCCCGCTCGCGCAGCTTCGACTCAGGCACCGTGTCGCCGAGTGCGGCCAGTTCCTCCCACGACAGGCCGCCGGGATTGGGATCGCTGCCCAGGTACACGATAGTGCGTAGTGACGGCAGCTCGTCCGAGAGCGGCGAGCGTCGGGGAGCTGTCACGATCGCCGGGAGCAGCGTGGCCAGCATCGCGGTGTAGTCCGAGCTGCGAAAGCGCCTGGCCGTAATGAGCACGGACGTGCCGGACAGTCGAAGCGCGTGCTCGAGCTCGCGAAGCTGATAGGCCGGGTTGATGTTCACCAGAATGGCGCCGGCCGTAGCCGCCGCGTACTGCGCGATCATCCACTCCGCGCAGTTCGGGCTCCAGATCCCGACGCGGTCGCCGCGTTCGACGCCGAGGGCGAGCAGGCCTCGCGCAATGCGGTCGATCGCCTGCCGAAGCGTGCGATAGGTGAAGCGGAGCTCCTGGTGACAGGAGACCAGTGCATCCCGGTCGGGGTAGGCGGACGCGATGCGATCGAGGCACCGGCCGACCGTTTCGCCGAGCAGGGGAACCTCGGACGGGCCGCTGACGTACGAGTGCATCAGAGCGCGCGCATTATAGGCGATCGGGTTGTCCGCCTGCGACGCCTGCTCGTCTGTTTAGCTAGCCAGTCGACGACCAGGTTCCGCCGAGAATCTGGAGCACTTGCCCAGAAGTTCCTTACCTTCCTGCAATTCCTGCCACGGATTGGCGCGATCGAGACACTCGGTCCCGAGAGTTTCGAGCGGCCCCTGGACTCGGTATCGGCCGGGAAGTCCGCTATTGCGGAAGCTTCGCGGCTCTACGAGAATACGCGCAGTCGGTCCGGCCAACGGCCCACAGCTTCCGGGACAGATCCCGGCGGCAAGGAGCGATGCCATGAAGAAGGCGATCAAGAACAGGCGCCAGCGCGCGATCACCCGCCGTGAGTTCGTCGGCGGCCTGGCGGCCGCGGGGATTGTCACCGGCGCGCCGGCGCTGCTGCGCGGCAGGAACCTGAACGACAAGCTGAATATCGCCTTCATCGGCTGCGGCGGGCGAGGCCTCACGAACATCAACGAGCTCACGATTCGGCCGGCAGGCGACGCCGCGCCGGCCGCAGGCCGTGGCGGCAACGCCGCTGCCCCGACCGCGCCGCATCCGGACGAGAACGTGGTCGTGCTCTGTGACGTCAATCAGGCTGCCGTTGACGCCGCGTCGCAGCGTTTCCCGCAGGCCGCGAAGGCCATCGACCTCCGGCGCGTCTTCGACAAGCCGGACGCTTTCGACGCGGTCGTCGTCTCGACCGCCGAGCACACGCACGCCTTCGCGACCTATCTGGCCTTGACGCACGGCAAGCACGTCTACTGCGAGAAGCCGCTCACCTACAACATCTGGGAAGCCCGCTTCATTCGCGAGACCGCGGCGAAGTATCCGAAGCTGTCGACGCAGATGGGCAATCAGGGTCACGCGTCGGTCGCCCGTCGGACGATCAAGGAAATCCTGATGACTGGCGTCATCGGTCCGGTGCGCGAAGTCCACGTCTGGGCGGATCGGGCGTGGGGCCTGCAGGACTTCGAGTCGGCGGACCGGTACGACCGGCCGCACGGGTTCTACAAAGACATCCAGATCGTCGATCGGTTCAAGGAAGAGATGCCGATTCCGCCGACCATGAACTTCGATCTGTGGATCGGTCCAGCACCCGCGCGGCCGTTCCACGAGACGTACTTTCCCGGTCCGCGCTGGTACCGCTGGTGGGATTTCGGCAACGGGACGATGAGCGACCTCGGCAGCCACGACAACGATGTGCCGTACACGGTCCTCGACATCAAGCAGCCGCTGACGATCGAAGCCACGTCACCGAACGGTCCCGTCGCGCACAAGGAGCTCGCGCCGGCGACGATGAAGGTGACCTACGAGTTCGCGGCGTCGCCGTCGGGCGCGCCGCCCGTCAAGCTCGTCTGGCATCAGGGCGACAGCAAGCCACCGGGATGGGTGCCTGCGTGGGGCGGCCGGTCGCAACTCTTCATCGGCGACAACGGCATGCTGCTCGGCAACGGGACGCTCTTGCCCGAGGAAAAGTTCAAGGACTTCCAGAAGCCGGCCGAGACACTGCCTCGCTCACCTGGCCACTGGGTGGAGTGGGTGAACTACGCCAAGGGCGTCGGTCCGATGCCTGGCTCGAACTTCCAGTACTCCGGGTGGACGACGGAGGCGAACCATCTCGGCAACGTCGCCTACCGCACCGGCAAGAAGATTGAGTGGGACTACAAGAACCTGCGCGCCCGGAACGCGCCGGAAGCGGCGCCATTCATCAAGCGGCCTGAGTACCGCAAAGGTTGGGACGACATCTTGAAGTTCTAAGACGGCTCAAGGCTCAGGGCTCAGGCGAAGCGCATTCCGATCTCAGTCGCGGGCTACGGTCTGAAGGCTCTTGCCTGAGCCCTGAGCCTTGAGCCCTGAGCCGTACAGGAGATCCACGTGTTGATGACGCGACGGGATTTCGTGACGCAGGGCACCATCGCGTCGGGCGCGCTGACGACGCTCGGTGCCGCGGAGCACAGCGCAGTCCCGGGGCAGGCGCCGCTGCCGAAAAGTGACGTGGTCAATCCGCTGCCGGTGCGCGTCGGGATGACCGACTGGAACCTCGGCGAGCGCGGCGACATCAGCAAGATCGCGCTCGCGCGCGAGATTGGCCTCGACGGCATCCAGGTCAGCCTGCAGTTCCCGACCGACGGTAAGCCGACGCTGCGCGATCCCCAGACGCAAGCCGCCTTCCGGCGGGCCGCGCTGGAGAACGGCATCCAGATTTGCTCCCTGGCGATTGGCTCGCCGGGCAAATCGCGGCTGCCGCTACATACCAACCCGGCCGCGGCCATCCTGCTCGTCGAGGCCGTGGAAGTGGCGCGCAACATCGGCACCAACAACATCCTGCTTCCCATCCTCGGCGATAGCCACATCGACATGACCAATCAATGGCAGGTCGACACCTTTATCGCCATGATGAAAGAGGTGGCGCGCTACGCGGAAAAATGCGGCGTGGTCGTCGGCCTCGAAGACTGGATCTCGGCCGAGCACAACCTCATGCTGCTGGATGCCATCGGCTCGGACTACGTCGCCTCCTACTACGACGCGCACAACCTCGTCGCTCGCGTGAAGGACATCTATGCCGAGCCGAAGCTGCTCGGCAGGCGCATCAACCAGATTCACGTCAAGAACGCCAACCTCCTCATGTCCAACCCGGGAGGCAAGCTGGACTGGCCGCGGATGGCGGAGGAGTTCTACGCCATCGGCTACCGCGGTTGGTATGTCCTCGAGACCAGCTCGCCGACGAAGGACATCATCGCCGACACCAGGGCCAACATCGAGTACGTGAAGAAGACGTTTCGAATGCCTCCGGCAGCGGCCGTCTGACGCCACTCACGTGACCCGTTTCAGCGATTCACGGCCTGACCCCGGGCGCATAGCCCTTCCACAGCCACTCGAGGGCTTCGGGCAGGGTCTGCGCGACGACGGCCCGATCGACGTGCCGTGAGTCCTGGGAATAGACGTACTGATACTTGTAGCCCTTGGCTTTGAGCGCGGCGGCCATTCGCTCGTTCGCCAGCACCCAGTTGTGCCAGGTGTCTTCCTGATCGGTGTAGCGGTTGTCGCGCTCGCTCACGTGCATCCAGATGCGGATCGGCTTGGCGGGAGTGCTGGGGATGAGCGTCGCGTGGTACTCCCATGCGCCACGCGGCGACTCGGGATTGAGCGGAGACTGCTGGTTGACGTAGGTCCCGGAGTAGGAGAGCACCTTTCTATAAAGCTCGGGATGGAACCAGGCCATCGTGAATGCGCACGCCGCGCCTGAACTGCCCCCCATCGTCGCGCGCCCCTCGGGATCCTTGGTAAAGACGATGCCGTAATCCCTGGTGATTCGCGGGAGCACTTCGGTTTCGATGAAATCGGTGTAGACGCCCGAGACAGTGTCGTACTCCAGCCCGCGTTGACTGCCCTGGGCGTCGCCGCCGCCGTTGTGCACCATGACAGCGACGATCGGCGGCACGCGCTTCTCGTGAATGAGATTGTCGAGGATCGGCGGCAGATTGCCGCGGTAGTGTGCAGACATGCCGTCCTGCGCGACGATGAATGGCGCCGGCGTGCCGGCGACGTACTGCGCGGGGACATAAACGGCGACCTGGCGGGTGTAGGGCACGACTGCCCCCGGCTGGCTACGGGCGATGCCGGGATAGATCTTGCTGTCCTTCGAGTCCATCGTGAACTCGTGAATCTTGCCCTGGGGCACGCCTTCCTTCACGGTCAGTTCGGGTGCGGGCGTGTACGGCGGACCGATGACGAAATTCCCGTCCTTGTCCGGCGTCGGTGGCGCCGTCAGCGGCGGGGTTGGCAGCAGCGGCGGACCCTGAGGGCCTCTCCCGCGACCGTCCGCCTGCGACGTCGGCGGCGCGCTTTGAGGCGGTGTCGTCTGCGCATGCATGCCGCCCGTCGATTCGCGAACCAATACCAAGAGGCATATCGCCGCACCGGCTACTGTGAGAGTCCGCATTCGGATGACCTCGCCTTTCGCGCGCGTCGCTGCGCAGAACAACTTCCGCCACGTCATTCTAGTGCCACGGATCACACGGACAACACGGTTCGGGTTTATGAGATAGGTTCTCAGATCTTACCGGCTGGACTCGACCGTCCCGACAATGAGCACCGGGGTCGTCCCTTCTGTGCGATGATGCTGCCCGATATTGCTCGTAGGACGAGCGGGTCCGAGGAGGCTGCAATGGGTCGGCTTCGGCTGACGGTGGCGGTGTGTGCTGCGGGACTCCTGGCCATGGTCTGGCCGGCTGCGCAGGGCGCAGGGCAGGCCCCACCCACGGGTCCGCCCAAGACCACGCAACAGACGGGTTCGCCCGAGAGTAAGACGGGTGGTCGTAGCGGCGCCGCGGCGTCCGGCGCTCCGGTCGGCGGCACGCTGACGCCAGCGAAAGCCGACGAGCGCGGGTGGGGCTGGCAGGTGAAGGCCATGATGGATCCCGCAACCCCGCGACCGCTCTACAACCGGGCGAAAGAGCGGCTTCTTCGGGACAAGCAGATCACCAGCTACACGATTTCGAGCTACGACCCCGAGCTCTATTGCGAGGTCGGCAAGCATTTCGACTACATCTGGTTCGAGATGCAGCACAGCACGATGTCCTACGACGACGTGCGACGGATGATCCTGGCCTGCCCTCGCGTCGGAGCGGCTCCCATGGTCCGCATGCCGGATGCGCTCGAATCGAGCATTCAGAAAGCCACCGACCTCGGCGCCCTGGGGATCATCGTTCCCACCGTCGACGACGCGTTGGAGGCTCGCGACGCGGCACGCTTCTCCCGGTATCCCCCGTTCGGACGAAGGAGCGCGGGTGGCGGCGCCTATCGCGAGATCTGGAACCTGCCTGGCCTCAACTATCGCGCGACGATCAACGACAACATGCTCGTGACGGTGATGATTGAAACGCTCGAAGGCGTGGCAATGGCCAACGAGATTGCGGCGACGCACGGCGTCGACGTCATCATCCTCGGCAACAACGATCTGTCGAGTTTCTCCGGCTGGAGTCAGCACGACCCTCGGTATCAGGACGCGATCATCAAGGTCCACGATGCCGCGCTCAAGTACGGCAAGTACTATGGCAACGCCGGAGAGCAGTACCTGACGGGCTACACGGTCAGCGCGGACACCCGGATGGTCCAGAACGGGCCCGCCTGTGACGGCTGGCGTCCGGCCGGGCGCGGCGGCCGTGGCCGCGGCACCGGGCCGGAAGAAGAGCCGGTCATTGGCCTTCCGGCCGGGAAAACTCCGACCGCCCCGACCGTGCCAGCGGCCCCGCCGGCGGCCGACAGCGCGAATTGCTGGCCCTGGATGGCAAAGGCCGCAGATCCAGTAAAATAGGTCGCGACCCGGACACCGGAATAGCCAGGAGACGCGATGATCATCACCGGCAAATCCCTTCCGCGCAGGACGTTTCTGAAGGGCATGGGTGCAGCGGTCGCGCTGCCGTTCCTGGACTCGATGGTGCCGGCGTTCGCCGCGCCGGGCAAGCCGCCGGTTCGCCTCGCCTTCCTGTATGTGCCGAACGGCATCGACATGAAGAACTGGAACGTGGCGCAGGAGGGCCCGCTCGGCGAGCTTCCTCGCATCCTCAAGCCGCTCGAAGCGTTCCGCGGCGACATGATCCAGATCGGCAACCTGACGAACAACAGCGGTCGCGCGTTGCTCGATGGCGCCGGTGACCACGGACGCTGCGCCGGCTCCTACCTGACCGGCGTCCAGGTCCGCAAGACGACTGTCGATATCAAGGCCAGCATTTCCTGCGACCAGATCATCGCCAACAAGATCGGCCACGAAACACGCTTCGCCTCGCTCGAGCTCGGCATGGACGATTCGCGTCAGGCCGGCGACTGCGACTCTGGCTATTCCTGTGCCTACACCAACAACCTGGCGTGGCGCAGCGAGACGCAGCCGCTGCCGCCGATTCTCGATCCGCGCGTGCTCTTCGAGCGGTTGTTCGGCACCGGCGTGGTGCTGAGCCCCGAAGAGACCGACAGGAACGCGCGTTACCGCCGAAGCATCCTCGATTTCGTCACCGGCGACACCAAGAAGCTGCAGACTTCGCTCGGGCCGACCGACAAGCGGAAGCTCGAGGAATACCTGTCGTCGATCCGTGAAGTCGAGCGGCAGCTCGAGAAGGCGGAGAAAGACAGCATCGCCGTCAATCCCGGCATGGACAAGCCCTACGGCGTGCCGCCGGACTTCGCCGAGCACTTCAAGCTGATGAGCGACATGATGACGATCGCTTTTCAGGCCGACATGACGCGTGTGATGACGTTCATGATGACGCGCGAAGGCACGAGCCGCTCGTACCGCGAGATCGGCATTGCCGATGGCCACCACCCGTGCACCCATCACCAGGGCAAGCAGGACCTGATCGACAAGGTCATCCAGATCAACGAGTACCACACCAAGCAGCTGGCCGGATGGCTCGGTAACCTCAAGTCGATCAAGGAAGGCGATTGCAGCCTCCTCGACAACTCGATGATCGTCTACGGCGCCGGCCTCTCGGATGGCAACCGCCACCTGCACGAAGACCTGCCGACGCTGCTCATCGGCCGTGGCGGCAATCACTTCAAGCCCGGGCGCCGCGTGATCTACCGCAAGGAAACGCCGATGTCGAACTTCCACCTGACGCTCATGGATCGCATGGGCGTGCCGATGGAGAACTTCGGCGATGCCTCCGGCATGCTCGAGCCCGCAAGCCTGACCTGAGAACGCCCGGCCTGAGACGCTGATGCAGGAGTCGGGACGCGGCCAGGTTCGGCCACCAATCGGGGTCGCTTTCGACGGCGATTTCGGGACGAGAATCGACGCCATGCTCGGCGTGGCGATGCTGAACGGCCTGACGGCCAAGACCGAAGCGCGCCGCATCTCGCTCAGCGTCTCGCGGCCAAGCCTCGTCTCCGCGCAGCTCGCCGACGTCGTGGCGGCGTTTTATCGGCCTCGTCCGGCCGGCGGTGGCGGCGGCGGTGTCGGGGCGATCACCGAGGGCATGATCGGCATGCCGGACGGCGTCGGCCGCTGCGGACGACACGCCAGTTCTTGCGGCCACGCTCTCGAAGAAAAACGCTGACGGAACGCCGGCCTACACCAGCCCGATCACCAGCTTGATCAACACCGCGGAAAGCGGCGTCCTGATTCGCAACCTGTTGCTCGCCCAGCACGATGGCAACGCCGCGATCGTTCTTGCCGGGCCGGCGACGGGCGTCGTCCGAATCCTTGGCCTGTATCGCTCGGGCCCGCAGATTACGGCGAAGTGCAAGCACCTGGTGGTCGCGGCGGGATCGTTCCCAGCCGGTCCGCCCGAGGCGAGCATCAAGAACGATGTCGCCGCGGCACGAAGGCTCTTTGCCGAGTGGCCGACGCCGATCGTGGCGGTTGGATCGGAAGTTGGAGACGCGCTGCCATATCCCGGCTCGAGCATCGACAAGGACTTCGCGTGGTCGCCCGTCCATCCGATCGTCGACGCCTATCGCGCGTTCAAGCCGATGCCGTACGACGCGCCGGCGTCAGCGCTGGCGGCCGTGCTCTATGCCGTCCATCCCGACGAGGGCTTTTTCAAGTTGTCCGACCCGGGGACGATCAGCGTGCTCGACGACGGCCGCACGCGGTTTACGCCGGGTGCTGATGGCAAGCATCGATATCTGATCGTCGACCCCGCGCTAGAAAGACCGCATCACGACTCTGTACACCACCATGGTGTCCGCCGCGCCCGCTCCAAGGCCAGGCCGCGGACGGGGAGCACAGGAATGAGACTTCACACCTGGGCGATTGGCATGGCGTCGAGCGCCCTGATCCTCGCCGTCGGCATTCAATTGTCGGGGCAAGCGTCCACGCAACCGTCCGGGCAGACCGCTCCTCCCGCGGTCAAAACGTCCGCGCCGGCGGCTGCGGCCGCCGGGAAGCCGGCACCCGCGCGGACGGAGGTTCGTCGAGTCGCCGCACGACCACCCAGCCAGGCCGCGTTCACCGCAGCGACGAAGTCGCTGTTCGAAGAGACCTGCAGCGAGTGCCACCATTCCGACGACCCTGCCGGTGGGCTCGACGTCGCGCTCTATGGATCCGTCGAATCGCTGACGAGCGACCGTGACCGTTGGGAACTGATCCTGACCAAGCTCAAGGCGGGAGAGATGCCGCCCGAAGAGGTGCTCCGGCCCGACGCGGAGATCGGTGTGCTGGTGAAGTTCCTCGAGGCGGAGTTCGCGCGGGCAGACGCCACCATGAAGCCGGATCCGGGACGGGTCACCGCGCGGCGCCTGAACCGCGCCGAGTATACGAATACGATCCGGGACCTGCTGGCGATCGAGTTTCGCGCCGACCGCAACTTTCCGACCGACGATTCAGGCGACGGGTTCGACAACATCGCCGATGTCCTGACCGTCTCTCCGGTGCTGATGGAAAAGTACATGTCGGCCGCCGCGCGCATCGCCGAGCGGACGATGGCCGCCGGTCCGCTGCCCAAGCCGATCGAGGTGGAGTACAGCCTGCGGTTCAAGAATCTTCGCCGGATCGATCCGAGCAACGTCGAGGCGACCCACCGCTTTGATTTCGATGCCGACTACGAGCTCAAGATCGGCCTGCCCGGGCAGCGCGCGAAGGATGCCGCGCCGGTCACGTTAGGCCTGTGGGTCGACGGGAAACTGGCGCACACGACGCGGATCGAGACCAAGCCCTCGGGGCTCGTGTACTTCAACCCTCTCTCGGAAGAGCGGATTCGCGTGCCGGTGCCTGAAGGCGATCACACGCTTCGTCTCGGGTTCATCGACGACCCGTTCGTCAAGACGCTCGCCAAGGAAGACATCTACAAGGACACGGTCAACAAGTGGATCGGCGCCGTGACCGTGATCGGCCCGTTCAAGTCCCAGGGTGAGAAACCCAGCCGCGCGCGCGTCCTCATGTGCGATCCGTCGACTGGCCCTCGCTGTGTCGACCGGATCCTGACGGCGCTCGCCCGTCGCGCCTACCGCCGGCCGGTGACCGGCGCGGAGATCGCAGCTCTGAGGAAGTTCGTGGCCCTCGCGGAGAGCGAAGGGCAGTCCGTGGAGCAGGGGATCGCGCTGGCGATCCAGGCGATGCTCGTCTCGCCGCATTTCCTGTTCCACATCGAGCGCGATCTCTACCCGACCGATCCGACCCGGGCGCACCGGATCTCGGACGTCGAGTTGGCGTCGAGGCTGAGCTACTTTCTCTGGAACTCGATGCCGGACGAGGAACTGCTGTCGCTGGCCGAGCGGCGCAGGCTCAGCCTGCCTCATGTCCTCGATGCGCAGTTGACCCGGATGATCGCCGACCCGAAGGCGGCGGCGATGGCGGAGAATTTTGCCGGCCAGTGGCTCGAGGTTCGCAATCTCGACAGCATCAAGCCAGACCCGCAGAAGTTTCCGGCCTGGACACCTGAGCTGCGCGATGCCATGAAGGCCGAGACGCAGATGTTCTTCCTCGAGGTGCTGCGCGGCAATCGTCCGATCAGCGAGTTCATCGACGCGCGCTACACGTTCCTCAACGAGCTCCTGGCGACGCACTACGGTATCGAAGGCGTGACTGGGCCGGAATTCCGGCGCGTCGAGCTCACGACCAGCGAGCGCGGCGGCGTGCTGAGCCATGGCAGCGTGCTCGCCGTGTCGAGCTACCCAACGCGAACGTCGGTGGTCATTCGCGGCAAGTACATCCTGCAGAACATCCTTGGCACGCCGCCCCCGCCGCCGCCGCCCGATGTCCCGGCGCTCGACGAGCAGGCCGTCGGCACCACGGCCTCCCTGCGCAAGCAGATGGAGACGCACCGAACGAACGCCATCTGCGCGTCCTGCCATGCCCGCATGGACCCGCTGGGCTTCGCGCTGGAAAACTACGACGCGATCGGGAAATGGCGAACGATGGATGGGGGGTTCCCGGTCGATTCGAGCGGCGTGATGTCGGGCGGCAAGAAGTTCTCGAGCCCGGCGGAAATGCGTCAGATTCTCAGCCAGCGGCTTCCCGAGTTTTCACGCACGCTGACCGAAAAGCTGCTGATCTATGCCCTCGGCCGCGGCCTGCAGCGTTACGACAAGCCAACGGTCCGAGCCATCACGACGCGCGTGGAAGCCTCCGGCTATGGTTTCCAGACGCTCGTGCGCGAGGTCGTGCGCAGCCTGCCATTCCAGTCGCGCCGTGGCGAGGCGGAGAAGACGATCGTGGCCGCGAAGTCCCAACCTTCGCCCCATTGACGTTCAAGGGGTTCGCGACAGCATCGACCTGCCCGCTCGGGAGACGGCGCAACGCGATCCGCGCTCGTCGTTGGACCGTGAACTGCTTCGGTTGACAATTTCCAACCACCTCAGCATCCCTCCCGCCGCTTTTGACCATGGCGCATGGGGGCGGGTAAATCAGGGTTCGTCCTCCCCACAAGTGGGCCTGTAGCGCAGTTGGGAGCGCGCCTGAATGGCATTCAGGAGGTCACCGGTTCGATCCCGGTCAGGTCCACCAACCTTCGCTCGCCTGCATCCATGAGCGAGCTACGGTTGGCAAGCCACCCGTCCGAGTTCCATCAAGGGTGGGTCGTCCAACCGCTTCGAGCGATTCACCGGGCCAGACGGAGGTTGTCCACCATAGCGGCCCAGCGTCAGTTCCGGCCGCGACGGTGGACTGCTCGCTCTTGTCGCGGCGGCTCGCCCGATCAGCAAGACATGCCCCCCGTGCCAGGTTCGCCCACGCTGTGATAAACCCGTGTGCGAACGCCGCGTTGTGCTTCGCAGAATTTATCTGATTCAACCATGGCGCGTGGCTGACTCCGCGTACTGCTCAAGCCCTCGGAGGCCAAATCCTCGGGCGCTCCGTCCGGAACTGAACCTGCACTGGGCCCCTCGTAAGTGGGTCCCACAATGCTGCGTCTATGTTGTTCGGAGTCTCGCTGATCCCCAGCGTTATTACACCGGCGTAACCAGTGACTGGCACGCCCGCCTCGAGGCGCACAATGTCGACCGCTTCCTTCACACTGCGAGTGGGCGGCCATGGCAGATCGACGTCATCGTGCAGTTCGCCGACCAACAGAGAGCGGTCGCGTTCGAGCGGTATCTGAAGTCCGGCTCCGGGTGTGCTTTTGCCAGACGCCATCTGCGCTGAACGTCACTACCCGCGAGGAACGGCGCGGCCTGCACGCGGTGGTACACGTCTTCGGTGACCAACGGCTCGAAGTCACCGCGCGCCGTGCGGACCCGTGCCCCGCGACGTCCACGATGCCGGCGTAGATCTGGTTGCGAAGCAGGACGCCGATCGCCTGCGACGCATATAATCGCGCATACGAATGAGCCTGCCGATTGGTACACGGATCGGGCCGTATGAGGTGACTGCCTCGCTCGGCGCCGGCGGTATGGGAGAAGTGTTTCGTGCACACGACACGAGGCTCGATCGCGATGTCGCGCTCAAAATCCTGCCCGCCGGATTCTCATCGGATCCGGAACGGCTCATGCGGATCGAGCGAGAAACCAAGACGCTGGCGGCCCTCAATCACCCAAACATTGCCACGATTCACGGAATTGAAGACGCGCGACGCGATGACGGTACTGTCAGCCGTGCGCTCATCATGGAACTGGTCGACGGCGAGGATATGTCGCAGCGTCTCGCCCGCGGACCGATTTCGATCGAGGAGGCGCTTCCCATCGCGCGTCAAATTGCGCTTGCCCTCGAAGCCGCGCACCAGCAGGGCATCGTCCATCGCGATCTGAAGCCGGCGAACGTGAGGGTGAAGCCGGATGGCACGGTGAAGGTGCTGGATTTCGGCCTGGCGAAAGCCGGCGTCGCAACGGGTGCGCCTGGCACGGATCTCAATGAATTCCCCGACAATCACCAGCCCGATGACGATGCAGGGGACGATCCTCGGCACGGCCGCCTACATGGCCCCGGAGCAGGCGCGCGGTCAGGTCGTTGATAGACGCGCCGACATCTGGGCGTTCGGGTGCGTGCTTTACGAGATGCTCACCGGCCATCGTCCATTCGACGGTGCGTCGGTGACCGATATATTGGCGGCCGTCGTCAAGACCGACCCGGACTGGCGGCCACTACCCGCCGACACACCCGGAGCGGTGCGGCGCGTGCTCCGGCGCTGCCTGACCCGCGATCGCGGCGAGCGTTTGCAGCACATCGGCGATGCGAGGCTTGAATTGGTGGCCGGGCCCGAGCCGGACGCGATCGCTCCGGCGACAGTCCGGGCAGTTGGCCCGAGCCGGGCGGTGACGACGAGTGGCTGGGTTGTTGCGCTCGCGGCTATCGCGTTCGGGCTGTGGTCGGTCAGCCGTCGCGACGCGTCGCCCGTAACGCGACCGGCCTACGAATTCTCAGTGCTCCAGCCGACCGGCAGCGCCGACGCACCGGTTATCTCGCCGGATGGCCGACATCTGGCCTACCGAGCCTCGAACCGGATCTGGCTACGATCACTCGACCGGACCGACGTACAGCCACTCGATGGAACAGAGGGGGGGCAGAGTCCCTTCTGGTCGCCTGACAGCCGCCAGCTCGGATTCTTCGCTGGCGAGTGGCTCAAGCGGCTTAATCTCGCCGGAGGCCTTCCGGAGAACGTCACGTCGGTGCCTCAGGGCTGGCCGGTGGCCACCTGGTCAGCCCAGGGCAGCATCCTGGTCGAGGTCACGGAGAGCACAGGGAACGAAGGTTGGTATTTGCTCAAGCCTGGGGCCTCGTCGTTGGAGAAGTTGCGGGCGTTTGCCGTCAATCGGCAGATCGGTTCCGACAAGGCCTTTCCTTCGTTTCTGCCCGACGGCGTGCACTTCCTGTTCACACAGCCGATCGGCACGACCGCGACGCTGCAGATCGGGTCCATCGCGTCGGAGACGACGACTCCGCTGGTGCAGTCGGACTCCCAGGCCATCTACGCCTCAGGGTTCGTGTTCTACATCCGCAACGGGACGCTGCTTGCGCGGCCGTTCGATCCGGAGGTCCGATCGTTCACCGGCGACGCGGTGGCGGTCGTGGACGAAATCAACTATTTCGCCCCGACAGGCCAGGCCTTCTTCTCTGTCTCACAGGAAGGCACGCTCGTCTACCGCCGGTTCCCGCGCCGATCGCAGCTGCAGTGGTTGAGTCGCGACGGCCGATCGCTGGGGACGATTCTTGGAGAAGATCACTACGGGAGGTTGTCGCTGGGGCGTGACGGCCAGCGGCTCGCCGTCGATATCATCGACCCGCGGCGCAGCACAGCGGACCTGTGGATCGTCGATCTGGAGCGCAACGTGCCGACACGCTTGACGTCGTCGGTGCGGTCGGAAATGGATCCGAAATGGTCAGCGGACGGGACGCGACTCGTGTTCACGGCGGACTGGCAGGGTCCTCCAAACCTCTACGTCGCGGATCTGAGTGGGAGCGAGCCGCGTGTGCTCGTGCCGTTCGATCGGACGCAGCAGTATCTCGGCGGATGGACTCCCGATGGGAGCCGCGTGGTCTATTCCAAGGTCACCGAAAAGTCCGCCCGCGACCTATGGGTCGTTGACACGACGAGCGGCGAGCGCCGCGCCATTCTCGCGACGGCATTCGACGAATTGCAGCCGGCCGTTGCAGCCAACGGCTCCTGGCTCGCGTACATCTCGAACGCCTCCGGGCGCCAAGAAGTCTACGTGCGAGGGTTCCCGGACAGCACGTGGCAGACGCGCATCTCGAGTGACGGCGCCAGGGCGTTCGCTTGGCGCGCCGACGGCCGCGAGCTGTTCTACGTTGACCCGTCCGGCGCGTTCATGGCGGTGTCTCTCTCGCCGGGCCCCTCTGGAAGCGCGCGCGCCGCTGTTCCGACGCGCCTGTTCCAGATCGATCCGCGGCTCTTTCGATCGTTCGACATCACCGCCGACGGGCAACGGTTTCTCGTCAACATCGCGAATCCCGACGCCGTCTTCCGAACGGACGAAGTCGTCGTCGATTGGACTCGACGGCTGCGTAAGTAGCCCAGGGGCCGATGGGTACGCGCACCCACGTGCTTCAGCCCGTCGAGCGGACGCGGGCGATATCCGAAAGGAGATCGTCATGTCCGTTCCCCCTCGCCGATATCTGCCGGAACGTCCGTCGCTCGAGCAGCTCCGCAAGCAAGCCAGGGAACATCTCGACACGCTGCGCGCCGCCGATCCATCGGTGAACCTGGCGGCAGCGCAGCACGCGCTCGCGCGCGAGTACGGTGTCGAGAGTTGGCCGAAGCTGGTACACCCCATTGAATCCATGCAGCCGGCCAACCGCATGCTGCAACCAGCCGAGCTGAAATCCGATCAAAAACTTATGTGGTCGCCCGGACGCGGCACCGATGTGTGGGCGCTCATTCAGGCCTGTGCGTCAGGCGATCTCAA
Organism: uncultured Acidobacteriota bacterium; assembly: GCA_963797625.1. Classification (GTDB taxonomy): domain Bacteria; phylum Acidobacteriota; class Vicinamibacteria; order Vicinamibacterales; family 2-12-FULL-66-21; genus DATBJJ01. The sequence goes on from CAWCQI010000033.1 coordinate 49,312, forward strand.
AGCCGTACGAGCGCTCATCGCAAAAGATCCGTCGCTGGCCCGGTCGCACTACGACTATCGCAAGCCGCTTTACTTCGCCGTGCGCGAGAATCGCATCGACGTCGTTCGCTTCCTGCTCGAGCACGATTGCAACCCGCTGGATCTCTGGATGGACGATGATCCGATCGAGATTGCACGCGATCGCGGCTACACGGCGATGGAGCAGCTGCTGACGCACACGCTCGACACCAGGTTCAACGCATCGCCGCAGGGGGAGCCGGTCGCGTCGGCGCTGCGGGAGCACGATCTGAAACAGATGCGCGAGCTGCTCGACGCGCAGCCGGCGCTCGTCGGCAAGGGCGACAAGCGGTCCAGCCAGCCGATCCACTGGGCCACAATGACGCGACAGCTCGACGCGATCGACGAGCTGCTGCGGCGCGGCGCGGACATCAACGCGCAGAGGATGGACGGCGCTCGGCCCATTCACGTGACCAATGGCGACTACTTCTACCGCGGCTGGCGCGATGTGCCGCGCAACTGGCCGGTGACTTCCGCACACGTCATGGCCCACCTGAAGGCGCGCGGCGCGTTCATCGATCTGCCGACTGCGTGTCACACCGGCGACATCGATCGCGTGCGCGAATTGCTCCATCAGGATCCGTCGCTGGCAAACAAGATTGGCGAGCACGACGGTTACTACCTAGCCGTCGGCTCACCGCTGTCGAATGCCGCCGCCGTCGGGCGCATGGACATCGTGCAGCTGCTGCTCGATCACGGCGCCGATCCCAATCTGCCGGAAGAGCAGTAGCGCCCAAGGGAAAGGCGCTCTACTAGGCGGTCCTCCATGGACATTACGACATCGCGAAGCTCCTGCTCGAGCGCGGCGCCTTTCCAAATCCGCCGGTCGAAAGCTCGGGTGACGCGCTGTGGGTGTCGCAGGAACTCCGTCCCGACAAGCGCATGGAGCAGTTGCTCCTATCGTACGGCGCCAAGCCGACCAAGGGACACACGGGTGAAGACTGGCCAACGCGCGCGCTCAACTGGCTGCGCATCTCGCCCCTCCACGAAGCGGCGCGCAAGGGCGATGTGCGGGAGGCGGAGAAACTGCTCAAGGCAGGCGCCGACCTGACGGCGCGTGACGAGCACCTCCGTTCGACGCCGCTCGCCTGGGCGGCCAAGTTCGGTCAGCTCGAGATGGTCAAGTTCCTGCTCCGACACGGCGCGCCGAAGCGCCTGCCCGACGACCCGGAATGGGCCACACCACTCGCGTGGGCAACCAAGCGCGGGCACGACAGATTGCAAGACTTCTCTCCTAGGCACGACCTGGCTTAACCTGCTGGCGATGGTCCGGGTAATCCACGCCCTAGGCTTTGATTGCCCAACCAGGTGACCTGACGAATCGTAGTCGACGTGGGGCCCAGGGATCACATGATTCCCCCGCCGAAGTCGCCGTCCGAAGCGGAGAGACGAGGGGCAAGGTCGCATAGTCGGGGCCCCATGAGGTCGACCTTGATGATCACAGTCGTGAACCACGTCAGGCCTGACTGACGCTGAGCAACGCGTTCGCCCACAGCACCCAGTCCGGGTCGGCGCCCACATCAGCACGAAAGCCCCCGGAACCGCCACCATCCAGCCGCCGATGAGGAGATGTTTGCGCCGGCCGCGATCGGTCACCCGCCCCCTCACGTAATTGGTCAGCGCCTTCGTCACGCCGACAACGACGACCGAGTAGAGAATGGCCGTGCGCGCCGCAAGATGAAACTCCTGATCGGCAATGCAGGCTAGGATGCTCGCGCTAATCCCGACCATCGCGCCGACGAAGACGTTGACGAGCACGAGCAGCCCGAACGGTCCGATGTTCGCGGAGTCCGAAGCCGAATCACCGCTGGGCCAGTGGCATTCGCGCGAAGCTGATTGCACGCGCACTCACCATGGACGGAACTTGCACCGGCGAGGACGGGGTGGGCAGGGCAAGATGGAATATCTCGCGGCCGAGCACGGCAAGCCGGCGCTCGCTGCCATGCGCGCCATCAAGCGTGTGCGCTCGATCCCGACGGCATCATGAACCCGGCAGGATCTCGTGCGATGGATTGTGAGGCGAAGCCAATGGGTGTGCCTACTATAAACACCGTAGGCGTTGCGATGATTGAAATTACGGGTGTTCTCCGATAGCCACGATTGTGCTGTCCGTCTTCGTTTCTCTGCTCCCACTCTATCCGCTTCCTCGTCCGATTGCGCGCGTCGGAGCGACGTTGAACGTGAGCGATGCGATGCGCCTCCGCAAGTCCTTGGAATATCGCGACTCGGTGGTTCGTGACACTTCCCCCGGCTCGCGCCGGATGCCTCAGCAGGCGAAATTGGACGAAACCGGACTCCGTTAAGTTGTTGAAAAGATGGCTCGCCAAGCTGGACTCGAACAGGCGGCTCTCTGGAAGTCTTCGATTTGGCGCATCCAGCTGGTCAGTGGGTTCCATCTGGAGAAAATCTGGCAAGCCAACCTCCGTGTACAAGCAGGCGGAGGTCGCCCACGACACGCGAGCTCACGTCGGCGACACGCGAAGTGTCCACCGTAGCGGCGTGCAGCGTTAGTCAGGGCCGCGAAGGGGACGGTTGGAAAGCGGCTCTTTTACGCTGCATCAGTGCGCGCGCTACGGGCGGCAACCCGGAATCCCGCAGGGTTCGATGCGCCCGGACTCACTCGACATCCGGCGCCGGAATCCGGCACCTCTCGTTTGGCGCGGGCACCCACTTCTGCCTCGGCTATGCTCGCGCGCCTCGAAGGGCAGGTGGCGACCACCACGCTGCTGCGGCGCTGCCCCAACCTGCGCTTGAGCAGCGCGCCACCCGGGTGGCGCGACACCCGTTCATCGCGCGGCCTTGCCGACCTGCGTCTGACGTCTACCTGGTCGTCATCTCCAGTTAAAAGGGCAGCAACGCCGACGGGCTCGAACGATCGAAAAAGATCAGCGCGTCGCTGTATTTCGATAGATCGCGACGCAGGCTGAAGCCGTCAATCGCGACGCTGCCTATCGCTCGGAAGTAGGCATCGTCCGCCCGGCAAGGTTCGTTGATCGACCTGAAAGGCGGTGCCCCCACACACAGGATTTTTCCCAAGTGTCGCGAAGCCTTGCGCACATCGAGGATGAATTGAGGGATTCCTGTCCGGTGCAAGATGTATTCGGCGCTGCCCGGAAACGATGGCGACGCATCGTTGGCGCCCAGCCCCGCGTCGGAGATCGCGTTGTAGCGGCCCTCATGGAACGCGAATTCCATCGGTAAGTAATCCTTTCCGTACCACTTGGCGAGCAAAGAACCCATGGCCCCGCCTCGGCGGTTGACGTGTTCGTTGTGGGCCCACAACACGACCTTCGCCTCCGGTGATTGTTTGAGGATCCAGTCCACGTTCAACGCCATGCTGGTGTCCCGGCTGACTTGGTTCGCCCGCATCTGCATCGATTGCATCGCCACGCGCGCATTCTGAATCGTCCACTCGATGTCGCGTGCATCGGCGCCACCTGACGCATACAATTCGCGGGACGCTTCGAAGTGGTCGATCAGTTCCTTCCATGCGGAAGCCGCCGTTGCCGCGCTTGCCGTGAACCCGACATATTGCATTTTCAGGCTCTGCTGCCCTGAAAAAGCAGTCTGATTGTCCAGCCTTACTTGATAGCCATTGCCGCCGGTAGAGAAGCCGACTGGTGTTGATGATTCGAAATCAAAATCGAAGCGGCTGGGATTCGTGTAGAGCGCGCCATCGAGCTCGACGGTCAACGCATCAAACCAGGCCGTGCCGTCTCCGGTATGGAGCGCTCCGAAATTGATGTTGGTCGCATGACTGGCTACTGGTAGATTGATCTCGTAGCGAGTCCAGTCCTGGGTTCCCCTGGCGCCGCGGTTCGACATGTTGTCAAAGGCGAGGACGCCGGAAGGCCCGTCCACGCGCCACCAGAGTCCCGCAAAGCCTCGTGTGATCTCCGATGTCTTGATGTAGCCACTGAATCGAACACTCTTGCCTGCCGCGTCTGCCAGAGGAAAGGTTCCGGTAGCCACGCCAAAGCCGCGCGTCGCATTGACCGTCAGGTTCGTGGCACGGATGACGTCCGGCAATGCGTCCGGGTCGTTCGCGGTGACAAAATCACGAACGATTTGCATCGCGACGTTCGGTGTTTGCATGTCGAAGCCAGTGAATTCGATGCGACCTTTACCGGACTGATTGAAGTCTCGCATCCACAGAATCATGTCCAGGACTTCCTGCGTGTTCCAGGTCCAGAAGTACATCCCTTTCAGCAGCGCTTTCGGGTCGCCCTGGCCGGTCAGCACAAAATCGTTGACGCGATAGGCCTCGGGCATGTTGGCTTCGATGGAAAAGATCGTGAATCCCATTTCATTGGCAAGAAACTCGAGAATCCGGTGCTTCATCCGAAAGAACTCGCTGGTGCCGTGTGTGGCTTCACCCAGAGCCACGATGCGCGCGTTGCGGACGAGATTTTTCAGCGGCCGAAGATCTTCGTAGCCCTCGCCGGGAGTGGATCCTTTCAACGGGATTGCCATGTTGCGAATCCAGTCGAGTTGCTCGTCGGAGGGTTCCCCGAAAACCGGCGGCGGCCCCTGCTCGAGTGGAAGGCCATCGATGGTGATTTCCAGACCGTCAAACCATGCCGAGCCTCCGCCTTTCAGGAACACGCCCCACCACACATCCACCGCTTCTGGATCGATGTCGCGGTCGAACTCGTACCGAGTCCATTCGTTACTGCCGGGAGGAAGTCCCGGCGCCGGGACGTAATCGATCGAGGTCGTCCCATTAGTGCCGACCACCTGCCACCACCAAAGGCCGGCGGCGGCGGTATCGACGTTCTCGGTCCTGATCCAGCCGCTGACATGCACATGCTTGCCCCGAACCAGTTCGATCGGGAACTGTTGAGCTGCCTCGCTCCGACTTGACGCGTTTGTGTTTTGGATACGGAGACTCTGAGTTCCGGACTTGAAAACCATCGGATCCAGCGTGAACTGAAATCCAGACCCCTCAACGTCCCAGGCCCACGGCTCGTCGCGAATGACGATCTCGAAATCGAGGTTCAGGTATGGCGTCGGCGTTGGAGCGGCGGCGAGCAGCAACCAACCCGTCAGACACACCAAAACGGAAAGGGTTGAAGCGAATGTGAGCGCGCGGTCCTGCCGCGTCTTGAGCTGGTCGGTCGTGAACTGCCTCCATGGAACTTCTGTCATGGC
>CAWCQI010000034.1:0-364851 GCA_963797625.1 uncultured Acidobacteriota bacterium
GCGACTACACATTACTGACCCGCACGCACGGTGGGGACGTTAGAGGGAATTTCCACTGCCGGCAGCAAGTACCGGCAGATCGATGATGCCAACAAAGACTCGACCGACACCGCAGTAAACCAACGCTTCTGCGGATGACGGAAGCCGTGCTGAGTTTCGACAGTCAGCGAGAAGGGAAACTACGGTCCGGTGTACCTCTAATTTCCCGATCAGAGACGATCTCCCTGAGTATTCAAAGCTCATTTCTGGGTCCGTCAGCCTCAGAATGCGGGAGCGTCGAACCGCGGCCGTGCCCGCGTAGAACGGCACCGCCAGACCCGTCACACTCGGGTCCAGAGGCGGCTGTCCCGGGTATAGGGTTGGGAACCCGTTCCGTGCCGATTTCCAACAGGCCTGGCACTGTGATGTCGCAGTCACCGTTCCGGATGTCATACGTAATCGGCGCCTGTTTGGGCGGTAGTTGCTTTGCTATGAGCCCGGTCAGCGCTGCGGGCCAGCCACCCGCCTGGCCCGAGAATACGGCCCCCCAATCCCTCCATCTGCTCTCGACTCGCTCGCGCATCAAAATAGACGCCGACAGTCCACCCACCGTCAAAGATGTAGCCCGGAATGCGCAGGTAGAGAACGACGTTCAATCCGTCGAGCCGAATATTGCCATAATTTCTCGTTTCAATGCGCGAGCCATGCGACGATTGCGCCACACTGGAACTCTAGTTGGCACACTCGCGAAATTGCACGGGCACGCGGCGGTACAGCTGCATGCCTCCATTACATCGCCGCGCATGCGCCACTGTTGCTGTGTCGCCATGATTCACCCCCAGGCGTTTGTGACCTATATGTGACCTACAGATTTAAGGTTAGAGATCTCGCAGGTTCCAGGACTCTACGATAGGGTTGTCGTCCAACGAGGAATGTCTATCATAAATGAACGCTCCGATTGCTGCCGGTTGAAGAGAATGCGCTGATGGTACACCGTTAGCGTACCAGCATCCAGAATCCTGCGGCGATCAGCAGCACGCCGCTGATCCGCGCGCCGTGCATGCCAAACGGCGCCAGTTTTTCAAATGCGACAAATGCTGTTAGCGTCGCGATGACCATCAAGTTCATCACGCCGCCGGCAAACAGCAGCAACATCAGCGCCCAACAGCACCCCACGCAATATGCGCCGTGCTCGAGGCCCATCGCGAATGCACCAGACAATCCGCTGCGCCATCGGCTCATCAAGAATCCGAGCGGGGACTGGCACGTCCGCAGACAGGCCTGCTTGGTCGGCGTCAACTGATACACACCTGCGATGAGCAGGAGCACGGCACCGGCCGCGGGACTGGTGATTTCCATCATCGGCGAAAGGAGCAGAAACGCCGCCAGCAATCGCTGGAGCGCGGTTGCTCCGAGACTGAACGCGGCCCAGACCATGAAATAGCCAGCCGCGAGCGCATAAAGGTGGCGGCCTGCCGGTACGTGTGTTGATCGTCGCGCGACGAGGCCGTATAGCAGCAACAGCGGCGAGGCAGATGGGAGCATCATTCCCGTCATCATGACGGCCCACATTGCCCACAGCAACAGCAGGTGCGGTACATCCCAGAGCGCGGTCATCATCCACGCGCTGGCCCCTGTCAGCGGTCCATACATGTCGCGCGCCATCACGACGATCCATATCCAGGAGATCAGCGGCACCAGGACCAGCAGCGCCACTGCGGGTGTACGGTCGTACCGCAACGCGGATTCGAGGAGCGTGGGCGGATGCTCGTCACGAGCCGCGGCATCGGCCATCGACGGAACAATACTGAAAAACATCGGGCTCGCCAACTCGTGGGCTGACGAACGACGCGTGTGCCCCCTTCGGCATGGCGACTTCCCGTTGCTATCGTGCACCCCGGTCCGGATTACTCGAGTAACGCCCTTGTGGCGATCAATCCGCGACCGGGCGATTCCTCGCCACTCGGCGACTACACAGGAGTAACCCTCAGGTATCCGACGCCTCCGCCGGTTCGATTCCGGTCCGGCTCACCGTCGCGGACAGGTTCCGGGTGACGCCACAGCGAGTCCGATTACCGCCAGGCGCTTGTACAGCCCTGCCGCCGCCCGTCAGAGTCATGTTCACTTAGCGGAACGACGTGGCTACTTTCCGAATACTTTCTTCGCGGTCGCTCCCGCCTCGGTATCTTCAATCACCGGATGGACGTTCGGCTTCTATCGGAAAGTCAGCACAGGCCTCCCGCTGGGCACGTGCTGCGGAATCTGGTGGCGGAGCCGGGCAGGGCTCGCCCTGGAATCGAGCAGTCCGTCCCGCACGAATGCGAGCAGATCCTCGAATTCTTCGTCCGACAGCACGGTGGGATTGGCAACGCGCGAGTCGAGGCGATCAAGCAAGGGCTGCATGGGGCCGAGGGGGCCGCGGAGATCGTCATCGAGAGCGTCGGTGCTGTACGCCTCGAGCGACGCACGTACATCCAGATGATGGCGAATAGCCGCGTCGAGTGACACGAACGCGCCGTTGTGACCGAAAGTCGGCTGCAGGGCCACGTTTCGCAGCGGCGAGGTGCGGAACTTGTAGCGATCGGCAGGATTGCCCGTCACTTGTTCAAGACCGAAATCTTCGTTAGCGCCAGGGCCATCAAACACGACGTTGGACCGCATCGGGGCGACCTGCGGCACGCCAAGGATGTGCGTCTGGAAGTCACTGAACATCTCGTTCGACTCACCGGCCACCGCGTGGCATTCCACGCACCCCGCACGACCGAAGAAGAGCAGCGCGCCCCGCTTCTGGGACGCGGTCATGGCCGCGTGGTCTCCACGGCCGAATCGATCGATCGGCGCGTCGGCAAACACGAGCGTGAACTCGAATTCTGCGATTGCCCGTCCGAACATCTCGAACGTGATCGGCTGGCCATCGCGAACCTCCGGGAACGACTGTGAGAAGAGACGCTGGTAGGCTTCGATCTCGTTGAGTCGGCGGAGCACCTCGTGACGAATGGCGTCGTTGTCGCCGGGAAATCCGAATCCGGCCACCTCGACCCGCTCGGTGGGAGGGATGAACGCCTGCGCCACGAGCAGGTGGGGCAGGTGCGATAGTGACAGACCCTCGGGTGGTGGAAAGTGAAATCCGAGCCGGTTGTCAAACGGGTCGGTAGACAACGCCGCGAACCGGGAGTTCCACATCAGGGCGGGATAGAACGCGGCGTTGAGCACCATTGGGGATCGTCGTTGATTGCGCGGGCCCGTTCGACCCGGGCCGACGATCCCATTGTTGTCAATGCCGATGGCGATCGACTGGGTGTCGCCGAAGCCTCGCAGCGGCGAGTGACAACCTGCGCAGGTGTTGTCGTCGTTCAGTCCGGTGATCGTGTCGAACCACAGCATCCGTCCGAGATCGGCGAGGCGACGATCCACGCGCCGCCCCAGCCGTGTCTCCAGCGTCTCGGCGATGCGTCCGGTGAATGCATGGCTGGCGAGCAGGTCGGTCAGCTCTTCGTCGAGCGCCGTATCCTTCCGAGCAGCGCCTGCTTGCCGCTCACCTGTCGCGAGAGTGAGCGCGCTGGCGGAGGTCGATGAACCAACGAGAGCGGCGCCCGGCCGCATGGCGACCGCGGCCAGCGCAACACCGACCAGACACCGGAACGCAATCCCTCTGGGCGAGACATGTCGCCTCAGGAGGCGCGTCGTCGTGAGGTTCTCGCGCGCGCAGCGACTCGTCATCCGTGGAACTGAAGATTTCGTTGTCGAGGCGGAGGAGTGTACTGCGCGCGTTGCAGACCTGCAAACGTCTCAACAATACACGCGCGATTCACTTGACTTGACCGATAGGTCGGTGCTCTACTCCGTCACCGAACTCGAAAACTGGGAGGGTCAAATGAGGCGATATGTGGTCACCACGATCGGTGTGGTTTCGCTCGCGCTCAGCCTCGGTAGCCTCGTCGCCGCGAGTGAGGGAGCGACCGTCGAGACGTTTCCAGTGAGCTTCGTGCTCACATCCGCGACATGTTCGAACCTGCCCAGCGGGACCGTGCTTACCGGGTCGGGAACGGGGAAATCCATCACGACGACCCGAACGGATCAGGATGGCGTCGTGACCGTCAGAAATTCAACGCACTCCCACGGGACGGCGACCGACCAGGCCGGCAACACGTACGTGTTCAACTACAGCAACGAGTTCCGCGCGACCCTGGATGGGGGCGTGTACTCGGGCTTCATGACCGACGCCTTTGCGCTGGCCGGCCGCGGGCCGGCGCGCCTGAATAACGGATTCGTCGGGGATTTCGTGAGTGACTTTTCGACCTTCTTCACCGTGCCGGACGTGATCAGCTCGCACGGCGACCCGCTTGACTTCGTGACCGGCGACGTACATTGCGATCCGCTCTAGCCACAAAACAGGGCACTGCGTTCAGTTCGCCAAAGCTGCGTCGGTCTGTATGTACGTACCAATTTCAAAGCTTGAGGGGCTGGCGCTCGCAAGAGCGTGAGAGTTCGAGTCTCTCCTGTCGCACCAGCCTTCGCTCTCGGATCAGGCGAAGGCTGTCCCGCCGGAGCGCCACTGTCCCAAACGGCGCGGAGGCGGACCCCTTCGCCTCTCTAAAGAGCTTCGGCTGGGCGGGCCAACCTTTCGATTCGGCGACTTTTAATGAAGTTACAGGACGCGTGAACGCGCGTCTTGCAGCCTTTGTGCAAAAAAAAACGAAGACGCTAACAAGACCCTCGATCGGCGTGTCGCGGCCAGCGGTGGGGCTCGACACGAGGCGTCAGTTTCCCGAACCGTTCGCCCTACCTTTTGCACAGAGCGATGATGCGTGCCCGGGCGGATAGGTCAGCACTGGGCGACTGATCGTTACTTATGACGAAAGCGTCGTGGTTGCCTGCCTCGCGCGTCGGCAGGATCTGTCGCTGGCACGGTGGCGGACCAGAACGTTGCCAGTTGGAACCACGTAACGAACTGGCTGCGCAAGGTAGAGGCGCTGCTCCAACTGCTTTCGACCAGACGCGGTGAGCCTGTAGAGCTTGCGTTCGTTCGTTCTCGTTCGGCCGGCTCGCGCGGGTGTAGGATTCGTCCCTGTCTACAGGGACGCTGGGCAGACTCGTTCGAAGAAGGAGGGCGACCCATGGAGCATCGAGACGTTTCACGGCGCACGTTGTTGAAAGGTGGCGGTGCGGCGCTGGCAGGGCTGTCGCTGCAGGTGGCCGGCCCGGCCCGCGCCTTCCAACGCGACGACGATCGAGAGCAACACGCGTGGGATGACGAACCAGCCTGACCCGTCGCAATCACTGGGACAGCCCGGCGACGTGGTCCTCCCGTGGCTCGACCAGCCCCCGCCGTTTCCCGCCCCGGATATTCGGCGGAAGCCAGCTCGTCTGGGAGGAGCTCGACTCCTGGCTCACCCCTCCCGAGAAGTTCCATTTCGTCACGCACTACGGTATACCGACTGGCCTTGACAACCCTGCCGCGTGGCGCGTGGCGGTTGCCGGCCTGGTCAGGCATCGCTTGTCATTGTCGCTGGCAGACCTCAAGGACCGCCCGCGCCGCGAAATCGACTTCACATTGGAGTGCTCCGGCAACCATGGCACCGGGCTGCCCTTTGCCACTGGCTTCATCGGGAATGCCCGCTGGGCCGGTACACCTCTCGCTCCAGTACTGGAGGAAGCGGGTCTCCTCAAGGGGGCCGTCGAGATCGTGTTCTACGGGATCGATCGCGGAACCCAGGTAATCCGCGACAACTCGGGGATCGTGAGCGGTGGGCTGACGGGCGCCGTCGAACCGGATGCGGGTGGCGGACTGGATTTGACGATCACCGAGCAGTTCGCCCGCAGCATGTCGCTCGACGATGCGCTCGACCCGCGCAACCTGCTCTGCTACGAAATGAACGGCGAGCCCCTTCCCGAAAAGAACGGTTTCCCGATCCGCCTGATCGCTCCGGGTTGGTATGGCGTGGCCAACGTCAAATGGCTGACGCGCATCGAGGTACGCAATCAGCGCCATGCGGGGAACTACATGGCGCGAGACTACGTGACCATCCGCGAGGAGCAGCGCAACGGCCAGCCGCTCTGGACATTCAGCACCGTGAGGCACGATCGCCTCAAGTCAGCCCCAGCAAGAGTCGTACGTCGAGGCAGCCGCTACGTCGTCCTTGGCGCCGCCTGGGGTGCGCCGATCGCGGCAGTGGAAGTCCGCATCGACAACGGACCGTGGCTGCCGGCGAGGCTCTTCGGGCCGGTGGCCCACAACCGGAACAGGCGCGGCTTGGCGTGGAGATTCTGGACGTTCGGCTGGGGAATGCCCGCCAGCGGCCAGCACATGGTGACGTCCAGGGCATTCGACGCCGACGGCAACGTGCAGCCGGCGCCGGACGATCCGTTCCTTGCCAGCAAAGTGACCTTCTGGGAGAGCAACGGACACATCACACGCCAGGTTCTCATTCCCTGATCGCGACCACGGTCGCGATCAGCCGATCCGAAGCAGGTGGTCATCGGATCGGTGCTGCTGCCGCTCGGTATCGGCCTCGCGACAGGACGCTGGTGGCCTGCGGCCAGGCGGGAGTGACCCCGTCGCGGTTCAAAACGCGCGACGCAACTCTCCATAAACGCCGTTGTGTCGACCGATCCCCGGCCTCGCAGGAGGTCGCCACTAGGCGACGACTTCGGGACGAACGGGCACCGGCGCTGTCGGCGCGCGCCCGGCCTAGAATGAGACGAAGACAGGACACATCGCCCGCTGAGAACCGCCGTCGCCAGCCTTCGCTGGCTCGCCGGGCGACGTCCTCATCGGTGATGAGCGGCCGTCATCGCAATGCCAGCGCCGACAAGGAGACATGCATGCAGCCCCCCATCAAGCGAGATAGCCACCCAACGGCTTCGCAGGCGACGACGCAGCTCAAGGACATCCGCAAGACCCTACCGCTCAGGGTGCTATCGCAGGCCGATTGGCTTCACTGGACCACAAGAGGCTACGTCATCGTTCGACAGGCTGTTCGAGCAGCCACCGTCGAGCGACTCGTGGACGTGCTCTGGCAATTCGACGAGAAGGATCCCGACGATCCGTCGACCTGGTACGCGCCGCAGCGGCGCGACCACAAGATGACCGAGCTGAACAGCACCGGAATGCTGGAGATCTACAACCACCAAGCGCTCTGGGACACTCGCATGGAGCCGCGGGTCTACGACGCGTTCGTCGATATCTGGGATCGCGAAGACCTGTGGGTAACAATCGACCGCGCCAATCTGAATCCGCCGAACAGAATGAACGACAATCCGAACGGGTTCATCCACTGGGACGTCGACACATCGGTGCGGCCGCTGCCGATCGGTGTGCAGGGCGTGCTCAGCCTGCTGAAACAGGATGCCGAGGTGGGAGGGTTTCAGTGCGTGCCCGAGCTCTTCTCCAACTTTGATGCGTGGGTCGAGACGCAGCCTGCGGACCGGGACCCAATGCATCCGGACACGACCGGACTGACGATCGTCAGCGCCGATCTCGAGCCCGGCGATCTCCTCATCTTCAACTCGCTGCTCGCCCACGGCGTGCGCCCCAACCACTCAGACGCTCGCGTGCGCATGGCGCAGTACATCTCGATGCACCCAGCTGACTGGAACAACGCGCCGGAGCGCGCGGAGCGCATTCGTCTCTGGCGCGAACTGGATTCCCCGAAGCGCGACGCTTTCCCCGGCGACCCACGCCACTGGGAGCAGCAGCACGCCCGAACGGCCACGCTCACGCCACTCGGCGAGAGGCTGCTCGGCCTGATCAGCTGGTAGCATGCGCCCGACCCCCCATGCCGCCCGACCCTCGTGCGTGCAGGGAATCAAATCGTAGTCGGGCGGTGCCTTTTGAGTAGCTTATCGCGCGCAACGCGTGAGTAAATCAGAGACCCGCGAGCGTTCCTCGCACCTGCTCCCAGCGCGCATCCCCGCGCGCAAACGCTAGCTCCCAATCACCGTCATGTTGTGCACGCTGTAGCGACTGTGCTGCCAGCGGCAACTGGCCGAGCGCCACGTGAATAGCGGCCAGTCCCGAGTGTGCGACGTATTCCGTGCGCGCCCTCTGGGTCAGCGTTTCGAGGATGGATTCGGCGGCCTCAACGACTCCCGCCCTGGCTTCCACGAATCCGAGCCCGGCGAGTGCTTTCGTGGTGCCGCATATGTCGCAGGCCCGGGCCGCGGCCTCTCGCGCCTCGTCGTACTGTCCGGTCAACGCAGAAATGTGGCCCAGCCAGTGGTTAGCGAGAAAGTCGCGCGGCTCGAACGCAAGGATGTCACGCAGGTGCCGTATGGCAGCATCGACCTGGCCGGCCCAAAAGAGACCGACGGCTCTCCAGCTTTGGAAGAAGAGCGCGGTCGGCTGCAGGCGCACGGCCATCTCGATGTGCGTGAGCATGTCGCCCATACTGAGCTCCGCCGCAGACACGGTCGCCACCCAATAGTGCGTGACCGGGTTCCCCGTCGCGAGCCGCAGCGCGCGGTGTGCTCCTTCGAGCGCCGCCGTCTTGTCGCGTCGCAGGATCTCCGGGATCGCAGCATAGAAATGCGCGTCTCCCTTCCGAGGTTCGAGTTGCAGCGCCTGGCGGGCCGAACGACGCACCGATGGCAGGCTCGCACTCGGCGAGAGGAACTCCATCACGACGGCGGTCAGCGTGGCCGAGGCGAGCATCACGTGCAGCTCAGGATGCGTAGGCCAGCGGTCAATGGCCAGCCGCAGGTAGTGTTGCGCCCGCGCAACCGTCTCCGGCGTGGAGCGGAGGACCAGCGCCTCCGCCTGGCAACAGAGCGCGTCCGGGTCATCGAGAATCGCAGCAGGAGGGTTCTCGTGCAGGTGGAAGATCGGCGCATAAGCACCCGGTGGGATGCTGATGGTCACCAGATCCGTCGCGCCCTCGGTGCGATAGTAGGTGTGCAGCTTCTCCCGCAGTCTGCGGGCTTCGACGCGCACGATCGCATCGTCACGCGGATCGAAGCGGACACTGCGGTCGAAGACTTCGACGCCGAGCGTGTATTCCTTCAGCGGATCGTCATGGCCGGCCAGGGAGTGCCGAACGACGCACTCCAGGAAGCGGCGCAGACGAGGACTGCTTTGGAGCGTGTGGCTCGACAGCAGCTTCTCGAGCGCCACCTCGACGAGGTCCGGCGACAGGCTTTGATGTGGCGAGGTGTCCGCCCGACCAGGCGGATCACACACAGGGGCAGTCGACGCCAATGGTCACCTCCTCGCGGTGGGCTGCGAGGTTTTCTACCGAGGGTCTCTCTGGGAAAACGGTGTGGCAGGCGGAAACGAACACGCTCGCCCTCCAGAACATTTTCCGGGCTCATCAATTCGAGGGGTCGCCGCAACTAACCTCAACTAACTGCCATCCAGGTTGCGTGAGAGGCAGAATCCTACCTGCTTCGTCGGCACAGATCCATGGTTCTACATCGGCCCAGATCAGGTTCGCGCGCTCGTCGATCTACTGATCACGAACCTGACCCCTAAGAGCCACGCGGGCACCGCACGAGCCTTCAGGCTCGTCGGTTCGAAACGACAGTTTCGAGAGGGAAGTGTTATGGCTCTGATCACGCTTCTTCGTTTCTTTGCCGCAACGGGGCTGTTCGCCGTCTTGATCGCGAACGTCTCGGCGGTCCAGGACAGTGCACCGTTTCAGAGCGATAACCGCCCACCATCGGCCACCGAGGTCGTCGTACGTGAGGGACGCCTCAGCATACGGGCGGAAAATGAGTCGCTCGTCGCGCTGCTGCGCGCCGTCGCGCTACACGCGTCGCTCTCCATCACCGTGGCGCCAGAGCTCGACGCCGATCGCGTGTCGATTTCCTTCGCGGACATCCCCATCGATGAGGGCTTACGCCGCATTTTGCGCGAGTACGACGCGTTCTTCTATCACGCCGGGGCGCTTGGCACTCCGGCCGCCGAGGTTCCTGCTGACGCCGAAACCCAGAGGCTGGCTGCCCCCCCGGTGGCATCGGTGTGGGTCTTCCCCCGGGGCAGCGGACAGGGACTCGCGCCGCTCAGCGCGTCGGCCTGGGTGAGCGACGCCGACCTCGAGGCGCACCTGACTGCGCCAAATCCCGGCACCCGCGTCCGCGCCCTCGAAGCGCTCATTGAGCGGCGCGGCGAGGAGGCCATGAGCGCCGTGCTCATGATGCTCGCCGACGACGACGATTCCGTACGAGCTCGCGCGCTGGAGCTCGCCTTTGGCGGTGGGCTCGAGGTCCCGTCCGACCAGGTGTTCCACCTCGCGCTGAACGATCGCTCGGCGGTCGTGCGCCTGCAGGCGCTGCAGATCGCGTCTGAACGTCCGGGTCCGGAGGCAGCCGCCGTAGCCGAGAGTGCGCAACACGATCCGGACCCGCATGTGCGAATTGAGGCTAAGGCGATGCTGGCGCGCCATGCCGCCAGGGCCGCGACCAGTCCCGGCGCTGCCCGTCCTCCCCAGCCGTAAGGGTTGCCGGCGGCAAGAGAGGCAAGCGACGTGTGTCGGAGCTCGCATCGGCAACCGCGTTTCAGGAGGTACGACCATGAACTGGAAGCACATCCCCATCCTCGTCGGCGCCGCGACGCTGTTTGTCGCCGCGAACGCCTCCACCCAGGAGGTCGCCCTGCCTGGCCGCGCCCTGCAGAAGGCCTCGATGAAGACGCAAAACACCTTATTGGGACTTAACGCCACGTTCAAAGATGCGTTCACGCCTACTAATGTTACCTGTCCGTCTACAGGCACCTGCACGCTCCACATCGAGGTGTCCACGCAGTTCCTCGCCCTGAGCTCAGGAGAGTGTTTGAACATCAGGGTGAGAGTGGACGGCGCCGATACCTTACCATCCACGGGGGTCTGCGTCGCAGGCGTGGCGACCTCGATTAGCGGATACGGGCTCGAGACCCGGACGTTCCAGTGGATCAAGAACGACGTTGCGGCCGGCACCCGTGTGGTGGACGTTGAGATGAGCGTGACCGGCGGGGCGAACCCCGGCGCGACGGCGTTTCTTCGCGTTCTCAAGATCAACATCTACAAGCCATAGCACCGAACGGCCACCTCCATGGTGGGCCGACTCACGCTGAATCGGCTTCCGCAAGAGACGCGACTGTCGCAACACCCGTGAACGTGGGACGTGATAGAGATTCTGGTACCAGCAATCAAGCGTTGGACTCTTCCGGGCTGAGCACAACCGTGAGGCGCCGCCGATGCTTGGGTACGGCAGGTCTTCTTTCATGTCCCGCCGCTTCAAAGAGGGCGTGGGGGTTCGATGAGCGATCTAATCCGCTTCAGCCGCGGCGGCTCACGATCGCACCTGCCGCCGACGGCTGCACACCGGTGTTAGCCAGCCTTCTTCACCACAGCACTCGCGACAAAGCACCGCTCATCGACGCCAGCGACGGACAGTTCCTGATTTGTAGTACCACTCATTTTCTGAAGAGCTGCGCCGACTCGACGATGGGCCGCTCACCAGTGCCGATGTCATGTCGGTCAAACTCTCATTCGTGCCCCGGGACGCTTTTCAACAGGATCACCGCCACGCGTCCATCCGTGTGCATGTCATCGCCGGTAGCGTTGCGGAGCGTCGGCGGCGTTCCCGGACGGTCCACGAGTGCGTAGCCGCTGGCGAGACCGGAGAACATCAAGTCGTTGACGATCTTGGTTCGCTCACGATCCACGCGCGTATCGATGCGATGGAACCAGCTCGTGTGTGCAGCATTGGAGCCGATCCCGATGTCGTGGGTGCCCGTCGCGACCCATACCGCCGCCCCTTTGTAGCTGACTCCCGGCGCGTACAGACGAACATGGTGCCGCTTGGCGAACGTGTCCGTCTGCTTCTCGAATACGAACTCCGGGAGCTTGCCGTCGAGGAGCAGATTGAAAACCGGCGCTCGTGCGTACTTGCGCTGCTCCATCGTCGCGATGAACGTCCGGAAGTCCGCCTTCAGGTTGGCCTCGCTGGCTGGGGTCCAGCCGGCAGCGGCGAATGCGGCGGCGACTTCATCGTGGGGCCCGACCAGCACGACATTCGTCAGGTCCGCTGGCGCCCCGTGCGTGGTCGTACTTCGAAGAGGCTGTGCTCGCACCAGCGTTTCGAGCTCGTTGTCCGGGAAGAACGTCGGCCATCCCGGCGCTTGAGGCGGGCCGTCCAACCGCTGAGGCACGTCGATCACTACCGTCATCTCGATGCCTGGCCGGTAGTCGATTTCGCGCGAGAAAGTCGCCGTGAAGGCATTCGTCATCCAGTCGATCGCCATGGCTGTCCCGCCCATGTACCATCCGAGGGCCGACGCTGCCCACTTGACCTTCTGAACCTTCGACTGCGGAAGCGGAATCCCGATGATCCATCCGTCCGCGACGCTTTCCCGCGCGTTGTCCACAGCGTCCAGTCGGGTCAGGATGGTGGCTGGCGCTGCGAGTCCTGGCTGCGTGAGCTGGCCGAAATGGACGTAGAGGTGGGCCTGCTGGAACTGGTCGCGCGCGCGGCGGGCAAACAGGACCGTCCCGCGCAGGCTTGCACCCGCGCCCACCACGATGCGATTGTCGACGGCAACCGGTACTGTCACGACCGCGTCCACGACGTCACCCGGTCTGGACGTATGGCTGCTGATGCCGCTCGCGAGGCGGATCGATATCTCGGTGAGAGCGGGTAGCGACACGTCGAGCAGGGTTCTGATCTTGGAGATATCTCCGTTGCCTGCAGCCTCGCCGAGCGAGGCCAGCAACCCGCTCACGGCCGCACCGACCGGGCCGGTCACGGCGCGTTCGCCGCCGTGGTCGTGCAGCATGATCGCGATCGGACTGTCAGCGGCGGCCGGCAGCCAGTCCATGGGCGCCAACCCAAGGTCGTCTCGGTGGTTGACGTCAACGCCCTGACCGATGAGCGCGTCGGCGATCTCGGCGTAGGCTCCCAGCAGCTTGGAGTCGGACGTCCCGGCCGCACCGATCGCCGTCCAGTGCAGCGGCGTCCTCCCGTTGGCGTCCCGCTCATGCACGCCGCCGCCCTGATTGATCAGTGTCGCCGCCTGATCCAGAAGCTGTTGGGCTTCTTTGGCATTCCTGCTCCGTGCGGCCTGATAGAGCGTGCTGACCGGCGATGGCGGCGTCGGGTTCTGGCCTTGAGGCTTGCTCAGCGGAGAAGGTTGTGCGTGCAGGGCCGCGATGCACAACAGAGACGCGTAGATGGACGCATATCTGGATGCCGCCCGCCCGATCTTCAGGTGCCTGGTCAAGAGTTCACCTCACCCTTTTCTGGCGGTATCTGAGAGTCAATGCGGCCGTTTGAAGAGCCGCTCGTAGTCACCCAGGTTCGTCAAGGTCGTGGTGGGCACGGCCGGAAGGCTCGGTTGCCCGTGCTCACTTTAACCCGACTTTAACTCTCTCGGTTAAGCTTCCCGACTCAAACCTAGTACTAGATTAGCGCGCTGAATTGTTAGGAAATCTGCGAATTGGCTATGCGTTCTGGCGAGACGCGGCCGCCAGCCAGTAGAACGTGTCTGCTCGACGAAGATCAGAATGGTTCTGCTGACAGCTGAGAGCTTTCTTCTATCACTGGTACCGCAACGCCTGCGCCGGATCGAGCTTCGCCGCTTGTCGCGACGGGTAGATCGTGGCCACGAAGCAGACGAGGATCGCCGACGCGACGACGAAGACGAAATCGAGCGGCAACAGCCGGAATCGCACGTGCGAAATCTGGAAACATCAAGGGGCACGCTAATCAACTTGTAGTGATCGAGGATGTAGATGAGCGCGCAGCTGCCGGCGGCGCCCACGATCGTGCCGACCGTGCCGATGACCAGCCCCTGCAACATGAAGATCCGCCGGATGCTGGCGGCCGAGCTGCCCATAGTCTTGAGGATCGGGATGTCGCGGGTCTTCTCCATCACCAGCAGCACCAGCCACGCGATTGCGTCGGTGAACGTCCTCTCGAACCTGCAATCCAATCGGCGCTCGCTTCACTCATCACACCATTCGTCCCACAACTCGCGAACTGCCGCGCATCATCCGCAGCTCGTGATTCGTCCCAGATCCATCGACTTGAACGGACGCATCTATTGCGTGGATTCTCGCTGGCTCCGCTGCTCTACGTCTGCCGTGGAATCCTCCGCCGGAAGCATCGCGCGTGGTATCGCTCGTCGCTTGGTATCGGAATTGGTATCAATTGCGCGGCTGACCGTTGCCGTATTTGACGAGCTCGGTGCAGCCGTTGGGCTGGCCGCGACCAGTCGCGGGACCGAACCCGGAGGTGTTACGTGAAAGAAGGACTCATCCGCGTGCGTGGCATGTGGCGCGCGCGCGGCCGTACGAAAACGATCGGATTCATCATCCTCGCGTTGCTGCTGCACGCCGGCGGCTCCGTTATGGCTCAGGAGACGACCGGCTCCATCACCGGCGCCATCGTCGATCCGCAGGGACTCGCCGTGCCCGGCGTGACGATCACCGTCACCGGCCCGCAGGGGGCCAAGACGGCTGTCACCGAAGCGTCGGGACGATTCACCGTGCCCTTCCTCGTGCCGGGCACCTATACCGTTCGCTCGGAGTTGCAGGGCTTCAAACCAGTCGAGCGGCAGAACGTCACCGTCGGGCTCGGACAAACAGTGGAGCTGAACCTGAAGATGGAAGTCGGCGGACTGACGGAGACCGTACAAGTGTCGTCGGCGAGCCCGGTGATCGATTCATCGTCCACGACCATCGGCGCCAACATCGACAGCGACCTCTTGAGCCGTCTTCCGGTGGGGCGACGATTCAGCGACACGTTGTACGTGGCGCCGGGCGTGAGCACGGGCGGCACCGTCGGCGAGGCGAACCCCTCGATTTCAGGTGGAAGCGGCCTGGAGAATCAGTACGTCGTTGACGGCGTGAACATCACGAATCAGGGCTACGGTGCGCTCGGCTCGTACTCGATCGTGTTCGGATCGCTCGGCAACGGCACGCCGTTCGACTTCATGAAAGAAGTGCAGGTCAAGAGCGGCGGCTACGAAGCCGAATACGGGCAGGCCACCGGCGGCGTCGTGAACGTCGTCACCAAGAGCGGCACGAACAGTCTGCGCGGCACGGCGTTCGGCTACGCTCGCCCGACCGGGCTGGAGTCCGACTTCACGCACGTGACCACGCCGAACGGCACGGTGAACACCACCGGGTCCGAGCTGTCCGACGCCGGCATCGAGGCCGGCGGACCGATCCTGAGAAACAAGTTGTTCTTCTTCGGCGCCGTCGACCCGCAGTGGGAGAAGCGGACGTTCATCGCGCCGGCCGACTTCCCGCTCGCGAGTCTCGGCGAAGTCGATCGCAAGCGGCAGGTGACGTCCTACGCCGTCAAGGGCACGTGGCAGGCGACGCAGAACCATCGCTTCGACGCGTCGTTCTTCGGCGATCCGGCGCACGGCGATCTGGGTCCACAGCGGACCACGGCGCTGTTGCGGACGACGACGTCGGGGTTCAGCGAGCTCGAGAAGTACGGCGGCCACAACCAGTCCGTGCGCTACGACGGCATCATCGCGTCGCACTGGCTCGTCGAGGCGTCGTTCGCCCGCGCCCTCAACGAGATCGTGGAGATCCCGTCGGTGGACGAGTGGAACGTGACCGACACGACGGTCACGCCCAACATCATCTCCGGCGGCATCGGCTTCTTCGAGCAGGGCAACCGCAGCGAGAACTTCCAGTATCAGGCCAAGGTGACGAACCTCGTCGGCAATCACCAACTGAAGTACGGCGTGCTCGTCGAAGACGTCGGCTACGACCAGATCAACAATCGCACCGGCCCGACGTTCACGCTCGTCAACGGTGAGCAGACCGCGACCGGCGCCACGATTCAGATCATTGCCGACCCCACGTTCGGGCGGATCTTCCGTGTGACCCGCGCGAACCTGAACACCGCACGGTCCACCGAGCAGCTCTACACGAGCTTCTTCGCGCAGGACACGTGGCGGGTCAATTCCCGCCTGACGATTCTGCCGGGCATCCGTTACGAGCAGCAGGATCTCAAGGGCACGCTCGTCGACTCGTTCAAGTTGGACAACAACTGGGCGCCGCGACTCGGCGTGACGTGGGATCCGACCGGCTCGAGCCGATGGAAGGTGTTCGGCAGCTACGGGATGTTCTACTACCGCGTGCCGAACGATCTCGCGGCGCGCGCGCTCTCGTCCGACGCCGGCATCGGCGCCGACTACTTCGACGCCAATCTGACGCAGCCGATTCCTGACGGCACGCTGGCGGGCGGCACGCTGACGCATTTCTCGATCGCCGGCGCCGGCGCAGACGTCATCGATCCTGACGTCAGGAGCAGTTTCCTGCACGAGTTCATCGGCGGCGCGGAGTACAGCTCTACCCCGGCACCAAGGTGGGCGCCCGCTACATCCATCGCAACATCGGCCGCGTGCTCGAAGACGTGACGCCGTTCCCGATCGTTGCCGCGAACCTCGGCATCGAGGGTGCGGAATCGGTGGATTACACGCTGACCAACATCGACACCGATACGCCGACGGCAGGCGACCTCGGCGCGTCGTTCGAGAAGCCTATCCACAAGTACGACGCGGTGGAGCTGACACTCGATCGTCGGTTTGCCAACAACTGGGGCGTCCAGGCATCCTATCGCTGGTCTCGGCTGTGGGGCACGTTCGAGGGCGCGTACCGGGACGACAACGGACAGTCGGATCCGGGGATCACCTCGCTCTTCGACTTCCCCAGCAACGATCCGAGCTACACCGCGATCGGTGTGCCGGAGTTCGGATTCCGCGGCGACGTGCGGTTCCTCGGCAAGCTCGGCGAAGGGCCGTTGCCGCTGGATCGCCAGCATCAATTCAAGGTTTACGGCAACTACACCTTCAACTTTGGACTGAACGCCGCGCTCGGCCTGCAGATGTCGTCCGGCAAGCCGCTGACGCCGTTGGCTGCCAACCCGAACATCAACTACCAGAACGGCGGTGAGATTCCCGAGTGCGCACGCGGGTGCGGCTTCGAGACGATTGACGGCTTCAAGCAGCGCACGCCGTTCCTGACCGACGTCAGCGCCCACGTCGACTACGGGCTCCGCTTCGGCACGAAGCGGATCGTGCTGCTGGCCGACATCTTCAACCTGTTCGATACGCAGACCGTGCTCGACTATGACAACTTCACCGAGAGCACGTTCGGCGCGTTGAACCCGAACTTCGGCCAGCCCACCACGAGCGTCCTCGGCGGCAACCCGCCGCAGATTCAGACGCCAAGGCAGATCCGCGTCGGCGCGAGGTTCGAGTTCTAGACGCTCGCGCCGCCAGATCTGCTGGCGGCCGATCCGCACTGAGCAGGGCCGGCGTGACTGCCGGCCCTGTTTTTTGCGCCGCGCTTCCAGCGGGTGAAGGCAACCGATTGCCGGATCGGTCCGTCTGAGTAAATGACAACCGCACGGTAGAGGCCTGCGCGCCTGTGCGATCCTTGTTTCAGTGGCCCACAAAGTCCTGGCGCGTGCAGGGTGCCAAGAGGAGGAACTTCGCGATGCGGCGTATGCAACGGCTCGAAGAACTGCTGAGCGACGTCCGCCTGGCAGTGCGGCAGTTGATCTCGGCCCGTGGGTTCACGCTGGTGGCAGCGCTCACCCTGGCGCTCGGCATCGGCGTCAACAGCGCCATCTTCTCGCTGGCCGATGCGGCGCTGATGCGGCCGCTGCCGTTTGGCGAGGCCGAGCGACTGGTGATGCTGTGGGAGCGCACACCGACGTCGCCAAAAACCGGTGTCTCGCCGCTGAACATGCGCGACTGGAACCTGCAAAGCCGGTCGTTCGAGGGCATCGCCTTCGTCCAGCGAGGCATGGGCGGCGGGCCGTTGCTGACCGCGCCTGACGGCTCGATCGAAACGGCGGAGCGTCAGAGCACCAGCGCCAACTTCTTCGATGTCCTCAAGGTGGTCCCGATTGCAGGCCGCACGTTCAAGCCCGAAGACGACGGCCCGTCGCCGCGCGTGGTGCTGCTCGGCGAAGCCGTGTGGCGGCGCCGATTCAGCAGCGATCCTTCGATTGTCGGCCGTCTCGTGCGGCTGAACGGCCAGCCGTACACCGTCGTCGGCGTGGTCGCCGACAATGTGCAGTTCTCGCGGCCAGCCGAGATCTGGACGCTGTCTGGCCAGTTCCCCGACATCCCGACGTTGCGCGCCGCCCGCGCCTTCGAGGTCGTCGCGCGCCTGAAGCCCGGTGTGACGATCGAAGAGGCGCAGGCCGAGCTGAACGTCATTGCCGAACGGCTCGCGCAGGCATATCCCGAAGCGAACAAGGGTACCGGCGTGATCGTCGAGCCGGTCCGCGCCGGCATCGTCGGGAGCGATTTGGCGACGACGTCGATGTTCCTGCTGGGCGTGGTGGGCTTCGTGCTGCTCCTGTGCTGCGCGAACGTCGCCAATCTGCTGCTCGCGCGGGCTGCCGCGCGCACCCGTGAGATCGCCGTGCGGTCCGCGCTCGGCGCCGCGCGCGGACGCATCATCAGGCAGCTGCTCACGGAGAGCCTCGTGCTCGCGGTGCTTGGCGGGATGCTGGGCATCGGCGTCGGCGCCGCGATTCTCCGGGCCGCGCCAGCGCTGATTCCGCCGGGTCTGTTGCCGGCGGCAGTGACACCCGCGTTCGACGCGCGGGTCGTGCTGTTTGGTCTGGCCGCGGCGCTGGCCGTGGGCGTCGTGTTCGGTGTCATACCGGCGTGGCAGGCGACGGGCGGGTCGCTTGCCGGTGTGATGGCGTCCGAGAGTCGGTCCTCGACCTCGACGAGCAGGCGCTTCCGCAGCCTGCTCGTGTCAGGCGAGGTGGCCGCGGCGGTCGTGCTCTTATGCGGTGCCGGGTTGCTGCTGCAGACGCTGCTGAAGCTGGTCGGCGGCGACACCGGCTATCGCGCGACGAGCGAGTCGATCCTGACGCTCGACTTCAGCGTGCCCACGGGGAAGAGCTCACGGTATCCAACGGCGGAAGCGGTCACACAGTTCTACGATGCGGTGGGTCGCGACGTCAGCGCGCTGCCCGAGGTGCGCCGCGTCGGCTGGGCGTCGAGCCTGCCGTACGGCACGAGCGAGCTGGGCCGGTGGGCGTTCGAGATCATCGGCGATCCGCAGGTCGAGGCGCGCGATCGGCCGAGCGCGGAGTACACGACCGCCGATCCCGGATACTTCGGCACGCTCGACCTGCCGATCGTGAGCGGGCGCGGCTTCAACGACCGCGACACGCTGCACAGCCTGCCTGTGTGTCTCGTCAACGAGGCGTTCGTGCGCCGGCATTTCCAGGGCCGCAACCCAATCGGCGCGCGTCTCTCGCTCATCGCGCCCTTCAACGGGCCCGTACAGATCCGCGAGATCGTCGGCGTGGCGCGGCAAACCAGCGGCGAGCCCGATGCGCCCGAAGAGCTGCTCCAGGTCTACGTGCCGCTGGCGCAGTTCCCGACCGGCGACGTCTACATGGTGGTGCAGCCGTCGGCCGGCGCGGCGGAGACGCTGACGCCGCTCGTGCGGCGCGTCGTCGCTCGGATCGATCCCGACGTGCCGGTGCGGCGCGACCGGACGCTCGAGACGCTGTCGATTGCGTCGACCGCGGGCTATCGCTTCCGAGCGGAGATGGTCGGGACGTTCGCGGCGCTGGCGCTCGTGCTGGCCATGGTGGGCGTATTCGGCGTGCTCGCCTACACCGTGCAGCAGCGGCAGCGTGAGATTGGCGTACGCATGGCGCTCGGCGCCACCTCCTTTCGTGTGACGTGGCTCGTGTTCCGTGACGCCGGCTGGATGATCGCGACCGGTGCCGTCGTCGGCATGGTGCTCGCGGCCCTCTCAGGACGGGTAGTCGCGACGTTCCTCTTTGGGGTCGATCCGCTCGACCCGCTGACGTTCGTGAGCGTACCGGTCGTGATCCTGCTGACGGCGATCATCGCCGCCGCCGCGCCCGCCTGGCGGGCCAGTCGCATCAACCCCGTCGAGGCGTTTCGCTACGAGGGGTGAGTCGGTCAATGGTGTGGACGCAGCTGAAGTATTCGCGAGCGTCACGGAACCAAGTAAACCCTGTCTCGTCTACGTCCCAGATGGAAACGCTCCTCGCCGATCTGCGCTACGCCCTGCGCACGATGCGCCGGAACCTCGGCTTCACCGCCATTGCTCTTGCGGCGCTGGCCCTCGGCATCGGCGCCAACACAGCGATCTTCACGGTCGTGGATGCTGTCCTCCTCCAGCCGCTGCCGTACCCGCAGCCCGACCGAATCATGAAGCTCGGCCGCCAGTTTCGCACCGGCGTCGGCTATTCGAATTCCATCCCCAAGTACATGGCGTGGCGGCAGAACGATGTCTTCGACGCCATGGCGCTGTACGATTTCGGGGCTCTTGCGATGAACGTGGGCTCGGGCAATCCGCCCCAGACGGTAAAGGGTCTCCACGTCTCCGGGGATTACTTCAAGGTCTTCGGCGTTTCGCCAGTCGCGGGTCGCACCTTCTCGCCAAGCGAGGATCTGCCGAACGGCCCGGCCGTGGCCGTGATCAGTTATGCGCGTGTCGCAATCTCGCCTCGGCGGCACCGACGAGGTGCTCGGGCGGCCAATCCTGCTGAACGGCGTGCCCTACACGGTCGTCGGCATCCTCCCGAGGGGTTTTCAGCCTGACCCCGAAGCGGACGTCTGGATTCCGTTGCAAGCGGACCCGAACAGTACCAATCAGGGCCATTACCTCAATGTCGCCGGGCGGCTGAAGCCAGGCGTGACCGTTGCCGGCGCGCAGGCGCAGATGAAGATCGTCGGCGAGCAGTTTCGCAAAGCCAACCCCAAGTGGATGGACGCCGAGGAAAGCGTTGGGGTCGTGCCGATGCGGGATGCGACAACCGGTGAGGTGAGGACGGCGTTGTTGGTGCTGTTCGGTGCCGTCGCGCTCGTGCTCTTGATCGCGTGTGCGAACGTCGCCAACCTGCTGCTCGCGCGGGCGGCAGGGCGTCAGCGCGAGCTGGCCATCCGTTCCGCGATGGGTGCCGATCGCGGACGGGTTGTCCGCCAACTGCTCACTGAGAGCGTGCTGCTGGCGGGGTGTGGCGGCATACTCGGTCTCGGCCTCGGGGCCGCGGGCGTTCGCGGGTTGCTTCTTCTCGTCCCGGGCAACATTCCCCGGGTCACGGACGCAACCGGTGCGGCCATCGTCATTCCGGCGCTCGACTGGCGTGTGACGGCATTCACGATCGGCGTCTCGCTGCTGACTGGGCTGCTGTTCGGCCTCCTTCCGGCGCTGCACACGTCGAAACCGGATCTGGTGTCGACGCTGAAGGAAGCCAGCGGCCGCTCGGGCACCGGCCTCCGGCACACGCGCATCCGCTCGGCACTGGTGGTCGCGGAGATGGCGTTGGCGCTCGTGCTCCTGGTCGGCGCGGCGCTGCTGATTCGCAGTTTCGTGGGGTTGCGTTCGGTCGATCCAGGTCTCGATCCGCACAATGTGTTCACGTTCCAGACGTCGCTGGCGGGCGGCGCGTACTCCACCACGGCGAGCGTGAGCGCCTTCACGACGCAGGTGGTCCGACGCGTGGAAACGCTGCCAGGCGTCGAGGCCGCGGCATCGACCATCGTTCTGCCGGTCGAGGACGGCATCGATCTGCCGTTCACGATCGTCGGCAAACCGCCCGCGCAGGGCGAGTACAACGGCGACGAGCAGTGGAGATCGGTGTCGCCGCACTACTTCCGGGTGTTCAAGATCCCCTTGTTGCGCGGACGCGCGTTCACCGAGACGGATACCGGCGCCTCCTCTCGCGTGGTCATCGTCAATGACGCGATGGCGAAAAAGTACTGGCCGAAGGAAGACGCGCTCGGCCAGCAGATTGTGATCGGCAAGGGGCTCGGGCCGCAATTCGAGGAGCCGCCCCGACAGATTGTCGGCATCGTCGGAAACGTGCGCGAAAACGGGTTGGGGAACGCGGGTGTGGGCGTGATGTACGTGCCGCAGAGCCAGATGACGGAAGGTCTGACGGCGCTCGCGAACAGCGTGATTCCGCTGTCGTGGTGCATTCGTACGGCGACCGATCCGTCATCCCTCCGCGTGGCCATCGAGCGCGAGCTGCACGGCGTTGACGGTCAGATGCCGATCTCGCGCGAGCGGACCATGACCGAGGTCCTTGCCGGCGCCGTCGCACGGCAGAGCTTCAACATGGTGCTGCTGAGCATCTTCGCCGGCGTCGCGCTGGTGCTGGCCGCGATCGGCATCTACGGGTTGATGTCGTACTCGGTCGATCAGCGGACGCAGGAAATCGGTATCCGCATGGCGCTCGGGGCCGACCGCGGCAGGATGCTCAGAGTCGTCTTGCGAGAGGGCATGACGCTCGCGGTCCTCGGTGTCGTGCTCGGCCTCTTGCTCGCGTACGGCCTGACGCGTCTGCTCGCGAGTCTGTTGTTTGGTGTGAAAGCGAGCGATCCGTTCGCCTTTGCCGCCGTCGCCGGCATTCTGACGATGGTTGCCCTTGTCGCCGCGTACATCCCCGCAAGGCGGGCGACGACCATCGATCCGGCCATCGCCCTCAGGTACGAATAGCGCGTCTGCTCAGGCATGAGCTTGGCTACGTGCCTGTTCGAGCGGCGTCAGCAGAGACGATTCGTGGGTGACCAGCTTGTCGCCGATCGCCCAGCACGAACAGCACGGCAGCGATGGCTGACAGCGTTTCGGTCATGGTTGTCTATCGTAAACCTGAATGCTCGAGTACTCCGTGCCGTCAAGGTTGCCTTTAGTCGTAACCGTCAACACCTTGCCGTTGTCTGAGACGGTTCGGGTTTCTGTCTCCACGACCTGCCCCCGAATCTTGCCCGTCCGCTCGACCGTTCGGTCGTCCACGCGTTTCAGTGACACCGTGTTCAGAATGGAGTTCGAGATCGGATAGTCGTTGCCGTCGAATCGCGCGGTGTACTCGACGAGGACGCTTGGCTTGTTGGTGCTCATCGTGTAGGTGGTTTCCTTGATGGCATCGCCAACCACCTCGAATTTCGTGACACGCCGATACGGCACGGCGCCGCTGAAGGTCGATTTCGCGCGATTCAGCGTCCATGCCCCGAGGGCCGAATCGCTCACACTCTGGGCAACCATCACGCCCTGACCAACCGAGAGAACCGAAAGAAGTCCGACGATGATGACGCGCTGCATCTGCCCTCCCCTCCGCCGGAAATCCGAACCGAGATTTCCGATTTGACGACGGTTGATCGGCCACATCCTACACCTACCAACCCGTGCTTGGGTGAAACGTTCTGCCGGTTGGATCCATCGCAGAAAAGTATTCGGCCGGAAGACTTTTGGTCGCGCGGAGAGAGCGTTAAGCGGGACGGCCCGTGACGAACATCGAGGCTTTTCGCGCCTGACCCTTCCGATGGAACGCCGCTGCACTCTGCCCGAGAGGACTCTCCTCCGCGACTGCAACCATCGAGGTCCTTCCGTCGGTCGTAGACAAGTTGTTCTGCGCAAAGATGTTGGTTCTGCGGGTCGAGGGCTTGGCAAAAGCGTTACGACTGCCACGATTTCGCAGGAGACGGCCGAAAACCGCCCGGTCCCCGTTTCGCAGGGTGTTAGCGGCCCTGCTGGGCTGGCCACGCACTTGCACCTCAGCTTTTATTCCGCCGGAAAAGCGATCGTGCGATAGGAGGAGGGCAGCCTCGTGCGCGTCAGTAAAGCTCTCGTCGCCATCAGTCTCGTTGTTGGCGCTCTGACCGTTCGCTCCGCCGCGCAGACGGTGACTCCAGTCCCGTTCGTGACAGGCGACGTCCTCGTCACATTCAAACCAGGTGTCAATGCGAATGCCAGGGCCGACGCGCACAGAGTGGTGGGTGCCACTACGCTCGTCGAGATCCCGGGTACAGGCGTCCACCGTGTGCGCGTACGGGCGGGCGATGAATCAGCGGCCATCGCGCGGTACCGGCGCAACCCGAACGTCCTGTACGCCGAACCGAACTTCGTCCGAAGGATATCCAGGCCCAGCGCCCGTGTTCAAGGCTCTGAAGTGGTGCCCAGTGACTTCCACTTCAACGAACAGTGGGGGCTCGACAACACTGGCCAAGCGTTCTACTGCATACCCTGGATTAGCGGCGAGCTGTGCCTATACAGCGGCACGCCAGACGCCGATATCGACGCCCCTGAAGCGTGGGCGATCTCCAGGGGCAGCAGCAACGTCACGGTGGCCGTAATCGACTCCGGCGTCGATTACACCCACCCGGACCTGGCGGCGAATTACGCCGGCGGCGACGACTTCGTCTTTGGCGACGGCGACCCGATGGACGATCACGGCCACGGAACTCACGTCGCGGGAACGATCGCCGCCTCCATCAACAACCCCACCGGCACGCCGGCAGCGGCGGAAGGCGTCGTCGGCGTGGCGCCCAACGCTCGCATCCTCGCTTACAAGGTCTGTCGTTCCGACGGGACCTGCGACGATTTTGCCATCCAGCAAGCCATCGCACGCGCTGTCGCGGACGGCGCCAACATCATCAATATGAGCCTCGGCGAGACCGAGTATTCGCAGTCGCTGAATGACGCCGTGCAGGCCGCCTGGAACGCCGGGCTGGTCATCGTCGCCGGCGCCGGTAACGACGGCACGACGGTTCCCTTCTATCCTGCCGCATTCAATAACGTCATCTCCGTCGCCGCCTTTGACGAGGACCACCGGCGGCCGTCGTTTTCCAACTACGGAAGCTGGGTGGACATCTCGGCTCCTGGCAACGCCATCCTGTCCACGTATCCCATGGCCGAGTGCGGCAGCTCAACGACGCCCGGCGACACGGGGTGCTACGCGTTTAATACCGGAACATCCATGGCGACGCCTCATGTCGCGGGTGCCGCTGCGCTCGTGTGGTCACGAAGCGACGTGACCAGTAACAGCCAGGTCGTGGACATCCTCCTGAACAGTGCAGACGGCCGGGGTGTGGCAGCCGAGCGACTCGACTCGTGGACCATCCATGGTGGCCTCAACCTCCACGACGCCGTCAGTTATGGGCTGACGAATCTGCCTCCCCTCGCCGACGCGGGTTCTGATCAGACGGTGCCGGACAACAACCGAGACGGCACGGAACTGGTGACGCTCGATGGCAGCGCGTCATCCGATCGCGACGGCAGCATCGTCAGTTATGAATGGCGTGAAGGCAACACCCCCATTGCGACGGGTGCGACGCCGGCCGTCTGGCTGTCCGTTGGTACTCACACCTTGACGCTCGAGGTGACCGATGACGGCGGTGACAGCGCTACGGACAGCGTGGTCGTCGCTAGTGAATCCCGCGAATCAGGTCGCCGTGACGGTGACGGCGGCTCAAGCAAACGAGGCAGGCCCAACCGCCGCCCAGTTCACCGTCAGTCGTACTGGCGATACCAGCGCTCCAGTGACGGTTCAGTACACGGTCGCCGGAACCGCGCTTGCCGGGACGGACTACGTGGCCCTTCCAGGTGCCGTCACCATCGCGGCGGGGTCCTCCACGGCGATCGTCGGTGTGACGCCGATCGACGACGGGGCATTCGAGAGCGATGAGTCTGTGATCCTTACACTCACCGCGAATGCCGCCTACAGCCTCGGTTCGCCGACCGCAGGCACCGTCACGATTGTCAGTGATGACCTTCCGCCGGACTTAGTTGTTTCGACCATGACGGCGCCTTCGACCGCGGGAGCCGATCTAGACATCGTGGTGACCGATACGACGAAGAATCAGGGCACCGGTAGCTCACTGCCGTCAAATACCGGATTCTATTTGTCGACCAACCTCACTCTGGATGGCACGGACGTCTGGCTTGGCAGCCGTCCGGTGCCCTCGCTTGGCCCCGGCGTCACGAATCAGGTCTCAACCACCTTACACATCCCGCCGTCAACGGGTGCGGGGTTGTATTACGTCGTCGCAAAAGCGGACTGGGAAGTCAGGGTCACTGAGAACAGCGAGACCAACAACGTCAGACAGAGCGGCGCCATCAAGATTGGACCAGATTTGATCGTTTCATCCGTCGCGGCGCCAGCGACTGCCGTCGCTGGCGGGACGATCGACGTATCGGATACCACGAAGAACCAGGGGGGCGGCAGCTCGGCCACCTCGGCGACGCGCTTCTACTTGTCGACGAATACCTCTTTAGACGGGTCGGACCAGCCTATCGGCAGTCGGTCCGTTCCGCTCCTTGCTCCGGGAGCATCGGCCAGCTTCACCACAACTCTCACGGTTCCGGCGACGACTGGCTGGCGGCACCTATTACGTGATTGCGCAGGCCGATGGCGCAAGTGAAGTGCTCGAAACGACAGAGACCAACAACACGAAGGTCAGCGCGGCCATCAAGGTCGGACCCGACCTGATCGTGAGTGCGATGTCCGCTCCCGCCAGCGCGGCAGCCGGCGGCACGATATCAGTGACCGACACGACGAAGAACCAAGGCGCAGGGACAGCGGGTGCGTCGTCCACCGGATTCTACCTGTCTGCGAATACCACCGTAGGACCCGAGCGATGAATTCATCGGAAGCCGATCACTCGGTGAGCTCGCATCGAATGGGACCTCGACTGCATCGACACCGTTGCAGATCCCGGCAGGCACCTTACCCGGCAGCTACTACGTTGTCGGCAGGGCCGATTGGAACGGCACCGTCGCAGAATCGAGTGACACGAACAACGACAGATCGAGCGGACTCATCAGGATTGGTGGAGACCTGGTGATGTCGGCCCTGTCCGTGCCTGCCGCTGGCATGGCGGGCGGGCCCATTACGCTGACCGCCACGACCACGAATCAAGGAGCCGCACCGGTAACGGGGTCTGTGACAGGCTTCTATCTCTCGTCCAATGGCGCGCTCGATTCGACGGATCAGTTTCTCGGCAGCCGGGTTGTCGGATCCCTGGCACCATCGGGGAGTGATATCGCCTCCACCGAATTCCTCATTCCGCCAGGAACCGCCTCCGGAAGCTATCAGGTGATCGCCGTGGCGGATGTGAGCAATGCCGTTGCGGAAAGCCTGGAAAACAACAACACGCGCGCCAGTTCAACCGTGCGCATCGGACCCGACCTGACCGTGACCGCCCTCACCGCGCCGTCATCCGCTGTCGCCGGAACGAGTATCAGCGTCGGCGATACGACGAAGAATCAGGGCGCCGGCACTGCTCCGGGGTCGGTCACGCACTTCTATCTGTCGACGAACATTTCGCTCGACGCGGCAGATCTGCTGGTTGCCTCTCGTCCTGTCTCCCCTTTGGGGGCTGGACTGAGTGAAACCGGAACCGCGCCTCTCTTGATTCCCGCGTCGATGACTGCGGGAACCTACTACATCATCGCAAAGAGCGATGGTGACGACACGATACCGGAGGCTATGGACAACAACAACACCCGCGTGGAAAAATATCTCGATCTCGGCAGCACCACTGCAATAGTCCGCTTCCAAGGGTCCGATGAACGCCGGAGGCCGTTCCGACGCAGGGTGGGCGGCTGCTGGTTCAGCGACCGGACGGACGTTACCGCCGCAGCATGCGATCGCTGATGTCGGTCAGGGTCAGCTGTCGTGCCCTGTCTCAGGGCCCAACAGCTCGAGCGTCTTGCCGTCGCGCGCGCCCCGATAGGTACTTCTCGAGCACGCGGTCGAACACCGAGCCCGGTGATGCGACGCATGAGAACAGCGTCGCGCACGACTTCAGTTTGAGGTCATCGGGAGAGCCGAAGATCTCCGTCGCGGATCGACCTTCGACAGCGACGACCGCCTCCGCGCAGTTCAGCAGCCTCGGTCCGAGGATTGGATGTTCGAGGTATGCCCTGGCTTCCTCGACGCTTTTGATCGAGTAGCGCTTCGCGGTCGGGCTGAATGCCAGCCCGTCGAGCTGCGGGAAGATGTACCACATCCAGTGCGTGCGCTTCTGGCCGCTGGTGATTTCCGAGAGCGCTCGTTCGTAATCGTCTTCCTGCGCCCGCACGAACCTGTTCAGGTCGTAGACGTCGTTCATGCCCGACGCTCTCTTGCTACCCGAGGGTCACCTTCTTGACGCCGCGCGCCTGCAGCAGCGCCGGCAGGCGTTTGCGCTGATCGCCCTGAAGCACGAGGCGCTCGTCTTCGACGGTGCCGCCGCAACCCAGGGCAGCCTTGAGGGTCAAGGATAACAGCCCTCAGCGGCACATCCCCCGGATTCAATCACCTCGCACCAGTGGGCAGGCCCGGGAAGTGCGGCCAGAACACCACCGAACTTGCCGGTTGCTCCTGACGTCCCTATAGTGGGCCAGACGTCAAGCGCGGCCGATGGTGCAAGCGATCCTTTTCGACCTGTTCGAGACGCTGATCACCGAATCCCGGGACCCGCCCAGCGGAGTCTCGTCGCTCGCGCCGGAGTTCGGGTGTGCCCGGGAGGCGTTTCGCGCGCAATGGAAGACGCGCCGTCCCGCGGTGACGGCCGGACGCCTGTCTTTCCGCCAGGCGCTCAGCGACATCGTGATCGCTCTCGGCGGCCACGCCGATGAGGCCATGCTGCAGCGCATCTGCGACGACAGAGTTCGCGCCAAGGCGCGGCCCTTCGCGCAGATCGACCCTCACGTCCTCACGACGATCGATCACCTTCGCAGCCGGGGCTTGCGCCTTGGCGTCATCAGCAACTGCTTCGCGGAGGACGTCGTGGCGTGGCCGCAGAGTTCCCTTGCGTCGCGGTTCGACTGCACGGTGTTCTCGTTCGAGGTTGGACTGGCGAAGCCCGATCCGGCGATCTATCTGGAGGCCACGCGACGGCTGGGCGTGAGCGCCTCGGACACCTGGTTCATCGGCGACGGCCAGGACGACGAACTCCCGGGTGCCGAACGGGCGGGGCTTCGTTCGTTCCAGGCCCTGTGGTTTCTGAAACGGTGGTCACACTTCCGGGAACCGCCCAGTTCCCCATCGACGCTCTCTCGCGTCGAAGAAATCCTGCCTCTGGTCGAACAATCGCTCGCACCTGTGGACAGCGCGCTCACGCGCGCCAAGCCTCACTGAGGAGCATGACGGATGATGCGACACGTCACTCTCGCGATTCTTCTGGTGGTTGGCAGCGCCGCGGATCTCTTCGCGCAAGCCAAGCCGAATGTCATTACCCGCGAGAACGCCAATCGCGGAACGTTCGATTGGATTCTGACGAAGGTCGTGCGTGAAGACAACGAACCCTACAGCCGAGGCTGGCACCGGCGAAAACTGGTCGAGGGGTTCGTGTCGACGACGAGCGCGAGCGCCGGCGACACCGTGGACATCTACGTCAGCACCGAACCCGGCGGACAAGTACCGCCTCGACATCTATCGCATGGGCTACTACGGCGGCCGCGGCGGACGGTTGATGCGTTCGATCGGTCCACTGCAGGGAGTCGTGCAGCCCACACCGTCCGACGGAGCGAAGAACCTCGTCGAGTGCAAGTGGACGAAAGGCGCGAGCCTTCGCATCCCGAACGACTGGGTGAGCGGCGTGTACGTTGGCAAGCTTTCCACGGTGACGACCGACGGAGAGGCGTATGTCATCTTCGTCGTGCGAGACAACAGAAGCGCCGACTTGATGTTCCAGACGTCGGATACGACCTGGCTGGCGTACAACCGCTGGCCCAACTGGCGTTCGCTCTACGACCTCGGCGACAACCCCTGGGGCGCCGGCGGCTCGAAGGTTGGCTACGATGTCAGCTTCGACAGGCCGTACGCCCTCTACTGGAACCTCCTGCCGACAGGCTTCGAGCCGCTGACCAACGGCGCCGGTGAATTCTTCCTGACCGAGTTCTCGCTCGCGTTCTGGCTCGAACGGGAGGGCTACGACGTCACATACGTTTCAAACATCGACACCCACACGGACGGAAAAGGTCTGCTTCGAAGCAAGGCGTTTCTGTCGGTGGGCCACGACGAGTACTGGACCGAGCAGATGTTCGAGAACGTGACCAAGGCGCGCGATGCGGGCGTCAGCCTCGCGTTCCTCTCCGGCAACAGCATCTCCGGGATCGTGGAGCTGCTGCCGAGCACCGACGGGCGGCCGAACCGGGTGATGCGCAGGGTCAAGGGCTTCACGACCGAACCCGAGCTGATGGGATCGACCTCCTATGGCGTCGGCCTGGGCGACTGGATCGCCGAGCTCCCGGATCACTGGGCATTCGAGGGCACCGACATGAAGAAGGGCGATCGCGTCCGAGATCTCGTCGGCTGGGAATACCACGGTCCGCCGCTCGGCAACCACAAGGACATCGTCGTGCTGGCGGCGGGGCCGGTGGCCAACGGCCAGGGTCAGCCGATTGAAGGGCGCTCGTACGCGACGACGATCTACACGGCTCCGCGCGGGAACCTCGTCTTCAATGCGGCCACGTGCTGGTGGAACAAGGTGCTCGCGGCACCGCCGGCGTACGTGCACCCGATCCGGAAGTTCTTCAGCGAAGGAGACGCGCGCATCCAGCGGATGACCAGGAACGTGCTGAACCGGATGATTGCCGCGCCGGTCAGTCGATAACCTAAACTAGAACCTGTCTTATGAATCGCCAGGGCCGTCTGAGTAGGGTGCGAGCGAGCGCTGCGAGCGAGCCACGCGACCGGAGCGCGCCGGCGAAGCGGCGCGCGAGCGAGCGTGTCGGGGAGTCCGAGGGGCAAAGCCCCTCGGGAAAGGTTAGTCGGCGCCCCCGCGGCGCACCTCGGCAAGCGCTTGAGCGATGTCAGCTTGCGTCGGATCGAGCCGCAGCGACTCGCGGAACGCGGCGGCCGCGCCTGGCCTGTCCCCGACCGCAAGGCGCGTCAGACCCAAACCGTTGAGGACCATCGTCGAGGCGGGATCGGCCTCGCGCGCTCGTTCGAAGTACGGCAACGCCTCAGCGGGACGTCCTCCGGATGCGAGCGCCCCCGCGAGATACAACAGGGCCTCTGCGTTCTTCGGCTCGTGTTCGATTGCCTGCCGAAACAGCCGCATCCCTTCGTCTGCGCGTCCGCTTCGCACGCGAACCACGCCGAGCTTGGTCATGGCACTCACATCGCCGGCATCCAGTTCCACGATGCGAGCGTAGCGTGCCGCCGCCGTGTTGAGATCGCCCTTGAGCAGCGCGAGATCGCCAAGCTGACGGAGGGCCTCGATGTGGTCGGGGACCAGCTTGAGTGCCCGCTCGCACGCCGCGGCCGCTTCATCGTATTTGCGTTCACGGATATATACTTCGGCCAGCGAGATCAGGGGCTGCGGGAATGTCGGGTTCTCGCGTCCGGCGCGTTCGAGGATGAGAATCGCTTCCTCCAGACGCCCCGCGAACCTGAGGTTGTCGCCGAGCACGACGGCGTCTTCAGGCGTGAGCTGTCCTTCTTTGTCGAGCAGGCGAAGATCGTCGACCGCGAGCTCATGCCGGCCGGCGGCAGCGTAGGCGACGGCGCGAGTGCGTCTGGCCATGAACAGACCAGGATCTTCCTTGAGCACCGCGGTCAGTTCTCGGATGGCGAGCTCGGGCTCCGTTCGCGCCGCGGACATACCGCGATTGAGCCGCGGCAGAAAACGAACACCATCTTTAGGGTCGCGCAGGACAGCACCGCGCGGGCGCGGGGCCCGGCTTCCACTCGCGTAGCCGAGCGCGCGCAGCCGTTCTGCGGCCTCGGGATCGACTGCTGGTGCTACGGCGGAGGGCACCGGATGACGCAGCGCCGCATCCACTTTCCGGTCGAGGTCCTCAACCCTCGCACGCTCTTCCGCGACGCGATTCGTCGTCTCCAGGGGATCTTTCTCCAGGTCGTACAACTCGGCGTGTGGAGCCTTGATGTACTTGAGGTCTTTCGTCCGCCATGCATGAAGCGGCGCCCATCCCAACTCGAGCTCGGGGTAAAGCGACTCGGCATAGGTGGGCTCATCCCTCATCTCGCGCCCCTCGGCAGCGGGCCGGAGCGACCGGCCGTCGACATCGCTGCGCCCGGGAAGCCCGGCGTAGTCGGCAAGCGTCGGCAACACGTCGATCGATCGGGCGACCGTCCGGGACACGCGCCCCGCGGGGACCCGCGGTCCGGCCATGACCCATGGCACTCGCAGCGTCGCGTCGTAGATGAAGATCCCGTGGGTGCCCTCGCCGTGCTCGCCCAGGCTCTCTCCATGGTCGGCCGTGACGAGCACGATCGTGCGCGCGCTCTCGCCGCCGGCGTCGATCGCTTGAAGGAGGCGCGCGAGCTGGCGGTCTACGAACGCGACCTCTCCGTCGTACGGCGATGCGCGAAAGCGCTCCGCCAGGTCTGCCGGCGGTTCATATGGCGCATGGGGATCGTAGTAATGCACCCAGAGAAACCATGGCGCCGGGGACGGGCCGGTGGCCGGTCGCAGTGTCGGGAGCCAGCGCAGCGCGGCCTCGGTTGTCGCATCGGCGAACCGCTCGACATAGGGCGTGCGCCGCCGATCGTTCCCCTTGGGCAAGCGGTCGTCGTACAGCTCGAATCCGCGATCGAACCCAAACCGTCGATCGAGCGGAAACCCGGACACGAAGGCGGCCGTGCGGTAGCCCGCCTGACGAAAATCCTCGGCCGCCGTTCTTACCTGCGGCGCCAGCACGTAGCCGCTGTTGTTCCGAAACCCGTGGCCGAGCGGCGTGTGACCGGTGAGGATCGACGCGTGTGACGGCCCAGTCAGCGGCGTATGAACCACCGACGTTTCGAACCGCACACCTCGCGCCGCAAGTGCGTCGATGGTCGGGGTGGAGGCAGCCTGGTATCCGTAGCTGCCCACGTGGTCGGCGCGCAGCGTGTCGATCGTGACCAGCAGCACGTTCGGGCGATCTGCTGAGCCGGATCGCGGAGCGATCTGGCGGCAACTCGCGACCGCAACGACGAGCGTCAAGGCGATCGCGAAATTGACGAGCGGCCGCATGGTGGACTCGTTCAGAAGCGTAGCGGCAAACGTCAGCCAGCTCAAGCTATGCGGGAAAATCTGTTGACAGCAGTCAAATCAAAGACTGAAAGTGGACACGTTGTCGGATGTCGGAGGGGGGATGAAGATGCCAATTCGCGTCCTCGCCAGAGCACTCGCCACGGTCCTCGCCGTCAGCACGTCAGCGGTCGCGTTCAGCACACCTGCATTCACGCAATCATTCCTGGGGACAATCCGCGGCACAGTCGTCGATCCGCAAGGACAGGCTGTTCAAGGCGCGTCGGTTCTCGTCATCGATGACGCGACTGGCGTGCCGAGGACGCTCGAGACGGATGCGGAGGGCCGGTATGAGGCAACGAACCTCAGGCCGGGGACGTATCGTGTCCAGGTCGTCACGACGAACTTCAAGAAGTTCGAGAGGACGGGCGTTCTCGTAGGAGCCGCCGGTACGGCGCTCGTGAACGTCACGCTCGAGCTCGGCGGCCTCAACGAGGTCGTCACCGTCGCCGGAGAATCGCGCAACAACATCACGCTCGAGAGCCAGGCCATCGTTCGCGGCCTCGACGAGCAGCAGCTCCACGACCTGCCGCGCAATAGCAGCGACATCCAGTCCTTCCTGTTGCTCAACCCGAACGTGGTCGGCGGCGCCGATGACATCCAGTTCCTGGGCGCCAAGACCTACGGCGTGTCGTACATCCAGGACGGACAGGCGTCGACCAACGCCATCTTCGGCACCATCGGCAACTCGGCGCCTGGCCTTGACGCCATCTCGGAGATCACGGTGCTCTCGAACTCCTACAGCGCCGAGTATGGGGGCTTGGCGGGCGTTGTGGTGACGACCAAGCGCGGCTTCAGCACCTACCGCGGCACCAGCTTCTACGACTTCAACAGCGACAGCTTGAACGCCCTGACGTACAACCAGACGCTCTCGGGCGTCCAGCGCGGCGATCCCCTGTCCGACACGCACGAGCAGCGGTGGGGCGGAAGCATCGGCGGGCCCCTCGCCGGCAGCAAGATGTTCTTCTATGCGAACTACGAAGGCTCGAACAACAAGGCGATCTTCGGTGGTGGACGAGCGACCGTTCCCACAGAAGCAATGCGCAACGGCGACTTCCGCGGCACCGCGATCGCGCCTCGAGACCCAACCACGGGGCAGCCCTTCGCCGATCGGGTAATCCCCAGCGGTCGCATCGACCCGGCGGCGCGGGCCATCATGGACTTCTTCTACCCGCTGCCCAATCAGGGAACGATGGCGAACGGTTACGGCGTCTACCAGCAGTTCGTGCCCCAGACTCGCGACCGCCAGCGCGGCGACATCAGAGTCGACTACGAGCCGAGCACCAACGATTCGGTGTTCGCCCGCGGGAGTTTTCAGCACCGCAATCCAAACAACATCATTTTCGAGGCGGGCAACGCGTTCACCAACCTGCCGGTGCTGAATACCACGCTCAACACCGCGTCCGTCGATCGGCGGTTGGACCCGGATCATCGCGCCGACGGTCGTCAACGAGTTCCGCGCCGGCTACAACTACGACAACTCGGGGCGGGAAAGCACGTTCCTGGCGTCGGACGTCACCGCCCAGCTCGGCATCGAGAACGCGCCGAGCCTCGGCGCCGACCGGCGAGGCTTCCCCCAGTTCCAGTTCACGGCGGGAACGAACCGGCCGACCAACATCGCCGATGCCGGACGCAACGTCGACCGAACTCTTCGACAGAACGCCTTTTCGCTGAGCGACAACATCACGTGGATCAAGGGCGCCCACACGTTCAAGGGCGGCGGCCTCTGGACCCACAACACCGCTCGCGACGGGTTTGGCTTCGGCGTCAATTACCGCGGTCGGTATCGGTTTCGCGGCGCCTTCACCGGCAACGCGTTCACCGATTTCCTGCTCGGGATGCCTGCCGACGCGAGCGATCATGTGTCGAACCGTGGACCGCTCCAGGGCCACTCCAACGACATCGCGCTCTTCGCCCAGGACGACTGGCGGGTGAACCAGAAGCTGACGCTGTTTCTCGGCCTCCGCTACGAGGTCGTGGGCGCATGGCACGAGAAAGACCTGACCCTCGCCAACTTCCGGCCCCTCGATGGCGGCTATCACGTGGTGGCCAACGAGACGGTCGCGGCGCTGCTGCCACCTGGCCTTCTGGCACTCGATCGCACGCGGACGGCAGACGAGGTCGGCCTGCCCGAAACACTGATCAACACCGACAAGAACAACTTCAGCCCACGAGTGGGCTTCGCCTGGCGCCTCGACGAGAGCAGCAAGACGGTGCTCCGCGGCGGCTTCGGGCTGTTCCACCCGACCGTCGCGGTCCAGGGCATCCGCGACCTGCTCGCGACCAACGAGTTCCGCTTCACCAACACGACAACCGGCGGCGGCCTCCGGAACGGCTTCTCCGGCGGCACGCCGACACCGGACCTCGCGGCCTTCGGCAACCAGGGGATCGACCCCAACCTCCAGAGCCCCGACATCTATCAATACAACCTCACGCTCGAGCACGAGTTGACAAACTACATGGGGCTGCGCGTGAGCTACATCGGCTCGACGATGCGCAAGCTGCTCGTCGATCGGGACTACAACACGCTGCAGGCCAGCACAGTCCCGTTCGACCCGGAGAACCCGGCGGACTATGCGCGGCTGCCCTTCCCGCTGTACGGCTACTACATGGACATCGTCTCGAACGCGGGGAGCGGCCAGTACCATTCGGCCCAGCTGGAGTTGCTGCGTCGTTGGCGCAACGGTCTCGCCTTCAATGTCGCGTATACGCTGGCCAACTCCGAGAGCAATGCCCCGGACACCGGCAACAGCACGATCGGCCCGGTGCAGTTCGATCCCTACGACATCGAAAAAGATCGCGGTCCCGATCCCAACGTCGTCAAACACCGCGTCGTGGCGAATGCGACGTGGGACATTCCCGTGGGCCGCAACCGCGCGCACGGCGCGAGCATGGCGAAGTGGGCGGACGCGCTGTTCGGCGGCTGGACGGTCTCGTCGATCGTTCAGGCGCGGAGCGGCCAGAACCTGACGCCGTTCTTCAGCGGGTTCTACACCACCAGCCCGTGGAATACGGGAAAGCCGCTCGACGGCCTGGGCAACTTCTTCTGCTGCGCCTGGCGGCCGGATCAGATCGGCAATCCCAACAGCGGCGGGTCGCGCGAAGCGTTCTTCAATCAAGCGGCGTACGCCATTCCCGCGCCGGGCCAACTTGGAAACGCCAAGAAAGGCAGCCTGAAGGGCCCGGGCACGTGGGTGGTGAACTTCGGCTTCTATAAGGACGTGTTTCTGCAGGGCGATTTCCGGCTGCAGTTCTCGGCTCTCCTCGACAATGCGTTCAACCACCCGCAGTTCTTCCCGACGTATGGGAGCGGGTTCGTCGATCTCACGTCGTTCCTGGTAGACGAGGTCCCGCCAACGGGACCACCGGTGTGTTGGGGGCAGGCGCTATAGGAAACGCCGAAGGATTCTCGCCCGGGCGAGTCGTGCGCTTAGGTTTGAGGGCGACCTTCTAAGCCACGGAGTACACGGACGACACCCAGGCCACGGAGTACACGGATAACACGGATCAGATGTTTCTGCGATGCTTCCCGTGTCGCGCGTCACGGGGGCCGCCCTACCAGGTTCGATAGCGCGACACGTCCACCCACTGTCCGCCGACCATGACGCGGCTCACGCTGCGGATGGCGCGAATATCGGTCGACGGGTCGCGCTCGAGGACGATCAGATCGGCGAGCTTCCCCGGCGTCACCGTGCCGAGATCGGACGACCGGCGAAGGGACGCCGCGCCAGTCGACGTCGCCGCCGTCAGCGCCTCGAGCGGCGTCAGCCCGGAGTCGACCAGCAGTTCGAGCTCGCGCCACGGCGCCTCGCCGCGCTCGGCAAACGGGACGGCGCTATGCCCGCCAAGGGTAATGCGGGCGCCGTGCCGGAACGCCTCGAGCGTCAACCGCTTCATCGCCGCAAACCCGCGCAAGTCGACGTCGCCTGTGGTGCGCGACTGGGCGCGCTTCCGCCCTGCCTGCACTTCGAACACGGCAAGCGTCGGGTTCACAAACGGACGCCGGGACGCCAGGACCTCATAAAGATTCCGAGCCTCTGGACCATCGAACGCGGCGTCTGCGAACAGCACATAGCGGCCGTCGCGCCGCGCATCGTTTTCGAGCAGGACCTGCTGCCGGTACTGTTCGGCCCGTCGCCGCGGGACCACGCTCGTGCCGAACGACGTGATGTGCTCAATCCCGTCGAGGCCGGCCACCAGGATCTCGCGCGCGTCGAGAATCTCGAGGTGCGCCGTGCATGGGACGTCACGCGCGCGGCACACGTCGACGACGGCCCGCGCGCTGGCCAACGGCAGCCGGAAGTAGATCTTGATGGCGACGGCGCCATCGGCGATGTTGCGCTCGGCCGCGCGGCGCGCCTCCTCGGGATCGCGCGCGACGACCGAATCTGCTGGGTAGGCCGGACGCTCGCCGTCGATGTGCGGCCCGGTGAGGGCCATCCGTGGCCCTGCCAGACGCTCGGCCGCGACGAGCGCGCGCAGCGCCTCGTACTGCTCGATCCATTGCCCCGGGTCGCGGAAGCTGGTGACGCCGTTCGCGAGCTGCCGCAGCGCCAGCTTCGGATCGTTCTCGACGTGGAAGTGCAGGTCGATGAGCCCTGGCATCAGCGTGCGACCGGCCAGATCCAGCCGCTCCGCGCCGTCAGGTACTTCGCCCTTTCCGCTCGGTTGCACGCTCTCGATGCGATCGGCCCTGATGGTCACGCGCATGTCGTTCTGCGCGGCCTCGCCCGTGCCATCGATGACCCGCGCGTGGTCCAGGATCAGGATCCGCGGCGGCTGGCCGCGAACGGCGATCGCCTCGGCACACACCGCGACAATGAGGGAAAGACCGCCAGACCGGTGCGCGCGCGACTGGCCATTAGCCCTTGATGCCGAGCACGCGCGCGGCGTTGTCGTGGTAGACCTTCTTCAGGATTCCCTCCGGCAGGCCCAGGCCGTAGATCTGCCAGCGGCCCTGCGGTGGCATGGGCGCGGGCGCATAGTCGAAGTACTCGTCTTCGGTCTCGAGGAACCGGTAGTAGATCTCGTACAGCGCGTCCCCAAACACCTGCTGCGGCGTCTCGTGCCCATTCGGTACCGCGTCGGTGCCGAAGAGGATCCGATCCTGGTAGCGCTCGAAGAAGCGCTGCGATCTGCGCGGCTGGCGCCCCAGCTCGCCGATCCGGGCGCCGAGCTCCACGTGGACGTTCGGGAAGCGGTCAAGCATCCTCGACACGTCGTCGAGGTCCTCCGCATGGTGCCCAACGTGCAGCGCGACCCACGTCGTCTTTGGATGCCGCGCGAAGACTCGATCGCGCGCGTCGAGAATCGCGCGGAACGTCGGGAAATCGCGTCCGTGGAACGACCAGTTGGGATGGTGCTGCAGTTCCTCGATGCGCTCGTTGAAGCGATCGATCGGCAGGAAGAACGCTTCGGGATCAGCCACATGGATGCTCACGGGGAGGTTGAGCCCCGCACACATCTCCCACATCGGGTCAAATCTGCGATCGTCGACCGCGACCAGGCGTCCGTTCGCGCCACCGTCGCGCAAATACAGCCCGAGTGTCTTCAGGACTTTGACGCCTCGCGCGCCGGCGCGCTGGGCCCGCTGGATCTGCTCGGCCTGAAACGCGGGATACTCCGGCTCGCTCGCTCTCGCCCACCACGGCTCGGTGAACGTGATGAACCGCCCCGGGTACGCTCGATCGAAGTCGCGCACGACTTGCTCGAGACCGGACGCCGCGGCCACCCGTCAGG
This sequence comes from uncultured Acidobacteriota bacterium, assembly GCA_963797625.1. GTDB lineage: Bacteria > Acidobacteriota > Vicinamibacteria > Vicinamibacterales > 2-12-FULL-66-21 > DATBJJ01. The sequence goes on from CAWCQI010000034.1 coordinate 38,474, forward strand.
TTGACCATCGTCGCGATGCCCTTCCGGTCCATCGCGGCGACGACGTCAGATGCGGCGGCGGTGTAGGACACGGCCTCCATGTCTTCGGTGCCTTTCGGCGAGCGCCCGCTTCTCGTCAGGTGGGTGTGCACGTCGATGACCGGAAACCGTGGTCGAGGGACGCGCGTCTCCGGCACGTGAAGCATGCTCTTTGGCTGAAACTGATCCAGCGGCAGCGTGGCCGCAGGAGCGCCTGCCCGGCGGTGCCGGTGCGGGCTTACCTTGGCGCTCGGATGGCGCGGCCGGCATCATCAGCCCTGCCCCCATGAACGTCAGCCATTCTCGACGATTGTGCTTGTGCATCGTGTGTCAACCAGGATGGATTGTTCGTTGACCGAGGAATGGGGTTTTACTGCGGGCTCCGGCGCTTGTCAATCTGGTTCGCACGCGCAGAGACAATCACCTCAGGAAGTTCGCGGTTTCCGTGAGGCGTCGGTGGTAGCCGGGCGTGCGCACTCGTCGCGCGGCAGCAGGCATCCGTGAGCCGACGAGCATGCTAACGAATCGACAGGTAATACGATGGCTCCGAGAGGCGAATCCAGCAGTTCAAGAGCGTAGGCCCTAAGAACTTCATGTTTCGCGGTGCAAGCGGCGTCGGTCGGGGACGCTCCCCGGCGGGCAACGGGTACCGACTCCTTGCAGCGCCTGAGTCGAGTGGCAGTTTCTTACCGTGGAACCGTGAACCTGGTGGAGCACCGATAGCACCGGAAGGCCGCAGTACCATCAGGACCCGACTCGACCTGGCGCGTATCGTGGACGCCGCACGCCGGACACTGCTTGGTCGTCGCCGGGTCGCTGACGTGGCCGTTGCGGCAACGAAATGCGGCGTCGGAATGCGAATCGAGAGGCCACGCGTTCTGCGTCCAGAGCATTTCTTCGCCACAGTCAGGGCATCGCTCGGAGCGAATCAATGTGTTTTCCACGGGCCTCGACCTCGTGGTGGCTGCTCGGGCTCTATTACTCGAACGCGACCGCCGTACATCCTGCGAAGGGCGTGCCGCCCAGCCGTGCATCAGACGTTGGGACTGGCACGACGGCGAAGTTCATCGACGTAGTCTTTGGCCTCCTTGAGACCCACGCCCGTCGCCACCCGATACGCCTTGATCGCTTCGATCGTCCTGCCGCGCCGCAAGGCGTCGAGGACGGCCGGCGGAGTGTCGCCGTATGGGTCGAACCGGATTCCCTGGTGCTTCAGCAGCGCATCCAGCTTGCCCTCGAGACGCGACAACGCGCGAAGGCGCTGTTCAATTGAGCCAATACGCACACCAATAAAAGCCACAAAGACGCCGGCAATGCCGGCAAAGATCAGCACGGGCAGCAACAGCTCGTTCATGACAGGAATCTTTTCACGGGCGTCTACCGGTTCGGTGGGCGTTTCACTGCTGCCGGCTTGGCGCCGCAACCAGCTCCGTGGGCCGCCCCCATGGGCTGACGCCCACTGCCCATCAACGTCACGGACGTTTTTGTCGTTGCTGGATCCCATCCTTGTTGGCAGTAAATCGCCACGCAATACTTCAAGTCTGCCTCTCCCTGGTAGTTGCTCTTGAAATGGACCTCATAAGAGGCATGGTGAGAGTCGCTGTTGATTCTGAAGTACGCAAATTGATAGGTCCCCTGCGAAGGGACTTTGGCTGCTTCGCGTGCCGCGGCATTCAAGGCGGCCTTCGGACAGCCAAAGGTCATCGCATCCAGATCGCCCAGGCCGTCACTTCGCCGGAGCACTGCGCGCGACGGAAGCAGGTTGTGGCTGTGGCGTGGGCACAGTCGGTGCGACAGCGGCCGTCCTCTGCGGGACAAGACCGTACTGGACGACTTTGTTGCTGAACGTCCCGACGTAGACTTTTCCGTTCGCCACGACCGGCGTGGAGTACTTGGCAAAGTTGCCCATGTTGTTGGCAGGATTCGCGTCGCTGTGAAACAGCTGCTTCAGCTTGCCACCGTTGAGCACCGTCGTCGCGTGGTAGGCGACGAGCGCGCCGTGAACGACCTCTGAGTTCGCATTCCCCTGCGTCGGGTACACGCCCCAGACAACGCCTGTGCCTGCGGCCGTGCCGTTCGAGGAGACGACCAGGCGTCCGCCGGGCATTCCGCCAGGCGCGTCCATGTTGCCCGACGCTATCTGCGTCCCCTGGGCGCGGAACGAGGCAATGCGTTTCGTGGCGAAGTCGAAGTTGTACGCCTTGAGGCGCTCATTCTCACCCCAGACATACACGATTCCGCTCGTCGCCCGCTCCATATACACCGGGGTTCCGTGAATGTGATGGCTCTTCCCTGCGGGTGTCTGTCCAGGCAGGTTGCGATCGCGATTGACGATCGGCCAGTTCGGATTGGGCACCGTGGTCGTCGGAAGCCCCGCCGCGCCGGTCGGCGCGTTGGGCAGGTAGGTCGCGACAAAGGGAAGGTTGAACTGGGGATTCCAGCTGTCTTTCCCGAGATTGTTCTTGTCGAGGTTGTAGAGAATGCCGTCTTTGCCGCCGCCGATGAGGTTGCCTCGCTCGGGGATCAGGAAGACGCCGGCGGCGCCAAGGTCCTGATCTTCGTCCGCACGCCCAAAGTCGCTGAACGCGCCCCAGTAGTCGGCAACAGCGAGCGTCGGCTTGCCACCGTCTACGCCGGAGGCGCCGGCCGTATAACGAAGCTTCACGAAGCTCTCGCCGAAGTTACCGGGCATCGTCGCAGGGTCCATTCCGTTGCCCGCGGCGAGGTAGATGTCGTTACCGTCGATCGCAGGCCCGGAGCCCGACATCCACACGCCGCCGGCGCCACCTCCCGGGGTGACATTCCAGATAGCTGGCGTCGGCGTGAACCCGGCTTCTCGATTGAGTCCGCGCACGTCGTACGCGACGACGAATCCGTGTCCCGGACCGCGCGGGTTCTCGCCATTGATCGAGAACGAGACCACGACGGCTCTGTTCCCACCGGCGTCGGTCAACAGCCCCAGGCCTGCGCGCATTTTCTGGTACGGCGTCGTGAAGCCGTTCGCGATCCCGCCGCCGCCGTTGTCAGCATCGCCGGCAATGAGCACCGGTGGCTGTCTATCGGCCAGCGTGCTTGCGTCGAGGATCCAGAGCATGTTGTTGCGCTCTGTGTTCTGGCTGTTGGCGTTCGGCTTTCCGAACGTCGTGACATAGAGGGTGTTCGTTGCCACGTCAATCACTGGAGTCGCCGTAATTCCCCAGTTGTGGTAGATCTTCCATCGGTCCATCTGGCCGGGGTCTGGGCGCGGATCGAACGGCGCGGCGAGCTGGCGTGGTGTGGCGAGCTGGGCCCCCGTGTTGACGTCGAAGACATAAGCCGTGTTCGTCATGGTGAACACGTAGAGCTTGTCGCCCACGACGAGCGGTGAGACGTCGATTTTCTCGTCAACAGCGAATTCGCGAATCTTCCTCAGGTTGGGCACGTTGGCGGGCGTCAGGATTGTTTCGAACCTGTTCCAACCCTGCCGCGTGTTGTTGACGCCAACGGTCCAGACATCGACGGCCTGGGCCAACGACGCCGACGCCAGCGCAGCAATCAACACCCGGGCGCTCATGCGTGATAGCAACGTCACGGTCGTTACTCCCAGGGAACGCGCGCGATGGACATACCCTGAGCATTCTAAGGTGCCAATCGCATTGCCGCTACCCGACCGGTGCGGCTTTTGGACGACAATTCGGCTCAGGGCATCGGCAAGGTTCCGCCCTGCCCCACCTGAAGGAGCGACGATATGGCCGAAACCCTGCGTGCTGCAACGGACCACCCGCCGCGAAACGCCGTGCGGCCGTTCCGGCCGTTTTCCTCGCTCGTCCGCGTTGATATCGCCGCGCAGTCGCACCCCGGCCGCGTCCGGGCGAACAACGAAGACCAATTCCTCGTCACGAAGCTGGAGCGGTCGCACGAGACGATGCTCAGCAGCCTCCCGCCTGGCGACGTGCCCGAGCGGGCCGAGGAGGTCAATTACGTGATGATCGTCGCCGACGGCATGGGCGGCCACGCCGCTGGCGAGGTGGCAAGCCGCCTGGCGATCAGCACCCTCGTGAGCCTGGTCCTCGATCTTCCCGACTGGATCTTCAAGGTCGACGATGAAGGCGCCCCCGAGATCGAGCGCCGCGCCCGCGAACTCGTGCAACAGGTCAGCACGCTTCTTGTCGAGCGCGGCCGCCAGGACGCGGCGCTGCGCGGCATGGGATCGACGCTCACGGCCGCCCGAAGCTATGGCCGTGACCTCCTGATCGTCCATGTCGGCGACTCGCGCGCGTATCTCTATCGAGGCGGACGCCTCAGCCATCTGACGAAGGATCACACCTACGCGCAAATGCTCGTCGACTGCGGGCGGCTGGAGGCGTGCGACGTCGCGAGCTCCGGTGTCGCGCATATCCTGACCAACGCGATCGGCGGCTCGACCGAGCAGGTAAACGTCGACGTCGATCTGTTACGACTCGAAAGCGGGGATCGGCTGGTGCTCTGCAGCGACGGGCTCACCGACCTCGTCGACGACGACACGATCACGAAGACGCTGGCCGACACCAACAACTCGAACGACGCGTGCACCCAACTCATGCAACTCGCGCTCGACGGCGGTGGGCGCGACAACATCACCGTGATCGTCGCCGGCTATACGCTGCCTGACGAGCGTGCCGAACCCACGGTTTGAGGACCCGTAGTGTCCGGCTTTAGCCGGACTTCACGCCGCGGTCCGGCTGAAGCCGGACACTACTCACGAGAAGGGCAGGGAGACACTCGATGACGATGCGACGAGTCCCGCAGATGATGCTTCTGCTCGTGGCGGGCCTGGCAGCCGCGACGCTTCCCGTCGCTCACGGACAGGTCGCGTCGAACGCGGCGCAGTCGGTCTCCCTGAGCCAGGCCATTCCGGTCGATCCCGAGATCACGGTCGGGTCGCTGTCGAATGGCCTGCGCTACTACGTGCGAGCCAACAAGAAGCCCGAGAAACGCGCCGAGCTTCGGCTCGTCGTCAAGGCGGGATCGATCCTCGAAGACGACGATCAGCGCGGGCTGGCGCATTTTGCCGAGCACATGGCCTTCAACGGCACGCGCAACTTCCCGAAGCACGAGGTCGTTTCATTCCTCGAATCGCTCGGCATGCGCTTCGGCGCCGACATCAACGCCTACACGAGCTTCGACGAAACGGTCTACACGCTCACAATCCCCACCGACAAGCCAGAGACGATGGATCGGGCGCTGCTCATCCTCGAAGACTGGGCGCAGTCCATCACCTTCGATCCCGTCGAGATCGACAAGGAGCGCGGGGTCGTGCTCGAGGAATGGCGCGTGCGCCGCGGCGCTGGCGCGCGCATGCAGGACAAGGTGTTCCCGATCTGGCTCAAGGGTTCGCGCTACCCGGATCGGCTGCCCATCGGCACGCCTGAAGTCCTCAAGACCTTCGCGCCGGATCGCCTGAAGAAGTTCTACACCGACTGGTACCGGCCGGATCTCATGGCGGTCGTCGCGGTGGGCGACTTCGACAAGACCGCGACCGAAGGCCTGATCAAGACGCACTTCTCCCGGCTGAAATCGCCAGCCGCGCCGCGAGCCCGGCCGATTTACGACATCCCCGATCAGCCAGGGACCAGGTATGTGCTCATGTCGGACAAGGAAATGACGACGACGAGCGTGCAGATCGAGCACGCTCCTCCCGGCCCGGCCGCAGGGAACGGTCGGCGTCTACCGTCAGGAGATGGTCGATCGTCTCTTCTCGGCCATGCTCTCGGCGCGATTGTCCGAAATCACCCAGAAAGCGGACGCGCCGTTCATCCAGGCGTTCGCGGGACGCTCGATCTTCCTGGCACGGACGAAGGAAAGCACCAGCCTCACTGCCCTCGTCAAGGAGGACGGCACCGAGCGCGGTCTCGACGCGCTCCTCGCCGAGGTGGAACGGGCGTCGCGCTTCGGCTTCACCGCGACCGAGCTCGACCGGCAGAAGCAGACGACATTGCGCAACTACGAGCGGATCGTCGCCGAAAAGGAGACGCGGGAGTCGCAGAGCCGCGCCAGCGAGTACATCCGCAACTTCCTCGAGAACGAATCGCTGCCAACCGCGGACTACGAGTTCGCGCTGCACCAGCGCTTCCTGCCCGAGGTGACGCTCGCCGAGGTCAACAAGCTGCCCGCCGAGTGGTTTCCGGATCGCAATCGAATCGTCATCGCGTTCGGACCCGACAAAGCCGGGCTCGTGTTGCCCGACGAAGCGAAGCTCGCGGCCATCGTCAAAGCCGCCCCGGGCAAGGACCTGAAGCCGTATGAAGACACGGCCGCCGCCGCGACACTGCTCGACCCGATCGCGGCCACCGGCACGATCGCGAGAACCTCGACGAAAGAGGCCGTCGGGATTACCGAGTGGGATCTGTCCAACGGCGTGAAGGTCGTGCTCAAGCCGACGAACTTCAAGGACGACGAGATCCTGTTCCGCGCGACGAGCCCGGGCGGCACCTCGCTCGCGAGCGACAAGGACTACATTCCGGCCAGCACCGCGACGCAGGTGATCGCCGCGGGCGGCCTCGGCAAGTTCAGCGTGGTCGATCTGCGGCGAGTGCTCACCGGAAAAATCGCCGGCGCCACTCCCTTCATCGGCGAGCTCGACGAGGGCCTGAACGGCAGCAGCTCGCGGAAGGACCTGGAAACGCTGTTCCAGCTCATCTACATGCGCTTTACGCAGCCGCGGGCGGATGCGACGGCCTTCGCCGTGCAGCAGACGCAGATGAAAGCGGCGCTCGCGAACCAGACGGCGGTCCCCGAGTTCGCGTTCCGGGAGACGCTCACGACAACGCTCTACCAGAACCACGTCAGGCGACGGGTCCCGTCGCCAGCCAACGTCGACGAGTGGAATCTCGCCGCCTCGGAGGCCTTCTACAAGGAGCGCTTCGCCGACGCCAGCGACTTCACGTTCGTCTTCGTCGGCAGCTTCGATCTCGCGACGATGAAGCCCCTGGTCGAGAAGTACCTGGCGCACGCTGCCGTCCATCAAACGGAAGGAAACCTGGAAGGACGTCGGCGTGCGCACGGCCACCGGCGTCATCGACAAGAAAGTCGAGAAGGGCATCGAGCCCAAGAGCCAGGCGGCGATCATCTTCAGCGGGCCGTTCGTCTACGACCAGACGCAGCGCGTGGCCATCCGCGCGATGGCGGATATCCTGCGGACCAGGCTCCTCGACACGATCCGCGAGGATCTCGGCGGCACCTACAGCATCAGCGCGACGCCGAACTATCAGAAGATTCCCAATCCCGAGTACATGATTTCCATCCAGTTTGGCTGCGATCCCGCGCGCGCCGAGTCGCTCGTCGCGCGTGTGCTCCAGGAGATCGACCAGTTCAAGGCCAACGGCCCGACCGACAAACAGGTCAACGACGAGCGGGAGGCGCTGCTGCGGGATTTCGAGACCAACGCCAAACAGAACGGCTACCTGCTGACGCAGCTGGTCGTGAAGTATCAGTTTGGTGAGGATCCGGCTGGCGTGTGGGACGTCCCCAACTACTACAAGAAAGTCGATGCGGCGATGATTCAGCAGGCGGCGCGGACCTACCTCGACGGCAAGAACCGCCTCACCGTGGTGCTGTTTCCGGAGAAGAAGTAGCGCCGCCACCTCGCTTGACCGCAGGTCGATGACAACAGCGCGATACGGGTACGCAACGAAGGAACGATGGGCGACCCGCACCTGATCGGCCCGGTCCCGCGCACCACCGCGGCGAAAACGAATGCCCCACGCGGCCCTCGGGCACTTCCCGATGACCTCCTGAGGGATGCCTCGCGCCGGCTGGGAATCATCTCGCTCGTTGCCGGCGGGCTGTGGCTGCTCGCAACAGCCCTCAGCCATGTCGCCGTTCGAGCGATGAGTCACGGCGACCCGCAGTGGCTTCAGATCGGGATGCCCGAGGCGATCGCCGCGTTCAGCATAGTGGTGTCCGTGCTGCTCTTCTTCTACACGCGCCGGGGCCAGCGCGATCCAAAGACGATGCTGGATCTCGGACTGGTGTACCTGGTGCTGACCGCCGTGGCGATTGGCCTGGTGTTCCACTGGAACCCGATGCCCATGGAGCGGCAGATCGCGCCCGAGATCTCATGGATCGGCGCCGTCGTCCTCATGTTTGCCGCGATCGTGCCGAGCACGCGCGCAAAGACGCTCGTCGCCGGCCTGATTGCCGTCTCGATGAACCCGGTGGCGATGCTGATCGCCCGGGCACGAGGGACCTGGCCGTTCGAGCCCGCGAGCGGCGCCCTGCTGATGCATTATCCCGACTACCTGCTCGTCGGCGTCGCGGTCGTCATCTCCCACATCGTCACCTCGCTCGGCCACCAGGTCGCGAAAGCGCGAGAGATGGGCAGCTACCAGATTGGCGAACTGCTCGGACGCGGCGGGATGGGCGAGGTCTACAAGGCGACGCACCGGATGCTCGCCCGGCCCGCGGCGATCAAGCTGATTCGTCCCGAGATGATCGGCGCGGGCGACCCGGCCGCCGCGCAGCTGGCGATCACGCGCTTCCGGCGCGAGGCGCAGGCGGCAGCCAACCTGCGGTCGCCGCACACGGTGGAGCTCTATGATTTCGGCGTCACCGACGACCAGACGCTCTACTTCGTGATGGAACTGCTCGACGGCATGGACCTCGACTCGCTGGTGCGCCAGCACGGGCCAGTGCCTGCAGGCCGGGCCGCTCACCTGCTGATCCAGGTGTGCGCCTCACTGGACGAGGCACACGTTCGCGGTCTCGTGCATCGCGACATCAAGCCGGCGAACATCCATGTCGGACGGCTCGGCCTGGTACACGACTTCGTCAAGGTCCTCGACTTCGGCCTGGTGAAACCGATCGCCGATCGCAGCCTGGATGAGACGCTGGCGACTCAGGCCGGGCTCGTTGTCGGCACGCCCGGCTACATGGCCCCGGAAATGGTGGTGAGCGACACCGTCGATGGACGCGCTGACCTCTACGCGCTCGGCTGCGTCGGCTACTACGTGCTCACCGGCCAGCAGGTCTTCGACGGCGACACGACGATGAAGGTGATTGCGAAGCATCTGCAGGAGGCGCCAATGCCGCCGTCGCAGCGAGTGCCGAACGGCGTGCCTCCCGGGTTGGAGCGGGTCATCCTCGCCTGCCTCGCGAAGAAGCCCGAGGACCGACCGCGCAGCGCCGCGGAGCTTGCGCGCCTGCTGGCCGCCGCCGACGTCGAGCCGTGGACTGGCGAGCAGGCGGCGGAGTGGTGGGCGACGGCGACAATGAACGCGGGCCCGCGCGAGAGCGCGGACCGCACGGTCACTTCAGCGCAACGAGAATCTCAACCCCCGATCACGTCAAGTCAATCGGCGCGATTAACGTGGCGCGATGCGCGTCGCCGGCTGCGGCGGGGCTCTTCCGGCTCAGCTCCGCGCCCGTCGTCGTCACGTAGTACTTCGCGAGCATGTTGGGACGTTCCCACGCGGGCAGCGCGCTTCGGTCCCGCACGTACTTCAGGAAGCTCGACGCCACCTGCGCGAAGTGCGCCTCGTGGCCGACGCGCAGCGCGTCGGGAACCGTGATCTTGATCTCGGCGCCGCGATCCTCGACGGCGACGCCCGGAAATTCGGCCTGCACGGCCTTGATCCGGGCCTGCACCGCGGCGAGCACCTCGGCTTTCACGGCCGCGCTCGCCGGCACCACGTAGAGTTCAGGAAGGTAGCGGTCCGCCTTGGTCTGACGAATCTCCGCTCGGGACCTCGTGCCGCGGTAGAACGCAAAGTGCGTGTCGCCCGAGCCGGCCGGCGCTTCCCAGTCCCAGATGATGTTCAACTTCGCGTGCACGCCCTTGAGCGAGTACGAGACGAGCGTGTTGCAGTGGTACTCGAGCCGTCCGTCCTTGACGAGCGGCGCCAGCTCCTTGGGAAACCCCGGCGCGTTGGTGACGCGACGGAAGTCAGCCTCGGGAATCCACGTCGGCCACCTCTGCGCGGCGAGCACCTTGATATCGGCGCGATAGTCGATCGCGCGGTCCGGAAAGAGCGTCCACTGCACGAGGTCGACGAGATGCGTGCCGATGTCGCTCGCCGCCTCTCCCTGCTCGTTGGTGTCGAAAAACCACGTCGGCCGGATGTTGGGCGCGCCGGCGACGACTTTCATCAGGTGGTGCACGCTTTCCATGTAGACCGACGGCTCGGCCTCGCTTCCCGGCACGATCTCGCCGAACGCCGCGCGATCGTTGACGAGCACGCGCTGCAGCATCGTCGTCACTTCGAACCGCTCGGTCATGATGTCGTAGGCGACGAGCTTGCGGGCGTCGGCCTCGGCCAGCGCGGCGTCGACCTTCGGCAGGTCGGCCGACTTCAGAATCCAGGGCTTGTCGGCGAGGACGTGAAGACCGCTCTTGACCGAGGCCAGGATGCGATCCATCTTCACGGCGTTGCGGCCCGAGAGCACGACGACGTTGCCCGGGCGCTCCTTGAGCATGCGCTCGAAGTAGTCCGAGCTCGTGTGCACCTCGATGTCCCACGAGGTCGGGCGGTCGGCCCGCCGGTTGAACCCGGCGACGCGGTTGAGGTGCTCGAAGAGGTCCCAGCCGAGCGGCGCGTAGACGTCGACGCGCGACGCCACTCCCGGGTACATCTCTTTCTGAATCAGCGCGGCATGAAAGTGCCCCGGGTCGAGCGTCATCACCCGAACGTCAGGAGTCGAACCCTGCTGCTCAGCGCTCAACACGCCCCCAATGGCCACCGCGACAGCCGCTACCCACCACCACACAGGTTTTGTCGTCATCGTGTCTCATCCGACAGTTCATCCGAAGCCGAAACGGCCAACGAGATACGTCACAGCGCCCGGACAACCCGGCGCAACCGATCCGCGACAGGCCGGCACGGCCAAGACGGCAATCGAGAGCCCCCACCGCCGGCTGCCAGTCAGTCGATTCATGAGCACGCTCCTCATGATGTCGGTCATTAGACACCAGAATCGGCAAATCCCCCCAACCCCGCAGGTCTCGAGCGCTCGGTTTTCAGACGACGCCGGCTGCCTGCCGGTCATGTGTGAGCCGATGGTCGACGGGTTCACACATTAGATGCAGGGAGGCAATCCGCAGGAGGGCACCATGACACGCCATGTTTACGTTCTCGTAGCGGGCGTTGTGGCGGCGATCCTGGCCGCCGCACCCGCCACAGCGCAGTCCCGCTTTCACCCCTACGCGGGCGCCGGTATCGGCAGTTTTTCAGTGAGCGCCGATGAAGTCGATGGCCGCTCGGTTGCCGGCGGACTGTTCGGTGGCGTATCCCTGGGGAAGCACGTGGACCTCGACGTCGAGTTCGTACTCCCGGCCGACACGTTTACGCGATCGTACACGGGACCGAGCGTGTCGTTCGCCGGGCCGGGGGCGCCATATGACGAGATCGTACGGCGGGCCGTGATCACCCGCTTCGACAAGTCGCGGGAAGTCAGCGCGACTCTCTCAGTTGTCGTCGTCCTTCGTCCGGCGCCCGGCAAGCGCCTCACGCCCGGCCTGATCCTCGGCGTGACCAACCATCGTGTCCGTGATCGGACGGTCTATACGCCGGTGTCGATCCCCGAGGGCATCGATCCGCAGCATCCATCAGTCGTCGGCAGCATCGAAACGCATTCGCGGAACATTGGCGGTCCGACGTTCGGGGCGAACCTCGCGATCGCCCTGACGCGGCAGTTGTCGATTGTTCCGGACGTGCGCTACGACTACGGATCGATCGGCGACGAGATCAACAACTCGTTCCGAACGTCAGTGCGGATGCAGTGGAGATTCTAGGCTAGACCAGTCACGCCTCACGTATGCAGCCGCCCAAGAGCTCTCTTACCGCGGAGTGCGCCGAGGACGCAGAGCGATATGGTCTTATCTCTGCGGACTCCGCGGCCTCTGCGGTAAGAAGCTTCTGGACAATCTTTTTGAGATGGCTTCTGGTCTTCTATCTCCTGTCTCCAACTAAGTAAGATTGAGCCGTGCGGCTCAGCGTCGTTGCGACCTCGCGTCCTCCTCGCCGCGGCGCCAGCCGAGGCCGCCGAGTGGACGCGCGTCGAGACGCCCAACTTCATCGTTTACGGAGAGACCGGCGAGCGTCGCGTCCGCGAAGTCGCTGAAGAATTCGAGCGGTTTCGCGATGCCCTCGCGCGCGTGATTCCTGGCGCGGGCACCCCCGCCGCCGTGCCGACGGTCGTCGTCGTGTTCGGGTCGGCGCGATCCTTCGAACCCTACATCCCCCGCTACAACGGCAAGCCGATCAGGCTCAGCGGCTACTTCTTCGCGAGCGACGACATGAATATCGTCGCGCTCGCCGACGGAGACCGCGAAAACTCGCTGCGCACGATTTTTCACGAGTACGTCCACGTGGTGATCGACAACCTCTCGCGAGCCATGCCGGTCTGGTTGAACGAAGGGCTGGCCGAGTACCTACAGCACGTTCCAGGTGGACGAGGGCGGACGACGGGCGGTCGTCGGCAGGCTCATTCCATCGCACCTGCAGCTCCTGAACGAACGGCGGCACCTGTCAATCGCCGAGCTCCTCGCCGTTGAGACAAGTTCAGCCTCCTACAACGAGGGCGAGCGTCAGTCGCTCTTCTACGCCCAGTCCTGGGCCCTCGTGCACATGCTCGTGTCCGGCGCGCCGAATCGCGCGTCTCTGCTGGCGAAGTACGGCCGCCTGGTCGCCGATGGAACACCGTCGCTCGACGCGTGGCAGCAGGTCTTCGCGGACCAGAACATCTCGCGCGAGCTCGAACGTTACGTCAGCCAGGAGGTCATGAAAGGCGTCGCGTTTCGCTTTGACCAGAACATTCCCCAGGTCAGGAGCTATTCGTCCAAAGTCTCTGCGGGGGATGCGGAGGCGCTGCTCGGGGACCTCCTGAGGCGCGCCGCGACGGCCCAGGAAGCGGCGGCGCGTTTCGACAAGGCGATTGCGCTGCAGCCGCCATCAGCTCGGGCGCGCGCGCTTTACGGGCTGCTCCTCGTAGACAGCGACCAGCCGGCCAGGGCTCTCCCTCTGCTGCTCGAAGCCTCGAAGGAGACAGCGACTGGCTGGTGCAGTATCACGTCGCCACTGGCATCACTCGAATCGTGACGACCACCGACAATGCAGACGCCCGCGCGATCGCCACGGCCCGCGAGGCGCTGGCAATCGTCCTCTCCGCGCGGCCGGGACTCGCCAACGCCCTCGCCCTCAGCGCTCGGCTCGACGCCGCAGAGGACGGCAGCACGACGCGCGCGCTCGAGGACATCCGGCGGGCGCGGACCGTCTCACCAGGCCGCGCGGACTACATCGTGCTCGAATCGTTCATCCTGATGCGCCGCGGCGAGTTTGCGGCCGCGCGTCAGCTGCTCGCGCCGCTGAGCGGCCCGGGCTCCTCACCCGCGGTGCGCAGCAATGCCCAGGCGATCCTCGATCAGGTCGCGCTCCTCGAACAGAACGCCGCCGACTATCTCGCGAAGCTCGAAGGCCAGCGATCGACAACGCCTCCCGCTGGCGGGAGTAGTCAAGGCCGGAGTAGTCAAGAGAGGAGGAGAACGGTCTACCGAACGGTCGAGCCCGGCGAGGAGCGGGTGGAGGGGCTGCTCGAACGCATCAACTGCACGACGGCTGGCATCGATCTCGAGATCAACGTGGCGGGCACCACGGAACACTTCGTCGCGCCGTCCATGAACAGCGTGTTGTTCATCAGCCACCGCAGCGACCTGCGGGGCGCGATCCCCTGCGCCTCGCGCACTCCGCCGGATCGCGTCTACCTGACATGGCGCCAGATCGACCCGGCCCCCAATCCTCGCACCGCAATCGCCGTGGAGTTCCTGCCAGACCAGCGGTGATTGCTTCGCGTCGCGGCTCGCGGCTCAGGCTAGCAGCTCGCCGTACTCGGTCTGCTTAGCCTGGAGCCTCTAGCAGTGAGCCGCCTGAAGGCCGAACAGCGACGCCTGCATCCTCCGCAGCTACTCGGCCCCTACACCCAGGTAGGTCCTGATCTTCTCGTCCTCGAACATGTCCTCCGCCGTCGGCTCGCGCCCGAGGAGCGAGGCGACGATGCCGACGAGGAATGCGGCGGGCATCGAGACGATGGCGGGATTGCGCAGCGGGAAGATCGCGTGCGGGTTGTGGAACAAGTCGACCCAGACGGTCGGGCTGAGGACGATGAGCAGCACGGATAGCACCGCGCCCGTCACGATCGAGCTGACGGCGCCTGCAGTGGTGAAGCGCTTCCACACGATCGAGAGCAGCAGCGGCGGAAAGTTTGCGCTGCAGGCAATCGCAAACGCCAGGCCGACCATGAACGCCACGTTCTGCCCCTTGAAGACGACGCCGAGCAGAACCGCCAGCGCGCCGAAGACGACCGTCGCCGCGCGCGCGACGCGGACCTGTTCGTGGTCCGGCGCGTGGCCGCGGCGCACGACGTGCACGAAGATGTCGTGCGAGAGCGCGCTGGCACCGGCCAGCGTCAGCCCGGCGACGACCGCCAGGATCGTCGCAAACGCGACCGCGGCGATGAAGCCGAGAAACGGCGTGCCGCCGAGGAGCTCCGCCGCCAGCGGCGCCGCCATGTTGCCGCCGGCATCGACCTTCGCGATGAGCTCGCGGCCGACGAGCGCGGATGCGCCGAAACCGACGATCGGGATGATGAGATAGAAATACCCGATGAACCCGGTGGCGTAGAGCACGGACGCGCGCGCCGCGCGCGCGTCGGGCACCGTGTAAAAACGCATCAGGATGTGCGGAAGGCCGAGCAAACCGAGCATCAGCGCCAACCCCAGCGAGACGGCGTCGAGCGGATCGGTCACGAGCCCGCCCGGCTCGAGCGCGGCCGGACCGTAGCGCTCCGCGACCGCCGCGTAGAGCCGCGCCGGCGAGAAGTCGAACTGCGCGAGCACGAGCGCCGTGAGGATCGACACGCCGAGCAGCAGCAGCACCGCCTTGATGATCTGCACCCAGGTCGTCGCGATCATTCCGCCGAAGAGCACGTAGGCGAGCATCACGATCCCGACGCCCGTCACCGCCCACTCGTACGGAATGCCGAACAGCAACCGAATCAGATTACCGGCCCCGACCATTTGCGCGATGGTGTAGAAGAGCACCGTCAGGATGCCGCCGAACGCCGACGCGATGCGGACCGGCACCTGCCGAAGCCGGAACGCGACGACATCGGCAAAGGTGAACTTGCCGAGATTGCGGACGGGTTCGGCGATCAGAAACATCAGCGCCGGCCAGCCGACCAGCCACCCCGTGGCGTAGATCATGCCGTCGTAGCCACGCAAGCGCGACCAGCCCGGCGATGCCCAGGAACGACGCCGCGCTCATGTAGTCGCCCGCGAGCGCGAGGCCGTTCTCGAGCGCCGTCACCGATCGCCCGGCAGCGTAGAACTCGCTCGTCGAGCGCGTCCGTCGCGCCGCCCACCAGGTGACGGCGAGCGTCAGCGCGACGATCACGAGAAAGAAGACGACGGCCGAGGCCGTTGGACTGCCGAGAGAGGTATCGAGGACTGGCGGCATGAATGAGAAAGCTGTCAGAAGATTGCGGTCAGCGGCGCGTGAGGAGCGTCTCCCGAAGGCGCTGGGCCTCCGGGTCGTAGTGGCGATTCGCCCAGACAATGTAGATCGCCGTCAGGACCCAGGATCCGATGATGACGGCCGCGCCGAGTGGAATGCCGATCGGCGTCGCGCCGCCCATCCGCTGGGCCAGCAGCGGCTTGTTGACGGCGATGAGCAGGATGTAGCCGTAGTAGAGGACGAACAGGCACGCCGTCAATACCAGCGACACGCGCCAGCGGCGCGCAACGAGATGATGGAATGCCGGCGAGGCCGTCAGCTGCGCTTTGGTATCAGCCATATACTCCCGCGCGACATTCAATCACAAGAGCTTGGATTTCGGGCGGTTTTCGGGGGTCAGGTCTTGTATTTCAACATCTGAGCGGAGGGAAATGTAGAAACACAAGACCTGACCCCGCTGCGTAATTGGTGCACGAGTTCACGATTTCCGGACAGTAGCTCGTCCGACTCGCGCGACGATTCTTGAGGCTTTCCTGCGGTTTTGCCAATGTGGCACCCTGCTTGCTCGATTCGCGAGGGTATGAGCGAATTCAGCAAGGAATCACCCATGAGACTCATCTCTTTGAGAAACCGCATCCGTTCTGGCTGGCTCGCGGCGCTGGCGACGGCGGCGGTCGTGGCGCTCGCCGCCCCGGGAACGCGCAGACCGTGCCACCGCCTCCCGCTGGTGCGTTGCCGAGTGCCGATCTGGCGAAGGTGCACCTGACCGCCGCGCGCAACGCGTTGAGCGACGTCACGCAGCTGCCAGCCGCCGCACAGCTGACCGGCGAAACGCGCACCCGCGTGCAGCAGCTGATCACAAGTTTCAACGACCTGATTGGCAAGAGCGACTGGCGCGGCCCCTATGCGAAGGTGGAGGCCAGTCTCTCGACACTACTCGGTAGCGAAAGCGCCGGCGCCTGCGACGGCTACGCCGAGTGCCGTGGGAACCAGCGGCGCGGCGGCGGATCTCGACCCCGCGATCCGCGCGAAGCTCGTCGAGTTCCGCGCGCACCTGGACATGTTCAAGACCGTGGCAAGCGCGGCCGCGCCAGCACCGGCTGCGCCACCAGCCAGCAGCCGCTGCGCCACCTGCCGCAGCCACGCCATCACCAACGGCGCCACCAACGCCGGCACCAGCGACGACGCCGCCCGCGACGATGCCGCCAGCGCCCACGGCGCCCACAGCAGCACCCACGCCGCCACCGACGGCAGCACCTCCGACCTCTCCAGACCCGAGACCCGACGCGCCGTCACCGGCAGACGCCGGCATCGACGATCGTCAGGACGTTTCCGGTGTGGCGCGCGATCTGCTTCTTCACGTGGAGGCCCTGGAGGTGATCCTCGGCGCGCAGGCGAGAGTGCAGAAGGAAGCTACCGCTGCGGCCGGCGGCGCCGTCGTCTCGTCGGAAACACCCAGCGGATCGACCCGGACGACGGTGACGGGACCAGACGTGACGCTCAACGGTCAGCAGCTCGAGCAAATCAAGACGCACCTCGCAGAGATGCGGCGGCTGCTCGAGAAGAAGTAAGCGTCGGGCGTGCTATGCTCCGGCCGAAACGCCGGAGCATAGCCTCGGATGACACGACGGTTCAGCGCTGTCCTCTTTTTTTCTTTCGCGCTCCTCGCCCCAGGCATCGGCCTGTCCGGCAACGCCGGCACGCATTCCGAGTCGCTCCTGCAGATCGCGGACCTGGCCTGGGAGCGGGGCGACTACCCCGCCGCGCTTCGCGGATACCTTCGGCTCCTCGATTCCCCCGACGCTGATGCGGTCCTCGAGCCGATCGCGCTCCGCACCGGGGAGTGGTACCGATCAACCGAGCTGACGCCAGACGGCGCGGGCCCGCAATTCTCCGCCAACGGCCGCCATTTCCTGTACGAAACGGGACCAGTCGCCACTCGCCGCACGCGCGTTGTCGCGACCGACGATCCAACACGCGTCGTTGTCGAGCTCGGTGGCGGCGGCGCGTCGTTCACACCCGACGGCGCGAAGGTCGCCTACTGGAAGGAGACGCGGGCCACGGTCCACGAGCTTGCCAGCGGTCGTGAAACCACGCTCGACACCGGAAAGCTTGCCGCGCACGGCGCTCGTCGCTGGCACCGGCGAGACAATCGTGTTCGTCGCCGCCGCAGACGACACCAGTCCGGCTCAAATTCACAGAGTTGGCCCGTCGCGTCCGATCGAGACCCTGACGACCGACGCGACCGACAAAGTCATCGTTGCCATCAACTCTTCCGGCACAACCCTCCTCTTCACGACGCGCGCGCCTGGCACGGGCCGGGGCGGCCGCGGCGCCGGAGGTGGCACAGCCACGGCCGGAGGACGCGGTACCGGCGGTCCCGCTCCGGCTCCCTCGTTCAACGTGCTGTCCCTCCTGGACGGCACGATCGTCACGATCGCCGGCAGCTCGCCATCGTTCTCCCCCGACGGCAGCACGATTGCCTACGTCCACCGGACGGCGGAGGGCACGAGCCTCCTGACGCTGCCCGCGTCGCACGCCTCCGCCGCACCGACCGTCGTCCGCACTGGCACGGAGCGGCTCGACTTCCCTGCCATCTCCCCGGACGGCAGCCGCCTCGCGTTTCAGATGATGTCGCGCGAGGATTGGGACCTCTTCATCATCAACCGTGATGGCACCGGCGAGACGCGCCTCACTCGGGACATTCAGCACGACGTTCTCCCACAGTTCCTGAGCGACACGCGGCTTATCGGCGTCCTCGGTGAAGCGCGGCATCGGCGTGCGTTTCTCTACGACCTCGACCACTCGGGCTCGCGCACGCGCCTGTTTCACAACAACACGGTCCGCACGATCGCGCCGGAATACTCGTGGAAGGTCGGCTCGAACAGTAATCCCAGCGCCAACAAGCTGCTGCTCGTCGCCGAGCGTGACGGCGACACCGTTTCGGTCGAACGCGGCGTCTACCTTGTCGATCTGGCGAGTCGGGTGACGCTTCCGGAAGTGCGGGCGCGCCTCGCCGCGAGCCTCGCCGCCGAGGACGCGTTGCGTGCCAAGGGCGCGCGGCTGTTCGCGCCGATTGCCGACGCGGTCAGGGCGCTCGTCGCCGACGTGTCGGTCGAGAGAATCTACGGCTACGAGAAGGCCCTGTTCGACTTCGACTCGAAGCACATCAGCCGGCCGGGTAACCAGCTCGCCGCGACATACCTGTTCGAGACTTACAAGTCGTTCGGCTACTCGCCAGAGTTGCAGTGGTTCGAGCGCGCCAACGCCCTTGGTGGCAAGACGGCCAACGTCGTCGCGACGCTCAAGGGCACTGTCAACCCGGAGCTCGTCTACGTCGTCAGCAGCCACTACGACTCGGCCGCCATCAGCCCGGGCGCTGACGACGACTCTTCGGGCACGGCGGTGCTCCTCGAGACGGCCCGGATCATGGCGCAGCGCCCGCAGCCGGCGACGATCGTCTTTGCCTCGTTCACGGGCGAAGAGGCGGGGCTCCTCGGCAGTCGCGAGTTCGTCCGGCGCGCGGTCGCAGACAAGCTCGCCGTCGTCGGCGCGCTCAACAACGACATGGTCGGGTGGGCCAACAATCAACGCCTCGACAGCACGATTCGCTATTCCAATTCAGGCATTCGCGATATCCAACACGCCGCGGCCATTCAGTTCACCGACCTCATCACCTACGACGCGCTCTACTACAAGGGCACCGACGCCGCCGCCTACTACGAGGCGTTCGGCGACATCGTTGGCGGCATCGGCTCGTATCCGGTGCTCAGCAGCCCGCACTACCATCAGTCGCACGATGTCCTCGAGAACATCAACCATCGGCTCGTCACGGAAGTCGCCAAGACGACTGTGGCGACGGTGGCGCTGCTGGCCTCGAGCCCGTCCCGGCTGGTGGACGTGAAGGTGAAGAGCGTCATTGATACGACGGCACGACCGGCACGACTGCCACCGTGTCGTGGAGGCCAAGCCCGGAACGTGGCGTGACGGCCTACCTCCTCTCGTATGGTCCACCAGACACGCCCGACGCGCATCAGCTGCGCGTGAGCAAGCCGATCGCAACCCTGACCAACGTCGGTTCGGGCTGGTCCATCGCTGTCAAAGCGATCAATGCCAATGGCCTCGAGGGCTGGGACTGGGCGCGGGTGACCGTCAAGTAGATTGGCGGGCCGCTTCTCTCCACGCGTAGTGTCCGGCTTTAGCCGGACTTGTGACGGCTGGGTCCGGCTGAAGCCGGACACTACGAAAACGGCTGGAAGCCATCTGACAAACCCCGATCCGTGTTGTCCGTGTAATCCGTGGCTCTAAAACTGGAAGTAGATGAAGTCGAGCGACGTTCGGCTGCGGAATACCAGGATTGCGGCGAATGCCAGCCCGCACGCCACGCCCTGCAGAGCCAGCCGCGGCCATGGCGCAAGTGCGGCTCTGCTCCTGCTGCTCGGCGACGCTCGAGGCGCGCGTCGCTTCAACCCACAGGCTCTGGATCCACAACGGCAGCGAGTAGCCGAATGCCAGCAGGAACAGATACGTGCCCGTCTGTCGATCGAGCTCGCTGACGCCAACGGGCGACAGTGTCAGGTCGCGGACGATCGCGGCCAATTCGGTCTCACGAAAGAGCAGCCAGCCGACGTTGGTCAGCACGAACATCAGGACGATCTGGGGGACGACGAGCCATCGGCCAGGCCCTCGTCCGCGAAGCACGAATCGTCCGGCCATCTGCGTCACGAGCAGCAGAATGCCGTGATACAGCCCCCATAACACGTAGTTCCAGCTCGCTCCATGCCAGAGCCCCGATAGGAGAAATGTGACCAGGACATTTCTCACCCACATCCCGGTGCCAAGGCGCGAGCCGCCAAGCGGAATGTAGACGTAGTCGCGAAACCAGCTCGAGAGCGAGATATTCCACCGCCGCCAGAAGTCAGCGGGGCTCCGCGCCAGATAGGGATGGGCGAAGTTTTCGGTCAGCTCGAATCCGAGCCAGCGGGACGTCCCACGCGCGATGTCGGTGTAGGCCGAGAAATCGGCGTAGATCTGGATAGCGAAGGCAAACACGCCCGCCCAGAGGATGTAGAACGTCGGATCGGACAGCGCGAAGACCTTGTTGGCAATCACGCCAACGTTGTCGGCGATGACGAGCTTCTTGAAGAACCCCCAGCAGATGAGGACGAAGCCGCTCCGCGCCTGCTCCGGCGCGAACCGGCGCGGCGACTCGACCTGCGGCAGCAGGAACGACGCGCGCTGAATCGGGCCAGCGACGAGATGCGGAAAGAACGACACGAAGACCGCCAGATCGAGGAGGCTACGCCGGGCGTGGAGCTCGCCGCGGTAGACATCGATCGTGTAGCTCATTGCCTGGAACGTGTAGAACGAGATGCCGACCGGCAGGAGGATCCGGAGCGTCGACTCCTGAACCGTCAACCCGCCGAGCGCGAGCACGCTGGCGACGTTTTCGACGAAAAAGTTGAAGTACTTGAAGAAGCCGAGCATCCCGAAATTCGAGATCACGCTCAGCCAGAGGAAACGGCGGCGATGCCGCGGCCACGCCTCCATCCCCCGCGCGGCGCAGTAGTCGATGACCGTCGAGGTCGCGATGAGAATCAGGAACCAGGGATGGACGTAGCCGTAGAAGAAGTAGCTGCCGGCAAAGAGCAGCAGATTCTGGCCGCGATGGGGCAGCGTCCAGTAGATCGCCGTGAACGCGACGAAGAACACGACGAAGTCGAGGCTGTGAAAGATCACTGAAAGTGCGGGCGCAGCCGGTTGTAGAGGTTCTCGGTATACCGCCGGCGGGCGTGGCGCGCCAGGTGATCGCCGTCTTCGTACATGTCGATCGTCAGAGCGGGATCGCCAGTGTCGTCGTGAAAGATCGCGCCGCGCGCGGTCACGTACGCTCGCAGCTCGTCGACGTAGCGTCGCAGGGCCGGCGACTGCGCCGGCGGCCGGTTCGCGGTCGGCCGTCGCTGGACGCGCACGAAGGCAAGCGTCAGCCGGGCCCGCGATGCTTCGGCGAGCATCAGCGGCAAGACCGATTTGTCGACGTCGCTGGCAAAATCGAACGCCGGACCCTCGCCGATCTGAATATCTGCGGCCTCCATCTTCCGCAGGTGATCGAGCCCGAGCCGCTCGTTCATCCCCGTCATGAATTCAGATTGCCTGCGGCGTGACGACAGCATCGCGTTAACGGGCCACGCCGTGACGGCCGGTTCAACCCGCTGCCGCGCCTGCTCGGCACCGACGAGCCCGTCGACGAGCCGGCGAGCCCGATGCAACAGGCCGAGGCGTCGCGCGACGACCGCATTGAGCTCCTCTTCTTTCTCGAGGGCCGCCAGGTCGAGCGACCACCGGAACTGCTCATCGAGACGGAACATCACGTCGGTCAGGTTCGTGTCGCGGAAGAAGATCAGGATCAGCCGGGGCCGGACGCCGCTCGCAATCACCCAGTTCTTCAGGGCCAGATACCAGAAGGCCGAGCCCGAGCCCGGCTGGAGGAGCGGCGCGACCTGCGTGCCCGTGAGCTCGATGAGCCGCCGCTCGTCGATCCGGGTGCCGGCCATCGAGTCCCCGATCACGACGTAGCCGGGTTGCAGCACTTGAAGATCAGTGATCCGGAAGCTGGCAAACGCCGCGCGCTCGCGCGGACCTTCGAGGGCCGGGAGGTAGGTGGGCGGCAGCGGCCGCGAGACGTGCCGGGCATTCGACACGGGAATGATGCCGGGCACGACGAGGGTGATCAGGATGAGCGCCGAGAGGCCCGCTGTGGCGTGCGCGCGCGAGGAAAGCATCGAGCGCCTAGCGGCAGCCTCTCCCCGAACCCGCGAACACTTCGAGCACGTAGCGAGCCATCTTAGGACGAACCTCCACGACGTCGTACCATTCGGTCTCCCAGCCCGACAGCTGGAACACCCAATAGGTCTTGTTCCTGGGCCGAATGCGCCCGAATGGGAGCATATACGTGACGCCAACACGGTCGCAGTAGGTCAACCTGGCGTTCAGTTGCGAGTCGGCGGCCAGCTTGCCGTCGCGATGGTGCACCCAGCCGCTCACATACGTCTCGAGGCCACAGCCTCTGTCCTCGGGACGGGGCGGGTACTGCCGGACGACCTCCACGTACGACACGGTCCACCCAGGTTGGCCCGACGGGGATCGGTACCACGACTCCAGGCGGATAGGAATCGTCGCGCCGCTGGCCAGCAGGTATCGGATGCCGCCATCCGCGGAACGTTCGCACCTGGGAAATCGTCCGGTCCTCGAGGTCGTTGAACTCCTCGAGCAACGCGGTGGGCAGCGCCGCCCACTCCGGCGAGGTCGGGTTCACCGACTCAATCGGTTCGAGTGGAACCCCTCCGCTGATCGCCAGCCCGTCCTTGGGAAACGGGTTCACGGGCATCGGCGGGATTGGCTGCTTTGAGCGGTACCCCGTTCGGACTCCGAGCATCCGTCCGCAGAACCCCCGGAAGACCGTCGGGTCCTCCAGCTTGAGAAACATCTCGTCGCCGCTCGTGAGGTGGGCGCGCCATTGGTCCGGCCAGCGCGTGCCCCACCACTTCGTCGGAATGCCGGCGCGAGTCAGTGGAATCTCGATCTGGGGAGCCAGGTGGACGGGCCACGTCACCCGCCACGAATCGCGGTCGAACGACGCGAACGGAAAGAGCAGGCCGTCGCGGCGCAGGATCGCGATCGCCCCCCGCCCGTCGTGATCTGGTGACGCGTCGGCCGGCGACAGCTGGCCCTGCTGCACGATGGCGCCGAGCGCGAGGACCGAGAGGCAGACTACGAGGAGCGGCACGACTGTACTAGAACCTTATCTCATAAACCCGATCTGTGCTGTCCGTGATCCGTGGCTCTAGTGTCTGTCCAGGACTTCTCGAATCTTCCTCAGCATCTCGTCCCGCGAGAACGGCTTGGCGAGAAAGTCCGTCGACACCGCCGTCGCGACCGAGCCGTCGTAGCCCGAGATGCAAATCATCTTGAGGGTTTCTTTTCGCTCACGAAGCTGCTTCGCGAGCTCGGCGCCGCCCATGTACGGCATCCGCATATCGGTCAGCAGCAGGTCGATGGTCGCGCCATGTTCATCGAAGACCTTCACAGCCTCCTCGCCATTGCGCGCCTCGAGGACGGCATAGCCGGCGCGCGACAGCGCCATCACAAAGAGTTGCCGGACCGCCGGTTCGTCTTCGACGAGCAGAATCGTTTCCTGTGACATGTTTGTGGGTGTCGAGATTCAAGTATGCACGTACCCGGCTTCTCTTTCGCAGTCCGGCTTCTCTTTCGTAGTGTCCGGCTTTAGCCGGACCTAGCATCAGCCACCGTCATGCCCCGCGCGCCTGTTCGACGCCGCGCCGCCGCTCGATCGCGCGTTCGACCAACCAGCAGAAGAGCGCCCACGAGAACCCCACGAGCCAGCCCGCCAGGACGTCGGTCGGGTAGTGCACGCCAAGATAGATCCGCGACAGGCCGACCAGCGCCGCGATCAGGATCGCCACCGCCATGCAGTAGATCTTCGTCGCGCGGCGGGGGACAACCCGCATCAATAGCGCGCCGAGCGTCAGGTAGACGACTGCTGACGTCATCGCGTGACCGCTCGGAAAGCTGAGCGTCATCACCTCGCGCAAATGCGGCACGACGTCCGGGCGCGCGCGCTGAAAGATCTCCTTCAGCCCCGAGTTCAGCAACAACCCGCCGATGCTGGCCACGCACACGAAGAGGGCCGTCCGTCGCAGACCCTGCAGGACCATGAATCCCGCAATCGCGAAGACGACCAGACCCAGCACGGCGCCGCTCCCGAGCGCCGTGATGTCGAGCGCGGCCAGGCGCAGCCAGACCGGACCGATCGGCAACGCGGGATCGTCTGCACGCCGGAGCGCGCGAAGGACGCGATCGTCGAAGCCCTGGGTCTCTCCGACGAGCACGAGATCCGCCACCACTGCAAACCCCAGCAGCAGAACGACCAGCAGCAGGCCGCCGAGGAGAAACGCCAGCTCCGTTCGATCGCGCGCGCGCGCAGCCAAATGCGGCCTCAGCTCCCTTCGACCACGCTCGTCCCGGACGGTTTATCGACCGGCCGGCGGCCAACCTGAGGCCCTGGCTGGGGTCAGATCTCGATTTTCTCGCCTGCCGAGAGACCGACTCGACTTCCAAACGAGAAAATCGAGATCTGACCCCAGCCAAGCCGCTCGATCGTCGCCAATATTACCGGACACGAAACCGCTTACTGAAACGGTAAGTCCAAAACGCGCGAACGCGTGCAGTTCTCCAGCGATCCGAGGGGGACGGACCAACCGCGCCATTTGATACCGGGCATGGCGATTGCCATCCATCAATCAGGCCATCGCCGTGGCGTGGGTAGAGCTACAAGCTCAGCCTCGAGTCGCGGCCTTGTTTCTCACTCGCAAGCGAAGGAGTGCATTACAGTCTGGCAGGCGCGGAGGAGGACGAGCACTCCGCGCACGTCGTTAGGAGTGCTCGCCGCGTCTGTCAGTCAACGTTCCGGGGCATATACTTACCCTCGGCCTTGGGGCCCATGTAGGAGGAGATTTCCATGCGACGACTTGCCATCTTCGTTCTCGCGCTGGCTTTTGGCGCACCCGCGTGCGACGACGACAACCCGGTCGGCCCGTCCAATTCGGGACCGATCGTGTTCACCGCGGAACTGCGGGCCTCGAACGAGGTGCCAGCGATCGCGCGGCGCCGAGGCGAATGGTCAGGGTCGCGTGACCATCACGTTCAACGTCCCGCGCGACGCGTCGGGAAATATCACGGGCGACGGCACCTGGAACGTCCAGGCGGTCATGAGCGGGTTGACCGACGCGACCGCGATCCGGGCGGCGCACATTCACAACGGCCCGGCCGGAGTAAACGCTGGCGTGTACATCGATACGCTGCTGACCCCAGCCAACGCGATTCCCACGCCGGGCGGATCTGCCACGATCAATTTCGAGGGAGTCTTTCTCCTCGGCAGTCGTGCCCAGACCGTCCTCGACAACCCCGCCGGCAACTACTTCAACATGCACTCGCTCGTGAATCCAGGCGGCGTCATCCGCGGCCAGTTGACTCGGGTCCAATAGACAGGTTCAGGGCTTCAAGGCTTCAAGGGTTCAAGGCTCAGGTTCAAGATCGGTTCGATGACTTAGTCGAGGATCTGCCTGAGCCTTGAGCCCTGAGCCTTGAGCCGCTCTTACTTCAGCTTCCCCGTCACCGTCTTCCCCACCCTCGGCCCCTTGTTGTCGCGCACGGGCGCGTGATCCAGGTTGGCAACCCGGCGGCCGGTCTCGTAGGCGAGCTGCGCGACGCGCTGAACCTTGTCGAAGATGATCTTGTCGACGCTGTCGCTCACCGAGTGGTAATCGGGGTGCAGACCCGTGAAGTAAAAGATGATCGGAATCCCCTTGGCCGCGTAGCTGTAGTGATCGCTGCGCGTGTAGATTGACTCGGTGTCCGCCGGGTCGTTCATCTCATAATCCATCGTCATCGGCCGCGCAAGCGAGGCGTTGGCGTCCTCGTTGATATTGTGCAGCTCGGTGCTGATGCGATCGGAACCGACGACGTAGACCGTGTTCGACTGCTTCGGATCGTCGTTGCGATTGCGGCCGACCATGTCGATGTTCAGCTGCGTGACGATCTCGTCGATCGGAACGACCGGATGGTCGGCGTTGTAGAGCGATCCGTAGAGACCGGCCTCTTCACCGGTATGCCAGACGAAGAGCAGCGAGCGCTTGGGCCTCGGACCGAGCGCGAACGCGCGCGCGATCGACATGATCGCCACCGTGCCTGATCCGTCGTCGTCGGCGCCGTTGTTAATCCGATCCTCGGGATTGGCTGGCTGACCGCCACGTCCGGCGCCGACCACGCCCTCGCGATACCCCAAGTGGTCGTAGTGGGCGCCGTAGGCCACGTAAGTGTCTCGCAGCTTCGGATCGCTGCCCTCGACGATGCCGACGACGTTGTGGGTGAGGCGGGTGCGGACGATCGTGTAGTCCGCGTCGACGTTGAACGTGATTTTGACGCCCGAGAGAAGAAATGGCGGCAGCGGTTCCTGCTTGGCCGCCTTCTCCTTGAGCTCGGCGTACTTGACCGGCGATCCGCTGAAGAGGAACTCGAAGAACACGTCTTCGGCTGTGACGGCTGGCGGGACCTTGCCGTCGAACCGCTCGACGGTCGTGAAATCGCCATCGTCCACTGCCCCGCCTCGGCCGCGGCCCGAACCTGCGGCCGGAGGTGCGGCTGGAGTGGCGGGCGTGCTTCCAGCCGCTGGCGCGGTGCCGCGACCGCGGCCGACAAAACCGAACCCAGGCGGCGCGATCGTGGCGACAGCGCCCTTTGAGATCGCAGCACGGTTGCGCGCGTAGGGACTGAGCAGCCGGAACAGTCCACTTTCCGAGCTCTTGGGACCTGCAGGGCCCAGCCAGACGACCACCGTGCCGCCGGGCAATTTGCCGCCCGGATCGAGCTTCGCGTAATCGTCATGGGTGCCAGACGGCAGCGTCAAACCGTATCCCGCGAACTGCACGCGGTCGGCGACGATGGTCTGCTTGCCGCCCATCTCCCTCGGAAACGTGATGCCGTCGCCGTCGTTGAACGTGCGCGTCTGGCCGTTCACCTCGACGGTCACCGTCGCGCGGCTGGTCGTGCGCACGCCCAGAACCTTGACGACCTGGAGGTACGTGCCATGGTCGCCTGCCGGCTTCACGCCCCACTGCGCGAGATGGCTGGAGATGTACCCGGCCGCAAGGCCAAGCCCCTCGCTGAACGTAGCGCGTCCCTGCAGCTCGTCGGACGCGATGTAGGTGAGCCACTCCTTGAGCGGTTCCTGCTGGATCGAGGTGATGCCGCCCTTGGCCGCTTGTTGGGCGTGAGGAGCGTCGATGGAGAATGAAACCAAGAGGGCAAAGATCAGTGCGACACGTCTAAAACCCATCTGCAGAGTGTCCTCTAAGAGTTATGAAGATTTGCTACTTGCGGCTCGGTCTCAGCAACAAGTCGTGAAAATCGAAGCTGAAATCGGTCTCGGACGACACCGCGCGCATTTTCACCTGATCGATCGTGCCATCCGGATTGAGCGCAAACGTGACGTATGCATCGGCCCGAAGCTCACGGTCACGCCAGCCGACGATGAACGTATCGAACTGCCAGTGTTCGAGATCTCCGACGAGGGCTGGCGTTTTCGTGAAACGCATCACCAGCCGCTCCTTTTCCAGGCTGATGACGACGTCACCGTACCAGGCGTCAGAGTAGCTACCAGCGTAGCTCGAGAGCGCGAGCGAGGGGCTGGACGTCGCGGCGCGAGCGCTCGTGGCTTTCTGTCGCTCGGCGGCGATCACCGCTTTCTGACGGTCCTGAAGCGCGCGGTAGGATGCGATCCAGTCGACTGCCGGGGACCCGAGGAATTGATCGGCCACGCGATACACAATCGAATCGAACGCGGCCGACGATTCCTGATTCGTCAGCACCGCCACGCCGAGACCGGCGTCCGGCACCCAGAGCACCTTCGATACATACCCCGGCAGCCCGCCGGTGTGCATTAGCACTTTCCGCCCACGGTAGTCGGTGACGTTCAGGCCGAGCGCGTAGCCGGCGAAGTTCGGCTGGCGCGCCGCGAGCTCCGCCGGCAGTTGCGGCACGTTGAGAGGCGTCACGATCGCCGTCAGTTGACGGTAGGTGGCTTCGGAGAACAGCCGCGATCCGTCGCCGAGCTGGCCTTTCGAGAGGAGGACCAGCATCCACTTGGCCATGTCGTCGGCGTTCGAGTTGATGCCGCCGGCGGGATTGGTGTTATCCGACGCGAACGGATTCACGGGCACGACCTTGCCGTCGATCGGCGCGTGCGGAGCCGCGACATTCGCGCCGGCGACGGCCGCCGAATGCCGGACGTTACTCCCGTTCATGCCGACTTTTTTCAAGATGCGGGCGCTGACGAAGTCCTCCCATGACTGCCCGCTCATCGCCTCGATGAGTTCGCCGGCAACGAGATACAGCACGTTGTCGTAGGCGTACGCGCTCCGAAAGCTCGTCGCCAGCGGAATGCTCTTCAGGCGCTCCGCGATCTCCCGTCGGCTGTAGGTCGACGGAGGCCACCACAAGAGATCACCGGCGCCGAGGCCGAGACCGCTACGGTGGACAAGAAGGTCGCGCACGGTCAGCTCTCGGGTCACGTATGGATCCGACAGCCGAAACCAGGGTAGGTAGGTAATGACCGGGGTATCCCAGGCGATCTTGCGTTCCTCGACGAGCAGGCCGAGCGCGGCGGCGGTGACCACTTTCGTGTTCGAGGCAATGCCGAAAAGCGTCTGGGCATCGACTCGCGACGGCTCGCCCAGCCGGCGCACGCCATAGCCCTTCGCGACGACGACTTTGCCGTCCTTGACGACCGCCAGGGCCACGCCAGGAACGTCGAACGTCGCCATCGCCCGCTCGACGTAGGCGTCGAGATCTGCCGGCGCCAATGCCGGCGAGGCCTGTTGGCTGGCGCAGCGCGACTGGAGCTGCGGCCACCACCTGGTGGCGCGGCGACACGACGGGTGAGGTCGCAACCAGGAGCGCGAGCAATACCAGCTTGGTCAGATTCTGCATGCGTGTCTTCGCGATCGCCGCCGTCACTTTCCAATCGCAAACAGATGCTTCTCGCCCCTCACGATCATCATCCCACTGGCCAGCGCCGGCGTAGACATCAGCGGTTCGCCCATCGGGTTCTTCGCCAGCAGCTCGAAGGTTCGGCCACTTCGCACGACGAAGATGTCGCCGTCTTCGCTGGACAGGTAAATGCGGCCATCGGAGGCGACCGGTGACGCGCTGAAGCCGCTGCCACCGTGCTCGAGCCGCTGACGGTAGATCTCGGCGCCGGTCGTCAGATCGTAGGCGTCGAAGAGCCCCGCGTTGCCGAGAACGTAAACGATGTCCCCATAGATGAGCGGCGTCGGCATGTAAGAGCCGCGACCAGTCTTGCGCCAGGCGACATGCGCGCTCGACTCGGCGTCTCCCGCCGGAGTGATGTCACCGCTTCCGCCTGGCTTGATCGCAAAGAGCGGCCGTTCGGGCGCGCGACCGCTGGCGACGATGACGAGGTCCTTGGAGAAGACCGGCGTCGGCGCGGTGATCTTCGAACTGCCACCCAGTCGCCATCGCTCGGCGCCGGTGTCGGGATCGTAGCCGCGGATGAAATTCGAGGCGTTGGTCACGAGCTCGGTCCGCCCGCCGCGCTCGGGCTGAAATACCGTCGGCGTTCCCCACGACGGTAGTTCCTTGCGGATCGTCTTCCACACCGTCTTCCCGGTCTTCACGTCCGACGCCATCACGAACGATTCGTCCTGGGTATCGCACTGCACGATCACCAGGTCCTTGTAGATGATCGGCGAGCTGGCCGTCCCCCACTCGTACTCCGGGAGATCGTAGGCGCCCGTGTTGAGCACGCCGAGATCCTTCTGCCAGGCGGGACGGCCGTCCATGGTGAAAGCGTAGAGGCCCTGCGATCCAAAGAAGGCCACGACGTAGCGCCCGTCGGTGAATGGCGTCGCGTTCGCGTAGGTCGCCTTGATGTGTCGTTTCTCCTTCGGCACACCCTCGTAGGCCGTCTCGGTCCAGACGGTTTTTCCGGTGAGGCGGTCGAGCGCCATCACCACCCACTTTTGCGGCGTACGATCCTCCGACGCGGTGCCTGCGCCGTAGAGCCCAGGCTTGAAGGTCGCATCGGCGCGGCTGCTGATCGCCGTCGTGACGAAGATGCGATCGCCCCAGACGATCGGGCTCGAATGCGCGAGACCCGGGATGGCGACTTTCCATTTGATGTGCGCGCCGCCGACTCCGTTCCAGGCGCTGGGCAGATCCTGGCCGTCCGCCACGCCCGATGCCGACGGACCGCGGAAACCCGGCCAGGCGGTGGCTGCCGCCGAATGGAGCCGCGTGGCCGCTGAGGCTGCGGTCAGGCAGAGTACCAGGAGAATCGCACGCAAGAGACGGCGTGACGTCATGCCCGGCCGATCTGGCGCAGATGGTGATGCAAATGGAGCACGTAGTCGCGCATAAAGTAGTCGAGGGTCGTAGGCGTCTCGACGGGCACGGGTTGCCACGCGAGCTCGTGCAGATTGTGACGGCGACGCTCTCGAAGGCGCGCCTCGGCCGGCATCGTTTCGATGATCCAGGCGATGTGTAGATTGTACGTCCGCCAGAGGGTCAGGAGATCGGGCCAGGACGCGTCCTGGTACTTCTGCGTCGCCACCCAGTCGTCCTGAGCATAGCCGGCGAACACGAGATCGTCCTGCAACTGGGCACGCACGAAGCGCTGATGGTTGTTGGCTGCCGAGTCGATCAGGTGTCCGATGATTTCCTTTGGCGACCACTTGCCGGGTGACGGCCGGACGGACGCGGCGTCCTCCGGCAGCGCCGCGAGCGACACCGCCGCCGCGGCCACCGTGGCCTTCAAGTCGTCCGCGTAGTCGACCATCAGCGCCGATCATATACGGGACGCGGATCGCGCGGATGGCGAGTGGTCAACGGGACGCGGATCGCGGGTTCACGGGACGCGGATCGCGCGGATTTCAGCCACGGGTTACACGGGCCGTTCGGCACACGGAGCGGAACCGTGTACTCCGTGTTGTCCGCGGCCGTTCGTCTTTTTCCGTGTTGTCCGTGGCACTCGTCCGAAGGTGCCCCCGCGATTCTCGGCTCTTGGGGACTCCCAGGGCCCGGTAAGCGTCCTAAGTTCTTCGGGAGTATTATCTGTGGAGTACGGAGGAGCAGAATGCGTAATGCAGTGATTCTCGGGGCAATGGTGCTGATGATGGCAACTGGAGCGAACGGGCAAACACCGGCAGTTGAGCTGAAGGTCGGCGACCAGGCTCCGGATTTCAGCCTCGCGGCGTCGGACGGCAAGACCTACAAGCTGTCGGACTTCAAGGGCAAGAAGGCGGTCGTCGTCGCCTGGTTCCCTAAGGCGTACACGAGCGGCTGCACCATCGAGTGCAAGTCGCTGGCGGAAAACGGCGACAAAATCCGGAAGTTCAACGTCGCCTACTTCATGGCCAGCGTCGACAGCATCGAGGACAACAAGGGCTTCGCCGAAAAAGAGAAGGCGGATTTCCCGCTGCTGAGCGACCCGACCAAGGCCACGGCCACGGCCTACGGCGTGCTGGCCCCGCAGGGTTTCGCGCGGCGCTGGACGTTCTACATCGACAAGGACGGGAAGATTCTGGGCATCGACAAGGAGGTTCAGCCCAAGACCTCGGCCGAAGACATGGTCACCAAGCTCGGCGAGTACGGCGTCGAAGCGACCAAGTAGCCCGCCTTCGCTCGCTTAGGGCGAGCTTCGGCGCGGCAGGCCCGGTCGGCGCGGCGGCTACGGTGCGGCAAATGCACTGGGCTTGTCGCGCCGAAGCCCGCCAGAGGCGGGCGAAGGCGGAACGAGCTTGATCTCAAACAGCTTCGGCCACCACTTCCCCGTCACAAACAGCCGGTCTCCCGCCGCGTCGTAGGCGATGCCGTTCAGGACGTCGGTGCCAACAGCCTCGCGCGGATCGAGGAGCCCCGACAGATCGACCCACCCGACGATCTCCCCGGTCTTCGGTGAAATGCGCGCGAGACGAGCCGTCTGCCAGATGTTGGCGAGGATCTCGCCCTTGACGTACTCGAGCTCGTTCAGATTCTTGACCGGCACGCCATTCTCGCGGACGGTCACGCGACCGATTTCCTTGAACGACGCGGGATCGAGAAAACGGATGACCGCCGATCCGTCGCTCATGATCAACCGCGCGCCGTCGTGCGTGAGGCCCCAGCCTTCGCCCGGATACGTGAACGTCTTCGTCTGCTTGAACGTCGCCTTGTCGTAGACGAAGCCGATCTCCGACTGCCAGGTCAGCTGCACGATCGTGTTGTTCCAGACGGTGATCCCCTCGCCGAAGTACTTCGCGTCGAGCGGCTGATGCTGCATCACCTCGCCCGTCTCGAGCTTGACCTTCCGGATCCCCGACTGGCCGTTCTGTCCCGTGCCCTCGTAGAGCACGCCGTCGACGTACTGCAACCCCTGGGTGAAGGCCTGACGGTCGTGCGGATAGACCTTCACGACGCGATAGCCGGAGACGGGCGCCTTCTTCTGCTGAACGCTTATCGTATTCGCCATGACGGTGACCACCAGGCCCGTGGTGAACAGAGTGGTGATGAGAGTGGAGATGACAGTGGCGACGGCCGTAGCAAGCGGCTTGATCGGGTTGGGCATACAAAGGGCAATGTACCACTACGGATATAATCGGATCACCGATTTTTCAGGAGACTTCATGAAGCGTGGGACGCTGGCAATCAGTGTCGGGTTGTCTTTTCTTGTCGTGTTCACGGGCCCGACCTTTCTGGCGCAGGAGCGCATCGACGCTGACATCAACGCGAGGATCCGGACCGAAGGTCAGGACAACTCGAAGATCCTGCGGACCATGCACTACCTCACCGATGTGTACGGGCCGCGGCTGACCGGCTCGCCGAATCTGAAGGCGGCCGGCGAGTGGGCCGTCAAAGAAATGGCGTCCTGGGGCTTCACCAACGGCCATCTCGAGCCGTGGGATTTCGGCAGGCCCGGGTGGACCAACGACGTCGCTGTCGGCGCGATCGTGTCGCCGGTCAAGGACAAGCTCGAGTTCGAGGTGCTGGCCTGGACGCCAGGCACGGACGGTACGGTCAGGGCCAAAGCGTTCAATTTCATTCCTCCCGATCGGCCGACGAAAGAGGAACTCGAGAAGTACCTCGAGAGCGTGAAACCGAGCGTCGAGAACGCCATCGTCCTCGTCGGGCGGTCGAACCCGGTGCCTGTCAACCTCGAACCGCCGGCCAAGCGAACGGCGGACGAGTCGCTGCGAGATCGATTCAACGGCGTGCCCGGCCGCGGTGGACGCGAGGGACGCGGCGGGCGCGGCCGCGGCGGGTTCACTGCGCCTCGAGAAGGCGCCTTGTCGACGAGCGACGTGAACCTGCGACTGAACGAGTTCCTGCTGACGAGCAACGTGAAGCTCCGGATCAACGATGCGGCGCGCGAGCACGGGCAGATTCGCGCCTTCCAGAACAACACCTACGACATCACCAAGGTCGTGCCGACGGTCGTGATGCGCAACGAAGACTACGGACGCATCGCCCGGATCCTCGCGGACGGCACGCCGGTCGAATTGCAGTTCACGATCGTCAACACCATCTACCCCGACGGTCGGACGGCGTACAACACCATTTCGGAAATCGCCGGGTCCGACAAGAAAGACGAAGTCGTGATGCTCGGCGGGCACCTCGACTCGTGGCATTCCGCCACCGGCGCCACCGACAACGCCATCGGCTGCGCGGTGATGATGGAGGCGGCACGCATTCTCAAGGCCATCGGCGTGCAGCCGCGCCGCACCATCCGCGTGGCGCTCTGGAGCGGCGAGGAGCAAGGCCTGCTCGGCTCGCTCGCCTACGTCAAGGAACACTTCGGAACGTTCGAAGCGCAAAAGCCCGAATACGCGAAGCTCGTCGCCTACCTGAACATCGATTCGGGAACCGGACGGGCACGAGGCGCGGGCGTCTTTGGACCGCCGGAGACGGCCGCGATCATCCGGGAGCTGTTGAAGCCCTTCGAGGATTTGGGCGTGATCGGCGCGTCGGCCTCGAGCAGCCGCGCCATCGCCGGCACTGATTCGACGTCATTCAACAACGTGGGCTTGCCGGGCATCGGCTTCGTGCAGGACCCGATCGAATACAACAGCCACACCTGGCACACCAACCTCGACACCTTCGAGCGGATTATCGAGCAGGACGCGAAGCAATCGGCGATCACGATCGCGTCGGTGCTCTACCACCTCGCGATGCGCGACGAGATGCTGCCGCGATTCCCGGCGGCCGAGATGCCGCCGCTCCCGCAGGGGCGGGGGAACTGACAGGGTCGGGGCTCTCGAGGCTCTGGGCTCAGGCTCTAGGCAAGATCTTCGAGTGAGTGTTCCAGGGTCTTGCCTGAGCCTAGAGCCGAGAGCCCAGAGCCGAAACTCTATCCACCGATTTTGTAGAGCTTCGACTCCGTCCTGATGTAGATCGCGCCGCCGGCGATTGCGGGCGACGCCAGCGACATCTCGTCGACATCGTTCCTGGCAATCTCTTTGTACTCGATCCGCCCCTTCCAGCACGAACGTCACGCCACCCTCGGTCAAGAAGAAGATGCGGTTACCGGCCGCGACGGGCGATGCCGAGAACGTGTGACCGCCGCCGCCGATCCTGACTTTGTAGATCTCCTGACCGGTTCGGGCGTTAGGACCGCGAGGATCCCGGTGTCGTGGACCAGATACGCACGGCCTTCGTGCACGATGGCGGATGGCGTGTAGCCCGAGGCCCGCGGATGGCGCCAGGCGATGAAATCGTTGCTGCTCGCACCGTCGGCGAGCGTGACGTCGCCCGACGCGCCGGGCTTGATCGCCAGGAACGGGCGGTTCGCGTCACCCTGCGAGCCGGATCCGACGTAAAGCCACCCGTTCGACGACACCGGCGATGCCGTCGGCATCGACATGCCGGTGACCCGCCACAGCTCCTTGCCGTCGAGGTCGTAGGAGATCACCATCGCGTGCCCGAGCGTCACGATTTCCGTGCGCTTCTCGTTCGTCCACACGTACGGCGTCGTCCAGGAGGACCGCGGAAGGCCGGTCGCCGGCCGGGCGGTACGCCACATCTCCTGACCGGTTTTCGCGTCGAGCGCGGTGATGTACGACTCGGCCTCGCTGTCGTGGAGAAGATAGACGCGGCCCGCGTGGACGGTCGGTGACGATGCGGTGCCGAAGTCGAGATAGATCGGTTGAGGCGGCCATTGCTTCTTCCAGAGCAGCGTGCCGTCCAGCGTGTAGCAAAAGAGGCCGACGTTCTGACCGAACGACACGTAGAGCCGCTCGCCGTCGGTGAATGGTGTTTCGGACGCGTAGGTGTTCTTGCGATGCCTGCCGCCGGATGGCCTGGCCTTGTGGGCCTCGCGCTCCCACTTGATCTTGCCCGTGCCCGCGTCGAGGGCGTAGACCATGTACCTGATCTCGTCGGACTCTTCAGGCGATTCGTTATCGCGTTCGCGCACACGGCGCATGACTTCCTCGCCCGGAAGCCCCTGCCTCTGGAGCTCGGCGATGTATTCGTTGCCGTAAAGACCTGCCGTCGGCTGCTTGAAGGGCTTGCCGCTGATGCCGGAGGTGATGAAGACCGTGTCTCCCCAGACGATCGGCGAAGACCAGCCCTGGCCGGGCACAGAGATCTTCCACCGGACGTTCTCGGTGGCGGACCATTTGACGGGCACCTCGGCGCCGGGCGCGACGCCACTCATGGCGTGACCGCGAAACCCCGGCCAGGTTTCCTCGGGTTTCGGATTCGCGGTCGCGATCGATGATGTGATGAACAGCGTGACGAGCAGCAGAAGCACAGTACGAATCATGCGTTCGAGGATACCTCACACCACATCTTGCGAAATCGCGTCGACGAGCTCAGGGTTGACACGACGTCCTTCACAGCAAAAGCCTCTCACCGCAGAGGCCGCGGAGAACGCAGAGCCAAACTTGGGTTTCTCTGCGCGCTCTGCGTTCTCGGCGGTGAAAGGCTTTACCAGTGAGTGTCGATGGGGTTTGCCTATGCGCCCGCCGCCCTGATCTCCGCGAGGAACGTCTCGCCCAGATCCGCGGCCTTCCGCTCGCCCACACCGTAGACGTTGCGCAACGCCTCGAGCGTCGTCGGCTTCAGGCGCGCCATGTCGCGCAGCGTGGTGTCGTGAAACACAACGTACGGCGGAACTCCCCGCGCCCGCGCAATCTCGAGGCGCACGGTTCGCAGCCGCTCGAACAGATCGCGATCGACGTCCTGCCACGATTCCGCCTCGACACCGCGCGCGCGTCTGGGCGCGCGGTCCTTCGTGGGCCGTCGCTGGCGGGCCAGCACGAGACCAGGCTGCGCGTTCGCGTCCTTGAGGAGCGCGACCCCCTCGTCGGTCAACTCGAGCACGGGGAACTCGGAGTCAGTCTGGCGCAGCAGGCCGTTGCCGCCAAGTTGCTCGATGTAGCCGCGGACCTCGGGAACGCTCATGTCCTTGAGCAGGCCGAACGTGCTCAACTGGTCGTGGCGACGGGCGGCAATCTGATCGCTCTCACTGCCGCGCAGGACGTTGGTGACATGGGCCGCGCCGAAGCGTTGCCCGACGCGCGCCACACACGAGAGAATCTTGCGCGCCAGCACGATCGGTTCGGCGACGGCCTCCAGCTCGTCGAGGCAGTAGTCGCACGCGCCGCAGTCGGGCTTCGAGTAGGTCTCGCCGAAATATCCAATCAGATGGCGGTGGCGGCAACCGACGCTCGACGCGTACCGTTCGATATCGCGGAGCAGCGAACGGCGCGCGTCGGTGAGCTCGCCGTTGCGCTCGAGCATGACGCGCCATTTCAGGAAGTCGGCCGTCGAGTAGATCAGCACGCACTCCGCTTCGAGGCCGTCACGCCCGGCGCGGCCGGACTCCTGCTGGTAATGCTCGAGGGACTGCGGCGCGCCGGCGTGAACGACGAAGCGCACGTCCGATCGGTCGATGCCCATGCCGAACGCCACGGTTGCGACGATGACGTCGGCGTGCTCGTCGAGAAACGCGTCCTGATTCCGGCTGCGCTCCTCGTCTGCGAGTCCGGCATGGTAGGGCCGGGCGCGAACGCCGGTCTCGGTCAACCACGCCGCCAGCGCGTCGACCTCGCGGCGCGACGTGCAATAGATGATGCCGCCCTGGCCTGTGCGCCGGGCCATGACGTCCAGGATTTGGCGCTTGAGGCTGGCACGAGCCAGCACGCGGTAGATGAGGTTCGGTCGATCGAACGACCCGACGAGGACCGCGGGGTCCTTCAGGTCGAGCTGCGCGGCAATGTCACGCCGGACGCGGGCTGTCGCCGTCGCGGTAAACGCGTGGAGGCTGACGTTCGGAAACACGCTGCGCAGCCGGCCCAGCTGGCGATACTCCGGCCGGAAATCGTGCCCCCACTGACTGATGCAATGGGCCTCGTCGACCGCGACGAATTGCACGTCGCATCGCGACAAGCGTCCCAGAAATCCATCGCTCCCCTCGCCGGCAAGCCGCTCGGGCGAGACGTACAAAAGGCGGTATCGACCCTCGCGGAGTCCGGCCGACACTGCGGTCTTCTCGTCGGCGGTAAGCGTGCTGTTGTAGAGCGCTGCCGGGACACCGTTGCCGACGAGCGTGTCGACCTGATCCTTCATCAACGAGATGAGGGGCGACACGACCACGCCCAGTCCTGGACGCACCAGCGCTGGCGCCTGGAAGCACAGCGACTTGCCACCGCCGGTCGGAAGCACGACCACCGAGTCCCGACGGGAGAGGATCGCGTCCATCGCTTCGCGCTGAAGAGGGCGAAACGACGTGTAACCCCAGTAGCGCTCCAGAACGTGAATCAGGTCATCGCGCGACGCGTCCGGGAGAGATCAGACGTGTTGGGAACACTCACACCCCTTCGATGACGACCAGCGTGCCTTCCGATGTCGCCTGCCTGATGGCCCTGGCTTCAGCGTACTCGGGGGAACTCCACCACTCCTTCGCGCGTTCGACGCTCGGGAACTCGACGATGACCAGCCGCCGCGACGGCCAGTCGCCTTCGAGGACCTCCGTTCTGCCTCCCCTGGCGACAAATCGGCCGCCAAATGCGGTGATGGTCGGCAACACGAGCCGGCGGTAGTCTTCGTAGCGAACGGGGTCTTTCACGTCGACCATGGCGATGACGTAGGCTGGCACATTCCCCCTCAGCTTTCAGCTCTCAGCTCTCAGCTCTCAGCCAGAGCATACAGATCCTAGTGCTGCGACTCAGATCCTAACCGATGCGATTTAGATCTGAAGGTTTTGCTGATAGCTGACAGCTGATGGCTGATAGCTGTCTATTATCACGCTACAGCACGTGACGCCCGCCTCTGCTTTCGCCAGTTCCGACACCTCCACTTCGCACACGCTGTAGCCCAGCGCCCTCAGGGCGCCCGTCGTGCGCGGGTGACTGGCGGCGCAGACGATCGTCTGGCCGATGCGCAGCACGTTGGCGGCATGGGGCTCTGCCGGATCGACGTTCACGACGTGGACGCCGACGCGCTCGAAACCGCTCGGATCGATCCACGCCGGATTGCACAGGACGCGGTTCGAGTCGAGGGCGGTGACCGCCGACTTCAGATGGAGACATCCACGCGTCCGAACGCACTCGACTGAGTACCCGAGCGGCGCGAGCTCGGTGGCGAGCTGACGGGCCCCGTCCTCGTTCGTTCGAGTCGAGAGCCCAACGTAGAGCGTCCGCCCGAGCCGGAGCACATCTCCGCCGTCGAGTGTTCCTGGTGGGCCGATCGATCGAAGCGGCCGGTATTGCGAGAGGACCTCCGCCACCGCCTCGCACTCCTGCCGGCGCGATTCCGCGCCGGGGCGCGTGATGATGGCGACCTCGTCGACGACAATCGCCACGTCCTCCACGAAGACCGAATCCGCGAGATCAGGCGCGGCGGCGACGTGCACGAGCGTGCATCCGAGCGTCCGCAGCGCCTCCTCGTACTGGTCGTGCTGCGCCGTCGCGAGATCGACGTCAATCGGCACGCGCGCCTGGTGCGTCAGCTCGCAGCGCGCGAGGCTCTCGGGAACGGGGCGCGTCACGGCAATGCGCATCATTTTCTACCCGAGGGGCTTCGCCCCTCGGACTCCCCAACACGCGCTCTCGCGCGTCCGCTCGCGCGGCGCGCTCCGCCTTCGCTGACAGCTCCGCCGAGACCTCGCCGAGGCCTTGGCGGAGGCGGGCCATCGCGTGGCTCACTCGCTCCGCTCGTTCGCGCCATTAATCAGATGGCTTCTAGTTAATTCGGCGTTTCGCGTGTCGCGGTTTCGCATTGTGCGTACCGGCGTCGCGGGCGCGCTCGTCGGCGAACGCCGCGGCCGCTGTGACACAATATCTTGATGCATGCGGCGATAGATTTCATCCTGAAGATCGACGAGCGCCTGTTCGCGCTGACCGAAACATATGGAGCCTGGGTTTACGGCGTCATCTTTCTCGTCGTCTTCGCGGAGACGGGCCTGGTCGTCACGCCGATCCTGCCCGGCGACTCGCTGCTCTTTGCCGCCGGCGCGCTCTGCGGCGCCGGCCTCCTGAACCCGTGGATTATGGCCACAGCGCTCGTCGCGGCCGCGATCATCGGCGACGCCGTCAACTACAGCGTCGGACGGTCCATCGGGCCGAAGGTGTTTTCGGCCCACGACCAGGACAGCCGCCTGCACCGGCTCCTCAACCGCGAGCACCTCGAGAAGGCGCACGCGTTTTTCGAGAAGCACGGCGGCAAGGCGATTGTCATCGCGCGGTTCGTGCCGATCGTGCGCACGTTCGTGCCGTTTGTCGCTGGCGCCGGTTACATGAGCTATAGCGCCTTCGCGTTCTACAACATCGCCGGCGCCTTCCTGTGGGTGGCGTCGTGTTTTGGTCTCGGCTACATCTTCGGCAACGTCCCAATCGTCAAGGAGAACTTCTCGCTCGTCGCGATCATCATCATCTTCATCTCGATCCTGCCCGTCGTCTGGGAGTTCATCAAGGCGCGCCGCGCGCGCTGAGGCGGGGTCAGATCTCGATTTTCTACGCGTGAGCGATGGGGTGATAGAAAATCGAGATCTGACCCATGCTGACTGAGAGTCCCTCGGGTCTCTACTGCCCGGCCGGCGGCTTCCACGTCGATCCCTGGGGTCCGGCCGAACGCGCGCTGATTACGCACGTCCACGGCGATCACGCGCGGCCAGGCAGCCAGGCTTACTTGTGCGCCGAACCGTCCCGGCGCCTCCTGGAGCGCAGGCTCGGGCCTGAGGCGCGCGTCGAAGCCCTGCCGTACGGCGAAGCGTTGACGCTCGGCAGCGCCCGCGTCTCGTTCCATCCTGCAGGTCACATCCTGGGATCGGCGCAGATCCGAATCGAAGATGCGGACGGCGTCTGGGTCGTGGCTGGGGACTACAAGCGCGTCGCCGATCCCACCTGCGCGCCGTTCGAAGTCGTGCGGTGCGACACGTTCGTCACCGAGTCCACGTTTGGTCTGCCGATCTATCGATGGGATCGGACCGAGGCGATCGTGGCCGAAATCGTCGAGTGGTGGGAAGACAACGAACGCGCGCAGCGGACCTCGGCGCTCTTTTGCTACACCGTTGGCAAGGCGCAGCGCATCCTCGCCGAGCTCGCGCGCGTCACCGATCGAACGATCTTCGTGCACGGCGCGATGTCGTCGATGATCGAGGCCTATCGGGAGGCCGGCGTGCGCATGCTCCCGACGGCCTCCGTGACCGAGCAGGCCAAGGGCCGAAAGTTCTCGGGTGAGCTCGTGCTGGCGCCGCTCTCGGCCCGGGGCACGCCATGGATGCGACGCCTCGGCGTGCACTCCGATGGGTTCGCGTCAGGCTTGATGCGGGTCAGGGGCGTGCGCCGGCAGCGCGCGTTCGACCGCGGGTTCGTCCTCTCGGACCACGCCGACTGGCCCGCCCTCCTCGAGACCATTGCCGAGACGGGCGCCGGACGCGTCCTTGCCACCCATGGCCACGCCGAGCCGCTCGCGCGTCACCTTCGCGAGATCGGCCTCGACGCCGGCACCATGCGAACGGCCTGGGAGGGAGAACCGGAAGGCGACTGATGGAGCGCTTCGCTCGCCTCTACGACGCGATCGACCGCACGACGTCGACCAACGCCAAAGTCGACGCGATGGCGGCGTACTTTCAGTCGGCACCCGCCGCGGACGCGGCGTGGGCAGTGTTCTTTCTCACCGGCCGGCGGTTGAAGCGGCTTCTGCCCTACTCCTCCATTAACACCTGGACGCTCTCGGCCACCGGTCTTGCGCCGTGGATCCTCGACGAGTGTTACGCGATCGTCGGCGACGGCGCCGAAACGGCCGCGCTCGTCCTCGATCAGCTGCCATCCGCGCCGTCCGAGAACCTGCCGCTGTCGAAGTGGGTCGAAGATCGCATCCTGCCGCTCAAGGGCCTGGACCCGGCGGCGCAGGAGGCGCGCGTGACCGCGTGGTGGCGAACGCTCGACCGATTGCAACGCTACATCTTCCTCAAGCTCGTCACCGGCGAGCTGCGCGTCGGCGTCTCGCAGACCCTGGTCGTCCGCGCACTGGGTCAGGCCGCACAACTGCCGCCTGCAACCATCGCGGCACGCATCATGGGCGAATGGTCGCCGACGCCCGACTGGTATGCGGCGCTGCTCTCGCACGAGCGAACAGACGACGATCGATCGCGTCCCTACCCGTTCTTTCTTGCCTCGCCGCTCGAGGATCCGATCGAGACGCTGGGCGATCCGAGCGGCTGGCTCGTCGAGTGGAAATGGGACGGCATCCGCGCGCAGCTCGTCAAACGCGGAGCGGTCGTGCACCTCTGGTCCCGAGGCGAGGAGCTCATCACGCATCGCTTTCCCGAGATCACCGCCGCCGCCAGCCGGCTGCCAGACGGCACGGTGCTCGACGGCGAAGTGCTGGCCTTTCGCGACGAGCGGCCACTGCCCTTCTCGGCCCTGCAGCAGCGCATTGGACGTCAGAAACAGGTCGCGCAGCTCGCTCGCGCGGTCCCGGTCGTCTTCATGACGTACGACATTCTCGAGGATCAGGGCATCGACATCCGCGGCCTGCCGCAGGTAGAACGTCGGGCGCGGCTGGAGGCCCGGCTCAAGTCTGAGAATGACGGTGATCAGGTCCGGCTAAAGCCGGACACGACGACTGAGGGCGAGGTCCGGCTAAAGCCGGACACTACGACTGAAGGTGAGGGCACAGCTGCAGCCGTAGTGTCCGGCTTTAGCCGGACCTTAGGCGTCCTCCGTCCATCACCACTGATCACCGCCGCAACATGGGCCGACCTGGCCGCGCTACGCGCGGAATCGCGCGCGCGGGGCGTCGAGGGCCTGATGCTGAAGCGCGTCACCTCACAGTACGGCGTCGGACGAAAACGCGGCGACTGGTGGAAGTGGAAGATCGATCCGTTCACCATCGATGCGGTCCTCATTTACGCGCAACCCGGAAGCGGTCGACGCGCGAGCCTCCTGACCGACTACACCTTCGGCGTCTGGCACCAGGGCGAGCTCGTTCCGATCGCGAAGGCGTACTCCGGGCTGTCGAACGACGAAATCGCGGAGATGGACCGCTGGATCAGGCGGCACACACGGGAACGCTTTGGACCAGTCCGGCATGTCGAGCCGGTCCACGTATTCGAGCTGGGGTTCGAGGCGATCGCGCGCTCGACACGACATCGATCCGGGATCGCCGTTCGGTTCCCGCGCATGCTGAAGTGGCGAACCGACAAGAAGGCTGAGGACGCCGACACGCTCGAAACCGTCCAGAAGCTGCTCGACGCCTGAACCGCGCCTTCAGCGTCGCGCGCCGATCGCCTCCAGGTTGGCATCGAATGCGCGAATCGCAGCCAGGATTGTGTTCGCCGCACCGACAAAGAACTCTTTGGTCACCGTCCCGGCATCGTCTGTCGCCTTGTGATGCTCGGCTTCATCTTCGACGCCGAAATAGACAAACGGGATGCCGGCCTGGTGAAACGGATAGTGGTCCGAATCCCTGGTCCAGTCATCCTCCCCCTTCACGTTCGGCATGTCGTGACCGAGCCGCAGGACCACCGGCGGTCGCGCAACGTCTTTCAGGTATGCCTTGAGAAACGGATAGTGTGAGGTGCCTACGGCGAACAGCACGTTCTTCGCGTCGCGCGCGACCATGTCCAGGTTGACGTTCATCACGATCGCGTCGCGCGCAACCGGCGGGTCCTTGAGGAAGGCCTGCGAGCCGTTCAGCCCGCTTTCTTCGGCGTCGAGCGCTGCGAACA
This sequence comes from uncultured Acidobacteriota bacterium, assembly GCA_963797625.1. Taxonomy (GTDB): domain Bacteria; phylum Acidobacteriota; class Vicinamibacteria; order Vicinamibacterales; family 2-12-FULL-66-21; genus DATBJJ01. Next base: position 81,761 of record CAWCQI010000034.1, read on the forward strand.
CCATCGAGTGCTCTGGCGGGTTGGCGCTGAGTCTTGCTGCCACCGCCAGCAGGGCCGCAACGCCTGACGCGTTGTCGTCCGCGCCATTGAAGATCTGCCCATCGCGCACGCCCAGATGGTCGAAGTGCGCGGTGATCACGATGTAGCGGTCTGGTGCGCGACGGCCGCGAACGACGCCGACGATGTTGACGCCGTTCTGGTCAGTCGCGGTACGGCGGCCCCGAAAAGAAAATGGCCGCTCGAACGACTCGCCGATTGGCTGAATCCCCGCTTCCTTGTAGCGGCGCAGGATGTAGGCGCGGGCCTTGGCGCCGCCGGCCGTTCCGGGAAGGCGGCCCTCCATGTCGTCAGCGGAGAGCGTTTCGAGGTCCTTGAGTAGCTGGGGGCCGTCCACCGTCGAGGGCTGCGCCCCGACCGTCAGGGCCCAGATGGCAACTGCAGCTGCGCAGACGGCGAACTGCGAGGCTTTTCGCGTCATTCGAGCATTGTAGGCCCGGCTGCCCGGCAGCAGCTCGGGACTCAAGGCTGACTGTCCCCGGGGACACTCAACCTTGAGTGTCCCCGACCCGCCGGGCGGTCACCAGGACGGGACCATCCTCGACGGTCACCGTCGCCGCACGCTCACCGGCGTCAAATCGAATTCGAACGGCCTCGGCGCCGGGTGGATGGAAAACCCTGCCGCCCAGGTGGAACAGATTGCGAGCGGCCCCACCCTCTCGCTGAATCGAGGGGCCCCGCTCGCCGACGGTGACGGTCAGGCGATCCGTGGCGCCCGATCCGAAGGCGTAGATCCCGACGATCGCCGCGCGATCGGGCTCGGAGAGCGGGTCGTTCGTGTACTTCAAGTCGGCGTCGCCGACGGCTTCCAGATACTTGACGACTTCGACTGCGCCAGCGCCGCCGGCCCGAGCGTGCGACAGGAGGGTCAATCCGTGTGGGCCCCGAGTCTTCTGGATTCCGGGTGAGGCGACGATGAAGGCCTTGACGGTTTCGAGGTGGCCGAGCATGGCCGCCGAAAAGATCGACGGCCGCGCGCCGGCAGCGAGAAGGAGCCGCGCGATCTCCTGGTTGCCGACGTGCGACGCCGCACCCAGGGCCGATTCCCAATCGCCATACCCCCAATCCCACGACGCGTTGGCCAGCGCGGGACGGCCCTTCAACAGCTCCCGCACCCGCGCGACGTTGCCGTGCGAGACCCCGACCATTTCGCGGGCAACCTCCGGCTCATGGGCCGGGAACGTGGCGGGGACAGATGACGGCGCGACCGCGAGCGGCTGCTCGCGCCGCAGGGCCACGGCCAGGGGGACAAGAGACGTCAGGCTCAGAAAGGTTCGACGCAAAACGGTCATGCTGGAACACCTCCGGCGACGAGGTGTACACCACGCACGCAGCAACAGCAACCCAGGCCCGCGTGAGTTTTCTGTGAGGAGGTAACCCTCGCCTGCTCAGATGGTTCAGGCGCGGCGTGAGGAAGTCTTGGCGAGCGTCTTCGCGACCTGCGCGGCAATCGCCTCGGCGATTTCGGCCTGCGCGGCGAGCGTGAACCCCTCGGTCGCGTCCCCTTGCTCAGGCGATGGCACGGCTCGATCGTAGGTGTTCGCCCACAGGTGACTCTGGTCGCGCACGCGAATCAGATGAGCAATCAGGCGCACGCCCGCGTCGTCGCGTTTCATCTGCGCCAGCACGATGTAGTCGGCGCCGAGCTCGGTGCCGATCCGCTTCAAGTCCCTGAAGGACCGGGGCTGCTGGAGTGCCGCCGCGTTGCCGATGACGCTGAATGCTGCGACCCGCTCGGGCGTCGACAGACGAGCCACCGTCGCGTCCGCGACGCCCCGCGCGATGCGGTCGAACTCTTCCATCCCGGTTTCGTTGTCGAAGGGCACGACGGCGATTCTGACCCGCGCGTCTTCCGAAGCTGCCCACCAGGCACCCGCGACCAGCGCAGCGGTGACGAGCGCCAGCCCGATCAGGGCCGGTACGTAAAAGCCTGAGCGTGCCGCCAACGTTGCACGACGCTCGGGCCGCAGGCGCTGAATTGGCGCAATGAAGCGATAGCCGCGCCGCGGGAGCGTTTCGATGAACCGCGGCGAGTCGGCAGCATCGCCCAGCGCCGATCGGATTTGCGCGACGCAGAAGTTCAGGCCGCGCTCGAAGTCGACGAAGGTGCCGTCGCTCCAGACTTCCTGGCGAAGCGTGTCGCGAGTGACGACGTCGCCGGCATGGGTGACGAGGATGGCCAGGACGCGAGCCGGCTGCGGCTGCAGCCGAACCGGCACACCTTCGCGGCTGAGCGCGCCGGTATCCGCGTCGAATTCGAAGAGACCGAAACGCACCCGTCCGTCCACGCCCTCACCTTAGCACCTTCTGTGGGCGCTTGCGTCGTGCGCGCCCGTCGCGTCAAGATTCGTGGCGTGCTGTCGCCGCGTCAAACGATTACTCCTGCCTACGCAAGAGTTGCCACCGCGTTCGCCCTCATCGGGTGCGTGACCCTCGGAGCACGGATTCTTGCTCACCCAGCTCCGTTCAGCTACCTCGACGCCCACGTGACGGCGAATGGCCTGACAGGGCGGCTCGTCCTGCACGATCTCGATGTCGCGCACGAGCTGAAGATCGAACCTCCGTCGCAACTTGCCGATCCGGCGTTCACGACACGGCAGGCAGCGGCAGTCGCGGCGTTTCTGAAGCCGCGCCTGACGTTTTTTACCGACGGGCGAGCCATTCCCTGGACGTTGACCGCGCTCAAACCCGTCGCCGATCAGGATGCCGTCGAGATGCTGTGGCAGGCGCCCTCGACGCGAGCCGCCGGCAAGCTGACGATCGGGGCGCATCTCTTTCCGTACGACCCCGATCACCAGACCTTCATCAACGTCTACGAAGGCGATGTGCTGGTGCGGCAGGAGATCCTCAACAGCGGCCGGACCAGCGTGGATTTCTTTACGGGGACGCGGCAAGGCCTCCTGGCCGTGTTCACGACGTTCACCGCCTCCGGCATCCATCACATCGCCATCGGGCCCGATCACATCCTGTTCATCATCGGACTGCTGCTGCTCGGCGGCAGCCTTACGAGACTGCTGGCGATCGTGACCGCCTTCACGCTCGGGCACAGCCTGACGCTCGCGCTGGCGACGCTGCAGATCGTCGACCCTCCGGCCCGCATCATCGAACCGGCGATCGCGCTGAGCATCGTCTACGTCGGCGCCGACAACCTGCTGACGGGAACCAAGGGACGCGACGTCCGCGCCTGGGTGGCCCTCCTCTTTGGACTGGTCCACGGTTTCGGATTTGCGAGCGTACTGCGCGAGACCGGACTCCCCAATCGGGCGCTGGGCATGTCGCTCTTCTCGTTCAACCTCGGCGTCGAGATCGGGCAGGCGATGATCGTGGTCGTCGTCTCAGCTGCGCTCGCATTAGTGCGGCAGCGCGATCCTGTGCTCGCGCGCCGCATTGCGACCGTCGGGTCCGTCGGAGTTATGATGGCCGGCGCCTATTGGTTTTTCGAGCGGGTGTTCTGAGGAGAGACCTATGCGACGCACGATGGTTCTGGGAGTGCTTCTCGCGATGGGTGCGGTCGGCATCGCCGCTGGACAAGCGTCCCAACAGCCGAACGTCGCCGAGATCGAGAAAGTCCGCGACAACCTTTTCATGATCAAGGGCGGAGGCGGTAATACCGCGGCGTTCATCACCGCCAACCGTGGCGTCATTCTCGTCGACACCAAGGATCCAGGCTGGGGCCCGGCGATCATGGACAAGGTGCGGTCGGTAACCGACAAACCGATCACCTTCATCATCAATACCCACACCCATGCCGATCATGTTGGCAGCAATGACTTCTTTCCTGCGTCGGTTGAGGTCGTCGCCCACGAGAACGCCAAGGCGAGCATGGTGAAGATGAAGGAGTTTGAGGGCGAAAAGGCACAATTCCTGCCGGATCAGACTTACACGAGCAAAATGACAGTCCTCCCCGGCGAAGGCGCAGACCGCGTCGAACTCCATCACTACGGCGCCGGCCACACCAACGGCGACACGATCGTCGTCTTTCCTGCGCTTCGCGTCGCTCACACCGGCGATCTCTTCGCCAGGCCAGCGACGCCCGGCATCGACGTCGGCAATGGAGGCAGCGGCGTCGCCTATCCGGAAACCATCCGCAGGGCCACCGTCGTCATCAAGGACGTCGACACCGTCATTCCCGGACACACGCCGACGACAACCACGTGGAGCGCGTTCGTGGAGTTTGGCGAGTTCAACGCGGCGTTCCTGGCCGCGGTCCGGCAAGCCTTCGACGCTGGCAAGACCGTGGACGAAGCGGTAGGCGGACTGACGCTGCCTGAAAAGTTCAAGGACTACGGGATGCAGAGCGCGAAGGACAACGTCGCCAAAATCTACGCCGAGCTCAAGTCTGCGACGCCTGCGAAGTAACCGTCGACTGCCGGCCGATGTCCCACCTCACACATCGAGCGCACATGGGTTTGCTCGTGGCGATCGCCGCGACGGCCGTATCCTTGACCGCCGCCCAGCAGACACCCTCTGGGCCGTTTCAACTCGAAGAAACAACAATCGCGCAAATCCACGCCGCGCTGAAGAGCCGTCAGCTCACGTGTCGCGCGCTGGTTGAGCAGTACCTGCGGCGCATCGAGTCCTTCGACAAGGCCGGTCCGGCCATCAACGCCATCGTCGAGATCAACAAGAACGCGCTCGCGGAAGCAGATGCCCTCGACCTCCGTGCCAGTCAGGGCGCCCTCTCAGGCCCGCTTCACTGCATCCCGGCGATCGTCAAGGACAACTTCGAAACGATTGGGCTGCAAAGCGCCGCCGGCTCGCTGTCGCTCAAAGGCTTCGTCTCGAGCCGCGATGCGTTCCAGGTCAAGCGCATCAAGGCGGCTGGCGCGATTGTGCTCGCGAAGTCGAACATGGCCGAGTTCGCGTTTTCGCCGTACGAGACCGTCAGCTCGATCCTGCCTGGATACACGAAGAATCCTTACGCGCTCGACCGGGTGACCGCAGGTTCGAGCGGCGGCACCGCCGCCGCCGTTGCCGCGAACTTCGGCGCGATTGGCCTCGGCAGTGATACCGGCAACTCGATTCGTGGCCCGGCGTCACACCAGGCGCTCGCCGGTATTCGTTCGACCATGGGCCTCACCAGCCGCGCCGGGGTCGTCCCGCTCAACCTGCTCGCCGACATCGCCGGTCCGATGACTCGAACGCTCGAGGATGCGGTCGCAGTGCTCCAGGTGATCGCCGGACCCGATCCCGACGATCCGGTCACGGTCAGCGATACAGCGATCGCTCGCGCCTTCAGTCCAGGCGGCCATCCGACGGAGATCCCGAACTATCTCGCCTCTCTGCGAAAAGACGGCTTGAAGGGTCGCCGCATCGGCATCCTGCGGCAGGCCTACGAACGTGACACGACCGACGCGGAGATCGTGAAGGTGTTCATGGCGGCAGTCGACGACATGAAGCGCGCCGGCGCGGTCATCGTCGATCCGGTGCGGGTGGACCTCGACGAGATCAAACGAGCGCAAGGCGTCGGCACCTGCGGTGGGTTCAAGTACGACATCAACCGCTGGCTGGCGTCACATGGAGACCGGGTTCCGGTGAAAGATCTCGCGGCGATCATCCAGTCGCGCCAGTTCCACCCGAGCGTGCAGCGCCGCCTCGAACAGGCGCAGGAAGCGACCGAGAACGGACCCGACACGCCGGCCTGCCAGGCGGAATCGGAGTACCGTCGCGCAGGTGCGCGCGGCAGTACTGAAGACGATGGCAGCGGAAAGACTCGACGCGTTCGTGTACCCAACCTGGAGCAACCCTCCGCGCCTGATTGGCGATCTCAACACCCCCCACGGCGACAACAGTCAGTTCTTCTCGCCGGTGACGGGATTCCCGTCAATCAACGTGCCGATGGGCTATACGCGGGGTGGCACGCTACCAGCCGGGGTGACGTTCTTCGGCCGCGCGTGGGACGAGGGTGGACTCATCGCCTTGGCGTACTCGTACGAGCAGGCGACAAAGCATCGGAGGAAGCCGTCTGCGACCAATTAGTGTTTAGTCCGCTGAATCACTGCCAATGGCGGGCATCCACGTCGGAGTCCAGTCGCAGTCCGAGTCGGCAGTCCCGACGTCGCCAGTCCGAGTCGCGTGGGGTGCGGTCACGGGCGACTCGCGACGTCCGACCATGGGACTCGACGACTCCGACTGCGACTGCGCACCTGCGAGCGCCCGTCCCGCGCCACTCCGCGAGCTCGCCGACAGCAGGATTCAGCGAACACTAGTACTAACGACTGCGCTGAAAGCGCATGTCCCACACACGATCCTGCGTGACGCTCAGGCTGATGATCCGATTGGCGCTGTCGCGATGAAAGCGGACGAACCCGATCGGCCCGCGGAATGCGTCTCGGTAGAGCGGCGACAGGCGAATGACGTCATCGGGCCGGCGCTTGAGGACCAGCGCGTTGCCGTCGGCGGCTGCAATCAACGTTGCTTCAGCCTCGTCGCTGACGTAGGTGCCGGCGTACTCCGCGGCCGGCCGGACGACGAGCTCGTCGCCCCGGACACGGGCGTAAACGTCGACGCTCCCGAACGAGTCGGTCACTTTCAGGCCGTCCGCGCTGAAGTCGTAGGTCGGGAACGCCACCCGTCGCGGCAACAAAGCGCGTGGCAGACCGCGCCGTCAATTGCGGTCCGCCTTCGACGCGCAGATCGTTGCCGGCACGCGAGATCGTAATCGGCTCGCCGGTGTCGCTGCGCCGGTACATCCCTATAAGCGGCTCCAGCGCCGACGCGTTCTGCGACGCGCCGGCCCCGACAGGTCCTCCGTTGCCGGTTGGTGACGTCGCGGCCGGTTTGGTCATTCCAAGATAGAGATCGGCGACCGCGTGAGCGTACTGCGGCGCGTTGCCGCTGCTGACGTTGCACAACACCGCCACAGCGACTTGTCGCTCGGGATACTCCGAGAGCCATGCTCGATAGCCGGCCGTCGCGCCGCTGTGCGCGACTTCCCGCAGCCCCTGATAGGTGCCGATCGTGAGCCCCAGCGCGTAGCCGTGCGGCCGGCCGTCGTTGAATCGTCCCGGCGTCTGCAGCTCCTTGACGAACTGCGCGTCGCCGACGACTGGCTGCGAGAAGTTGCGTGTCCACCGCAGCAGGTCTGCCACCGTCGTCAGGAGCCCGCCGTTGCCGTGGATGTTCTCGAATGGCATCTCGGTCGAGAACCCGCCCGGGCCGCCCGAATAGGCGATCGCCCGGTCCTTGACGACCCGCGTGTAGTCGTCGCGCCACGAGGTGCGCGACATGCCGAGCGGGGTGAAGATGCGAGCGCGTGTGAACTCGGCAAACGGCTGTCCGCTGACGCGCGAGACGATGATCGCGGCCAGGTTATATCCGGTGTTGCAGTAGGAGTAGCGGGTGCCGGACGGAAAGTTCAACGACCGCTGACGGCTGACGACGTCGAGGACGTGGGCGTGGTTGTGCACGCGGGTGCCGCGCGGCCAGCCGGCGATAGCGACCACGCTGCCCCAGTCGCGCAGGCCGCTCGTGTGGTTCAGCATCTGCCGGATCGTCAGCGGCGCGCCGTAGTCGGGCAGCTCCGGAACGTACTTGCGCGCCTGATCGTCGAGCGAGAGCTTGCCTTCCCGCGCCAGCAAGAGGATGGCGGCGGCCGTGAACTGCTTGGACACGGATCCCGCTTCGAAGATCGTGTCCGGCTTGATGGGGACGTCGTGCTCGAGATCGGCCATCCCGTAGGCCTTCTCGAGTACGCTTTTTCCTTGAAGGCTGACACCCACCGCACACCCGGGTGTGGTCGCGTCCCACCGGGAGAGCACGGCGTCGACGCGCGCCTCGGGCACGGCGCCCTGGCGCGCCGCGGCACCGACCGCGACCGTGGCCACCACGGCAATTGCGAGCACAGGCTCGTTTGATCATGAGGATAACCGCGCTTGGCGCAGGATCTCGGCGAGCCTCGGGCGCGAGGCGCTGAGCAGCCCGATGCGAAACAGGCGCGCGCCGAGGCGAATGGCCAGCCACGTCGACAGCAGGAGCACGACGAACGACCCCGCCACCTCCCACCACGCGAGATAGTCGAGGTCGGTGCTGGCGCGGAACATGATCAGCGGCCCGGCCGAGAACGGCAGCCAGGTCATCACGCGTGCCACCGATCCCGTGCGGCTCGCGGATGAGCACGGCCATCATCATCATCGGCAGCGCCGCCGTCAGCGACCACACCATCGCCAGCTGCTGGGCCTCGCGCATGTTCGAGCCGAGCGATCCCGTGCCAAGCATGAGGCTGCCAAAGAAGAGAAATGCGATCAGGAACAGGGGAATCGCCAGCGCCAGCGCGACCCACGGCATCTCGATCTGCGAGGTCATCAGCAGCGGCACGACGCCAACCCCGCCGACGAGGAGCATCAGCAGCCACACCGCAATCTGCAGCAAACCTGCGCCCCCGAGGCCGAGCAGCTTGCCGGCAAGGATCTCGTCGGGATCGGCCGAGGCGAGCAGCACATCGACGACTTTGTTCTCTTTCTCCGTCGCCGTCCCCTGCATCAGATAGCCGGAGGTCATCAACACGGACATCAGGAAGAGCACCGTGAAGACGAGCGGCACTGCGACTCGGACAAACCCGGCCGCTTGCCCGCCGTCGGTGATCTCGCCAGTCCGCGTCACGCTGAATCGCCGCGTCTCCTTGAGCGGGCTGACGACACGAGCGCTCGTCTGATCATCGAGCCGTCCGCTGACGAGACGTTCCCTGATCAACGTTGAAAACGCATTTCGCGATTCGGACCCACTGACGTTGAACGTATCCTGCGTGTAGACGTCGACGACGCCCCTGGCGATGTAGTCGGCAGGCACGACAAAATAGCCCTTGATCGCCCGCGCCGCGACCGCCGCGCGCGCGTCGCTTTCCGACGCGTACGGCCGGAAGATCGAGTTGGCCAGCATGAACTGGTTCTCGGCGCGTCCGCCCCGGCCCATCGCGTCGAGCGCGCGCTTGACCTCTTCGGGTACCTGCGACTGTGACGAGGTCGTCTCGCCTTCCAGATGCAGCACGCCACCCGGATCGACAACGCCGTAGATGGATGGCTCGCGGACGCTGCGACTGGCAAAGTAGGCCGGGACTGCCACGATCCCGCTGTAGGCTGCCAGAAAGAGCGGCATGCCGAACGTCGTAATCAGATACCCGGGACGCCGAACCGCGGTCAGGAACTCGAAGGTCGCGATCGTCCAGATCTTGCGCCAGCCCTTCCGCATTTAGGCCTGCCCCTCTCGAACAACCCTGAGAAAGATATCTTCCATCGGCGCGAGCATCGGTTCGAATCGATCGATCGTCGCGCCGGCGCGAACGAGCGTCGCCAGCGCCTCCGACGGCGCGCTGCCGTCGGCGAGCATCAGCCGCCACGACCCCTCCCCATCATCGATCGCGCTCGCGACTGCGGGGACTGATGGCAGCGGACCGCGCGCGTGGACGCGGACCTCCGGGAGCGAATGGTCGCGCCGCACCTCGTCGACCTCGCCGTAGACCATCAGCCGTCCACGATCGATCATCGCCACCCGATCGCAGAGCGCTTCGACCTGATTCATCTGGTGGGTCGAGAGGATGGTCGTGCGTCCGTTGCGCCGGCGCTCGAGCAGTAGATCCTGCACCAGCCTGACATTGACCGGGTCGAGCCCGGTCGTCGGCTCGTCGAGCACGCAGAGCTCGGGGTCGGCGAGGAGAACCGAGGCAATCTGCACCTTCTGGGACATGCCCTTGCTGAGGCGGTCGATCTTCCAGCCGGCCACGTGCGGCAGCTCGACGCGCTCGAGCCATTCCGACGATCGCCGGCGCGCCTCGGCGCGGCTGAGGCCTTTGAGCGCGCCGAAATACGTCATCACGTCGGTGACGGTGAGCTTCGTGTAGAGACCGCGCTCCTCCGGCAGGTAACCGAGGCGATCGAGATGCGCGCGCCGGCGCGGCTCGCCAAACACCCGGACCTCACCCGAGTCCGGCCGGATGATGTCCATGAGGATGCGAATGAGCGTGCTCTTGCCGGCGCCATTCGGTCCGAGCAGGCCGAAGATCTCGCCGGCGTGGACGTCGAAGGAGACGCCGCGAAGCGCCGGGGTGTCTCCGTAGCTCTTCGCGATGTTGTCGAACGCGAGGATGACCATGTGCCGAAGAGCTTACTGGAGGTGACGCGAGGCCGCAACGCAGCCAGAACTTCCTGGCGTCGCTCGATCAGCGGGTGATGAATCCCGGCCGCGCGATCTGCTTCACACAGCTCGTCTCGAGTCCCTCGGTGCGGCCGCGCTCGATGAACGCGCGCTTGAGGTTGTCGAGGCAGTCGAGGCCGATCAACCCGACTGGCGAGTGGCCACCAGCCGGCACCCGAACATGCAGACTCTCCGGCAGCGTCTGCGCGAGCGTGTCGGCGTTGACTGGCGGCGTGACCGGATCGAGATCTCCGGACGTCATGAGGACGGGAACCGCTGACTTCACCGGCAACAGGCTCGATTCGGACCGGGTCCCGCGCGGCCATGCGGCGCAGGCAGCGCGCTGCTGGCGGACACGATAGCCGCCGAGAAACGTCGGATCGTCCCGCTCGGCGGCGTCGGGGGCGACGAGCGGCACGTCCTCGGCGCACGTGATCGACAGGTAGAGCCCGTCGAACGTGCCGCCGGCGCGAAAGCGAATCAGGAAGTCGGCAAACGGCGAAAAGTTGCCCTTGAACGCTTCATGCAGGTACAAGGGCACGCGCGACGCGCCACGTGACGAATACATCAGGTAGCGGATCGCCTCGCCGACATGGTCACGCGTCAGCGTGACCTCGGCCGGGCGGCCCGCCGATGGATGCGCGGCGATCGCCTTCACCGGACCCTGCCGCAGCCTGTCGAAGACCTGCCGCGCCTCCTCCCTGATCGCGGGAAACGTCGCGCGCGCACTCCGGCGTTCCGAGACATTCGTCGAGCAGCGCGTCGAGCGCGTGCTGCGCGAATTGCCCGAATCGCTCGGGCGCGTGGGTCGCTGGCGTCACCGGACTTTCGAGCACGACCGCACGGACGCGCGATCCGTATTGCCTGAGGTACTCCATCGCCAGGCGCGTCCCGTACGACCCGCCGACCAGCGTGAACTGCGGGTACTTCAACGCGACCCTGATCGCCTCGAGATCCTCCACCGAGGCAGCAGTCGTGTACTGCGACAGGTCGGAGGTTCGTTCGTGCGTAGCACGGCACGCGCGCACTTTCTCGATCGGGAGAAACGCATCGAAGTAGGTCTGAGGTTGCTCCGGCGGGCCGTAGAACTGACAGAGGAGCGGGTTCGAACCGCCAGTGCCACGCTGATCTGCCAGGACGATATCGCGCCTGGCCCGAGCGCCGTCGCTCGCCACAACCGAGTCGCCGAGAAACTCGGTCGCCGCCTGACCGGGACCTCCGGCGAGATACACGACGGCATCGTCGCTACGCGGCTCGCCATTGATTCCCGTCGCCGGCAAAACGACGATGCGGAGGGAGATGGTGCGGCCGCGACGCGCGGTCTGATTCTCGTAGACCGTGAGGCGGTGGCAGCGGGCCTCGGGCACGGGGATGCCCGCGCAGGCCTCATGTGACTCAGCACACCAGCTGGGCTCAGCACACCAGCCGGTCCGGCGCCACTCTCGGCGCGCGACCTTCCGCAGGCCGAGCTGATGCCGGCCGCCGCGAGCACGGCGGCGGCGAGCGTCACACTGGCCCGCCTTCGCCAAAGAGCGGCTACGGTCGGGCAGGCCGCACTCCGTGCCATCGGCTGTGTCCTTGCCTGCTTCCGTGCTTACTTTCGCGGCTGGTGGGACGCGATGTACTTACGCGCGAACTCCTCGAGGTGCGGCGCGTTGACGAGGCCGACTTTCCTGCCTTCTTCGAGCGCCGCATCTGTCGTGAGGCCATCGCGTAGGGCCCGCCGGATCGCCCAGAACGCGCCGACACGAATCGCCGCCGTGCAGTGAATGAACATCGGTCGGTTCGCCGGGTCGTCGGTGATCTTGAGGAACGCGTCTGCTTCGGCATCGGTCGGATTCGCATAGACGACCGGAATGTTGAAGTACTTCATCCCGGCCGCTTCCACCGCGGCCTGCTCGTCGGCGGCGCGATGCTCGGACGGCTGCCGCAGGTTGAGCACGGACTTCACGCCGTCGGCCTTGAGCTTGGCAAAGGCCTCGAGGCGCGGCTGAGCCCCCGTGCAGAACTGAGGAGTCACCTGCAGGAATTTCGGGATCGCTGGCATCTCGGTCTGGGCGGGAGTCTGAAACAGGGTGAGGAGGAGCAGCGTGATCATACGGCAGATTATAGATGGCGAACGTGCGCGTCCAGCCTTTAGCGCGGACCGCTCAGATAGCCGGCTGAACAGCCATCCGCTAGATCTACGGCGGTCTCGCCGAAGCCTCGGCGACGACGGAAGCTCTGACACTACGTCTGCAGATGACTACTCCGCCCTCAGAGCCGCCACGGGATCGACGCGCGTAGCCCTGCGCGCGGGAAGGTAGCTGGCGACAAGCGCGACAAGGGCCAGGCCGAGCGGCACGAGGATGAACGTGACCGGATCGGTCGGCGTGACACCGAAGAGCAACGTTCCCATCGACCGCGTCAGCACAAATGCCGCGGCGAGGCCAATCGCCGCGCCGGCGAGCGGCCAGGGTCATGCCCTGCCCCACCACCAGGCGCAGAACGCCCGAGGGCTGCGCGCCAAGCGCCATGCGAATGCCAATCTCCCGCGCGCGCTGGGTGACGGTATAGCTCAGCACACCGTGCACGCCGATCGCCGCGAGGATGAGCGCCACCGACGCCAGCAGGCCGAGCACGAGCATGGTGAAGCGGCGCTCGGCGACCGAACGGGACACGGTCTCAGTGAAGGGCTCGAGACCGAAGACGGCGAGCGCGGGGTCCTGTTCGCGAATCACTCCGCGCACGCTCGCGATGAGGGCCTTGGGATCGCCCGAGGTCCGCACGAGCAGCGCGCCGGCGCCGTTGGCCGACGGCGCCTGATCGAGCGGCGCGTAAACGGCGATCGGCGCCGCTTCCGCGAGCCCCTGGAAGCGCTCGTTGCCGACAACTCCGACAATCGTCCGGTTCGCGCCCCAGAAGGCGATCTGCTTGCCGAGCGGCTCCTGCCCGGCGAAGAACCGGCGGGCAGTCGCTTCATTGATCAGCAGCACCGGCGGCGCGGTCGTATGATCCGCGTCAGAGAGAAGACGGCCGCGCAGGAGCGGCACGCTCATCGTGCGGAAGTAGCCCGGCGTCACCCGGCGCACCGATACCTCCGGTTGCGTCGCGCCTTCCGCTTCGCGCCCGATGATGCGAAATGAATTCGTGAAACCCGGGTCGAGCGGATGGTAGCCCGACACGGCCGCGGCCTCGACGCCAGGCAGCCGCTCGGCTTTCTGCAACACGCCATGAGTAAAGGCGTGAATCTCCTTCAAGTCCGGGAATCGTCGGAAGTCGACGGGATAGCGGCTCGAGGGCAGCTGATACTCGGCTTTGAGGATGCCTTCGGCTCGGAAGCCGGCGTCGACGTGCTGGATCCGCCAGAAGCTCTTGATCAGCAGCGTTGCGCCGATCACCAGCATCACCGCCAGGGCGCATTCAGCAACCACCAGGATCGAGCGGAGCCGGGTGCGTTCGCCACCGGCCGATCCTCCGTGGCCGCCTTGGCCCTTGAGCGATCCCTGCAGATCCACTCGGCGCGCCTGCAGAGCCGGCACCATGCCGAAGAGGAGGCCCGCGCCAACCGCCACGATCAGAGTGATCGTGAGGACGCGAAGATCGACGGCCGCCTCGGCGATGCGCGGAATGTCGGCGGGGGCGAGCGCGACGAGCACGCGAACACCGAATACGGCCATCGCCGCGCCAAGCGCCGCCGCGACCACCGCCAGCAGAAGCCCCTCGGCCGCAAACTGGATCATGAGTCGCGATCCGGACGCGCCGAGCGCCGTGCGCACGGCGACTTCGCGGCGTCGCGCCGAACCGCGGGCGAGCAGCAGATTGGCCACGTTCGCGCACGCGACCAGCAGGACCAGGCCGACCGCGGTCAGCAGCACGAGCAGCGCCGGACGCACCGGCCCGAACACCACCGCCGAGAGCGGCTCGACGAAGACGCCGCGCGCGCGGTTCTCGGGAAATGCGCGCTCCAGATCGGCCGAGATCGTCGCGAGCTCCTCTTGTGTCGCGGCGATGCTCGCCCGGAGTCGCGCCACCATGAAGATGGGATGCGTCGATCGCGGCATCGTCTGCGGCGTTTCCTGCAGCGGCTGCCAGACGTCGACCGCCGCGCGCGCGCCGCGATCGGCAAAGCCGCGCGAATAGTCCGCCGCCGACAGGATTTGAAAGAAGCCGAAATCGGCGCCGCGCTGCATGATCCCGATAACCGTGACCTGCCGATCGTCGAGCCGAATCGCGCGACCGACGATCGAGGGGTCCCGGCCAAACGCGCGCGTCCAGAATCCGTCACTGATCAAAACGACCGCCGGACCACCTGCTCGCGCCTCCTCGGCCGTGAATCCACGCCCGGCGATAGGACGCACACCCAGCATCGGCAGCAGCTCGTCGGTCACCTGGAGCGCCTGAAGCCGAATCGCCTCTCCTTGATCCGGCGTGTAGTTCACCTCGGTGGCGTCAAAGACCGCCAGTTGCTGCACGCGCTGGCTCCGCTGCTTGAAGTCCAGGAAGTCCGGCAGCGACGCGGGCTCGCGCGTCGTGCTGGTGTTCCGATCGGTCTCCCAGACGACGGCCAGCGAATCGATGTCCGTCACCGGCGCCTGCCGCAGCAGCACCGAATCGATCACGCTGAAGATTGCCGTATTCGCGCCAATGCCGAGCGCCATCGTCAACAGCGCGACGATCGCGAAGCCGGGATTGCTGGTCAGTAATCGAACGGCATACCGAACGTCCTGACTGAACATGGATGCTCCTGGCGAAGTGAGATAAGTGCTAGAGGATTAGCACACAGCTGGCGGGAAAGCCACAGGAATGGGATGAAGGACGGGACGAGCCTCCCCACGGCGCCAACGACTGCTGGCCATGGAGACCACTCGCGATAACACTCGGAACTCGACAGCGTTTCTGCCTTCGCTGCAGAGCGACGGTCAGTGACCAGGAGGCCGATGGGCCTGATCCGTGCTCGTCCGTGCTTCAGTCCGTGGCCACAGAGCTGCTGATCCAGATCACTTTCCTGTGGTTGTGTGCTCCAGTGGCTCGCGAGTTGTCGGTCATCGCGTCTCTACTTCGCCAGCGGATCCGATCGCAGCTGCAACTTAATCACCTTGCTCGTGGTGCCCTTGCCGGTTTCCATGTGGAAGGGCGTCCGCGTGCTGATGGTGGTCCACAGGCCTCTCCCCTTCCAGCCGCCTTTCGGATCGTCGATCCTGCCGTCCATCCACTTCGTGTAGTAGCCGGTCGGATAAGGCACGCGAAGCACGACCCACTTTCCGTCCTTCAGTGCCAGCAGCCCTTCGGACGCATTGCCGGTGTTGATCGGCGTGTTCCGGCCGAGCCCGAGCGTGTCGAACTGGTCGACCCAGGTGTAGTAGCTGCCCTCGGCGCTTCCGTGATCGGTCACGCCTTTCAGTTGCGGCAGCGGCTCGGCGTAGAGCGTCCAGCCCTCGGGGCAGTGCTGACCGGTCGCCAACGGGCCGTTGAGCGGTCCTTTGCATTTGCGGCGATCGAAGCTGGCCAGATGTCCGCTCGCCAGCGCAGACCAGAAGACGCCGTCTCTGTCGACATCGCCGCCCCGCGGCGAGAATCCCTGGATCGGCGCCTTGTCGTTGTTGAACGGCGGTTCGTAGACTTCGGCGAGCGTCGTCTCTGGTGGATTCGCGCCGGGATTGATCCGCACGATGGCGCCGGGGAAGCCGAGGACGGAGCCCCACACCGACCCGTCGGGCGCGGGCGCAACGGAGTAGAAGGCCGCTCCGTACCGCTTGTCCTTCGTCGGGTCGACCGGTTGCGTCGGCTCGACATACGCGTCGCGCTTGCCGTTGCCGTTCGTGTCCATGATGAGCGCCGTCCAGCCCTGCGACTTTTCTTCGTCGCCGGTCTCTTCGAACATCTTTCGATTCAGCCAGCCGACGACTTGACCGCCGCCGCTCGTCCAGAGCGTCTGGTTGGCGTCTTCGGCGAACATCAGGTGGTGCGTGCCGAAGCAGGTGCTGATGAGCGTGAGCTTCTTGGACGCCGGATCGTAGACGGCGAGGTGCCGGCTGGATCGCTCGATCGGGAAGAGCTTCGCCGACGGATGGCTCGAGCCCTCCTTGCAGTAGGCGGGGTTATCGAAGGGCCGAACGGCCGACGTCAGCCACACGCGGCCGCGCTCGTCGAGCATGGGATTGTGGACGTTGTTCTTGCTGGTCCAGATGACCTCGCTGCCCCAGTACGGCGACGGCTGCATCATCGCTGGCGGCGTCGGGGGCGTGTTGGGGTCGCGAACGGTGAGCGGTACCTGACTTACCGTGTGGCGCACGGGATCCAGCACCGGCAAATAGTCAGCGCTCAATTCGAGGGCGCCGTAAAGCAGGCCGTTGGCGTTCAGCGTCGGGTTGCGCCGATCGGTCGACACCGAGTCGTGGAGATAGGCCTTCGGGTCCGCCCAGTCCCACATCGTGATGACGACGTTTCTCTCGAGGCCCTGCGGCCGCGGCGGCGCCGGCGGCACTTCGCCCGCCGCGATGCGATCCGTCCAGTCGGCGAAGAGCGCCAGTGCGCGATCACGACCGAGCTGGCCAAGACCGTTGATCATCTGCGTCCCAGCCTGCCCTGACTGCAGGCGACGTTCCCACGCCGCCACCGAGGATGGGAACGTCCCAAGATTCGGCGGCAGCTCGCGCGTGCCCTTGCTCCCGAGTTGATGACAGGACCAGCAAGCGCCTGACTTCACGTTGCGAAGCCACTGCGCCTGACTCCCCATGGTCGGCGAAATACCGTTGCCTGCCGGACCGGTGCCCGGAAACTCGCTCTTGTCGGGGACTCGGAGCAGCGAAAACCAATAGCCCGCCGGATAGTACTCGGCTGCGGCGCGCGGGTTCGGCGCAACGACGGCGGTCAGATTCAGCGCCTTGCCGGGCGTGGCTTGAGTCTTCGGCGAATCGACGAGACCGTAGCCCCGCACCCAGACGCTGTAGTTCGCTTTCGGCAGGTCCGGTACGACGTAGCGTCCCTGCTCGTCGGTCACGACAATCTTGGCGAACTTCGTCGGAAGGTCGGTCGTCTCCGCGATGACCCACACGCCAGCCTCGGGCCCTTTGGGCCCCGTGACCACTCCACCGAGGTCGTCAGCGATCGATCGGCACGGCCTGCCCGCCAGTTTGTCGGGCACTTGTCCCTGTGAGAGGGACAGCGAGAATGGCTGCGCTCCCGAGTGCCAGCAGCCCTGAGCTCAGCATCCGCAGCGTTTTCATGGTGGTGCTCCCTTGCTGGCAGGATCCTACTGACCGTGTATTTTCTCCAAGTCCAAAGCCTTTCACTTATCACCAGGTTCAAAGCCTTCACCGCTGAGACCGCGGAGAGCGCAGAGCCATATTCGGGTTTTCTCTGCGCGCTCGGCGTTCCTCGGCGGTAAGAGGTCTTTTGGCCTCCGGGCGCAGTCGGGAGCGAGTGCCTTGCGGGTGTCATCTGTGGCCGTGATGTCTGTCTGTCCACGGCATATAAGCTGTCGCCGGCCATGTTCGCTACTGCCTCCCTGGCGGCCCGGATCGAGCGGGCCGAATGCACGATGCTGATGGAGCTCGCCCGCGCCGCCGCGGCGCGGCTGGGCCGCGGCGAGGTCGTTGTCGCGCCGATTGGTGGCGGCGTCGCCGTGCACACCGGGGCCGGATCGCCGGCGAACAAGCTCGCAGGGCTCGGCTTCGCGGATTTGCCGCCCGCAGCGGAGCTCGAGGCGATTGAAGAGGCGTTCGCCCTGCGCCGCGCGCCGCTCCAGGTCGAATTCGCGTCCCTCGGCGATCCGGTGATCCCCCGGATGCTCAGCCACCGCGGCTACGAGCTCATTGGCTTCGAGAATGTTCTTGGCCTGCCACTTGACCTCGCTCAACTCCAGGACGTCGAGGCCGGCCCCATCACCGTCGATCACGCAGGCCCGGACGAGACGGCGACGTGGATGGACGCCGTCGCCACCGGATTCCTTCATCCTGATACCTTCGATGGCCCGGCGAGCCACGAGTCGTTCAACCGCGAGGCGATCGAGCAGATTTTCGGGGACACGTTTGCCACGCCGAGCTTCGAGCGCTTCATCGCGAGGCGGGACGGTGCGGTCGCCGGCGGGGCGAGCTTGAGAATCTATGAAGGTGTCGCGCAGCTCGCCGGGGCCGCCACCCTCCCCGACCATCGGCGGCAGGGGGTGCAGACGGCGCTGCTGCGCCATCGCCTCGTCGACGCGGCGCGTCGCGGCTGCGACGTCGCGGTCGTCACGACGCAGCCGGGATCGAAGTCGACGGAGAACGTGCAGCGCTTCGGATTCGCGGTGCTTTACGTGCGGGCGATCCTCTTGAAGCAGTCCAGCTGATCCCGCCGCTAGGCACGATTGTCATTACCTTGTAGCAGTAGTGTCCGGCTTCAGCCGGACTTCACGTAGGTCCGCCTGAAGGCGGACACTACAGACAGAAGGAACTGCTCTAGCGTCCAGGATTGGGACGGCTCCCGAGCGCCCGGGTTAACTGATACGCAAACTCCAGGGCGTCGTTGAACGATTTGATCGACACGCGCTCGTCTTTCCCGTGCGCACGGACGTCGTCGGGATTGTCGGCGATCCCAGTGACGCCGTAGACGGGAATGCCCGCGTTCCGCAGCAGGAGTCCGTCGGTTGCGCCAGTCTCCATGAAGGGAATGATCGGAACGGGCGGCGTGCTCCCCCAGACCGCCTTGGCAGCCGTGTCGATCGCCGCCAGGGGTTCGGTCGCAAGCGGCGAAGGCGGACTTGGGGTCGGCGTGCCGATCGGCGCCACGACGATCTCGGGATCGGCGAGGACCCGCGCGAGCGTCTGCTGAACGGCCCCCGCATCGTCGGTTGGCAGGAGGCGGCAGTTGACGGTCGCTTGCGCCGTCTGCGGCAGCGCGTTCTCCGCGTGACCAGCCTGCAGCATCGTCGCTACACAGGTGGTGCGCAGCAGCGCGTTGTGAAACGCCGACTTCTTGGCGAGCCGCGCCGCGGCCGCGGGGCTCGACGGCGTCGCCGCGACTGCCCGCATGTCTGCGGCGTTGGCGCCCGACAGTGGCGCCATGCGTTCGAAGTAGGCGCGGGTGATGTCGTTCAAGCGGACCGGAAACTCGAACGCGGCGAGGCGCTGCAACCCGGCGGCCAGGCGATAAATCGCGTTGTCCTTCGTCGGCAACGAGCTGTGCCCGCCGCGGTTTTTCACCGTGAGCGAGAACGACGCGTAGATTTTTTCTGCGGCCTGAACATCGAGCGCGCTGATCTTGCCGTCCCGCAGCTCACCGCCACCGCTGTCGACGTTGATGGTGTACTCGGCGGCGATGAGATCGCGCCGGTTCGCGAGCAGCCATGCAATCCCGTTGTCGGGTCCACCCTCCTCGTCGGCCGTCAGCGCCAGGATCAGGTCGCGGTCGGGCACCCACTGCTCCTGGCGCAGCCGCGCGAAGGCGGCAACGAGCGTCGCCGCGCCGCCCTTGACGTCGATCGTGCCACGACCGTAGAGGTAACCGTCCTTCTCGTTGAGGACAAACGGATCCATCGACCAGTCTTCGCGTCGCGCCTCGACCACGTCGAGGTGAGCGATGAACAGCAGCGGTTTCCGCGCCCCGGTGCCACGATAGCGGGCAACGAGGTTGCCTCTCTTTTCCGCGCCCTTCTGATTGCCCCCCACGACGACCACATCGGCCTTAGGAAACCCCGCGGCCACGAGTCGCGCCGCCATCTTCTCGGCCGCGACCGTCGTGCTTCCGGTCGAGTGCGTCGTGTCCGTCTCGATGAGCTCTTTCAAGACGTCGCGCCCCATCCGCTGATACTGCGTGGGCGACTGCGCGCCCAGAGGAACGACCGCCAGGAGACACACCAGCAGCACATCAAGAACCCGGGGACACTCAACCTTGAGTGTCCCCGGGGACTGTCCCGGTTGAGTGTCCCCGGTTACATCTCTGTAAGAGCGCGGGCTGTGCATAGTGGGCGAACTCGGGTCAGGCAGGTTGATCGCGTTCGGCGAACGTGATCAGGTAGCCGTCGGGGTCCTCGAACGCGAACTCGGTCGTGCCGTACCACTTGTGCTCGAGCGGCATGACGACCTTCACCGCGCCCTTCAGCGCGTCGTGGGCGCGAGCGATGTCCACGACCTCCATGAACAGGGTCAGCGTGCCGCCAATCGGACGATCCTTGAACGCCGGGTACTCCGCCACCGCGGGCTCGGGGGCGTTCAGAAAGATCTCGACCGGCCCGGACTGCACGATGGCGAATACGTAGGGCGCCGTCTCGGGGACGGTGACCACCACCGAGAATCCCAGCACATCGCGATAAAACGCGATGCTCTGGCCGACGTTGGACACGATGAGGTTCGGGGTGAGCTTTTTCAGTTCGTAGGGCATCGCACACCTGTATTGTGTGCTCGCTGATGCCTACATCCACGAACTCGGCGAGAACGAGCACGCAGGTAGGGATCCTGATTGTCGACAGGCGGACCCCGCTAGGTACGAGCGTGAGAATAGCACACCCCCAGCTGCAACTTTTGCCCAGCGGCCGTGTTTGTCCTACCAAGTGGTCAGTGCCCAGCGCCTGCGGCTCAACCGGCCGTTCGACAAGGCTCCGGAGCGCGCAGACGTCTCCGGCATGACCGACACCGCGCGGTTGGACCCGTTTGCAGCGTTTGTCCGGGAGTATCAGGACATGGTGTATGCCACGGCGGTCAGGCTCCTCTCAAATCCCGCCGAGGCGGAAGACGTGGCTCAAACCGTGTTCCTGAAAGCGTTCGAGCGTTTCGATGAGATCGGATCGAGTCCGGCCGTCGCCGGCTGGCTCAAGACGGTGACGACCAATCTCTGTCTCAACTATCTCTCCCGCTATCGCTCACGATGGCGCCTCTTCAGCGAGCTGCGGTCCGCCGACGACGCCGACGAGAGCCCTCGCGACCAGGTCGACGTGCTGCTGGCGCGCTCGAGTGGCGGCGCCAGCCCGGCACCTCAGGTCACCGCCGAGGGGACCCTGCACGCCGCTGACGAACAGGAGCGTCTCGAACAGGCTCTTCGCCATTTGCCGGACCACCAGCGGGTGCCAATCGTCCTCTTTCACTTCGAGGACAAGAGCTACGTCGAGATCGCCGCGCTGCTCGGCGTCAGCCTCGCGAAAGTGAAGACCGACATCCATCGCGGCCGCGAGGCCCTGCGAGCCGTGCTCGCTCCACCCCATGCATCCTGACGATCTCGAGCGCATCGTCGATCGGGCCCTGAAGCAGTTGCCGGGGCCGCGCGCGCCGCGAACGCTCCTGCCGCGCGTGATCGCGGCAATCGAAACCGGGCGCGTCGAAAAACCGAGCCCACGGCCGTGGCTCTCCTGGCCCCTGGCATGGCAGGTCGCTTCGCTGGCGGCACTCGTTGTCCTTGGGCGTGGGCCTGTCGACCCTGTGGCCCAGCGTGCAGTCAGCCGTTCAACCGAGGATCGCGCCCGCGCTGACGGAGCTCACTGCAGCCGTCGCGGACGTCACCGCCAGCGCAAGTGTTGTTGCGACGGTGGTCCGCGCCGTCTGGAACGTGATCGTGCAGCCGCTCCTGGGATACGTGCTGGTGCTGGTTCTGATGATGTGTGCCGCCTGCGCCGCTTTCGGCGCAGCGCTCGGCCGAGTCGTTCTTGGAGGAGTTCCTCAGACATGAAATTGATTTCGTTACGGCTTGCGCTCTCCGTTCTCGCGAGCGCCACCATCGTGCTCACGTCGAGCGCCGAACGCGCGCGCGCGCAGGGCGCGCCGCAATCCGGACTCCGTGCAAGCGTCGCCCTGACCAACATCGTGGGAACCGCCCAGGGCCCTTCCTTCGCGATTGAACAGCCGGAAGAGATCTACAACGTCTGGGGCCGAAACGTGGTCCGCGTCGGTCAGGACTTCGTGCTCAAACAAGGCGAGACCGTCCGTGACGTCGTCGTCGTCTTCAGCCCGGCGACGATCGAGGGTTACGTGCGCGGCGACGTGACCGTCGTCTTTGGCGGCGTGCAAATCGGGAGCTCCGCTGTCATCGATGGATCGCTGATCGTGGTTGGCGGCAACGTCACCGTGCTGCCCGGGGCCGCCATCCACCGTGACATGGTCGTCATTGGAGGCGGACTCGACACGCCACCGAACTTCGTCCCGGGCGGCCAGCACGTGGCCATCGGTGCGACCGCGCTTGCGGACCGGCTGCGCGGTTTGGTCCCGTGGATCATGGAAGGACTTCTGTTGGGACGGCCGATCGTCCCCAGGCTCTCGTGGGTGTGGTTGATCGTCTTCTTCGTGTTCCTGGGATCGCTGGCGCTCAACCTGTTGTTTCGCGACACGGTGCAGATGTGCGCCGACGCGATCGCTCGGCGGCCATTCACCACGTTCTTGACGGGCCTGCTCGTGCTCCTGCTCACGGGTCCGGTCGCGGTGATCCTGGCCGCGTCGGTCGTGGGCATCCTGGTCGTGCCGTTCGTCCTGTGCGCCATCGTCGTCGGGTGGATCATCGGCAAGGTCGGCGTTTCGGTGCGACTCGGCGACAGCATGGTCGGTCAGACGTCGCCAGCGAGCCGGCTGCAATCGATTCGGTCGCTCGCGATCGGCTCCGCGGCCATCTGCCTGATCTACATGGTCCCGGTGCTGGGATTCATCGCATGGGCGCTCGTCGGGGTGACTGGTCTCGGTGCCGCAGCCCTCGCCTTCACCTCGGCGTATCGCCGCGAGAACCCCGCGCCGCCGAAACCCGTTCAGCCGCCGCCCGCGCCAGTCGAGCGATCCGTGATATCGGACATGCGCGTGATGCCCGCTTCGCCCAACCTCGCCTCGAGCGAGCCGTTCGGCGACGACGTGCCACCAATCGCGCCGGCGCCGAACGAGGCAGAAGCGGTCGGGGCTGTTGCGCCAAGCTATCCGTCGAACCTGCTCGCCTTTCCGAAGGCGGGTTTCTTCGAGCGCGCCGCCGCGATGGGTATGGACACCGCGTTCGTCCTCATCGTCTGCGGGATCTTCGATCTTCTCGACGGGAGCCCCAGGCCGTTCATCTTTCTCATGCTGGCTTATCACATCGGCTTCTGGACGTGGAAAGGCACTACCTTCGGCGGGATCGTCTGCCAACTGAGGGTGGTGCGTTTCGACGGTTCGCCGCTCCGCTTCGTCGACGCCCTGATCCGCGGCATCGCGAGCTTCTTCTCGATCGCGGTCGCGGGCCTGGGCTGCCTCTGGATCCTCAAGGACGCGGAGCGACAGGCCTGGCACGACAAGATCGCCGGAACCTACGTCGTCACCGTGCCACGGAACTTGCCGTTGACGTAGCCAGCGTGTCAGCTCGTTCCAGCTCGCGACGAATCAGCTCGGCGGAGGCCTCAGAGAAAAGCAGCAGACCCGCCGACGCCGACCGGAAGTGGCTCGGATCCCACGGCGCCGCCATCAAGCCGGATTTCGCGTGCTTGCCATCCGGCAGCAGCATGTGACCAATCTCGTGAGCGATCGCCACCGCCAGCACCTTGTCGAGACTGGCGGTGAAACTAGAAGAGGCGCGTTCCACACGGCTCCAGAACACGTAGGCCCGGGTCCCGCGCTTGCCGGGGGCGACTTGCGTGTATCCGAGGACTGACGCCGGAATCCTGTCGGGGGGTTCCCACGTCGTCACCGATACCACGCGCAGCCGGATGCCAGCCGCCGGGACTTCCGTTACCCACATCAGATCGACGTCGATCAAGTCGAAGAGACGCGCCACTTCCGACTGAGCTTTCGCCGCCAGATCCGACTCGACGTTCGCCTCGTTCTGAAGCATGACGAACAACGTCGGACGAACGGGCTGGGCGTGGCTTGCGGCGGGCAGGCACGCAAGGCCGACAACAATCAGAAAGGTCGAAGCAAAAGCGAAAGATCTGAGCTTCACGGGGAACCTCCCTGCGGCCCGAAATCGCGTGTCGGGGAGGGAGGCGTAAACCGGCGCAGTGAGCTGTCATGGTCGCGCGGGCGTAGAATGGGCCGGGTCCTGGCGGGGCCTTCGGCGAACGGACCGAACCCGAGAAGTCATGGAGCCGCCAAGCCTTGAGCGACATCACTGCCCTTCTCATCGAGTGGAGAGGCGGGGACAGCGACGCCGTCGAAAAGCTGCTTCCGCTCGTCCACGCCGAGTTGCGTCGCATTGCCAAGCGGCATATGGCCGGCGAGCGTCCGGACCACGTGCTCCAGGCGACCGCGCTCGTCAACGAGGTCTACCTCCGGCTGATTGATATCCGGCGCGTCCAGTGGCAGGATCGCGCGCACTTCTTCGCGATGGCCGCGCGGCTGATGCGCCGCGTGCTCGTCGACTTCGCGCGCGCGCGCGACAACCAGAAGCGCGGCGGCGCGCTGCACCGCGTCACGTTCGACCAGAACCTGCCTGTCGCCAGCGACACGCCCGACGACCTGATCGCCATCGACGATGCGCTTCGGGCGCTGGCGGCGCAGTACGAACGAAAGGCGCAGGTCGTCGAACTGCGGTTTTTTGGCGGGTTGAGCGTCGAAGAAACCGCGGAAGTCCTGCAGATTTCGCCCGAGACCGTGATGCGGGACTGGAAGTTCGCGAAGAACTGGCTGATGCGCGAGCTGTCGCGCAACACGGCCGGTCGCCGTGGCGTCTGACAGCTGCGCGGAGGTTCTTGCGCCTCTGGTCCGGTCGGGGTCAGACCGGGGTCACACCCCTGACCAGAAGGGAGGACCATGGAGCCCGGGCCATCGCGAAACCGGATCTCGGACCTGTACCATCGGGCGCTGGAGCGTACGCCTGAGGAGCGCAGCGCGTTCTTAGAAGGAAGCGTGCGATGGCGATGCGGCGCTGCGGCGACGAAGTCGAGTCGCTGCTCCGCTACGAGCCGCAACGGCGCGATTCCTCGAAACACCGGCGGCGGTCGTCGCCGACGACATTCGGGGGCACCGGACACGAGTCAGATGATCGGCCGTCAGCTCGGGCCCTACACGATCGTCGCCCCGCTCGGCGCCGGCGGCATGGGCGAGGTCTATCGCGCGCGCGACACCAAGCTCGGGCGCGACGTCGCGATCAAGATCCTGCCGTCGCACTTCACCGCCGATCCCGAGCGGCGCGCGCGCTTCGCGCGCGAAGCGCGCCTGCTGGCGACGCTCAACCATCCGCACATCGGCGCGATCTACGGGCTGGAAGAAGCCGATGGCGTGACCGCGCTGGTCCTCGAGCTCGTCGAAGGCCCGACGCTGGCCGATCGCCTGGCGCGCGGGCCGCTGCCGATCGCCGAGGCGCTCGCGATCGCGCGCCAGATCGCCGAGGCGCTCGACGCGGCGCACGAGAAGGGGATCGTCCATCGCGATCTGAAGCCGGCCAACATCGTGCTGCAGAGCGCGCGAACGCGCTGGCGTCCGTCAGGCGACGTGCGCGCGAAGGTGCTCGACTTCGGCCTGGCCAAGACGATGGCCGTCGGCTCGGAAGGTGACCTGACGCAGCGGCCGTCGGGCTCGCTCGACGGCACGGCGGAGGGCCGGATCCTCGGCACGCCGGCCTACATGAGCCCCGAGCAGGCGCGCGGGCAGGCGGTCGACAAGCGCACCGACATCTGGGCGTTCGGCTGCGTGCTGTTCGAGATGCTGGCGGGCCGCCGCGCGTTTCGCCGGCGACACGATGTCCGACACGATCGTCGCGCATCCTGGAGCGCGAGCCGGACTGGACCGCGCTGCCCGCCGAGACGCCCGCCGTCGATCCGCACACTGCTCGACCGGTGCCTGCGCAAGGATCCGGCGAAGCGGCTGCACGACATCGCCGACGCGCGGATCGAGCTCGACGATGGCGCCACAGCCGATCGCATCGACCAGATCCGAGGCGATGGGGCGCCGGCCGTGCGCGCAGCAATCGCCAGATCGTCTGGAGCGGCGGCCACTTTTCGCTCGCCGGCGTCGTGTTGACCGCCGGCTGACTCTTCGCCCTCTGCCGCGTCCGTTCCAAGCACGAGCGATTCGATCGAGTCCGCCGTCCCGCCGCCATCCGGACACGGTTTCGGGAGCGCGCTCCCTTACCTTACGCGCTCGCTCCGGACGGCAGCCATATGTGCTATCGTCGCAGTCAGCGGGAACGCACCGCCGACGTTGTGGATTCGGCCGTGGGACGCGGAGGCTCGGCAGATCCCGAGGCACTGAAGGGGCGGGAGAATCCCTTCTGGTCACCCGACAGCCAGCGGATCGGTTTCTTTGCGGGAGGCAAGCTGAAGAAGGTTGCGCTGCTCAGCGGCGGAGTTCGCCTTCCGATGTCTGCGATGCCGCTGGCGGCATCGGCCGGCGGCGGGGCTACTTGGAATCGGGACGATGTCATCGTCTTCAAGTCGGCGGCAGGGCACCTTCAGAAAGTGCTGGCCACTGGAGGAGCAGACGACCCCGGTCACGGCTCTGATCGGCGGAGACACGACGCATCGCTGGCCCTGGTTCCTGCCAGATGGGCTATATTTTCTTTTCCTCGCGCTCAGTGAGGGCCCGCCTCAATTACGCCTGGGATCGCTGACCTCCACCGAGTCGACCCCGGTCGGCGCCATCCGAACGAGCGCGATGTATGCAGCCGGGCACCTGCTGTTCGTGGACGACACGCTCATGGCGCAGCCGTTCGACCCGCGATCGCGTCAGCTGACTGGCAATCCGATTCCGCTGAACGCTCGAGTGGCCGTCGCTCCGGGGACCGGGCGCATCTCAGTCTCGGTGTCCGACAGCAATCTCCTCGCGTATCGCGACCCGGTGCAAAACGAATCGCTGCTGACGTGGATGGACCGGAAGGGAAACCGCGTCGGTTCGGTGGGCGAACCAGGGTCTACTATTCTCGCCCTCAGTCCGACGATCGACAGGTGGCGGTGGGTGTGGGACGGGACAGCAATCGCGATATCTGGGTCATCGACGTGGCCCACGACGGGGACGAGCAACGCATCACCACGCATCCGGCGGCAGAATTCGACCCGACCTGGTCGCGACCTGACGGGAAACACATCATCTTCAACTCGAACAGAACCGGTGCGTTCAGTTTGTTTAGACGCCCGTCCGACGCAAGTGGCAGCGACGTATTGGTGGCCAATGGAGAGATGGGCGCGGCTGCGGGTCCCCCGACTGGTCGCCAGACGGAAGGGTTGTTATCTCTGATTGCGGGGGGGACCTGGTGGTCGTGGATACGCGGGACATTTCCAAACGGTCGACGTTTCTGGGAACAGAGTCATCGGAGCAAAGTCCGGCGTTCTCGCCCGACGGACGTTTTGTCGCTTACAGCTCGGACTCGACCGGCCGATCCGAAGTCTACGCAAGGCCATTCCCCTATGAAGACCGCGTCCAGAAGATTTCGCGCGATGGCGGATGGTACCCACGGTGGCGGAAGGACGGAGAGATTTCTTCCTGTCGCTGGACGGCACGATGATGTCCACGTTGATCGCTGTTGGAAAGAGTGTGCCACCCAGAGTGCCGGCGAAGGCAGGATCCTCGGCACGCCGGCCTACATGAGCCCCGAGCAGGCGCGTGGACAGGCGGTCGACAAGCGGACCGATATCTGGGCCTTCGGCTGTGTGCTCTACGAGATGCTGACCGCGCCGGCGCGCGTTCGCCGGCGCGACGATGAGCGATCAGCTGGCCGCGATCCTCGATCGAGAGCCGGACTGGGCTGCCCTGCCGGCGCGACACCAACTGCCACGCGACGGCTCCTCACGCGCTGCCTCGAGAAGGATCAGGGCCGCCGCCTGCGCGACATCGGCGATGCCCGGCCTGGACCTTGACGAGAAGGATGCGCAACCGGTGGAAAGAGCGCGGCCGTCCCGCCGCCTCTGGCCCCTCGCATTTGCAGCCGCCCTTTTGGCTGGAATAGCCCTTGGCTGGGTCGCAGCTCGCTTGGTCTCCCGGACCGTTCCGGCAGAATCCGGTTTGAGCACGTTCGTTGAGACTCTACCTGACGGCAGGAAATTCGAGGGAGGCCACGCCGGAACCGGATCGATGATCGCGCTGTCGCCCAACGGACGCATGCTCGCGTATGTGGCGGAGGAAGGGGGCGAAGCTCGTCTGTTCATCCGGCCGCTCGACCGATTGGATCAATGGAAGGCGTCGCCGATCGCCGAGCCATGGGTCCGCGAGCCGTTTTTCTCGCCCGATGGCGAGTGGATTGGCTTCCGGGTCCGCCAGACGATCAAGCGCGCGTCCCTGAAGGGTGGGCCGACTGAAACGATCGGCGATCTTCCGAGCGGCAGCGCGACCGTCCACGGCATCAGTTGGAACTCCGACGGAACGATTCTCGTGGGTGCCGGACCGGCGGGGCTGGTACGGATGCGTTCGGTTGGTGGCGACGTCGAGACGCTGGCCAAGCCGACCAAGGGCGGCGGCATCATGTATCCCCAGGCTTTGCCGGGTGGGCGCGCGGTGCTCTATACCGAGACTGCCGGGACGGCCGACAGTGGCGAGCTCATGCTGCTCGACGTCGGCACGGGAAAGTCGACGCCGTTGCGCTCCGGGTCGGCAGCGCGGTATCTGCCGACTGGTCACCTCGTGTTCATCTCGGGCGGATCGCTCCTGGCGGTCGCCTTCGATGTCGATCGATTGCAGATGTACGGCGCCGCGATCCCCATCCTCACGGGAATCCGCGTCAATCCGGAAGTTGGCGCGGCGCAGGTGGCATTGAGCGATGCCGGCGCGTTCGGGTATCTGCCGGTGGCCAGCACACAACGGACCTTGGTGTGGGTCGATCGGCAGGGAAAAGAGACCGCGGTTGGCGCCCCGCCCAGAGCCTATTCCATTCCTCGAGTGGCACCTGATGGCACGCGCGTTGCCGTCAGCATGAAAGAAGGCGGCCAGGACATCTACCTCTGGGATGTTTCGCGGCGGTTACTGAGACAACTGACGTTCGACGCGTCGCCCAACACCACCTTGGCCTGGCTGGACAACGAACGATTGGCGTTCTCAGCGACCGTCGATGGATGGGGGCAGACGTTCGAGCAAAGAGCGGACGGTCTCGGAGAGCCGCGGCAGGTCACAAGCGGGCTGCCCTCGTTTCCATCCGCGGCATCCCGCGATGGGGCGCTCCTGATCGTCAGGGAGTACCCTCCTGATGGCGGCTGGGACATCGGGGTCGTCCCGCTTCAGAGTCCCCGAGACACGACAGACGGTCGAGCGGACGAAGGCGTCCGAGAACAATCCCGCCCTCTCGCCCGACGGCCGGTGGCTGGCGTACCAGTCGAACAAGACCGGCCGCCCTGAAGTCTATGTTCGTCCGCTCCCCTTGTCTGGAACAGGCGAAATCGCCGTCACCGCCGAAGGCGGCACACGGCCGGTGTGGGCGCGCGATGGCAGCGAACTCTATTACTGGACCGCCAGCCGAACCTCTGTCGCCATCAAAGCGATCCGGATCACGTCGGGCCCGCCTTCGAGCTGGGGTGCCCCCAGCGTCATCATCGAGGGAGCCTACGCCACGACAAGCCCCGACACGGAGTACGACGTGTGGGAGGGCCGCTTGCTGCTCATGAAAGACTTCGCGGCAGACGGCGTGCGGCCCGGCCGCGAGATCGTCGTCGTTCAGAATTGGCTCGGGGAGCTGGGGCGACTCGTGCCGGTGAAACAGCGCTGAGAGCCGCGCCGCCATCGCCGAGAATGTGTTCGGACGGTTGAAAGCCACGGATTACACGGACAACACAGATCGGGTTTGTGAGATAGCTAGACTCTCGGATAGACGGCAAAGCCACAATCGCTGAAGTCGCGGTCGAACGTGAACGAGCCGTCGAGCGCAAGAGCGCGGATCACGGCAAAACTGACAGCGTCCACGAGGCTCAGCCGCTTGTCGGCGAAGCGCCGGAGATCGGCGAGGCCTGCTTCGACGAGCGGTGGATCGACGAACAGCACTTCGTAACGCCGGCTGCTCAGGAGCGCCGCGCCGACATCAGCGGCGTGGGCGGCGTCGGTCCTTGCGCGAAGGCGTGTCACGGTCTCGCTGAGGATTAGCTCCGTCACGACGAACCGCGTGCCGGCCGCGTCCCGCGCGAACTTTCGCGCCCGCTGGTGGAGCGTTGTCCCGTGGATTGAACAGGGCGAGCAGCGCGCCGGTGTCCGCCAGCAGCTTCACGGGACTCCTCCTCTTTCGGCCATCCGTACAGGTAGTGATCGTGATTGAGCGCTTCATCGTCCGGCTCGAACGGCTTGCTGCCGACGAGCGCATCCACCGGATCCTGACGAAGGGTCGCTGCGCTCGCTGACGGAGGCAGGGGACGGCCGAGATACTCTGCGACCGCCTCTCGGACGAGCGACGCCAGGGGCACGCCGCGGCGCGCCGCGCGCAGCATGAGGTCCCGGTAGGCCTCCGCGGAAAGCCGGACGTTGGTAGTGGTATACCGTGACATCGCGGTACCATTGCACCACCGGCGTGCGGCACACGGGCTTTGATGGGGCTGGGACCCATCAGGGCTTATCCGCCGTCCGGACACGATTCCTTCCCTGCGACGAACTGATTCCCGTACTGGTCGGCGCCGGAGAACTTCTGTGCGTCGGGGGCCAGCGTCCCGGTATGAATCGGCGGCGGCCACATCAACGTAAAAAGGTGCGGTCCCCCAGATTCGCGGCCTGCCAACGCCCGCTGATCGGTCCGGCGGTGAAGGTGTTGTCCGGACGAATCGTCAGGATGAGCGCACCACCCGGCCACTGCCACATGCCGACGATGCCCGATTCGCCTGCCATGCGCGTCGCGTTGAGGGTGAACCACGGGTTGGTTGGCTGCGGTGTTGACGACTTCGAGTATCGCTCCAGCCTTCGGCGGTATCATCCTGCTCACGCCGATCGGCGACACCACCAGGAGGAGCTAATGTCGCGTCTTGGGCGAACCTTGGCTTCTTTGTCACCATCCTGACTCTGCCGGCCGCAGCCGCCGCGCAGTTTCCCCCAGTCCCCCGCCGCTCGCGCGCGGCACTGCAGTCATCGTCGGTGAGGTTGTCGACGCGGCGACTGGAGAAGGTATCAGCAGCGTTGTCGTGACGCTGGCCGGTTGCCGCGCGATGACGACGAGCGACGGGCGATTCGCGTTTCGCGCGGTCCCGAGCGGGTCGCACTCGCTCAGCGCTGCCAAGTCCGGTACATCGGCGGCGCGTACGGAATGAGGCGGCCCGACGGCGCGACGCTTCCCGTGGTGCTCGCGGACGCAGAGCGCCGCGGCGATATCGTCATCTGGATGTGGAGACAGGGTTCGATCAGCGGCTCGATCGTCGACGAAGCCGGAGAGCCGGTCGTTGTTATCAGATATCGCCGTCCGGCGAACCACAGTGGGCGGGAGACGACGCTTCGCGCAGGGGAGTGTCGGAACCACCGATGACCGTGGCATGTATCGCATCTCCCGGCTTGCGCCCGGCGATTATGCCGTCGGGATGATCGCCAGCCAGGTGTCGGTGCCGGCGGCCACGGTAGACTATCGAGGAGACGACGATGTCCTGAGGAGATCTCATAGAACACGGTCTTCAAGCGATGATGCAAGTGGGTGCCACGCCTGATGAGCGGCACGGAGTCCAGACAGGTGGGCGATCAAGTGCAGACGATCGGGCGGGGCGCGCCGATGCTGCTGCCGATCGACGGCGCGAAACTGTTCGCGTACCGAGTCTCTATTATCCCGCGACTCCTCGGCTTCTTCGGCGGCGGTCGTAACCGTCGCCTCGGGCCAGGAACGAACGGGCATCGACCTTCAGGTCCGGCCGTGCCGATGGTGAAAGTATCGGGCATCGTCGTCGGAGGAACGGGGCCGGCAGCAACATTACCAGTGCGCCTCATTCCGCAGGAATCAGACGACCGGACGAACCGACGAAGTCGGCGCGACGGTCACCGACGTCAGGGGCGCATTCAGCTTTCTCCTGTGCCGGCTGGCGACTACATCTTTTTTTTTGTTATGATATGATAAGAAAAAAGGCCAGTTCCACACGTATCTGGCTTCGTCGGCCTGCCGCCACTTGCCTTCGACCTGGCCCACAGTATAGGCGTTTGGCTTCGTCGGCGCCGCCACGCTTCGACCTGGCCCATGGTAATCGTCCATCGTCCCGTCCTTGTCCACCTTGACGACAGGCCAGTCGAGTAGCGCCAGCAGGACCAACCAATGCGTCCGGCGCGCTCGACGGTGTGGCGTGGTCGCCCGCGGGCTGATGGACTGGCTGGTCAGCGTCGCTAACGAGACGTATGCGCAAGGTCGCCGTCACCGATTCGGGCGCCTACGACGTGCCGGCTCTGCCGGCCGGCTCCTACTAGGACGCCGACGTGCGAGGCGGCGGCGGGCGATTGGCACGATCGGCGTTTCTCGAGCAGTTGGCTCCGGGCGCCGCTCACGTCAGATCGACAAGGTGAGAAGCCACAAGGACCGTCGCCAGGAGTGGTGATGAGGTGTACCACGTCGCTGCCTTCAGCCTGATTGTCGCGTTCGGGGTGTTCGGCTCCAGGTCAGTCACCGCCCAGCCACCGACCAGAGATGCCATGGAATCCCGCCTCCCTGTTGCAGGAAGGGTGCATCAAACGGTGCGATCGTCAACGACGACGCGGACGCTCGTCCGCTGCGGCGCGTGCGAGTGGGCGTGATGACCTCCGATCGGCAGGTCTCCCGCACGATCGTCACCGACGACGAGGGGCGTTTCAACTTTGTCGCGCTGCCGGCCGGGCGCTACATGCTGACGGCGAACAAGCAGGGGTATGTCGCGCGCGTCCTATGGAGCGCGGCGACCGAACGTCCTGGGACCGCGTTGGTCCTCGCCGAGGACCAACGCATTACCGGATTGATGCTGCGCATGACCCGCGGCAGCGCGATCTCCGGCGTGCTCGTCGACCACAATGGCGAACCATTCTCTGGCGCGAACGTCAGCGCGATGCGGAACCAGTTTGTGGGCAGCTGGCCAGCGCTCGCTCCTTCCGGTGGCGAGCGCGGTGTCGGACGACCGCGGGCAATACCGACTGTGGGGACTTGCCGCCGGCGACTACGTGATCTCGGCGAACGCGGGGTTCGCTTCGCAGACTCGGGACACTGACATCGCCCGGCTCACCGACGCCGACATCAAGCGCGCGATGTCCGAGGTCGCCGCAGGGGCCGCGCGTCCAGGAGGCCCGAGCGACGCCGGCGCGGATCCAGAAGTGCGGCCGCGCACGGTCGGCTACGCGGCCGTGTTCTATCCAGGAACGCCGGTCGCCGCCCAGGCGATGCCCGATCAAGCTTGGCGCGGCGGAGGAGCGAACCGGCGTCGACTTTCCGATGGCGCTGGTGCAGACCGCAAGGGTGGAAGGCAGCATCGTCGTCCCGGAAGGCGTGAATCCGCAGACCGTGTTGCGTACAGCTGATCGGCAGCGCTCCTCAGGGGTTTACCTTCGACATGTTCAGGCGCTCGGCGCCGGCGAAGGACGGAACGTTCACGTTCGCGGGAGTGCCGCCCGGTCCCTATGCGGTCCTCGCGCAGGCGCAGCCGCCGATGAGGCCTCGCTGGACCGTCGCTCCGCGCCTGCTGGCCCTCCACGGCCGTCCCATTGGGCACGGGCCGACATCGTCGTCGACGGGCAGGACATCGCGGACGTGTCGCTCGCGCTTCAGCCCGGCCTGACGATTGCGGGCCGGATCCAATTTGAAGGCACGAGCGCGCCGCCCTCGGATCTCTCGCGGATTCGCATCAACATGCTCCCCGTGCAGGCGCAGGGCGAGGTCAGCCTGGGACAGGCGCAGATCCAGCCCGACGCGGCCGGATCGTTCACGATTCACGGCCTGACCCCTGGCCGGTACCGCCTGACGGCGAACATCCCGTCGCCCCGGCCCGATGCCAACCCCTGGCAGTTGAAGTCGTCCGTTGTGCAGGGGCGCGATACCGTCGACATGCCGATCGATCTGCGCGACAGCGCCAACGACGCCGTCATCACGTTCACCGACCGCGTGTCGGAGCTTCCGGCCTCGTCCAGGATGCCGGCGGTCAGCCGGCGCCCGAGTATCACATCGTGCTGTTCGCGCGCGACAAGGCCTACTGGACGCCAACGTCGAGGCGAATCCGCACGGTCCGCCCGGCCGCCGACGGCAAGTACGTGATCGCGAACCTGCCGCCGGGCGACTACCTGATGACGGCCGTGACCGACATGGAACAGGGCGAGCAGTTCGACCCGGCGTTCCTGGAAGTGCTGTCGCGCTCCGCGATCGCGGTGGCGATCGCCGAAGGCGAGAAAAAGACGCAGGACCTGCGGCTCAATCGTCAGCTGCCCTGATTCATCACGAAGGGACGAGATGCGTGGCGATGAACCAGTGATTGCCGCCTGAATCGAGCACGCCGCACTCGCGATCGCCGTACGGCTGATTCATCGGCTCGTAGACAGATGTCGCGCCGGCGCTCAGGGCCAGCCGGTAAGCCGCGTCCACGTCGGGCACGTAGACGTGGAGAAAGCACGGTCTCGGCGGCCACGCCTCGCTGCCGTCCGAGAACTCGATCACCGAATCACCAATCTGCATTTCGGCGTGCATCACTTTTCCATTCGGGTCGGGCACGCGAATGCGCTCGGTGGCGCCGAACGCGGCCCTGGCAAACGCCATGACGGCATCGGCGCCCGATGTGATCACGTACGGCGTAATCGAGTGAAAGCCCTCAGGAATGGGCGGGCCCTCGAGCCGCGTGGCGATGAACCACTGATTGCCGGCCGGATCTCTGACAGCCGCGGCGCGATCGCCATAGGGCGCGTTCTCGGGCTTGTTAATGGAGACCGCGCCCGCCTCGACCGCCTTGGCGTAGCAGGCGTCGGCATCTCGGACGTAGTGATGGACCGAGCACGGCTTTGCCGGCCATTCCGGCCGGGCCTCGCTCATCTCGATGAGGGAGTCGCCGATCAGGATCTCGCCATGTCCGATGGTGCGATCGGAGTTCCAGTGGATGTCGCCGTCGCGTGCGTCGAACGCGCGTTTCAGAAAATCCAGCAGCGCAGCCGAACCGTTCACGCTGAGGCCAGGCGTGACTGCGCTGTAACCCGGTCGCCGATAGTCTTTCGTCAGCTGATTGTCTTTCGTCATTGGAGCGCTCCTTCTTAATCGTGATGCGCTGATGATCGAATGGTTGCCCCGGCAGGGTCTTGGAAAAAAGGCCGCCTACCCTTCCGCCACGCTCACGCTGTTCGCGTAGCGATGCGCGAGCTGGAATTCCCGGGGCGTGAACCCGCTCAGTTCCTTGAACTCGGCGTTCAGGTGAGGCTGATCGTAGTAGCCGGTCCCGGCTGCGATCTCGGCAAACGAGGCGTTCCCGGCGTGGATGAGCTTCAGCGCGCTCGTGAACCGCAGGATCCTGGCGTATTGCTTCGGACTCACGCCGACTTGCTCGCCGAAGACCGTGGTCAACCTCGTCTTCGACCACCCCGTCTGCTCGCGTAGCCTGCCAATCGAGACCGCGCCTGCTTGCTCGCGCATCTGACCCACCATCCAGGCAACGGCCGGATCGATCTCCGCCGCGCGTTCGAGGATCTCCTCTACCCATCGCACGGCGGCACGCACCCGTCGATCGGGCGTCGGAGCCTCGTCGCAGCGGGAAGCCAGCTGCGCCGCCCGGGATCCCATGACGTCTTCGAGGTCCACCGTGAGACCGGAGATCTCGTGCATGGGTCTCCCCAGGAGGGCATACGCGCCGGCAGGCGTCAGCCGGATGCCAATGACCGTTGTGCGGTGCGGCGGCGCCTCGACAACCAAATGGCGCAGCTGCAGTCCAGTCAGGCAGGTCGTCGGGCACAGCCACGCCCCATGCTCTTCGACGACGCGATAGCGCTCGCCCAAATGGACGATGATCTCGAGCAAGCCATTGGGGAACGTGCGTTCCCGCAGGCAGGTCATCGCGCCATCGAACAGCCAGATGTGGTCGACGAGGCCAGCAAGGTGGACGGGCCGGCAATGAAGATACGTCCACGCGCCAAACGCGTCGTCCACGACGCCAGACGTCATGGAGATTGAGTCGCTCACCGCGCGACGTGCGCTGCCCACGAACCTAAGATAGCGTGAGGCGGGGGTGGGAGGCCAGACGGGGCGCTACGACGGAGGAGACGGAGTTAACGGAACGGTTTTCACCACGGAGGCGCGGAGCTGAACACGAGCGGGAGACGCGCGGAGAGAACGAGCTACTTCGAGCGCTGAAGCTGGTCGCACCGCGCTACGCGCGGTCGGAGACGCGGTTGAGGCGCTGCCGCAAGTTGTTGCCCTGGCCGCTGAAAATCGGCCGACGACGAGACTGCTTGCACCGCGCGTAGCGCGGTGGGGTGGATGCGAGCGACAGGAATCACAAGCACCGGTCGAATGCCTGCGGGTGCTTGCGATTCCCGTCGCTCGCATCAACCCCTACGCCGGCCTACGGCCGGCGTGCAAGCAGTCCGCAGCTGCTGACGGCCTCCGCGCGTCTCCCACTGCTCTCAGCTCCGTGCCTCCGTGGTGAAGCTCGTTCCGTTACCTCCGTCCCCTCCCGCAACTCTTTCCACCTCGGAACGGCGCCAGCCCTCAATTCCCTCTCAACACCACCAGCGGATCAACAGACGAGGCACGGCGGGCAGGCAGGAAGCAGGCCAGCAAGGCGACGACCGCCAGCACGGCAGCGACGCCGACAAACGTCGGGATGTCGGTTGGTTCGGTGTCGAAGAGCAGCGCCCGGACAGTGTTGGACAAGGCGAGCGCAGCAACGCCTCCAAGTACGAGGCCGACGGCGATGAGCCGCAGGCCCTGCCCGAGCACGAGTTGGAGCACCGACCCGCGCGAGGCGCCAAGCGCCATGCGCACGCCGAACTCCTGCGAACGCTGATTGACCGAAAACGCGATCACGCCGGCGAGGCCGGCAGCCGTGATGAGGAGCGCGATGCCGGCGAAGACGCCGATCAGCGTCGCTGTCAAACGCGGCGCCGAGAGCGAGGCCGATCGCACCTCGTCGAGCGTGCGAAACTGATCGACCGGCTGGTGCGCATCGATCGCGTGCACGGCAGCACGCATCTGCTGGGCAGCGCCGGCCGCATCGCCGGACGTCCTCGCCAGAAACATGACCGTCAGAAGCGGCGCCTGCGCTAAGGGACGATAGAACGTCTGCGACGGCTGTGACGCCAGCGCATTGCGCACATCGCCCACGACACCGACTATCCGCAGCCAGTTACGGCCGTTGTCGATCGAGATCCGCGCGCCGACCGCCTCGGCCTGCGAAAAGAACTGGCGGGCCATCGACTCGCTGACGACCACGACGGCCTCGCGGTCGGCGATGTCGCGGTCGTCGAGCAGCCGCCCCTTGAGAAGCGGAATGCCGACCGTCTGGAAATACCCCGGGGTTGCCGACTGCACCTCAGCCCTCGGCAACCGCGCCGTCTCGACCTCCGGCTGACCCTCAATCCGCACACCCGCAAGGAAGCCACCGCCATCGTTCATCGGGAACGTCCCGGCCCCACCGGCGGAACGCACACCGGGCAACGCGCGCAGGCGATCGGCCAGCTCGGTGAGGAACTGGGCGCGCAGCGCCGGCGTGGTGTACTTCGTGAAATTCAAAGCAACGCGCATGCTGAGAACGCTTTCGGTGCGGATGCCGGCATCGACCGACTGCAGACGGAGCACGCTACGAAGCATCAGTCCGGCGCCGATCAGCAACACGAACGAGACAGCGACCTGGGCGACGATGAGCGTGCTCCGCAGCGATCCGCGGCCGGCCGACACCGTCCGTCCGCCTTCCTGAATCGCCGATGACAGGCTGATCCGGCCGGGCAGCGCCGGAATGGCGCCGACCAGCATGCCCGTCGCGGTCGCGATGCCCAACGTAAACAACAAGACGGTTCCGTTCAGCGAAATCTCCTGCGCGCGCGTCGTGAACTGGTCGGCCAATGTGACGAGCAAGTCCATCATCACGGCGGCGAGCAGCAGCCCGACCACCGCACCAGCCAGCGCCAGCAGCGTGCTTTCGGTGAGGAGTTGCTGCACGAGACGCCAGCGGCCGGCGCCGAGCGACATCCGGATGGCCATTTCGCGCTCACGCTTGAGCAGCCGCGCCAGCATCAGGTTGGCGACGCTGGCGCAGACAATCAGCAGCAGAAAGCCCGCGGCGCCGAGGAGAATCCAGAGCGTCGGCCGGAACCCGCGAGTGAGCTCGTCGCGCAGCGACAACGCCGTGGCCGTGAATCCGGCGCTCGCCGGATAGTTCTCCGGATAGGCCTGCTGCAGGTTGGAGGCGACCATCTTCAAGTCGGTCAGCGCGCCGGCGGCAGTTGCGTCCGGGCGAAGCCGCCCGAACGCCTGCACCATCCGCGCGTTGCGATTCGTGCGGACCCCTTCCGACGATCGGAACGGACACGCCGACACCGGCATGTAGACGTCGTTCTCGTCAGGAAACTGCGGAATCGGCGGCAGCACGCCAATGACGGTGTGCGGGCGATCGTTCATCTCGAACACTTGCCCGACGACTCGTGGGTCGCCGCCAAACCGGCTTTTCCAGTAGGCGTTGCTCAGCACCAGCACCGCATCCGCGCCGTGCGCGTCGTCGCCCTCGCGGAACGTCCGGCCGGCCACGGGCTTGACCCCGAACAGGTCGAAGTAGTTCCACGAGACGACGCCCGTCGCGAGCCGCTCCGGCTCGCCGCGGCCGAGCAACACGAACCACATGTTGTGATACTCGACGATCGACTCGAGCGTCTTCGACTGCTGGCGGTAGTCGGCCATCTCGAGCGGCGAGAAGCCCTGGGTCTGGATTCCGGCGAGCGGCCGTTGCTGCCGCAGGATCAGGATGTCGTCGCCGCTGGCGTACGGCAGCGGCCGGAGCAGGACGCCGTGGACGACGCTGAAAATCGCCGAATTGGCGCCGATTCCGAGCGCCATGGTCAGGACGACGGCCAGCGCGAAGCCGCGGTTCCTCGCGAATCCTCGCAGCGCCGCCCGCACATCCTGCATCAACGTTTCCATGAGTTCCTCTGCTCGGCTCAGGGCTCTAGGCTGCTAGGCTCAAGCAAGATCTTCAAGTAGGTGGTCGAAGGTTTTGCTTGAGCCATGAGCAGCCTTGAGCCTGCTGAGCCTTGAGCCGCCTGAGCCGCTGTGCTTCCTGTCGTCAATCGACAAGACGCGTTCGAGCATACGGCGGCTCTTGTCGATTGTCAACAAAAGCCCGCTCCTCTTGACATTCGACAAGTCGCGGTCCCACAATTGGCCACATGCCCCGTCAGAAACAGGATCTCCTGCAAGGCACGCTCGACATGCTCATCCTCCAGACGCTGGCGCTCGAGCCGATGCACGGCTGGGGGATCTCGCAGCGCATTCAGCAGATCTCGCGAGACGTCCTGCAGGTCAATCAGGGCTCGCTCTACCCTGCGCTCCATCGTCTCGAGCAGCAAGGCTGGATCGATTCCGAGTGGGACGCGTCAGAGAACAACCGCCAGGCCAAGTACTATCGGCTGACGCGCACCGGCCGCCGGCAATTGACCGAAGAGCGCGAAAACTGGGCGCGGATGACCGACGCCGTCACCCGGATCCTGCAGACCTCCGAGCCCTGACCACGGCACCCTCCATGCCTTCCTGGCTGAAGCGCGTCCGCACGATCTTCCGCCGCGGCTCGATGGAACGCGAGCTCGACATCGAGCTGCAGTTTCACCTCGACATGCTCGCGGCCGAATACGTGCGGCGGGGGATCCCGCCAGACGCCGCCCGCCGCTCCGCGCGCCAGACTTTCGGCGGCGTCGAGAGTATCAAAGACGACGTCCGCGACGCCTGGCTGACGCGTCTCGTCGAGACGATTGGACAGGACCTCCGCTACGGCCTCCGCGGCCTGCGCGGGCAGGCGGGCTACGCGCTGGCCGTGATCGTGACGATGGCACTCGGGATCGGCGCCA
The DNA here is from genome assembly GCA_963797625.1 of uncultured Acidobacteriota bacterium. Lineage (GTDB taxonomy): Bacteria > Acidobacteriota > Vicinamibacteria > Vicinamibacterales > 2-12-FULL-66-21 > DATBJJ01. The sequence continues at coordinate 121,687 of CAWCQI010000034.1, forward strand.
ACACCGCCATTTTCAGCGTCGTGAACGCCGTCGTCCTGCGGCCGCTGCCGTACGATCGCGGCGAAGACCTGCTGCTCCTGAACCAGGCGCGAACCAACGTCGCCAACACAGGGTTCTCGTTCGCCGACATCGACGACATCAAGGCCCTCTCCGGTTCGCTCGACGCCGTCGTCGAGTACCACAACATGTACTTCATCCTGCTCGGCGGCGAGGAGCCCGAGCGAGTGGCTGCTGGGGTCGTCTCGTGGGACTACTTCCAAACGCTCGGGATCACGCCGCTCGTCGGACGGGTGTTCCGCGCCGACGACGATGGCCATGATAAGCACGATACCCAGGCGACGCTCGTCCTCAGCCACGAGTACTGGCAGCGCGCGTTTCGCGGCGATCGGAATGTCGTCGGCCGCGTCGTCGAGATGAACGATCGGCCGCATACGATTGTCGGCGTCCTCCCGGATGTGCCGATGTATCCGCAGCCGAACGATGTCTACATGCCGCGATCGGCGTGTCCGTTTCGGATGAGTGCCGGCGAACGCGAATCGGCGTGGCAGCGGGATGGCGTCCGCGCTCGGCCGCCGTCGCCCCGGTCGGACACTCGAGGACGCGCAGTCGGACCTGGCAGCGGTCGGGCAGCGGCTGCAACAGGCTCACCCGAAGTCTGTATCCAGCCGAGCGTGGCTACCAGTTGACGGCGACGCCGCTGCGTCGCGAGTTCACGCGGAACTTTGAGTCAACGCTCCTCATTCTGGTGAGCACCGCAGGGTTCGTCCTCCTCATCGTCTGTGCCAGCGTCGCGAACCTGGCGGTTGCGCGAACGATGCGGCGCGATCGCGAGCTCGCGCTGCGCACGGCGCTCGGGGCAAGTCAGGGGCGGCTGCTGCGGCAGCTCGCCACCGAAAGCCTGATCCTCGCTCTCGTCGGCGGCGCGTGCGGCCTCCTGCTCGCGTTCGTGGGGATGGATCTGCTCGTGCAGTACGCCGGGCGGTTCACGCCGCGCGCGACCGAGGTCCGAATCGACACGGCGGTGCTGCTCTTCACCCTGGGCGTATCGTTACTGACCGGCATCATCGCGGCCATCCTTCCAGCCGTGTCGCGGCGACTCGGGCCGCGGCGGGCGGCAATTTCGGCCGGCCCCCGCAGGCTGGTCCACCGCAGCGATCTGCGGCGCGCGCTCATCGTCGCCCAAGTTGCGGCGTCGTTCGTGCTGCTCATCGGCGCGGGGCTGATGGTGCGCAGCCTGCTGAAACTGACCGGCGTCGACCCCGGTTTCAGCAGCGACCATGTCCTGACGATGCAGATCGACATGAACTTCACGAAGTACCGCACTCTCGCCGAGCGTGCCGCGTACCTCGACCGTCTGCTCCTCCGGCTGCAGCAGATTCCCGGCGTGGCAGCGGTTGGCGCGAGCGGCACCATCCCTTTCCTCGAGGAAGCGGGCGGCGCGCTCAATTCACTCCTGGTCACTGGGCGGGCCGGGCAAAAGTCTGACGACATCGCGAGCGGCCCTCGCGCGTCGCTGATGATTGCCAGCGACGACTACTTCCGCGCAATGGATATCCGTTTGATCAAGGGCCGTTTCTTCGCGCCGTCCGACAGTCTCGGCTCGCCTGGCGTAGCGCTTGTGAACCGGACGTTTGCCGAGAGGAATTGGCCAGAGGAGGATCCCGTCGGCCAACGTGTCTCGTCCAACGGCGGCCGCACCTGGTTTACGATCGTCGGCATCGTCGCCGACGTCCGACAGCAGCTGGCGCTCGAGCCGGTCGACGAAATCTATGCACCAATGCGCCAGATGCCCTACGTTACGACCAACTGGGTCATCCGTTCGACGGTCGATCCTGTGGTCCTCGATTCACTCGTGCGTGAGGCCGTGCGGGAGACGGATCGCGACCAGCCGATCCATCGGCTCCGCACGCTCGACGACGTCCGTGCCGCATCGCTCGCGCCGCCTCGTCTGACGACTACGCTGCTCGGGACTCTTCGCCGCTTTGGCGCTCATCATCACGGCCGCCGGGATCGCCGGCGTCATCGCGTTCTCCGTCAGTCAGCGGACGCAGGAGTTCGGCGTGCGCGTCGCGCTCGGCGCCAAACGGTCCGACGTGGTCTCGATGGTGGTCGGCGAAGGGGTTCGCCTGGCGATCACGGGCCTGGCGATCGGATTGGTTGGCGCGGTGATTCTCGGCGCGCTGCTGTCAACAGTGCTCTTCGGCGTGGGCCCGGTCGACGCCGTCACCTACCTCGCGGTGTCGATGGTGCTCCTCGCGGTCGCTGGCCTGGCCTGCCTGCTGCCTGCCTTACGGGCGGCCTCGATCGATCCGATGACCGCGCTCCGAACGGTCTAGTCTTACGTAGGCTTCGCCCACTCTGTTCAGCCAAGAGCTTGATAACTGCGGTCGATGGATCCGACGGTGCGATCCCGTCTGGCGCAAAAGCTTGAACAGGAGATCACGGAGGCCAGGCACGAATGCCTTGAACGAACGGCTACTCCTGCGCTCGATCCGACACGAATGAGACGCTCAGCTAATTCCGCCCTAGCTGAATCGGTAAGGCGCACGCGGTTGTGGGCGCCACCCATCGGCCCGCGCCTGTCGATGCCGACAAGGCCGTCGATGCAGGATCGATGTCCGGGCTCTTGTTGCCGACCGGGCGCGCGAAAGCGATGATCGCGCCGGCGCGATCGAACTCGGTCGGCTCCGGTCCGACCGAGGGATTCATGATCGACGTTCGCGACTCGACGTGCTGGTAGCCGAGTGCGTGGCCAAGCTCGTGAATCCGCAGCAGCCGGCGCCGGTTGTCGTCGCGATCGAAACCGCGATCGAGATACATGGCCCCGCCGCCGATGCTGCCGTCGGGCCGTTCCGACCAGAGGCCGTAGCCGATCGTCTTTTGCCAGGCTGACGATCCCGTTGTATCGGCCGACCACGATTTGGCCCGCGCGCAGCGTGTTCACGCGAGCGCCGCCCGACGGACGCTCGATCTCGATGGAAGCAAACGTCGTGTAGGTATTGCCCGTGAGCAACGCCAGTCCCTCGGTCAAGTGCGCCTTCAGCTGCTCGACTTCGGCATCGGTTAGCTGGTCGCCGGTGGCGGAGTAGGTCTGATCCGAGCCGTTGCGGTAGTCCATCACCGCTCCCAGGATCACGAGCGACGGCCTCGAGGTCCAGCGCTGGAGCTGTGCGTTGGAGCTCCGGAACATCTCGTCGAACGCCCCGAGATCGAAGCTCGACGGAATCATCGCGACGCGGGTGCGCGAAGCGCTGGGACCCATTCGCGTCTCGCGCTCCACGACCGATCCGCCACTGACGACGACCGTCGTGGGCGATTGATTGCTGAGGTCGGTCTGAAAGAAGCCGCTGCTGTCACTCGTGATCGGAAAGCGCGTGCCGATGCGAACAGAGAGGTTCGGCACGACCGCCCCGTCGATGGCATTGAGCGTCTGACCCTGGAGAAGCGTGGTGCTCGGAGCGCCGGGCGATGACGGTTCAGTTGGCGAACTGCCGCCGCCGCAGCGGACGAGCGAGAGGACGATGAACATGGACAAGGCGAGTCGACGCATGGGTGGCCCAAGTGCAAGCCGCATGCAGCTCGCAACACTCTGTACAAGAATGGGTTAGCTATCCACAATCATTACCGATTTGCCGGCCGCCTTACAGATCCGAAAGGCTGGCGGCCGGTCGACTGCGCGAAAGTCGTTCGGAGGGTTTACGATACAGGGCGTGCGTCCCTCGCGGCTCGTTGCGATCCTCAGCCTCCTCGCCGTAGCGATCGCGCCCCTCCTCCTCCGAGCCGCCCCTCAGCAGATTTACCGAAGCGACCGCGTTTTGCGTTCCGGCGTCGATGTGGTGGCCGTCACGGTGACGGTCTTCGACGCCGAGGGCCGCCTCGCCACGGGCCTTCCGCGCGAAGCCTTCGAAGTGTTCGAGGACGGCGAGCCGCAGACCATCACGCAGTTCACGAACGAACGCGTACCGATCGGGCTCGGCGTGCTGCTCGATACGAGCGACAGCATGTTCGGCCGGCGCATTGTCGACGCGCGGGCGGCGGTCGAGCGATTCCTGTTCGAGCTCCTGAACCCGGCCGATGAGTTCTTCGTGCTGGCGTTCAATCACTACCCGCACATCATCACGCGCTGGACGAGCACGCCCGACGATGTTCGGACCGCGCTGCAAGAGGTCAAACCGTCGGGCGGCACCGCGATTTACGACGCCGTCATTGGCGCGCTGCCGATGATTGGCCGGCGCTCGCGCGAGCGGGCCGCGCTGGTCGTGATTTCAGACGGCGCCGACACCGCGAGCGACGCGACCCTCATCGACGTCAGAACGTCGCTGCTGCGGAGCGACGCCTTCGTCTATGCCATCGCGATCGACTCGCCGACGCGGCAGGCGATCAACACGCGGGTGAACCCGGCGGCGCTCAGCGAGATCACTTCCCAGAGCGGCGGTCGCACTGAGGTCGTCCAGGACATGGACGGGCTGCGCGCTGCGACCGCGCGCATTGCCGAAGAACTCAACAGCCAGTACGTGATGGCCTACGCTTCGCCCCACGCCACCGACGGGAAATACCACAGCATCCGCGTCCGCGTCGCGCGGCCTGGCTACAAGGTGCGGGCACGCAACGGCTACGTCGGCGTGGCCAAGCCGCAGAGCGACTAGCCACGCCACGGATCTACACGGACAACACGGATCGGGTTTGTGAGATAGCTTCTAGCATCAGCTTCGCACATGCTCGGCTGGAGCAGCACTCTGTGACTGCAGATCGCCGTCTCGTCTCTGATCGCTTTCCGCGCTCATCGAAGTACCACGCCGACTGGATCATGTCCAGCGTCAGCGGAGGCGCGAACTCACTCTGGCTGACCGAATGGCTGACGACCGCGCTGGACCTGCGTCCAGGGATGCGCGTGCTCGACCTGGGTTGTGGCAGAGGGGCCTCGTCGATCTTTCTCCGCCGCGAGTTTGGCGTCCAGGTGTGGGCCACCGATCTCTGGTTTGATCCCTCGGAGAGAATGGAGCGCATCCGCGACGCCGGCGTCGACGACGGCGTCTTTCCGATCCATGCCGACGCCAGGTCGCTGCCGTTCGCCGCCGGATTCTTCGACGCGATCGTGAGCATCGATTCGTTCTTCTATTACGGGACGGACGATTTCTACCTCAACTACCTCGTCAGATTCCTGAAGCCAGGCGGTCCGATCGGCATCGCCGGGGCCGGGATGATGCAGGAGATTGACGGCGCCCTGCCAGATCATCTGCGGGACTGGTGGACGCAGGACTGTTGGGCCCTCCATTCGGCGGCCTGGTGGCGCAGGCATTGGGAACGCACGGGCATCCTGGACATCGAACTGGCCGATACCATGCCCGAAGGCTGGCAATTCTGGCTGGACTGGCACAAAGCCATCGCTCCCGACAACGCCGCGGAAATCAAGGCGCTCGAGGCCGATCGTGGACGCTACTTCGGCTATGTTCGAGTCGTCGGTCGGCGACGCGGCGAGACGGCGCTCGGCGAGCACATCTTGTCGGTGCCGACGGAGTATGCGAGAAAGCCCCTGCTGCGCGACGAGGCGTAGTCGCCGGCCAATTGCTGAACGGGACGTCGCTCGCCTTGTCGCCGTAGCCAGCGCGTCTATCGACCGAGTTGGGATCTTGCCGAAACAGAGCGCCGGACTTCTTCTCTTCCGCGTAAAGCCAGCAGGCGTCGAAGTGCTGCTCGTCCATCCTGGCGGCCCGTTCTGGGCAAAAAAAGACGACGGGGCGTGGTCGATTCCAAAGGGCGAGTTCTCCGACGCGAGGAACCACTCGCCGCGGCGAGGAGAGAGTTCGAGGAGGAGATGGGCCGCCCGGTCGAAGGCGAGTTCCTGCCGCTTGAACCGATCAGGCAGGCCGGCGGCAAGCACGTGCTCGCCTGGGCCGTCCGCGCGGACTTCGACCCGACCACGCTCAGAAGCAACACGTTCTCCATGGAATGGCCGCCAAAATCCGGCCGGCAGCAGCAGTTTCCCGAAGTCGACAAGGCCGCCTGGTTCGATCTCGACGATCGCGAAGCAGAAGATACTGAAAGGACAGGCGGGGTTGCTCGACGAGCTGGGTACCAAAGTCAGGATGTACAAGGATCGAGAGCAGCGCTTTGTTTTTGATGAGGTCGCCGAACTGTACGCTCGCGTGCGGCCGACGTATCCACCGACACTGATTGATGACGTGATTCGGTCGGCGCGGCTCTCGCCCGGTAGCCGGATCCTTGAAATCGGTTCAGGTCCGGGCAACGCCAGCGTTCTGTTTGCCGGGCGAGGGTTCCGCCTCCTCTGCCTCGAGCCAGGTCACCACCTCGCCGAGATCACAAGACGCCGGCTGGCCGAAGACGGGAACGCGGAGGTCGTCGAGACGACGTTCGAGGAGTGGCCGGTCGAGTTGGCGGCGTTCGATCTGGCATTCGCCGCCCAATCGTTTCATTGGATCGATCCGGTTCTGCGATTCTCGAAGACGGCTCAAGCGCTGAAGCGCAACGGAACCCTGGCGGTCTTTGCCAATCGGACCGTCCGCGGCACGACGCCGCTCGACGCCAGGATCCAGCAGGTGTACGCGGCGCACGCGCCGGAGATCGATGCGCGGTGGCACGCGCACAACACGCGAGATTACTTCCTCGAGATGTTTGCCGCGTCGAAAGATTTCCAGCCCGCGCAGTGCCGCGAGTACCGAGTGGCGCGCGGAGTACCGGACCGCCGACTACCTGGATCTCCTGCAGACGCACTCGGATCACCGGTTGCTTGACCGGGAACGGCTCGAGGCGGTCCTCACCGGAATCGGCGACGCCATCGATTCGCACGGCGGCTCGCTGGCCGTGAACTACGTCGCGGTCCTCTGTTGGGCAAAGCGCGTGCCCTGAATGAACCAGCGCGACCCGTCCGGGAAGCCGTAGTGTCCGTTTGTTCAAGAGCTCCACCGCAGAGTGCGCTGAGCTCGCAGAGAAAGACCACAACGGCTCTTGGTCCTCTGCGCACTCCGCGGTGAAAGGCTCTTTGGCGCTGCAACGGCGTCGTATATAGCCGGACTAGCGCGACAACCGGTACAGGAGCAGCGCCGCACGCTTGGTTTGCGATGGCAGCGTCGTCAGGTCGGCGGTCTCGTTGACGGTGTGGCCGCCGTCGCCCATCAGGCCGACACCGTCGAGGATCATCGGCACGTGACCGGCGATGAACGAGACGTCGGCTGCGCCAGCGCGGTCGGGGTCGACCGCCGTCACCGGGCCTGCCCCGACGTCACGGCTCGCCTGGTCGTAGAGTGCGAGGAGCTTTCGATTGCCTTCGGTTGGCGCGAGCGGCGGGTAGCCTTCGTCGAACGCAATCGTCGCCTTCGTCTGAGCCAGCGGCCTGGACGCGACGATCGCTTCCATCCGCTTGCGTGCCTGCGCGAACTGCTCGGCCGACAGCGCGCGCAGATCTCCAGACACGACTGCGCGTTCGGGAATGACGTTGTCCTTGCCGAACGCCGATCCACGCGCGGTGGTCACGTCGAGCTCAGCGGTCGTGCCCCCGACGACGAGCGCCGGATTGAACGTGAGGTGCGGCTCCCCGGCCAGCGTCTCGCGAAACGCGTTGAGAATGCGGGCAGCCTCGAAGATCGGCGCCGTAGCCGATGTCTGAACGAAAGATTTGCGACGAGTGCGCGGGCTTGCCGGTCACCGTCAGCGTCCACGATGTCGTCCCGCGGCGGCCGATGACCGCGGTTCTGGGATCGCCCGCGCCGTCCTCGAACCCGATGGCGACCTCGGCGCCCTTCGCCGCGGCGATAAGCGCCGCGCGCGCCATGTCCTGCGGCTCGCCGGCTGATTCCTCGTCACCCGTCATCACAACCGTGACGTGCATGCGGTCGAGCGCGCCGGTCGCGCGGAGCGCCTTGAGCGCCTGGACGATGATGACGTCGCCACCTTTCATGTCGATGATGCCTGGCCCGCGCGCCTGCTGATCGCTCAGCCGCTCGAACTTCTGGAACGGACTGTCGGCCTCGAACACCGTGTCGAGATGGCCGATCAGGAGCACCCGGCGGCCCGGCCGCGCGCGCTCCGCCACGAGATGTCCCGCGCGCTTGAATGGAGTGCCGTCCACCCACCGGGTCGTGAACCCCAGCGCTTCGAACTCGCCCGCGAACAGCTTTCCGACTTCGCGCACCCCTGCATGGTTCCCGGTCCCACTGTTGATGTTCACGGCGCGCTCGAGCAGCACCAACGCCTCGGCATTGTGCGCGTCCACGTAGGTGACGACGGCCTGTTCGTCGGTCGCCAGGGTGGGGGACGACTGGCCGTGGGGAACCGAGGGAATCAGGAGGACTGCAATCGCGACAGAGACGAACCGGCACATGGGCATAGCCCAATACTAGCCACGGAATACACGGAATACACGGAATCCGTGGAAGTTCATGGAAATCCGATGGAACGCCGCGCCGTTTCACTCGTCCCATTCATCTAGGCTCGGGCTGCACCCGATGCTAGGCTACCCGCGGGAGAGCACGAACAACGAGGCCCGGCCGGCCGACTGCGCGGCCGTGGCACTTGCTTCGGAGGCATCAACAACATGTCGTGGTTTCGCCGCAGCAAAACCGAGACGCAGACGGCCGGCAATGTCGGCACGGCCGCCAGCGCGGACTTCCCGTTGATCAGGCTCCAGAATGTCAGCAAGGTCTTCAAAGGGGACGCTGACGAAGAGACGTGGGCGCTGTCCGATCTGACCGTCGACATCGGCCGCGGCGAGTACGTCACCGTCTCGGGGCCCTCGGGCTGCGGCAAGTCGACCTTCCTGGCGATTCTCGCGCTCCTCGACTCGCCGACGTCAGGCCGCTACTGGCTGAGCGGACGCGCGACCGGCGAACTCTCGCCATCGGAGCGCGCGCGGACGCGCAACGTCGACGTTGGGCTGATTTTCCAGAGCTTCAACCTGATTGGGGACATGAGCATCTACGAGAACGTCGAGTATCCCCTGACGGTGCGCGGCGCCTCGGCGAGCGACCGGCGCCAACGCGTCGAGGCTGCGCTCGACCGCGTCGGGCTGACGGCGCGCGCGAAACAGCGGCCCGGCGCCCTCTCCGGCGGACACCAGCAGCTCGTCGCCATTGCTCGAGCGTTCGCGGGCCGCCCGCCGATTCTGCTCGCCGACGAACCGACCGGGAACCTCGACTCGAAGAGTGGCGCCGCCGTGATGAAGATGCTCGACGAGCTCCATGCCGACGGTGCCACGGTCTGCCTCGCGACGCACAACCCCGACTACATCGCGCGCGCCGAGCGTCATATCTATCTGTTCGACGGGCGGATCGTCGACGCGCCGGTCGTCTAGTCTTTCCCGAGGGGCTTCGCCCCTCGGACTCCCCGACACGCTCTCTCGCGCGCCGCTTCGCCGGCGCGCTCCGGTCGCGTGGCTCGCTCGCGGCGCTCGCTCGCACAACTGAGACCGTCCTGGCGATTGCTGAAACAGGTTCTAGTGTGCCGAATCGGACATGCGTTTCCACATTTGCGGAGCGCAGCGTCCGCGGTTTCACCGCTCGAGTTACGGGGCCATCCCTCGTCCCTGGGCGCGAGCGATGGCGTCGCGAAGCGCCGTGAGCGTGGCGTCGCTGCCGGTGAAGAGGCCTTCGGGATACTTTGCGTGGACGAGCATCTCGGAATAGATCCGATCGCTCTGATAGAGGTTGAGGCCGAGGCCCGCGAGGTATTGCAGCTTGAGATTGCGATCGCGGTTGATGAGGGCATCGGCCGTCCAGGCGCGCATTTCGCTGCCCCGTCCGGCATAGTTGGCAAACAGGTCGATCGCGGAATAGATCCCGACTTGGCTGAGCGACTTGGCGACCGGCGCGTACTCCGGACGGCTCAGCTTCGCCTGAATCTCATCGACGTTGATCTGCAGCGGTTCGACCGTTCCCATCAGGACGAGGTCGTAGCCACGGCCATCCTGGGTGTTGCCCCAGATCACGCCGTTTGGAAACGCTTCCATGAAGGTCGCAATCTCGCTCTTCACCGCCGCGGTGTTGCTCTCGTAGAGCTGCACGAAGAGCGTGACGACGCCGCCGGGATTCAGATGCGACTTGACGATTTCGAAAAACTCCCTGGTGTACAGCATCGCCGCGCCCTTGACCCAGGGATCCAGCGGGTCGGAGGTAATCGCGTCGAACTTCTCGTTGGTCGTCATCAGGTAATGGCGCGCGTCGTCGAGCTGGACGCGCACCTTCGGATTGGTGATGACGCTGAAGTTATGCTCGGAGAAGTAAGTCGAGACGACTCTTGGCACCAGCGGTTCGATCTCGGCGATCGTCTCGTGTTCGAGGTAGGGGTCAATCGAGACCGCACCGGCGGTCACTCCCGCGCCGCAACCGATCACGAGGACCTTTTTCGGACTCTTCGGGATGAGCGTCGTCATGTGGCCGAGCATGCGCTGCAGGCGCATGTCCTGCGGCTCGCTCGAGGCCTGGACCTTGCCGGCGTTGTGGTAGTTGAGGACGCCGCCGGGGAGCCGCGTGACCGCGACCGAGGCGTTCCAGCCTTCGCCCATGTAGATGACGTCGATATTCTGGTGAGCGCGGGTCGCGGCGTAGCGGCCGTAGGCGACGAGCAGCTTGGGAATCGGCGGGACGTTGCGCGCCAGGAGCGCCGCGACGACCGCGCCGAGCACAATCGGAATCATCCCGGCCCACGACGAGCGCGCGCCGCTCGTTTCAGTATTCGACTGGAGCGGCTCGAGCACGAGAAGCGCCGCGAGGCCGGAGAGGATGATGAGCGCTTGCTGCGAATGCTGCGTGCCGAGCCACGTGACCATCAGCAGGCTGCCACCGATGGCGCCGACGATCGCGCCGACAGTGTTGGCCGCGTAGACGCCGCCGACCAGCCGGCCGGGATCCTGCCCCTTGGTGGCGACCGAGGCCAGCGCGAGCGGGAAGCTCGCGCCCCAGAGAATGGACGCCGGCAGCACAACCCAGAAGGCGCGGGCGAGATCGAGCGGAAAGTTGTACCAGGGGCTCGTCGCAATCGACGGATCGATCGGCCAGAACGGCAGGGAGAGCGCCAGCGTGTATGCGGCCCAGGCAATCGCGCCGCAGAGGAGCATCTGCACCCAGCCGAGTGCCAGCCGCGGGCGCTCCAGGCCGCGGGCCATCACCGAACCGAGGCTGCTGCCGATGCCGATCCCGAAAAGAAACACGGCGAGGATGAGCGAGAACGTGTAAACGGTGGCGCCAAAGAGCAGCGACAGCGTCCGCGTCCAGATGACCTGCGAGGCGAGCGCCGTCATACCGGAGAGCGCGATCGTGATGTAGACGGCCCACGAACCTGCCGCCGGCTTGACCTTGTCGCGCACGCCGGCGCCGGCCTCGTACGGCGTCGCGCCAGCGATGAGGAGAGCCAGTCCTCCGACGAGAAGGTTGAGCGCCACGGCGACGTAGGTCGCCGTCGCCATGTCGAAGACGCGGAGCAGATAGAAGCCGGCGAGCAGGCTCCCGATCACCGCGCCGCCGGTGTTGCCTCCGTAGAAGTAGCCGAGCCAGGCGACGCCTTGCGGGCTGGTCTCGACCCAGCGCGACATCGCCGGCAGCGTCGCACCCATCAGAATCGTCGGCGGGAGGAGGCAGATGCTGGCCGCGATGGCGCGAAAGACGAGACCCACCGGGCCGGATCCGCCCCAGGCCGTGTAGACGTTCGCAAACAGCGGCACGCCGAAGAGGATCAGCAGGCCGAGCACGCCGATGGCGATCTCGAAGTACGCATACACCCGCAGCGGGTGCTCGCGCGCCGAAATGTACCGAGGGAGCAGGAAGCTGCCGAGACACATGCCGCCCATGAACGTGCCGAGGAGGACTGCCAGCGACACCGCCGACGAGCCAATCACGAGCTGTAGCAGCTGGAACCAGACGATTTCGTAAATGAGGGCGGCGCAGCCGCTGGCGACAAAGAGCAGCAGCAGCGCGGGCATATACCGTCGCGGGGTCATCGAAGCACCTGTCGGATGATGTCGTTTTTGGCCCGGGCTGGAGGCGGTCGTCACTCGCTGTGCGGGGTTCTCGCCTGCCCGCCCATCGCCTGCCCGGCCCGGGCAAAGCGTGATGCTATCACGCTTCACGCAGGCGGTATGATTCCGGCATGGTCCTTTGCCGCGTTGCGATCGCCCTGGCTGGAGCACTCCTTGTCTCATCGCTCGGGCCACCGCTTGGGCTGGCGCCGGCCGCCTTCCATGCCCCCGTGCCTCAGGCAGCCAAGGCGGCGGGGCCGCGCGTGGTCGCCATCGGCGACGTGCATGGCGCCTTCGATCAGTTCGTCGAAATCCTGCAGACCGCGGGCCTCATCGACGCCAAGCGTCAGTGGATTGGAGGCACGACCGTCCTGGTGCAGACCGGAGACGTCTTCGACCGCGGGCCCAAGGTACGTGAAGCGCTCGACCTGCTGATGCGGCTCGAGGAAGAGGCGCGGCGCGCGGGCGGCCGGGTCGAAGCCCTCCTCGGCAACCACGAGGTCATGAACCTCCTCCACGAGTTCAGGGATGTCTCGCCAGCGAGCTACGCCGCGTTCGCCGATGCCCGGTCGGAATCTCGTCGTCAACGCGCGTTCGACGACTACGCCAAGCTCGTCAAGCAGCGCGCGACACCCGGCGAAGCCCCATCGCGGGACGCCTGGCTGGCCAGCCACCCGCCAGGCTTCCTCGAGTACGTGGAGGCGCTCGGCCCGCGCGGCAAGTACGGACGCTGGCTGCGGTCGCACAAGGTCGTCACCACCGAGGGCGGCACGGCGTTCATGCACGCGGGGGTCCGCGCCGACATGGCGCCGACCTTCGACGACATCAACCGGACGGCCACGCGCGAGATCGCGGCCTGGGACGACACCAAGGCGCTGATGGTGAAAGCGCAGATCGTGCCGGCGTTCTGCACCCTCCCGGAAGCTGTGGAAGCCGCCGTGGCGGAGTTGCAACGCATCGCGGCCGCGCTCCAGACCAACCCCAACGTGCAGCCCGGCGATCACGTCACGCGCGAGTTCGTGGAGAAACTGCAGGCACTGCTCGCCGTCGGCAAATCATCACTCTTCGAGCCGGAGGGGCCGCTCTGGTTCCGCGGGTTCGCGACTCTGGCCCGAGAACCAGGAAACCATCGACACGCAGCTGACCCCGGTCCTGACGAAATACGGAGTGGAGCGCTTCGTGACCGGGCACACGCCGTCGAGCACGGGACGGATCGTGTCGCGATTCTCCAACCGGCTGATCCTGATCGACACCGGGATGCTCACGACATTCTTCAAAAATGGCCGAGCCTCCGCGCTCGAACTGCAGAACGGGCGCATCACGGCTATCTATACGGACACCCGGACGCCGATCGTGGCCGCGGACTAGTGCCACGGAATCCAGCCACGGAATCCAGCGACGGAATCCAGCCACGGAATCCAGCCACGGAATACACGGAATACACGGATGGTTAGCGCGAATCTTTGCGACGGGCCTTCCCCGGCCTTCGGTGGCGTGGCCGCGACCGTCGCTTCGGCAACTTCGAGGGTCCTGTCCATTCGACGGATCATGCGATCGAGGAAGGCACGGTGCCGCCGGAATGGCTCCAGGAAACCGATCGCCGGCGCGATCTTGCCGAACAGCACACCCCAGTCCGGGTGGCGGCCATCGTAGTCCGTGAAGCCGTAGTCGCGCGCCAGTTCCCACGAGCTCAGGATGTCCCCCGAGCGCTCGAGGATGTTCGGGTCGGCGGCGAGCGCAGCCACTGCCCGGCCAACAAACAGCGGCGATTCGGATTCGAGGAAGTTCGGATCCTTCTTGCCGGCGTCACGCCAGTTGGCCTCCGTGACGCCGAAGTGCTCCAGCATCGACTCGGATCGCAGGAATCCGGGCGTAATGGACACGGCGGCGATGCGATGCGTGCGCAGTTCGCCAGCCATTCGCGCGGCGAAACCCTTGAGCGAGCTTTTCACGACGTCGGCGAGCGCGTTACCGCCGCCGCCAAACACCGTGTCGCCCTCGGTGACCTCGACGATGAGACCGCGGCGCCGTTTCCGCATGTAGGGTGTCGCATGCTTGGCGGTGATGAGGTGCGAGAGGATCGACTGGCGCAAGGCATCGGCGCCGTGGGTGAAATCGGTCTGCCAGAAGCTTGCCCAGCCACCGAGCAGGGGGTCCTCGCCGGCGATGCTGTTGACGAGCACATCGAGGCGGCCGTGGTCACGGGCGACGCGGGCGAACACCGCCTCGACCTCGAGCTCGACCGTATGATCGACGCGTACGGCGATGCCGGTGCCGCCGGCCGCCGTCACCATCCGAGCGGTCTCGTCGATGGTTTCGGGCCGGTTGTAGGGCGAGCGGTGGCCTTCAACGCTTCGCCCGGTGCAATAGACGGTGGCGCCGGCCTCGCCGAGGCCCCGCGCGATGCCGCGGCCGGCCCCCCGCGTGGCGCCGGCGACGAGTGCGACCTGTCCGGACAGTGGCTGTTTCGCAGGCATGGACGTTCTCCTGGCGTCTGGAATTAATAAACGACCGTTCATTTACTTGCCGCATAAACTAAACCGTCATTTACTTATCTGTCAAGCATGAGCCCGCGCCCCCGTACCGTCCCCGACGAGCAGATCCTGACCGCCGCCCAGAGCGCCATGTCGCGCCTCGGCCCCGCCCGCCTGACGCTGGCCGAAGTCGCCAAGGAGGCGGGCCTGTCGCCGGCGACGCTCGTGCAACGGTTCGGCTCGAAGCGCGGGCTGATGCTCGCGCTCTGGGCGAGCGCCGTCGACGGCGTCGACGCCTGCTTCGAGATGCTCCGCCTCGACTGCCCGTCACCGCTCGCGGCGGTCCTCGCCGGCGCGACGATGATGTCGCAGGGCACGAAGAGCGCCGAGGAGATGGCCAATCATCTGGCGTTCCTGCAGATTGACGTGAGCGATCCCGAGTTTCACCAGCACATGCTGGTGCTGTCACGCCGCACTGAGGATGGCTACAAGGCGCTGCTCGACGAGGCCGTCACGAAGAGGGAGATTGTGGCCTGCGACACACGCGGACTGGCCCGCGCCATCAGCGCGATGGCGGGCGGGTCGCTCATCAGCTGGGCGATCTTTCGCGAGGGCACGGCCGAATCATGGGTGCGGGCTGATCTGGAGACGCTGCTGGCGCCGTATCGCGCTTCGAGCAGCAAGCGAAAGCCGCGGAAGAACACTGGTGGAAAAGGGAGGGGACGGAGATAACGGAGTTCACCACGGAGCAACGGAGCGAGACCACGGGAGACGCACGGAGAGAACGAGCCAGCTCGCAGCAGACGAGACTGCTTGCACCGCGCGTAGCGCGGTGGGGTGATGCGGGCGACGGGAATCGCAAGCACCACGGAAGTCGACCAGTGCTTGTGATTCCCGTCGCCCGCATCACCCCCGACGCCGGCCTCCGGCCGGCGTGCAAGCAGTCCGCAGCGTGACGGCCTCCGCGCGTCTCCCACTCATTTCGGCTCCGTGCCTCCGCGGTGAAAACCGTGAACTCCGTAGCCTCCGTCACTCCACCACGCGTGACCGCAGCAGCACTTCATAGTGCCCGCCATCCTCCGCCGCGCGAAGCGTGTCGAACGCCTCGCGGCCGAGCACGCGCAGCTGGTGCGTCACGGGATCGTGCTCGACTTCCACGCACTCGCCGGCGTCGAAGAGGCCCGTGTCCGCGACGAGCTGCAGGACGTTGGCGCCGAAGTCGCTGCGGACGCGCGTCAGGACGTAACTCACCGGCGCCAGCCGCGCGAAGTCCTCCAGATACGCGCGGCACGCCGCGGTCTCGATGTGCTGCAGGACGAGCGTGGCGACAATCAGATCGAAACGGCGGGTCAGGACCTCGGGCCAGTCGCTCGTCAAGCACGCGACCGGGTGCGTCCCGACCGTCCGGCATCGCTCGATCATCGGCGGCAGATCGAAACCGACGACCTCACGCGCGATCGACGTCAAGTAGGGGAAGTTGCGGCCGAGACCGCATCCGAAGTCGAGGACAGTCGTCACGGACGCCGGCATCGCGAGCGTCGGAACGTAGGGTGTGAACGGCTTGCCGTCTCGATAGCCGGTCAGGATGCGCTCGCGGACGTCATCGGGATCATCCGCGCGCGCCACTGACAGCCAGTCGTCGATACCTGCCATGATCAATCGACCTGCTGTGGGTTTGGTCGGTGGAATCCGCGGCGTGGCCCCTCCGGCTCGGGATCGATCCGGCGCTGTCCGTACCACAGCTCGAGCCCGTCGCGGCGACGCAAGGCGCCCGAACCCTGGAAGGCGACGGCCGAGAGCAGCCGCAGAATCTCCCAGCCCGAGAACGTGCGCAGCTTGCGCCCCGAGCTTTCGACCGTCTCGCGCAGGATGACGACGCGTCCCTGCCGCGCGAGCGCCCGGCTGAAGGCAATCTCTTCGGTGGCGAACAGCCGCTCGTCGAAGCCGCCAACCGCGGCGAACGCCTCGCGGGTGCAGAACACGTAACACCCCGCCGCCAACCTCCCCAGCCGCATGCCCGCCTGGACCAGCCAGAGGAGCAACCAGCCATGCCAGGGAATCGACCCATCCAACCGCAGGCTCGCGCCGCCGCCCACCGCACCCTTGACCGAGCGCGTCCAACGTCGCGCGGAGCGTCGAGGCCGTGATCACAGTATCCGCGTCGACAAACACCAGGATGTCGCCGACCGCCACGCGCGCGCCGGCGTTACGCACCCGAGCGATCTGGCGGTGATGCACGTTGACGACCCGCGCGCCACACTCTTCCGCCAGCGTCGCCGTCCGGTCCGTCGAGCCATCGTCGACAACGATGATTTCGTAGGGACGGGTGAGTTCACTGGCCGCCACATGAATGCCGGACAGCGCGCGGCCGATAAGGTTCTCTTCGTTGTACGCCGGCACGATGAAAGAAATCATGGTCGCTCGCGCGCCTCTGTACGATACTTCGCGCCACTCCCAAAAGCGGTTTGCCGATCAGGCGCCGGCATCAAACGCTCTGAGCGCGGACGCTTCGTCGGGAAACGACGGGATGACCGTGTCGATATTGGTCGTGTCGAGCAGCTCTTGAATCCTCGACGAGACGCCGACGAGCTTCAGGCTGCCGCCGTGGCGCGCGACGCGGGTGTAGGCGCCGACGATCTCCCCGATGCCGGTGCTGTCCACATACGACACGTGCGTCAGGTTGAGAAGGACGTGTCTGGCGCCATTCTGTACGGCGGCGCGGATCGCGAGCAGCAGCCGGGGTTCTTCCTCGCCCGAGAGCGTCATCTGCCCGTGCAGGTCGAAGATCGCCACATCACCGCGTGCCGGCGCCGGCGCGCCGCTCGGCAATTTCAGTCCAATGCATCGGCGCTGAGCCAGTAACGATCACCGTCGCTCGAGGCCACGGATGCTCTCGACGAGCGCGGCTTCATCAGGAAAGCGACCGGCCTTGTGCTTCGAGAATACGAGCGTGCCGTCGACGGTGACGTCGAACACACCGCGATCGCCCTTGACGAGCTCCGGCTCGATGCCCAGCTCACGCAACACCCTGGCCCCCAGACTGGAGGCCCGTGGCAGGTAGTTTCACCGGCCGCAATACGTAATTGTGATCTGCATGGTGTGTTCAGTCATTGTACCCGGTCATTGCTCCCTCACGCGGCGCGTGATGGCGACAGAGCTCGTTGCCGCGCGCAGCGACGCCGTCGTCCGACAAGGTCACGGCCGTGCACTACTCCGGCGGCCACGAGACACGTTGACGAACCTTGCCTGCCCCACTTCGGACTTCTAGTCTCATGAACATCATCCCCGTGAAGCGCTTTGGCCAGCTGCCTCGGTGACTCACCGCCACGAATCGGCAGACCGAACACGTCATCGCGCGTTTCCGGCGCCCACTCCCGTAGAGCACCGCCCCGGGCCGCGCCGCGGTCATCGTGCCGCTCTCGAACACGACCTGGCCATTCGTGATGACGTGCGAGAATCCTGCCGCATACTGGTGCGGCCGCTCGAATGTCGCGCGATCCACGACCTTCGCTGGATCGAACACGACCAGATCGGCTTTCAGCCCCGGCCGCACGATCCCGCGGTCGGCGAGTCCGAGCCGCGCGGCCGGAAACGCGGTCATCTTCCGAATCGCGTCCTCGAGCGTCACAACCTGGCGGTCGCGCGCGTACACCGCCAGCACGCGGGCGAAGGTCCCGTAGCTGCGCGGATGCGGACTGGCGACGCCGAAGGTCGGGATCTCGCCGTCCGACGCAATCATCGTTGCGGGGTGGCGAAGGATCCGTTCGAGATCTTCCTCGCCAATCGCGTGAAACACGGCCTGGCAGCCGCCGCGTTCGACAATCCACAGCGCTGCGTCCGCGGCGTGGTCGACGGTCGGTTCTTTATCTAACGCCGGCCTTTGGCCGGCGAGGCCGCGGCTCCGCGCAATCTCGCTGAGATTCTTGCCTGCCAGCGATGCATCCCAGTCACAGGCGGCGATGACGATGTTCCGGGGATCGCCACCGCCACGCTCATTCTGGATGATGCGAACGATCTCTGCCTTGACCTTCGCGCGCGTTCCCGCGTCTCCGAGACGGGCCAGCATCTGCTTGCGACCGCCCTCCTGCGCCCACGCTGGCAGGAGCGCGCCCTGAATGCTCGTGCTCGAGGCCGTGTACGGATACGCGTCGATGGTGACGTCGACGCCGCGCGCGCGCGCGCGATCGACGGCCTGCAACGTCTCGACGCTCTTCCCCCAGTTTGGACGGCCGATGATCTTGTGGTGCGTGACCTGGGTAGGTAGACCTCCTCGTTCGCCGATGGCGATCGTCTCGTTGACGCTGTCGAGCACACCGGCCGTCTCGTCGCGCATGTGGGACACGTGGATGCCGCCGAACCGGCCGGCGACCTTCGCCAGCTCGACGACCTCGTCGGTCGGCGTAAACGTGCCAGGCACGTAAAAGAGACCCGTGCTGAGACCGAACGCCCCGTCCTTCATTCCCTGCTCGACGAGCCCGCGCATCTTCTGCAGCTCGTCGTCTTTCGCAGTGCGATTGACTTCGCCGATCACCTCGGACCGAATCGAGCCCTGGCCGATGAACGTCCCGACGTTGACGGACGTGTGCAGCGCCTGGAGCTTCGCCAGAAACGGAGCGACTGGGACGGGGGAAGATCCGTCGGGTCCTGCGATGAGCGTCGTCACTCCCTGCCTGACATAGTTATCGGCCGTCGGGATCTCGAAGATGCCGCGGGCCGCGTGCGAATGGATGTCGATGAATCCGGGCGCCACGACCTGCTGGCCGACATCAATCGTTCGTGACGCCGGTCCATCAATCGACGGCGCGATACGGGCGATCGTGTCGCCGCGGATCCCTATGTCGGCGCGGAACCACGGGCTACCGGTGCCGTCCACGATCCGCGCATTGCGAAGCACGAGATCGTATGGCGCGACCTGCGCGGCCCGGAGTCCAGCCAACGCCGCGCTTGCCAGTGCGGCGACAGCGAGGACCGCCTGCCACCGCGTCCGCTTCTTGACGCCACGACGAAACTGGGGCATCGACTCGCGTCTCACGTCAGAATCGCGAGGACGTCAGCGTCACGTCGGCGCGCGACCAGGCCTTCTTGAGCCGCTGCTCGACGAGCGCCGCGTCTTCCTTCTTGCCTTGCGCGACAAGCGCCTGGTGCAGCCCGGCGAGGGCCCACCCGTTGTCGGGATTCTTCTTGAGATCCTCCCAGTACTCGACCTCGGCCTCCGCAGGGCGGCCGGCGTCGAGGAGGGTCGCACCCAGCCAGTGCCGCACCGGCGCGTGCCAATCGGGCGGTTCGGTGTAGATCAGGCCGTCCTCGAGCCGCGCGGCGCGATCGAAATGCGCGATGGCCGTGTCGTACTGCTTCTGGCGGGCAGCGATATCTCCGTTCAGCACTTCGAGAGCGATCGCGACAATCTTGTCAGGCGGATTGAGCGAAAACGGCGGCATTTTCGCCAGTGCCGGGTCCGCCGCGATGGCCTCGAGCGCCTGGCGTTCCTGCACCGCCCTGTCGGCCTGACCGGTCGCGGCAAACGCCGACCCGCGCGCGAAGTGCCAGATCGCGCGGGTGAAGAGCGAGTCGTGAGAAGGCTTCGGCTCGGCGAGGATCTCGTCCCACCGGCCGAATCGCACGAGCGCGTAGTACGGCACGACCAGGAATCCCTGAACGAACGGGAGCTGCTCGGGCGTCGCGGGCGCCACTGACGCCGCGGCCTTCCGCGCCGACTCGACCGCCAGGCGGCGCTGACCGGACATCGTCGCGCCGAGCCACACGAAGTGAATGTTGTGCGGATAGTAGCTGAGCGGGTACAAGCCCTGCGCGCGGCACTGCGCGATGTAGTCCTCGTCGGCCGCCATCTGCCAACTGATTCGAGCTGACGACATCGGCGTAGCGTCCGACCCGCAAGTAGATGTGCGCGGGCATGTGGACAATATGGCCGGCGCCAGGCATCAGCGGCAGCAGGCGATCGGCTTCCTTCTCGGCCCGCTCAGGATTTTTGGTCGGCTCCCACAGGTGAATCCAGTAGTGAAGCGCGCCGGGATGTTTCGGATTCGATGCGATCACGCGCTCGAGGGTGGCCACGGCCTCCTCGGTCCCCTCCTGTGGTTCCCCGTCCCGCGTCCAGTAGTTCCACGGCCGCAGGTCCATCAGCGACTCGGCAAAAATCGTCGCCGCATCGAGGTCGCGCGGGTATTTCTTCGTGAGCGCGCGCATCGCATCGGCAAACGCGCGATCGGCGGCCTGCCGTCCGTCGGCCTTCCCGGTGTAGCGTGTCGCGAGCGCGTCGATGTAGGCACGCTCGCGCGCGCGTCACGCCGCGTGCGAGCGACTGCGCCTTCTGCACGAGCGCGAGCGCTTTTGGTTCGTCATCGGGGGCCATCGCGGCGTTGATGTTCGGGCCAAGGACAAGAGCTTGCCCCCAGTACGCCATCGCGCACGCCGGGTCGAGGCGCGCCGCTTCCGCAAACGCGCGGCCCGCTTCGGCGTGATTGAACCCATACGCGAGGTTGAGGCCCTGATTGACGAACAACTGCGCGCGCGCCGATTTCGTCGTGACTTTGAAGGTATGTGTGCCGAGCTTCTGCAACCGCGGCGCGAGCACACCCCCAGGTCCCGCCTGGTGCGCCGCAGCGGTTCGCTCGTAGTGCTGGTGGTGCGGCGCCTGGGCAAACGTCTCGACGCCAGCGGCGAGGATAAGGGCAGACGACCGTCAGAAAGATTCACGCATTCGCTTCATGCTGGCACTTTCGTAGTGTCCGGCTTTAGCCGGACGCTAGAAGTCCGGCTGAAGGCGGACGCTACGGTTATGGTTCAGAGATAACGCCTTTCCATCCGCCTGATGTCCTTGTATCGCACGAAGACGTCGTGCTCGTCCTCGAGCCCCAGCAGCGACCGCCATGACACGCCGCGAAACGTGTGGGCGAGCATCTCATGCCCGTGACGGAGCACGAACCAGGGGCTGTGCACCAGGACAGGCCACAGATGCTTCACCTTCATCCATCGCTCCGCCCGCCAGCGCATGAATTCAATCTCTGACGCGTCGAGATGCTCGCTTCGCACGACCGCGGTGGTGCCATCGTACTCATCGACATCGTCGCTGACGATGAGATCGCGTTCCCGGAAGTCGCGGGTCATCGGCGTTCCAGGGTAAGGCGTGGGATGCTGGATGTAGGGCCAGTCGACATAATCGCGCGCGAACGCAAGGTTGGTCTCGATCGACTCGCGAGTGTCGCCGGGATTCCCGACGATCAGTCCGCCGACGACATACATGCCGTGCCGATGCAGCTGCTCGATCGCCGCCGTCGTCGCGTTGCCGACCGTGCGGCCGCCCTGACGGCGCGCGTTCTTCGCGCTGGCCTTGAGGAACGCGAGATCCTCGTCGAGGATGTTCTCGATCCCCAGGAAGACATAACGAAACCCCGCGGCGCGCATCAGCGGCGCGAGCGTTTCGCCATGCGACGCGATCGAGGAGGTCATCGCCTGGACCAGGTAGTCGATATCGTGAAAGCCCGCAGCGACAATGGCCCGGCAGAGCGACTCGAACCGGGCGACATTCAGCGTGATGTTGTCGTCGACGATGAAGATGGCACGCGCGCCCCGGGCGCGCGCGTCGGCGATGTCGGCGAGGACCCGGTCGACCGACCAGGTGTGGAAGTTCCTGCCGCGCATCTCGATGATCGAGCAGAAACTGCAGTCGTACGTGCAGCCGCGCGAAGTTTCGACGACGTCGATCGGCCGGCCGATGAAGGTGTAGCCCGTGAGCACTCGAGCAGCGCGGTTCGGCAACGCGACGTCCTGTCCCGACAAGCTGCTGACCGGGCGGTCCGGGTTGCGGACGAAGGCTGCGCCCTGACGGTAGGACAATCCGGGGATTCCGCGCAGGTCGCGGCCTGCCTCGAGCGCGCGCAGGAGATCGCGAAACGTCAGATCGCCCTCGCCGCGTACGATGACGTCGACGTCCCAGGCGGGATCTTCGTAGACGTCGGAAGCCAGGCTCGGGTCGTAGCCGCCGACGACAACGGTGACGGTGGGCTTGAGGGCGCGTACGAGCGAGACGATCTTCCGGGCGGTTCCACGCTGGAACGTCATCACGGACAGACCGACCACGTCGGGGTCGAACTCGCGCATCAGCCGCTCGACCGTCTCACGCACCTGTCGTGGCACCAGAATCAGGTCGGCAATCGCGACCCGGTGGTGCCCATCCACGTTGCCAGCCAGCGACGCGAGCGCCCCGTTTGGCATCCGCATCGTCACCGTCGCCGTGTGCTCGAAAGAGTCGGGCATCGAGAAGAGAAGGATGTTCATCGGGCTTCCCCCCGTACCTTGTTCATTACCCTGCAGAGGCCTATAGTAGCGTCAATCCCCGGGCTAGGCGGTCTGGAACCGAGGAAAACGAGAACATGACGCGCGACGAAATCTTCGCCTTGTTCAACCGGCGCGAGGCGGCGTGGGAGGCGCGTGATGCTTCAACGCTTACCGCCGACCACGCGACCGATGGCGTCGTGGTCAGCCCGACCGGCGGCGTCCTCGAAGGGATCGTCGAGATCGAGCGGATTTACCGCGTCTGGTTTACGGCGTTTCCCGACCTCGTGTTCGCGACCGAAGATCTGCTCGTCGACGACAACCGCGTCTGCCTGCTCTGCCGGATCACTGGCAGTCATGCCGGCGAGTTCTTCGGGATGCCGCCAACCGGCCGGCGGATCGAGGTGGCCGGCGCCTTCATCTATCGCCTCGAGAAGGGCAAGATCGTGCACGAACGGCGGATCCTGGACTTCACCGGACTCCTGGTTCAGGTGGGGTGTTGCGGGCTAAGCCGGCGGGCTAGTCCACAGTCGACCTTTCCTCAGCACGAAAAGCCTTCCACCGCAGAGTGCGCAGAGCCAACAGTGTTTCTCTGCGAGCTCAGCGGCCTCAGCGGTGAGAGGCTTTGCCAGTGTACGCCGCGTGGGTTTAGTGAGTCCGTGAATCGGTCAACGTCCTCTAGAACCGCGCCCCAATCCGCATTAGCTGACGCTCGAGCGCCTCAAAATCCTGGAGCCGGACAATCTGCTGGCCCGCCAGCGGGCGATCGAGGTCGGGCGTGAGCGTGCCGCCAACCCACAGTTCCAGCCGGCCCGGCAAGTGGTCGACGATGTAGTCGACCTGCCTGCGCAGCTCGCGGGTCGAGCCCGAGTAGATGATGCCGAGCACGACGACATCGACGCCGCTTCGCGCCGCCGAATCGACGATCAGTCGCGCGGGCAGGTCGGCTCCGAGGTAGACCACGCCGAGGCCCCCCGCCGCTGCGAGCATCGCCGCCGCAAGGACGCCAAACTCGTGGCGTTCGCCTGACGGCGTCGCAAACAGCAGCCGTCGGGACACTTCGTTCTTCGAGTACATTCGCACCATCGCTCCGAGGAGATTGCGCACGGCACCTGATAGCAGGTGCTCCTGAGCGATATTGAGGCGTTCGGCGTGGACCTCGTCGCCGACCTCCTTGAGGAAGGGGAAGATGACGCGGTGGACAAGCTCGCGCGGCTTCAGCGCGAGCGACAACCGGTCAAGCTCCCGTTCTACTCCCGCCGCATCGAACGCGTGCAGGGCATCGAGCAGAGTGCTGATGTCCGCCGACTCGCTGCGTCGGCTGTCGGCCACAGCACCCGCGTGGGCAGCCGCTGGCACGGCAATCATCGTCTCGAGCTCGGCGTCAGTAAGCTCTGCCAGCCGGCCGATGGCGTGGCCGCGCGCAACCGCCGCCGCCAGCAGTTGCAGGCGTTTGACATCGGCGCCGGAATAGAGCCGGCCGCGCTCGTCGCGGACCGGCGTCACTGCGCGGTAACGGCGCTCCCACGCGCGCAGCGTGTCGAGGCTCAGTCCGGTGAGGCGCGCCACCGCGCGGATCGGATATCGGGGAGATGGGCCTGACGGCTTGCGCGGCACGCCAACGACTCTACGGTCGGATCGGGACGTTCGTCAAACATTTGTCTATGTCAAACTCGAGACAAACATTGGACGAACCACGGACAACACGGACAACACGGGAAGAGCGCATCACGCGGTCACGGCTGGCGCTGGCGGCTCTTGCGCGCTTCGAGGTCCTCGAGGGTTTTCGGCCAGTCGTCCTTGAGGAGCCGGGAGAGAGCGCGGTCCGAGAGCAGCCGGCCGCCGGTCTGGCAGCGGCTGCAGTAGTTGGCCTCGT
Source organism: uncultured Acidobacteriota bacterium (assembly GCA_963797625.1). Lineage (GTDB taxonomy): Bacteria > Acidobacteriota > Vicinamibacteria > Vicinamibacterales > 2-12-FULL-66-21 > DATBJJ01. The sequence goes on from CAWCQI010000034.1 coordinate 146,294, forward strand.
TCCGCGCGTAGACGATCCGTTGCACTGGCGAGCCGCAATCAGGACAGGGCTGACCGTAGCGGCCGTGAACTGCCATGCCAGCACGAAACGCGGTCACCTTGTCGGGAAATTCGCCGGCGGCTTCGTCGCGGAGGCGCGCAATCCACGCCTCGAGCGTGAGCCGCGTCGCATCGAACAGTCGCGCGACCTCCTCATCCGAGAGCGACGCGACCGTCTTCATCGGCGAGAGCCTCGCCGCGTGCAGGATTTCATCAGAGTAGGCGTTCCCGATGCCGCTGAAAATGTGCGGGTCAGTCAACGCCCGCTTCAACGTGTGATTCTCGCGCGTCAACCGGCTCGCAAACGTCGGCAGGTCGGCGTCGAGGACCTCCAGCCCCTGGGGGTCCAGCGCGGCGAGGGCAGCCTCTCCCCGAATCAGGTGAATGGATGCCTGCCGTTTCGAGCCCGCCTCCGTGAAGATGATCGAGCCGTTGGGAAAATCGAACGCCGCCAGGCCGACCTTCCCAGGGATCGCCGCCCCGCGATCGCGCCACCGCAACCGTCCGGCAATCATCAGATGCACGACGATGAAGAGATCGCCTTCAACGACGAGGACGATGCGCTTCCCCATCCGTCGCAGTCCGGTAACCTGGCGGCCCGAGAGATCGGCCGGCGCGGGATCGATCGTGCGGACGACAAACGGATTGCCCAGCCGTAACCGCTCGATCGGCTGTCCGACGATGCGCGCAGCGAGCGCTTCGAGATAGAGCGCAATGTCTGGAAGCTCGGGCACAACGGAAAGCTATCACGGCCCCTGAAACCCTTGGCTGAGCTGGTTTTCGCCGCTTTTACGCCTTACAGGGCATGGCGGCAAAGGGCCTCTGGCGGCGGTGGCTGGCGTTCAACGGGGTCGGCGTGTTGGGGGTCGGGGTCCAGCTTGGCCTGCTGACGCTTCTGGTTCATGGAGGTGGCCTGCACTATCTCGTGGCGACGGCGATTGCGGTGGAGATCACCGTACTGCACAATTTCATCTGGCATCAGCACTGGACCTGGCGCGATCGACCCAGCCCATCCGCCGCGGCGGTCGCGCGCCGGCTCGCTCGGTTCCACCTGTTGAACGGCACGGTGTCGCTCTTCGGCAACCTCGCGATCATGACGGTCCTCTGCGGCACGCTCCGCATCGATCCGGTCGCCGCCAACGTCGTCGCCATCGGCGTCTGCTCGATGCTCAACTTCGTGGCCAGCGAGGTGCTCGTGTTCAAGACAACGTCCGTGGCCGTCACGGGCATGCTCGTCATGATCGTCGGTTCCCTCGCCCCGTCGACGGCGTATGCGGCCGAGATAGCCACCGCCGAGCTGAGCGCGGCGGCGATCGCGGCGTGGGAGCAGTACAGCCGTCAGGTCGACGACCGATACGGGCGAGCGGCCGCGAGCGAGCCGTTCTTCGTGCACGACGCGTTCAAGCTGGCTCCCGGGTGGCGCGCACAGGTCATGAACGGACAGGTGTCGATGGTCCGGATCGCGTCCTTCGCGCCGGGCGCACCGGAGCCGTCGGTTCCCGATGGCCGCATCCACCACTGGGCCGGAGCCGTCTTCATCCCCGGCGTAACGCTCGACCACGTGCTCAAGTACCTGAACCAACGCGCCGGCCGCGAGTCTGACGCGTTCGACGACGTGTTGAGCTCGCGCCTGATCTCGCGCGACGGCGATCGGCTGCGTGTATACATGAAGCTGCGCCGGGAGAGCGTCATTACCGTCACCTACAACACCGAGCACGACGTGCAGTACCGCCGGATCAACGACACGCGAGCGTCGAGCCGAAGCGTCGCGACCAAGATCGCCGAGCTCGAAGGCGCGGGCACGCCGCAGGAGCGCGAGAAGCCGGTTGGCAACGACCACGGCTTCCTCTGGCGGCTCAATGCCTATTGGCGCTACGAGCAGGTCAAGGGAGGCGTCCTCATCGAGTGCGAATCGGTGAGCCTCAGCCGCGGCGTCCCGGTCCTCCTGCGTCCGTTCGTGACCGGCACCGTCGAACGAATCGCCAGAGAGTCCCTGGAGAAGACACTCGTCAGCCTGCGGACCGAACTTGCCAAGTCGCGACCCGTCGCGGCCCGTCGTTTGGAATCCCGCTAGAACCTATCTCATGAACCAACACCAGGCTGAACGCGCCGACGGCTAGGGTTCACGATGAACACGATGACCCGATGAACACGAACTCTCCTAGAGAGAGACGACCGGGCGCGATGCGCGGTGAGAAGACCGGACGGAGGGATCAGAAGCGCCTGATGATGCAGGCCTTCTGATCGCCTACCGTCCTGTCTTCTCACCAGCCTGGCTCCGCCAGGCTGCCGGTCGCCCAGTCCGAATCGGGACCGTCAATCTGATCCTGTTTCGGTGATCCGCGCGATCCGTGCGATCCGCGTCCCGTTGATCGGAGATTGGCCTCTGCTGACAGCGCGGCTCAGAGCTAGCTGCGAGTCGATCTGCCCGTGCTAGCATGACGCCGTGTCGTCCACGGACCGCGCGAAGCAGGCCGAGAAGGATTACGCGCGCCTGGCCGGCAGCCTGCCATGGGAGCGCACGAAGCCGTTTGCGCCAACCGGTCACGACATGGTTGGCGAGAGCGCCGCGCTGATTCGCGACTTCGCCGTCATGCTCGCCTGCCTCGCGCCGAGGCCTGGCGAGACCATCCTCGACCTCGGCGCCGGCAGTGGCTGGTGCTCGGAGTGGCTGCAGCGCCTCAACGTCGACGCCGTGGCGGTCGACCTGGCGACCGACATGCTCCGCGTCGCGCGTGAGCGGCTGCCGCGTCCGGGACGGCTCGTCGCAGGCGACCTCGAACACCTCCCATTCCGTTCGGCGAGCGTCGACGCGGCGGTGTGCCTCAACGCCTTCCACCATGTGCCGGACATGCGGCTCGGACTGGTGGAGATTCATCGCGTGCTCAAGCCTGGCGGCCGCGTGCTCTTCTCCGAACCGGGTCGCGGCCACGCGGACGCCGACACGTCCCGCCACGCCACCGAGTCGTTCGGCGTCACGGAACAGGACGTCCTCGTCGCGCCATTCCTGAGGGCGTGCCACGAGGCCGGCTTCGATCGGGTCCGACTGAAGCCAGTCGCGTACGTCGTGCCCTATTTCGAGGCGGATCTCGCCCGCTGGACGGAGTGGCAACGAGTGGCCGATACGCCGAGGCCGCTGCGCGCCGCCCGCAAACTGTGGCTGAGCCTGCTCGAGATGGCCGGACTCGGCAAGCGGGGACCGCTCTTTCAGGACGCGGTCGGCATGGAGCTCCTCCGCATCTTCAGGCACGCGATGGAAGATCACCCCATCGTCGTCGCCACGAAGAATTGAGACGGAAGCTTCGGCTCCATCGGTCACAAGACGTGTAAACGGGTACAGTCTTGTCGCCAATCGCGACGAGCAGATACTGGCGGCCGTCGAGCATGTAGGTCTGCGGCGGCGCGGTGACGTTGCCGATGTGCGAATGCCAGAGCGGCGCACCGGTCGCCGCGTCGTAGGCAACGATGTTGCCGCCAGCGTCGCCAGCGAACACGAGCCCGCCGGCCGTGGTCAGCAGGCCTCCTCCACCGCCACCACCGCCGCCACCGGCGCTGGGATACGGGCGGCGCCACACGATTTTCCCGGTCTTGTAGTCGATCGCCGTCAGGTAGTTCCCCGCGGAGCCGACGCCCACCTGCTCTACTCCCCCCAGGCCCATCGAGCCCCGGGGATCCGTCTCGGTCAGATAGAAAAGCGTGTAGCCGTTGCGCTCGGACACGTAGAAGAGGCCCGTGTCGGGATTGAACGCGGGGGGCTCCCAGTTGATGGTACCGCCCGCCGTCGGCGATACGAGCGCGCCGCCGACTGTCGGGTCCTTGTCCGGATTGCGCCGGAGCGATCCGTTCTTGGCGACCTCCTTGACCCAGTTGGTCGCCTTCCCGTATTTGCTCGTGACGATGTGCTCGCCGGTGACGCGGTCGAGCGTGAAGAAGTAGCCGTTGCGCGCTGCCGTCGAGACGAGCTTCCGCTTCTTCCCGTTGATCACGCCGTCGATCAGGATCGGCGTCTGCGCGGAGTCCCAGTCGTGCATGTCGTGGGGCGATGTTTGGAAGTACCAGGCCATCTTGCCGGTATCCACGTTCACGGCCACGAGTGAACACGTGAAGAGATTGTCCCCTTCGCCGCGACCGGGGGTATAGGCGGGCGTCGGATTGCCAGTGCCGATGATGTAGAGCCGGGTTTCCGGATCGTAGGCGCCGGGAAGCCACGGCTGCGCACCGCCATGCCGCGCCGCATCCAGGCTCGGCCACGTGTCGAGCCCGGGGTCCCCGGGATTCATCGGCACGGTGTAGAACTTCCACCGCAGCTCGCCACTCTCCGCGTCGAATGACTGCAGGAAGCCTGGCGAGTCGAGATCGTTGCCGGTTCCCACGATCACGTGGTTGTCGACGATGATCGGCGCGGTCGTCGAAAAATACTGCAGGCTGAAGTCGGCGATGACCTTGTGCCAGCGCTCCTTGCCGGTCTTGGCCTCGAGAGACACCAGGTAGTTGTCGGGGGTTTCCATGTACAAGTAGTTGTTCCACATCCCAAGGCCGCGATTGGCGATGTGCGTGCCGCCCCGCGTCTTCCAGTAGTAGTGCCAGAGCTCGTGCCCGTCGCGCGCATCGAGCGCCCACGCGTTGTCCGGCATGGTGACGTAGATCGTGCCGTCGACAACGAGCGCGGAACCCTTGACCGTTCCCGAGCCGGCCATGAACTCGCCCGTGCCCTCTCCGCCGATGATGACCGGCGCGCCGCCGCCACCGCCACCGCCGCCGCGGCCACCGCCGAAGCCAGGCGTCCCGGGTCCCTCGTTCAGCTCCGCCACCCACGCGAGCGTCAAGTTCTTCACCGTCGTCCGGTTGATTTGCTTGAGGGCGCTGTACCGCTTGCCGGAATAGTCGCCGGAATACGTTGGCCACGACTCCGTGAGCGGCTTGAGCAGTTCCGCGGGAGGAACGCCCTTCCCCTGCGCGCTGAGCTTTCCCTGCGCGCTGTGAAAGATGGGCACCAGGAGGACCGAGAGCAGCCAGGAGCAGTTTTCTGAGCGTCATTTCAGGGTCACCAGATAAGCCGTTACGTCGTGCATGTCTTTGTCGGTGTAAACCGCCAGCAGGTCGCGATGGCCCTGCAGCGGATCGCGGACCTCGACCTTCGGACGGTCGCCGTCGCGCCTGAAGCTGCGCTCGGTGCCGTCGGCCTGAACGAGCGTCACGATGAAATCGTCGATACGTCGAAGCTGGCCTTCGGCCTTCTCTCCCGATGGGAGCGTCACGGTGACGGTGACCGTCGAGCCACTCGACCCACGCCCTCGCCCTCCCCGTCCGCCACGGCCCGCAGCAACGCCGCCTGACACCCAGAGATTCTGGAGAGTCTTGGCATCCGGAACGCGCGCGGCGATGCCCTTCAGATCTCCGCTCGGCCGAGTGGCAGGTCGTGCACTTCGCTGCGAAGTAGGTCTGCCCGGCGGCGGCATCGCCGACGAGCACGTCGGGCGGCGGCGTGTCGACCGGCGGCGGCGAGCCCTGCCTCCCGGCTGACGCGAGCAGGTGGTGCAGAAACGTCGCCACCGCCTTGGCATCAGCGTCGTTGATAGGCATGGGCGGCATGCCCTTGTCCGGACGTCCCTTCTGAATGACCGGGATGATCGCTTCGCCGTCCTGGTCGGCCAGCACGAGCTGCGATCGAAGAAGGTTCGGCCCGCCGAGCTGTCCGCCCCTGGCATCCGCGCCGTGGCAGGCGCTGCACGTCACCGAGTAGATCGACCTGCCGCGCTCGATCACGGCCGGATCGCCTGGCGGCCGCTGCTGGGCAGGGAATACGGCGCCTCGTCCTTGTCGTCCGCCGCCTGCAGGAACAGGAGTGGTCGGCGCGGGAGGCTGAGTGGGCGCCTGCGAGCCAGCGTGAACCGCGACGACGGTGAGGCCTGCGAGGAGGACGGTGGCGAAACTGTTCGAGACTTTCATTCAACCTCTTTCCCGACTTGCGGAGACCCGCCTGGCTTTCGCGGTGTCGGCGCCGGAAATGGCAGCGTATCCGGCAACACGCGAACCCCGGACGTGACTTTCAGCGGGTACTTCCCGCCGCTTGGGAATTTCAGCTCGACGAAAAACGCCGTCCATCCGGTGGCGGGCGGCGTGACGCGGGCAATATAGGTGTTGGGGCCGGAGAGCGTCAACGGCGTGCTCTGGTACGCCGAGCCGATGACGTCGTGGCGGAAATTCCTCGCCGTTCGGGTTGACGGCTTGCCAGACGACCACCTCTAACGGACGGTCTTTTACGACGACCTTGATTGAGCCGTCCCCTTCGAATGTCCACGAGAACTCCGGACGTGGCGTCCCCTTGACGATCATGGAGTAGAACGCGTGCAGGCTCTCGAGCGCGTCGGTCTTGTCGAGCGAGTGGGAGGCATTCGGCACGTAGCGGAGGAGCTTCTCCCCGCGCAACTCGTCGAAATAGAAGCGTGAAGAGTCTGGCAGAAAGAACTGATCGCCTGAGGCGTTCACCATGAACTTGGGCATCGTCAGCCGCTCGCGGTATTCGTACGGCTCTTCGATCCGCATCAGCGCGCGGAACTGCGGCGTCCCCATCCAGTCCATGATCCCGTGCTCGACGTAGTCGTTGACGGCATCGGACCAGGCGCCATACACGCGCCAATGGTGCACGAAGGACGGCTCGACGTTCAGCATGTCGATGACCGCCGGGGCGATGGCCACGACCCGGCAATCGGTGACGGCGGTCGTCCATGTCGTCCATCCGCGCTTCGATGCGCCCGACACGACGAACCGCGTGACCTCGCTGCCCCCGCCCTCGGCCGACGCGGTGAACGCCGTCACCGCGTCCATGGCGCGAACCGCGCTCTTCGTCATCGGCAGGCGTGCCGGCCACTTCTCATCACCCGTGCGCAGGAACTTGTCCCAGGTGTAGGCGATGAAATCGTCCTCGGTCCGTGGTTTCCGCGCCGGATCGTCCGTGAAGACCACCGGCTGGTTCGGCACCAGACGCAAGTTCGGCGGTCACCGTGCCGGTCTCGCGCGCGACCTCGACGAGCCATGCCGGCGGACGCGTCGGCGCCGGCCGGTCATTGCCGCCGCCGCTGATGAACAGCAAGCCGATGTTGCTGGTTACTTTCTCCGGGCGCGCGATAGTAATCCAATGCGTCCAGAGCGGCCGCTCGACCTCCTTCTCCGTCAGCCATTTCTGCGACGTCATCTCGAGGAGGGTCGCCGTCACGCCTTCGGCTTGGAGATCGCGCACGATCTTCCACGAGAAGTTCGGGTCGGGCGCTGCGACGTATCGATCGAGAGCCGTCTGCGCGGGTTGTGCGCGCGCGGTTGCCGCCTGGGGCGACGTCGGAGCCGCGAGCGGGACCGCCGTAGCCAGCGCCGCTAATAGCACCGACGCAGTCAGCCCTCTGGATCGTCGATATCGTCGGTATGATGAAGAGGCGGGCGACGGGCTCAACGAAGAAACGCTCATGCGCGCAGACTACCACAGGCTCGATCGGGTCGCGCTCGGCGTTCGATTCGCTGGACGCGGCCAGCTCGGCGGATCGCCTCGGATCGACGTGCCTGTGGCCAGCGAGAGCCAGCGTTCGATGCCGCTCATCGCGAGCCGCTGCTCGCGCGCTGGGTCTCGTTCCAGTAAATCTTCACGTTGCGCGTGGCGCGTCCTGAGGCGATGATGTCCGGCCGCTTGTCGCCGTTGAGGTCGGCGATCACCAGATCCTCGGTCGCCATCCCGCCCTCGTCGACCATCAGCTTCGACTTGAGAGCGCCCTCGCGATCGACCGCGTACACGGCGACGCCCGGTTTCTGGTCGCGCCATCCAACGGCGAGCTCGTCGTTGCCATCGCCGTCGAAATCGGCCCAGCCGAGCGCGTGGCCACCGGTCAGCTCGGACTCGATGACCGTGCGCGCCCACACCCCGGGCTGCTCCGCGTAGATGACGACCGACTTGCCATGCCACGGCTCGACGGTCGCGATCATCCGCCGTCCGGCGACGCGTCCGAGCTTGATCTCGCCCGGCGCCCCCTCGCCGATGAGCGTGCGCGACCATGCGTCGCTCGCGCCTTCCACCTTGGCCTCGCTCTTCAGTGCCTGCTGCGGGGGTTTCTGCGGGCGCCGCTTCAGGATGTTCACGCCTTCGCGGCTCGCCGTCAGAATCTCGTCCGCCTTGTCCGTGTCCAGATTCGTCGGCAGGAAGTTGTGGACGATATGGAGCGTGTCGTCGGCGACTTCCACCGGCCACGGGTCGCGTGCCGGGTTGGCCGGCGGCGTAAACACGAGCAACCGCGCGCCCTGGCCCTGCCAGTCCGGCCCTTTCGTGCCGCGGCCGTGCAGCGGCGCGACGACGAGCTCGCGGTTGCCATCACCATCGACATCGGCCCACCGAATACGGTGGAGCGTCGGCTCTTCGGCGATCGCGTGCAGTTCCCAGTCCGCGCCGGGAGCGCCCTGCTTCACCCAGTGGAGCGTGCCACCGCTCGATGTATTGGTGGGTTGCCAGCTGGCGCCGAGCGCCACGTCGAGCCGGCCGTCTCGATCGATGTCGTGAAGCGCCAGGCAGACATTGTCGCGGGGCGTCGCTCCGGTCAGGATGACGCGCTTCTGCCACGTTGGAGCCTCGAACCAGACGAGGTCAGTCGCGTTGATCGCGACGACATCGGTCCGGCCATCGCCGTTGACGTCGCCGGTGGTCACGGCGTAGCCGATACCAAAGTCGCTCGCGATTTGCTCGCCGCGAAACTGGAACGCGGCAGGCGGCGTGGCCGGCTGCTGCTCACCCACCGCAGCAGGGATCGAAAATGCGGCGCCAGTCACGGCGCCGACGCAGACGAGAAACGCTGTCAGCTCGGCGGCACGATTGGATGTCTTCATGGCACGGCAGTCTACCGCGAATCGCGGATGTACTCTCACGGGACGCGGATCGCGCGGATCTCACGGATAGGTTCGCAGCTAGGGAGTTGACGAACCACGGTGTCACCTGGAAAAACGGAGCTGAAGACAGCCCGAGACGCACTGAGGACCGGTCGCGCCGCGCAACGCGCGGGCGGCATCGAGAGAGCGGCGCAACTCAAAACATCCCACGAAACGGCGGGTGCTTTGAGTTGCGCCGCTCTCTCGATGCCACTCGCCGGCCGTTCCGGCCGGCGACGCGACCGGTCTCTGGTCGAAACACTGCGACTGCCTCCGTGCGTCTCCGTGCGCTCCGTGCCTCCGCGGTGAAAACCGTGATCTCCGTCTTCTCCCGTGGCCGCGAATCCCTGTAGAATCGAGCGGCACTGACACTCCCAACTGCGAGGACTGCCATGAAACGGCTCTATTGCCTGCTCGCCATTTCAATCGCGTACTCGGTTATCGCCGCTTCCGACCAAACAGTGACGGCCACACAGGCGCAACCGCTGCGCGTCATCGCCTTCGGCGCCCATCCCGACGATGCGGAGCTGAAAGCGAGCGGCGTGGCGGCGCTGTGGGCGGCGGCCGGCGCCAAGGTCAAGTTCGTGGCCATGACCAACGGCGACGTCGGCCATTTCGAATCCGCCGGCGGACCGCTGGCGCGGCGGCGAAAGGCGGAAGTCACCGAGTGCGCGCGCATCCTCGGCATCGAAACCGACGTGATGGACATTCACGACGGCGAACTGACGCCGTCGCTCGACAACCGCAAGACCATGGCGAGGCTGATCCGCGAGTGGCAGGCCGATATCGTCATGGGCCACCGCCCGTACGACTACCACCCCGATCACCGCTACACGGGCGTCTTGATGGACGACTCGGCGGTCGTCGTGGTCGCGCCCTTCTTCGTGCCAGACACGCCGCCCACGCCGCGCAATCCCGTCTTCATGTACTACTCCGACGGCTTTCAGGATCCGAAGCCGTTCACGCCAACGATGGTGGTTGGAATCGACGCGGTCGCCGACAAGAAATGGGCCTGCGTGTCAGCGATGCCGTCGCAGTTCGGCGACGAGGATTCCTGGCAGGGGCAAGCACGCTGCCGAACGTGCCGAAAGGCGATCGCGAGCGCGCGGCTTACCTGCTCGACATCGTGAAGAAGCGCAACATCGCCGTGGCCGATCAGTATCGGGAGCGTCTGGTCACGCTTTATGGAGCGGAGCGCGGGAAGAGGGTCCAGTACGCGGAAGCGTTTCAGCTCGGACAATACGGGCGGCAAGCATCGCTCGACGAGTTGAAGCGCATGTTCCCGCAGTAGTGAACTCGCTATGCGGCGCCGGGCGGCTGCAGCCGTGAAAGATCCGGCAAAGTCTGGCTCAGCAAGATCAGCTCATCGCCTTCGCGCAACGGTCCTGCTTCCCCGCCAACCGGGTTGAGCATCATTGCTTCACCGCGATAGAGCCCGATGAGAAGGCAGGCCTTCAAATTCGTGCGATCGGGCAGGAACACGTTTGCCGCTGCGACGAAATCCATCCCGACAAGTTGGGCAGGCACCGGCACCAGGTACATCTCGTTGGCGTCGCGCCGGACCGATAGCAGCTCTTGATAGACGCGCGTCATGCCATGAAAGAGCGAGGCACGTGCCATCAGCCGCAATCCGAAGTCGGCGGCCGAGATGACCTCATCGGCACCCGCCTTGCGCATGTGCGACCGGTATTTCGGATCCTTGCACTCGGCCACGATGTTTGGCTGGCGCTCTTGCACGCAAACGTTCTTGACGGCAATACAGCACACGATGGTTTTGCCGTCGGCGTGCTGCTCCTGGTGGTCATCCGACAAGATGACGACGGAATGCGCTTGCGCAACCTTGGCGCGGCGCAGGATCACTTCGCTGGCTGGGTCACCTTTGACGATATAGACGTCGTTGAAGGCGGCTTCATCCAGTTTGTCAGGCAGCACGACTTCGTCGGGTGTGTCGTGAACGATCACGATTGGCCGCTTGTCGGTGACGATACCGCTGTGCACTTCGCGGATCCAGTCCAGTGCTCGCGGCGACCAGTTGCACAGTACCAGATGGCCAGACATTTCAAGATTAGACACTTCACGACTCCTTAGTGCGCGTTCGATCAGGATCGACGCCACGCTGGCCGTGAACAAACCGGCCAGGGCGACACCGACGACAAGCACGGCGGCAACCACGAACCGCCCAACAGGAGAGTTGATCTCGATTTCGAGTCCGCTGAAGAGGGTGACCCAGACGTTCCAGAGGGACTCGCGCAACGTCTCGAACGCTGGATTCGTGCCACGCTCCGCGAAGTGGAGTGCTGTGCCGCTGACGATCCAGATCACCACGATAGCGGTCAGGATTTTCCAGACTTGGTGGCGGTTCCACTGCGTCAGCACCCTCAGTAAGGTGTCGAGCCACGACCCCCACGGCGCCTTGTCCCGAACCCGGTCTCGCTCGCTCAAAGCCAGGCCTCTGTGGAGCCATAACTCATGTCATTTTCCCTGTGCGAGGCATCCTCACCCTGATGAACCGTCATTTCCCGGTCCCGCGCTGAAGCGTCACGAGGCGGTCGACGGCCGCGGTCGTCCAACGTTCACGCGCGCCGTCGGGCCACTGAACGGTCACTCCGGCCACCTGTGTCGCGCTGCCGAGGCCGACGTGAACACGACTGTCGCTGGCCGACAGATAGCTGCCGTCGGTGCGAACCCGACGCCAGATAGTTGGCTGCCCGGGGCGTTCCACGCCGACCCAGGCGCCAAACCCGAATCGGTTCCCCTGAGCCTGCTGCAGGCGTAATTGCAGCCAGTGGTTCTTCGTTCGACCCTGATTGAGGAGCAGCCGCACCGGCCCGTTGTTGTTCGTCGCCAGGACATCGACGTCGCCGTCGTTGTCGATGTCTCCAAACGCTGCCCCGCGACCGATCTCGGCGCGATCGAACGCTGGCCCTCCGGCCTTGCTGGTCTCCTCGAACCTCCCGGCGCCGGTGTTACGGAACAACTGATTCCTCATCCGAAACGGGAACTTCTCGCCGCGCTGCGCCTCGATGATGTTGACCGCGCCGTTGGCGACGAAGAGATCGAGCCAGCCGTCGTTGTCGTAGTCGAACCAGTCGGTGCCGAAGCCCGTAAACGCGGCCGTCCGCGCCGCGAGTCCCGCCTTCGCGCGGGCATCGTCAAACGCGCCGCGCCCGTCGTTGACGTAGAGCACGAACGTCTCGCCGACGATGTTGGTGACGAAGAGATCCTCGTCGCCGTCGAGGTCGAAGTCGCCTGACGCGATGCCCATGCTGCCCTCGGGATTGCCAGCGGCGTTCAGCGCCGTCCCCGACAACAGTCCATCGTCTTTGAAGGTGCCGTTCTTCTGGTTGATCCAGAGCTGGTTCGGCGTGGCGTCGTTGGCGACGTAGAAATCCAGCCAGCCGTCGCCGTTGTAGTCGCCGGTCGAGACGCCCAATCCGGCGCCGTCGGCTTTCGTGATGCCGGCCGCCTCGGAGACGTCGGTGAACCGGCCGCCGCCATCGTTGCGATACAGCCGGTCGGGGACCGGCTTGTAGGCGCGCGGGCTGCAGTAGTCGCGCGCGCCGAGCGAGTCGTTGCAGACCTTGTTGGCGGCCAGCGTGAAGTCGAGGTAGTTGGCGACGAACAGATCGAGGTCGCCATCGCGATCGTAGTCCGCAAACGCCGCGCTGGCGCTCCAGAGCGCGTCGCCAACGCGCGACTCCTTCGTCACGTCGGTGAACGTGCCATTACCGTTGTTCCTGAAGAGCGTCTCCGGTCCGAAGGACGTGACGAGCAGATCGAGATCGCCGTCGTTGTCGTAGTCCCCGGTTGCCGCGCCCATGCCATACGCGCGCAGACCGACGCCGGCGCGGTCGGTCACGTCGGTAAAGTGAAGCTTCCCCGCGGACAAATCGTTGCGAAACAGACGGCTGGTCGGCGTCTCGGCGCTCGACGGTTTGCCGCCGGCGGTCAGGCTGCCGCTCTGCACGAGAAAGACATCGAGATCGCCGTCGCCGTCGTAGTCGAAGAGCGCCGATCCAGCCCCCATCTGCTCGGGCATGTAGTACTGACCGGACGCGCCGCTGACGTGCGTGAAGCCGAGCCCGACGGCGGCTGCGGACTCGACGAAGAGGGGCGACGACGGCGTTGGCGCCTGTGCCGATGCGAACGCGACCCATGAGGCCACAATCATGGAGGCAGCGCACGCCAACCAACCGCGCAACCTGAGAGCTGAGAGCTGAAAGCTGATAGCTGGGAGCTCGCTCATTTCAGCTTTGCCAGATCCCGCTCGATGGTGGCGGCAAGCTCCAACTGACCGTACTCGAGCGCGAGACGTCTGGCCTCGGTGGCCCATTTGATCGCTTCCTCCTTTTTCCCGGCCCGCACGTAGGCGGCCGACAACGCAAACACGTATCGTGGAGTTTCGGCGTCCTGCGGTTGCGACAACTTCAGGAGTTCGATGATCGCGTCCTCGTTCTGGCCGATGGCGATCAGCATGCGTCCCAGGTTGAACCGTGCCAGCCGGAACGTCGGCTGACTCTCGACGGCCTTCCGGTATTCGTCGGCTGCGGCGGCAAACTTCCGCTGGCGTTCGAGGACCTGTCCGAGGTTGTTGCGCGCCTGCACGTTCGACGGGTTCAGCGCCAGCGCCTTGCCGGTAGGCGTCCGCGGCGAGATCCCATTTGTCCTGCAGGCCGAGCAGCACCCCATAATCGTAGTGCGCCTCGCTGAGATCGCCGCCGAGCGCGACGACCGTCCGGTACTCCTCCTCAGCTTTCACGAAGTTGCCGGCCCGTCCATACAGGGAGATCAGGTTCGCGTGCGCCTGGACGAGCGACGGATTCGCGCGGAGCGCGGATTCGTGCGCGCTGATGGCACCAGCCACGTCGCCCGCCTCAGCGAGCTTCACGCCGCGTGCGAGCAGCGCCGCCGGATCATCCCTGAGCGCTAAAACCTTGTCTCGCAAAGGATCTTCGAGTGCCGGCCACCGGGCACCGAACTGCGCGTGTTGCGCCAGGGCCCGCTCGGCGTCCGCGGTGCGCCCGAGCGCGCGATACGACAGCGCGAGCCCGTAGTAGGCGGCGCCGAACTCTGGAAAGAGCGCGATGGCGCGATCGAAGTGCGCGATCGCCCGGTTGTGATCGCCCGCCGCGGCGTCGAGCCGGCCGAGGCCAAGCTCCGCTGCCGGCGCAGCACGCCCGTCGCCGACGAGCGCCTCGAACAATCGACGGCTCTCGTCGAGCGCTCCAGCTTCGAAGGTCGTTTCGGCGAGGCCGACCCGGGCGGGCAGATACCCTGACTCCAGGCTGACGGCCTGTTTGAACTGCCTGGCCGCGTCGTCGAATAGCGCGAGACGCCGGAGGACCACCGCGTCGAGGTAGTGACATTCCACGCCGCCCGGCGAGAGCGCCTGGCAGCGGACGTAGGCCTGGTGGGCGGCCTCCCACTGTTCCCAGGCGTGCAACGTCTCGGCGAGCGAGCGGACCGCTCCAGCGTCCGAGGGCCGCGCGATCGCCGCCTGGTGCACCCGCGCGATGGCATCACGGGCGGCAGGGGGATATGTGTCGAGTGCCAGCTGAGGAAGAGGGGGTTGACCTGCCTGTGCAGAAGGTCCTGCCGGCAACGCCAGCAGCGCGCAGATCAGCCAGAGGCGTACAGACCGGTTCACGACACCCATAAGATCGCACGAAGACCGCCCCGTCCGCTTCGTCGCGCACAAAAAAAGCCCCGCCGCATCGCTGCGGCGGGGCTTTCCGTGTCGTGTTCCTGTGCGGTCCGTTCTCCGTGTGATCCGTGTGATCCGTGGCCTAGAACTGGAACCGCAGACCCAGGACGATCTGCCGTGCCGGGTAGTTCGCGTCGTTGGCGCCCGGTAATCTGCCCGAACGTTCCGGAAGTGATGCTGCCTTGCGGGTTGCCGAAGACCGCATGGTTCAGGACGTTTCCGGCTGCCAGCCTGAACTCGATCTTTTTCTCGCCGCCGATCGGGAACGTGCGGAAGACCGAGAAGTCGAGGTTGTAGCCGCCGGGACCATAGAACTGGTTGCGCCCGGTGTTCCCGAAGCGCACGCCAGTCGGCTGCGCCGAACGCCGTCGTATCGAACCACGTGCCGGTGGAGCCAATCTTGCCGCTCGTGTCGAACGACCCGACGAGATCGGCCGTCTGCGTGTTGCTCGGCGTGTTCAACGACGTGCCGCTCGCCGTCACGGTGAACGGCGTTCCGCTGAACGCCGCGAACACGCCGTTCAGCTGCCAGTCGTTGATGATGGTCTTGAGCACGCCGTCGTACCCACCGGCGCTCTGCCACGGAAGCTGGTAGGCAAAGCCGAGCGGTGAAGTTATGCCTGCGGTCGAACCCGGCTGGCGCCCAGTTTCGGTACACCTCGCTTGGCGTGTTCCAGGTCAGCGTCGCCCTGCCATCGTTGTCGCTTTCGTTCATCGCCTTGCTCAAGGTGTACGCGCCCTTGAACAGGAAGCCGTGCGTAAACGGCTTGTTGAGGGCGACCTGCAGCGAGTCGTAGCGCGTGTCCAGACGCTGTCCCCAGGAATTGATGGCGATGATGCGCCCGAGCGGCGCGTACGGCCGGCTCGCGTCGCCGCCGCCGAGCGTCAGCGGCGCGTTGATGTCGAGCGCCGCATATCCGCCGACGCCCTTGGCGCCAACGTAGGCGACGTCAACCGCGATGTCGTAGAACAGCCGGCGCTCGAAGGCGACGTTCCAGGTGTGGACGGCGCCGCGATCGATGTTGTCGATCTCGGGTGTGTACTCGGCGGCCGCGCGGTCCAGCGGCACGCGGCCCGAGCTGACATCCGGACCGACAATCAGCGGAATGCCCTGCTGCAGCGTGTTGTAGTAGCGCGAACTGATCGGCGTTGACGAAGGTCGACGCGATCGTGACCGGATAGTCGTTGTCGCCCCGCACCGCGCGCGCCCACGGCTGCGCGTTGTACGTCAGGCCGTAGCCAGTGCGGAAGACCGTCTTGTCGTTGAAGCGATAGACGGCGCCGACGCGCGGCGCGAAGTTGTTCAGGCTCGGCTTCCATCCCGTTGTTCTGCGGGTTGCTGCCTCGGCCGGCGACGAGCACCTCGAGGTTCGTGAGATCGAGCCGGTCGAGGCCGCGCCCGTCGATGCGGTGCATGATCGGGTAGTACTCCCACCGCATCCCCAGGTCCAGAGTCAGCCTCTCGGTCGCGCTCCACCGATCGCGGAAGAAGAGCGCGTTCTGCCATTCGCGCGCGGTCATCAGCTCGTTCTGCACGCTCTTGTTGACGTTGCCGACCAGCCCGAGCATGAACGACGCGTACTGATTGTAGAAATTCGACGCCTGCGCCGCCGCCATTCACCGATGTGGTGTTGCCATTGAACGTGAAGTTGCCGCGCGGGTTGCCGGTCTCCGGCTGCCAGTGGTCGAGATACATGAAGTTCAGGAAGTAGCCGCCGCGCAGATCGTGACGTCCCTTCAACTTGGTCACGTTCGCGGCCAGCGAGTACGTCCGCTCGTCACGGTAGATCGGATTCCAGCCGTCGCGGTTGCCGAGCGCGCTGAAGCCCGGTGTTGAACTGCGGATAGCCCGCGTACCGCTGGATCGCCGATTCCCTGGTCGTTGGTGCCAGGAATGCCCAGCACGTCCAGGCCGTAGTTGCCGTCCTGGAAGTCGGGACCGTAGACCTGCTGGTCCTGCCGGGAGAACCCGAACGTGATGTCCATCATCGTCGTCGGGCTCAGCGTCCAGGTCGTGCCCGACGTGAACTGCCACACCTTCGTGAACCCGCCATCCCCCGTAGCGTTCGGGTTCGGGCCGAGATAGTTCGTCAGGTCGTCGACCACCGCGTTCATGAAGCTGTACTTGCCCCAGATCTGCTGCGACGTGCGTGCGGTTCCAGTTCAGCTTCAGGTCGTAGTTGTCGCGGTCGACCGTGCGGTGTTTCGTCGCGCTGGTAGTTTTCCGTCAGGCCGCCAGCGCCGATGCCCGTCGTGTTCGGCATCGGGAAGAGGCTGCATGACCTTCAGCGAAATCGGGTTGATCATGTTGGCGGGAATCTGGTTGTTCGGCGAACTGCGTCGCGTCCGACGCCGTTCGCGCCGCCGGTGAACGGATTGTAGATGGCCTGGACCGACCCGTTCGTGTTGCGCGCGTTGCTGAAGTCGCCGGCGCGCAGCGCCGCATCCGGCACGGTGAAAAACGTGGTCAGGCTCTGTTCGCGCTTGTAGCCCTCGAACGACCCGAAGAAGAACAGCTTGTTCTTGGCGATTGGCCCGCCAACCGTGCCGCCGTAGGTATTCGCCATCGATCGGCAGTTTTGCGGGCTTGGTCGCCGAACCGAAATAGTACGGCGACGCGTTCAGGCTGTCGTCGTTGTGGAACACGAACGCCGACCCTCTGAACTGGTTCGTGCCCGACTTGGTGATGACGGTGACCGCAGCGCCACCGGCCATGCCCTGCTCGGCGTCGAAGCTGCTGGTCGAGATGTTGACCGTGTCGATCGTCTCGGCCGGCGAGATGTACATGTTGTGGTTCGGCAGCCAGATGTTCATGTTCGTGGCGCCGTCGGTCCGGGTCGAGTTGTTCGTGTTCGCCTGGCCGTTGACGTTGGTCGCCAGCGACCGCGCCGGCGTGTCCGTCTCGGCGTTGCCGAACGCCATCGGCGACGTTCCAGGCACCAGGTTGATCAGCGCCTGGTAGTTGCGGAAGCGGTTGAGCGGCATCGAGGTCAACTCGGCCGACTTCAACTCGGTGCTGACGTCCGCCTTGTCGGTCTGCAGCAGCTGCGCCTCGGAAGCGACTGTGACGGTTTCGCTCACCGTGCCAACCTCGAGCGACGCGTCGACACGCGAGATCTGGCCGATGGTCACGGGCACGTTCGACTCGAACGCCCTCGCGGAACCCCTGCAGCGAAAACTTGACGTCATACGTCCCAGGCGGAACGTTGATCAGGCTGAACGCACCCTCCGAGTTGGTGATGGTGTCTCTCGTGAGGTTGGTTTCTTTGTTGACGATGGTAACGGTCGCGCCGGGGACCGTCGCGCCCTGCGAGTCCTTGACGACGCCGACGACGCTGCCGTACAGCACCTGCGAGATCGCAGGTGTGACCGACAGGCATAAACCGAGGATGGTGCAGATCGCACCGATGAGACGGACGTCCAACAACCTTGACCGACGGGCTTCGCTCACAATTCCCCTCCCTCTGAAACGTACCGGGTCCAGACCCTTGCGGAATGTGCCGAACAGCGACGACGACGGTGGCCGATTTCTACTTTTTGAGGGCTAACCTGTTTGGGTTAGTCGTACGAAATTGGACCCTAGCATACCGGGCTGGACGACGCAAGGCTTTTGCCTCGGACGCCTGTTACGATCGGCGAATAAACAGCGTAACTCGATGCGCAACCGCGTGACGCCGCGTGCAGTTACGGGCAGTGGGTTGCGCCCATGCTAAACTCATCAGTGCTCCCCCTGAAAGTCAGCTCGTTCGCTTGTTCCCGCGCGCGCAAGCGCGCCGCGGCGCAGCTGAGGTGACCCATGTCCGAGGGAGAAGGGCTTCAGTTCGAGAAGGCGGAGTTCGAGAATGCCCCCGCCCAGGCGCAGTGCGCGCAGTGTCATCGCGACTTGATCGGCTCGTACTACGAGGTCGACGGGCAGACCGTCTGCGAAGCCTGTAAGTCCACCATCGAATCGAGGATGACCGAAGGGTCTGGAGCCGGACGCTTCGTCCGGGCGACCGGGGCCGGGCTGGTCGCGGCGGCACTCGGTGCCGCCCTGTACTACGCGATTACAGCGATGAGCGGCTACGAATTCGGGCTCATCGCCATCGTCGTCGGGTTCGGCGTCGGCAGCGCCGTCCGCTGGGGGTCCAACGGCCGCGGCGGCAAGCGGTATCAGGCGCTGGCCATGGCGCTCACCTACCTGGCCATCGTCGCCACCTACATCCCGCCGATCGTTCAGGGATTCAGGGAAGGGGCCGCCGAGACCGCGGCCGTGGAGCCGGCGGTTGCTGAAGACGGGACTCCGTCAGCTGTCCCGGCCGCCGCAGCGGCGCCGTCCGAGACGGCCGACCCGCCGACACGGCGGAGAGCGAGCCAACGGGCACTGTGCCGACGGTGATCGCGGTCGTCCTGATTCTGGCGATTGCCTGCGCGGCACCATTCCTCGCCGGCTTCGAGAACATCATCGGCATCGTGATTATCGGCATCGGGTTGTACGAGGCCTGGAAGCTGAACCGGCGCACGACGGTCACCATTACTGGCCCGCACGCGATCTCCCACTCTTCGATGGGAACGACTGGCGCATGAACCTGCCGGTCGGAAGCGACGAGTCACAGGTCTGCTCGGGTTGCGGCACCGAGCTGGGCCCGGCACTCCTGTCCTGTCCGCGGTGCCGGCGCCTCGTCCACGCCTCGACGCTCAAGGATCTCGCGGAGCGTGCCGAGTCTGCGGCGGCCGGCGGCGATGCGCAGGCCGCGCTCGCCGCGTGGCGCTCCTCGCTGGAGCTCCTGCCGCCGGATTCTCGACAGTCTGCAGCCGTCGCTCAGAGGATTGCGGCGCTGGGGCATACCGTCGACGCCGCACTGAGCGCGCCGGTTGAGGTTCCCACATCGGGCCGGTGGAAATGGTTGGCCGCTCTCGGTCCGGCAGGCCTCCTCATCTGGAAGTTCAAGTTCCTGGTCGTCGCGCTCCTGACCAAAGGGAAGTTCCTGTTGCTCGGCCTGAGCAAGGCCGGCACGCTTGCGTCGATGTTTGCGTCGATGGGCCTCTACTGGACGCAGTGGGGACTCTGGTTCGCGCTGGGACTGGTGTTGAGCATCTACGTTCACGAGATGGGACATGTCGCGGCGATCCGGCGGTACGGTATCGCCGCGACGGCGCCGATGTTCATTCCGGGGTTCGGGGCTCTGATTCGATTGAAACAGGCGCCTGTGACGCCGCGCGAGAACGCGCGCATCGGCCTTGCCGGCCCGGTGTGGGGTCTTGGCGCTTCAGTAGCGGCCGCGCTCGCTGGTCAGATCGCGAGCAGCCCGCTGGCGATGGCGATCGCTCACACCGGCGCGTGGATCAATATCCTGAACCTGGCGCCGGTCTGGCAGCTGGACGGCAGCCGCGGCTTCGCCTCGTTGACGCGGCTGCACCGGTGGATCGCGACCGCGGCGCTGGCCGTTGCGTGGCTGCTGACGCGCGACGGTGCGGTGCTCCTCGTCCTGCTCGTCGCTGTCGGTCGCACCGCGCTCACGCCAGCTGATGCTCCTCCCGACCGCGGCGCCCTGATCCTCTTCGTATTCGTCACCCTCGCGCTGGCGGTGATGTGGCGGCTGACAGCTGTCAGCTCTCAGCTATCAGCTCTCAGCTTTCGGCTGTAGCTAGAGCTTCGGAACTTAGCCGCTCGATTCGGATTTTGATTTCTGGCTGAAAGCTGAGAGCTGAGAGCTGACAGCTTCACTTGAACAGATCGTCGAACGCCTTCCTGGCGCTCGTCGGGGCGACCGACTTTGTCTCCCGCTCGACCGTGGTCCTGGGCTCGAAAAATGTGCAGGCGTTGCGCGCGTCTTTCGGCGACACGCGCGTCGGGATGGGCTGCTGGCACTCGAACGGCGCGCTCGTGTCGAAGTGCGCGCACTGGGCGCAGGCATGAAGTTCCGCGCCGCACCGGGCGCAGGTCGCGTCGGGACTCCAGACAGCAGCCACCGTCAACTCGTGGCCACAGCGCGCGCAGCGCACGACCTCCCGGAACCCGGGCATGTTGAAGGTCTTCGGAGCGAGAGGCGGCTGCCCGCGCGGGGCATACTCCTTCTTTTCGGCGGGCTTCTGGTCGCGGCGCGGCTCGCGCGGGTCGTCCTGATAGCCTCGCTGCCGGTACTTCCGGTCGGACATGCTTGGTCTCTGGAGGGTGATTATAGTTCAGGAGGTTCAGGAGGTTCAGGGTTCATGAGGTTCAGAGGTTCAGGAACCGTCGAGCTCAGTGAACCCTCTGAACGTTGAACCCTGAACCTGAACCCTGAACCTTCTGAACCTTGAACCCTGAACCTCCTGAACCATCCGATCCGTCTAACCACTCCGATGACTGCAATTGCCGTCCGAACCCGCGTTCCAGCGGCGATGGCTCTGCCGCTCATACTCGGCAGCCTAGTCGCACTCCAGGGCTGCGACGTCGTCACCGCCGAGCTCAAACACAGTGAGACTGCAGAATGGCGCAAGACCTACGAGCTGGCGCCGGGCGGACGCGTGCAGATCAGCAACGTCAACGGCAAGATTGAAGTCGAGCCATCGACGGGGACGAGCGTCGAGGTCGTCGCCCTCAAGAGCGCCAAAGGCGCCAACCCGGCGGCCGCGAAGGAAGCGATCGAGCGCATCGAAATCCGCGAGGACGTCTCGCCGTCGAGCATTAGTATCGAAACGAAGCTGCCGCAGGGCGGTGGCTGGTTCCAGATGGGCCACGCGCAGGTGAAATACACCGTGCGTGTCCCGGTCGGAGTCGAGGCGAAGTTCTCGACGGTCAACGGCGGCGTCGAGGTGTCCGGCCTCTCCGGGCGCGTGATCGCCGAAACGACCAACGGTGGCGTCAGCGCCCGCAATATTTCTGGCCCGATCGAGGCGAGCACCACAAACGGCGGCGTTGACGTGGAGCTCGCGCGCCTGGCCGAAGGCGGTGCGAAGCTCGAGTGCACGAATGGCGGCATCCGCCTCCGGCTACCGGCGGACTCGAAAGCCTCGATCTCGGCCTCGGTCACCAACGGCGGGATCAACGCCGAGGGACTGTCCATCGAAACGACCGAATCGTCCCGGCGTCGGCTCGAGGGACGGCTGAACGGCGGCGGGGCGCCGATTCGGCTCGAAGGCACGAACGGCGGCATCCACATCGCGGCGCGTTAGGTCCGCTCGGTCCACATCACTAAAGCCACGGATTACACGGACAACACGGATCGGGGCTTGTGAGAGAGCGATCCACGATCAACGGTGTCAGGCGCGCGCTACGACTCGTCATCGACGCTGGACGGATCTCAGACGAGCTCGATCCGATGCGGTCACGGCGATAGCTGTCGACGGAGTTTCGGGCTGCTGCCTTCTTCCAGACCGGCGCCAAGCATCAGACGGACGACCGCCGTGTAGCTGGCAACACCCTCGTTGACACGGTTGGCGCGCAGGTACGTGTCGTAGACATCGCGCGCTGCGGTCCGGACCACAGGCGACGCTTTCGCGTAGCGGGCAGCGGCCTCCTGCAGGTCGCGCCGGGGTCCAGCCGCCAGTTGTGCCGTCAGCCTCGGCCGATCCGCTTTTGGCACCGACGCAACCACGTGCTCGAAGATCGCGAGCCACCCGCTGTACCGCGCCATCGCATCCCCCTGCACGCAGGCCAGCCAGGCAACGAAGTTGGCTTCAGCTTCGTTGGCGTAGCCAGCCAGGTGCGCCCATTCGTGGGTCAGCACGAATGGGCGTTCGAACGGCAGCGTGTCCGGGTTCAGGATGACCTCGAGAAAGAACGGGTCGGTCATGCCATCAATCGCCGCAACGCGGAAGTATCGCTCGAGCAGCGATCGCTTCGGCACACCGGGAACGGCAGGGCGCTCGCTGCCGAGGATGCGCTGCGCTGCTATCGAAGGCCATCTCGAGGGATGGCTGCGGCGTGCCAGAACGGTCGACCCCCGCTGACTCGTGCGCCGCGGCGTGCAATGCGTTGACTTCCCGCACGGCGTAGTCGCCGAGCTTGGTCGCCGCCTCGCGCGTCACGCGGTTGCGGTCGTAGTCGAGCTTTTCATCGAGCGGCAGACGCCGGTAGTTGAGCCCCCAGAGCCCGAGGAAGATCAAGAACAGCGCCGCCGTCAGCGTCAGGATCGTCAGCGCGCTCGAGACGAGCGTTCGCGCGAGTCCGCCGAGGCGCAGCCGTCGCCAGAATCCGATCACCAGCGCCAGGAGGAGCGCGAGCGCCGCGACATCCAGGAGCGCGATGGGAACGGCGTTACTGAGCGGCGTGACGCCCCGCTGAATCACGGGATAGATGCGGTGGGAGTACCACGCTTCAACCAGCCGCGGCGGTAGCGGGACGACGGCAGCGGCGAGCGCCGTCATGACGAGGAGGACGCGAAGGAATCTCACCGCTTCGCGCCTTCCGCCTTCGCCGAGGCTTCGGCGGACCGCCGTAGCTTTAGCGGAGGCTGGTCAGGCGGAAGACCTGGCTCCGAATCAGGCAGCGGACCAGTGATCAGCCGAATCGCGCGCTGGTAGCTGAAATACGACCACGCCCATTGGACGAGCACGACGAGCCGGTTGCGGAAACCGATCAAGTTGAGAATGTGGACGAACAGCCACGCCAGCCAACCGATGTAGCCCTTCAAGCGCAGCCAGCCCAGATCGCCGACGGCCGACGCGCGGCCGATGGTCGCCATGTTGCCGAGATCCTTGTAGACGAACGGCCGGTAGGGCTGTCCCTCCACGCCGCGCATGACGTTGCGCGCCGCGTGCTTCCCCATTTGAATCGCGACCTGCGCCACACCGGGCAACGGCTTGCCATCGGCGCCCGCGAGCGAAGCCAGATCGCCAATCACGAAGACGTTGCGCGAGCCCGGCACGGTCAGGTCCGGTTCGACGAGGACGCGTCCCGCCCGGTCGATCTGCGCGCCGAGCGTGGCGCCGAGCGGCGACGCCGCGACGCCAGCGGCCCAGATGATGGTTTCCGCGGGAATGACGTCGGCGCCCACCTCGACGCGGCCCTCGGAGACGCGAGTCACGGCCGCCCCGGTACGCACGTCGACGCCGAGGCGAACCAGATCCGCCCGCGCCGCATCGCGCAACGACTCGGGAAACGCGCTCAGCACGAACGGTCCCGCCTCGATGAGGATGACGCGCGCCGAGCTTGGATCGAAATGCCGGAAGTCCCGCGCCAGCGACTGCCGCGAGATCTCGGCGAGCGCGCCAGCCATCTCGACGCCCGTCGGCCCGCCGCCAATAACGACGAACGTGAGCAGCCGTTCGCGGCGACCCGGGTCGGTCTCGCGCTCCGCGTGCTCGAACGCCAGCAGGACGCGACGGCGAATATCGAGCGCGTCCTCGAGCGTCTTGAGGCCAGGCGCGATCATGCGCCACTCGTCGTGGCCGAAGTAGGCGTGGGTCGCGCCACTCGCCACGATCAGATAGTCGTACGACAGTTCACCGTCAGTCAGGATCAGTCGCTGGCGGGCCCGGTCGATTTCGCGCACCTCGGCAAGCAGCACTTCGACGTTCGACTGGCGCCGCAGAATCCAGCGGATCGGCGAAGCAATGTCCCCCGGGGACAGCGCGGCCATCGCCACCTGATAGAGCAGCGGCTGAAAGACATGGTGGTTGCGGCGGTCGACGATGGTGACCCGGACCCGGGCGCGCCGGAGCGCGCGGGCCGCATACAACCCGCCGAATCCCCCGCCGATGATGACGATATGGGGAAGTCAATACCTGAATGGTAACAGTTGGTTCAGGGCTCAGGGCAGGTTCAGGGCTCAAGGCTCAAGGCTCAGGCAAGATCTTCGACCAAATAATCGAAGGTTTTGCTTGAGCCCTGAGCCCTGAGCCTTGAGCCGTTGAACCTTACTGTCCCACCAGCATCCAATTGGCCCAGTAGAACGGCGCGGAGGTTTTCGGGCGTGAACGGATGGTCGCTCTCGCGGCTTGAAGGGCCACGTCTGGTGTATCGCCGGCGCGCAGGCGCGCGTGGAACGCGACCAGGAGCTCGGTCGATACCACGTCGTCAGCGGCCCAGCGCGGCAGCACGAGCGACGGCACGCCCGCGGCTCGCCACGCCCACGCCACGGCGCCGACCTCATCGGCGGCCTCCCGCATCGTCATCGACGCGCCGTCGGAGAGGACCGCGATCGTGGCATGCAGATCGAGGTTCATGATTTCACGCGCTTCGAGCGCACCGTCGTTGGCGGGATCCGGCGCCAGCAGCATCGACGAAAACAACGGGCTGGCGCCGTTCACGCGAAACGGCGCGCCAAGGTGTATGACGTCCGCCTGCGGGAGACGCTCGTCGAGCGACGCCTCCGTCGCGGCGGCGCCCGACAGCATCTGCGCGCGATCCGTCTCGGCTCCTGCGGCGATCGCCTGCATTTCCTCCGCGGCGGTCGCCGCGCTGCGGATCACCCATTCCGGCGCCGTTCGCGCAATCTCGTCGGCGACCGTCGGCCCGAGCTCCGGCGCCGAGACCGCGACGAGACGGCCGGGCGACGGTGTGCGCTCGGCAACGGGCGGCATCCGGACGAGCGCGGTGACCGAGGGCGCGTAGACCATGGATGTCGTGGCGCCAACAAATCCAGTCTCTCCTGGAAGCGCCTCGAAGGGCACGCGCCAGAGCACCTCGTGGGGGATGACGATCGCTCGCGTCGCCGTGCCGAACGTCGCCGGCAGCCCAGGTACGAGCTCGAGTGCGGCCTTTCGCCAGGCATCGGCGTCGCGCAGCGTGTCGCGCTCCGTCAGCTTGGCCACACGTTCCGCGATCGCCCTGCGCGAGGCGGCCTCGAACTGGGTCGAGAACCGCACACCACCATCCTCCGCTCGTCGCGCCAGAATGACCAGCAGCGTTTCCTCGCCGACGACGAACTGCGCCATGAGGGTGCGCGTGTCTGGCAGCAGTGCCTCGACGTCGGCCCGCGTCGCGGCGGGCGCCAGGCCCCGCCACGTGCGAAGCGCCGGTAATCGCTCGAAGAGCGCCTGCTGCTGCGCCGCTCTCCTGGTCGTGACCTCGGCGATGGTCTTGTCGAGACGCGCGATACGGACGCTGTCGGGCTTTGGCAGTCCGCGCTCGCGCGTGAGCTGCGCGTGCAGCGAGACCAGCTCGCCGACGAGCGTTCGCTCGGTTTCTCGCTCCGCGTCCGTCATGCCGCGGGAAATGTCGCGCTCGCCGGGCGCGAGCAGCACGCGAAGATCGTGGGCGCGCATTCGTTCGGCCGATTCGAAGGCGGCTGCGGCGTCGCCATCCTCAGCCTGCAGCAGCGCGAGCGTGGCGAATGCCGACGACGTGTCCCGCGCGACTGGCGCCGAGGGACGGATCTTCGCAATCTCGAGCAGTCGATCGACCGCGGCGACTGCATCAGTCGCGGCGACGATCGCTTTCGGACGCTCGCGGAGGTGCCTCAGCGCCTCGGCCTCGGCGACCTGCGCGCGCCAGAGAACGTCGTCGTTGGGAAGCGCGACGGCCACGCCGCGTGCATGGCTCGCCGCGTCGAGCGCGGCAGCGTACGCGCCGCTCCGGGCAAGCGCCCGGGACAGGCCAATCTCGGCCCGCGCGGCAGGCTCGAGCCGCTTCAGACTCGTGAACGCCTCGATGGCTTTCTTGTACGAGGCGATGCCCTCCGTGAACTTGTCTTGCGCGGTTTGGGCGAAGGCCAGTCCCGCGACGGCGGCGGCGACGCACTCCCGGTCTCCGGCGATGCCACAACTGTCGCCGCTCTTTCGATACTCGTCCTCGGCCAGCGTGAACCGGCTCGCGACCAGATCGACGAGAGCCAGCCCCTGCCAGGCCCGTCCGGCGTGCGAGAGATGCTTCACCGCCTCGAAATGCGCGCGACTCTCGACGAGCGCCGAGCGCGCGCCGTCCAGATTGCCCAGGCGGAAGAGCACGTCACCGATGCTGAGGAGCGCCGCCCCCTGATCGTTGCGATCGTTTCGCGCCCGGCCTTCGGCAAGGACGCCATTCAGGGCGTCGAGCGCCGCGCGATAGTTCCCCTGCGCCATGAACACGCGGCCGAGACCTTCGAGCGCATCGGCTTCGCCGGCGGCGTTTGGCAAGGCCCGGTTGAGATCGCGGCTGCGCGTGTAGTCGGCGATCGCGGCCGAATAGTCACCCTGCAAGTACAGAACGTTGCCAGTGCTGATGAGCGTTGTCGCCATCGCTCCGGTGTCGTCGAGCCGTTCCTGGATCACGAGGGCTTCGCGGTAGGTGCTGAGCGCCGTGGCGTATTCCGAGAACGAGTAGCGAATCGTGGCGATTCCGAGCAGCGCCGCCGCGATTCCCGACTGATCCTGCCGCTCGCGCTCGAGTGGCAGGCGCGCCTCGTACGCTTCGAGCGCCCCCTGGAGGTTGCGTTGAAAGTATTTCGCGTTGGCGAGGTTCTGCAGCGCCTCGCCCTCGAGCCTCTTGTTGCCGACGCGCCGTGCCACATCGAGCATGCGCTCGAAACCAGCCTGCGCCGCAGGGTAGTTCTTGTCCTGCGCTGCCTGACCGGCGCGTCGCGACAACGCCATGATGAGCGCGTCGTTCACGAGCTCCGGCTCTGCCGTCAGCAGCTCTTCGCGCGCTTCCGGCGTTGGCGCCTCGGCAATCCTGTCGGCGAGGTCGTCGGCCGCCGAGCCTTCGCGAACGAGCTTCCAGTCGTCGTCCTCGCTCACGTAAACCAGAACCCACGTCGTCGTCGAGTGCGAGGTGAACGGCGGACGACCGGGAATGCGCGCCGGCGTCACACGATCGCGGGTCGCAGACACTCGAACACGGACCCGATCGCCGGCAGGAAACGCGCCGGACCACCGTAATCTCCGAGAACGTGTCGTCGCCGCTCTCGAAGACATACTTGAGTTGCGCCGCCGTCGGCCGCTCGACCTTCGTGCTCCAGAGCGAGAGATAGCCGGCGACATCCTCGGCCTGCTGCATGGCGAAGAAACGCTCGACCGCCGCGCGCAGCCTGGGATCGTCGGTGCCCTGACGGCCATAGGGGGCCGTCAGCAGCACCGCCAGAGAAAGAGATGAAGCTCAGCGACGCCGCCGACGTCATCGGTCGAGCGAGAAGCGGACGGTGATCGTCATCAGGACGGGCACGGGTACTCCATTGAGCTCAGTAGGCGTATACCGCCACTGGCGCACGGCGCGGACGGCGGCCTCCTCGAGCAGCGGCTGCGAACTGAGCACACGGACGCTCTCGACCTTGCCGGTCGCGTCGAGAACGGCCTCCATCGTGACATTACCCTGCACGCGCGACAGCCTGGCGATCTCGGGATACACCGGCGCCACGTGCACAAGCTTCCGAGGTTCGCGGATCACGCCGCCGACGCGCACGATCTTCGGAACCGGCACAGGCGGAGGCGGCGGCGCGAACACCGTCGCGGTCGTGCCGAGATCGGCCAATAGCGGCTGCGCAGCGCCGACGCCGGGACCGTCCGGGATACCCCCCGGCACCGGCTCCCGCGTCGGCGCGTCGGCCTCAGGAGCGATCGTAGTCGGCGCCTCGATCGGGGCACCGACGTCTCTCCGTGGCACATGGTTCGGTGGGCCTGGGGGAGGCGGCGGAGTTGGCACAACAACCGGCATGAAATCCGCCAGCGGAGAGGCGACGGCGGGCAGTTCGACGCCGCTCACCAAAGGACTGAACAGCAGGGCCATGACTATTGCCGCGTGGCCGGCAATCGACAGAGGCAACACAGACCAGTGGCGCTGTCTTCGGCCTGCAGCATCCCCAGTACGGAGTACGTCACGCAAGAATTCCTGAGGCATCGGGAAACCCCTTTCGGAATTCTGAATGCTGAGTGCTGAATGCTGAAGTAAAGGAGCAATTCCGAATTCGCTTCCTTTACTTCAGCATTCAGCACTCAGCATTCAGCATTGTTCTTGCGGCCGCTGTCTCTCAATATAGACACCGGTTCCCCGCCCCAGTTCCCTCCTCAGCCGAAGAGCGCGCGCATCCCGAGGAGCGGGCCGATGATCAGCATCGTGAGGACGATATTGATGATAAAGCCGATGATGACGACAACGATGGCCTTGCCGGTCGTCGAGAAATCCAGCACCTGGCGCACCGCGATGACCATCGCCGCGATCTGCCAGAGCCAGATCACAAACATCAGGAGCCAACCAAGCAGCGGAATGATGGTGATGACGCTCGCGAGGCCCGGAGCCGCGGCAAAGCCGAGCACGCGGAACGTTTCCGGATAGTCGGCTTTCGTCGCCGGCTCGGGCAGGACCTTGGTGCCGACGAGCCAGATGATGAGCGACCAGATGAGAAAACTGATCACCGACATGAAAGCCCCGCTGACGATCCCGGTCAGCCCACCGTAGTAGATGTTGCCGATGCCCGCGGCGACCGCGGCAAGCGCGATGACGCCGACCGATTGCCCTATCGCGGTCGGGTCGCGCTCGACATCTTCAAACGCATTCGGATCGAGCTTCATCGCACCGACAATCCGATCTCCAAAAGTCATCTAGGCCTCCATCGCCGGGCATTGCCCGGCGCGCTCAGTGTAGCGCAGTCCACTTCTCGGATGGCCCCCACCTCCGGCGCGACGGCCGTGAGATAATCGGCGCATATGGCTCGCCCCGCAGAGTCCGAAAGCTGGGGACACTCGACGGTCCAGACCGCCTGCCCGCTCGACTGCCCTGATTCCTGCACGCTCCACATCACGGTCGAGAAGGGCCGCATCGTCGAAATCGATGGCGGCCACGAGAACCCGAGTACCCGCGGTTACATCTGCGGCAAGGTGCGGCGCTTCGCTGAGCGCGTGTACGGCGAAGACCGCCTCCTCTACCCGGCGGTTCGGAAGGGGACCAAGGGCGACGGCGTCTTCACCCGCGTCAGCTGGGATGAGGCGCTGGATCACATCGCCGAGCGGATGATGGCGATTCGCGATCGCTCGGGCGCCGAAGCCATCCTGCCGTTCTATTACGGCGGATCGAATGGGCTCCTCACGCAGGACACCAACGATGCGGCGTTATGGCGCGGGTTCGGCACCTCGCGTCTCGCGCGGACCGTGTGCGCGGCGGCAACCGGCGCGGCCAACATGGGTCTCTACGGCAAGATGCCAGGCGTGACCTACGAGGACTACGTGCACGCGCGGTTGATCGTGCTCTGGGGCGTGAATCCGTCGGCCTCGGGCATTCACCTGATTCCCTTCATCAAGGAAGCGCGCCAGGCCGGCGCGAAGCTCGTGGTCGTCGACCCCCGCGCCACCGCACTCGCAAGACAGGCCGACCTGCATATCCCGGTGCGTCCTGGCACGGACGTCGCCGTGGCGCTGGCGCTGCACAAGTACCTCTTCGACAACGGATACGCGGCCGAGCCATTCCTGGCCGAGCATGCGCGCGGCGTCGACGAGCTGCGCGCGCGCGCCGAGGCGTGGCCGATGGCCCGCGCCGCCGAAGTCGCGGAACTCGATCTCGCCGACCTCGAGCGGTTCGCCGAGCTCTACGCGAGCAGCTCGCCGGCGGTCGTGCGCTGTGGCTGGGGACTCGAACGCAATCGCAACGGCGGCAGCGCCGTCGCAGCCGTGCTCGCCCTGCCAGCCGTGGCGGGCAAGTTCGGTGTCCGCGGCGGCGGCTTCACGATGAGCAACTCCACCGCCCTCGGCATCAAGGCCGCCACATGGATGAACGATACGCCTGAGCCGAATACGCGCATCGTCAACATGAACAAGCTCGGCGACGCGCTCCTCGACTACACCGATCCGCGCGTCGAGATGCTCTTCGTCTACAACTGCAACCCGCTGGCGACGATGCCGCATCAGAATCGGGTGCTCGAGGGCCTTCGCCGTAGTGACCTGTTCACGGTGGTGTTCGACCAGGTGGTCACCGACACGGCTCGATTCGCCGATGTCCTGTTGCCGGCCACGACGTTTGTCGAGAACTACGACATCGCCAAGGGCTACGGGCCGATCAGCCTGCAGCTCGTGCGGCCAGTCATCGAACCGGCTGGCGAGACACGCTCGAACCCGACGGTCTTCGCCGACCTCGCCAATCGCCTCGGCCTTGGAAACGCCGAGGAGGAGATCGAGACGCTTCTAAAAATCGCGCAGCGCCTGCCGGCAGGCGTTGGCGCGGAACTGATGGAGCGTGGCGCCGCCACTCCGCCGTTCAACGGCCGGCCGATTCAGTTCGTCGACGTGTTTCCGCTGACGCCCGATGGAAAGATCCACCTGTTTCCCGAGGCGCTCGATCGCGAGGCGCCATCCGGGCTGTACGCATTCCAGCCCGACCCTGCAACGGAGCAATACCCGCTCGCGCTCATTTCTCCGGCCAGCGAGAAGACGGTGTCGTCCATGCTCGGCGAGCTGCGCCAGCGCCCGGGCATGCTGCAGATGCACCCCTCGGACGCCAAAGCGCGGGGACTCGCCACAGACGACCCCGTGCGCGTCTTCAACGAGCGCGGCGAAGTGCAGTGCCCGGTCGCCGTCACCACGAACGTGCGGCCGGGAACCGTCAGCCTTTCGAAGGGCCTGTGGCGGAAGAGCACCTACAACGGGTCGACGGCGAACGCGCTCGCGCCAGACACGCTGACCGACCTCGGCGCCGGCGCCTGCTTCAACGACGCGCGGGTCCAGGTCGCGACTGCTCGGGTCGGCACTGAGGAGTCTGGCAACGCTTCCCTCAGACGCAGACACCCACCTACACTCAAGGTCGGCCGGAGCAACTGTCACTGGGAAAGCCTTCACCGCGGAGAACGCCGAGGCCGCAGAGAACAAAAGGCTCTGCGTGCTCTGCGTCTCGGCGGTGAAGAGCTTTTTGGGCTCCGACGGGCTATCTCAAACACCCGATCCGTGTTGTCCGTGTAATCCGTGGCTCTAGTAGCTGAAGAAAAAAATCAAATCGATGCCCGCCAGCTCGATCCGGCGCTGGCCGATACGATTGGCGGCGCCTGAAGACTCGGGCGCGGCCGAACCGACCAGGCGCAGGAAGTCCGAGATCTGATACTCGAGCAGGAATTCACTGTAGGTTCGCTCGCCGAAGCTCTGGCGCAGCTTCAAGAACGCGCGATTGCCGACCTGTTGTCCGACGGTGATGTTGGCGCCGAGCGTATCCCCCTCGGTGGTCGTCGCGATCTCGAAGAGGTCGAGGTCGAGCGCCCGGCCGATGGACTCGCCGAGCGGCGTGGCGATGAAGCCGGTCGCGATGCCGCCGGCGGTGGCCGCGAGCGACGCGCGCTCGCCGGTGCCCAGCTCGTTGATCGGTCGGTTGAAAACGATAAGGGCGAGGATATCGGCCTCTTCGAGTGGCGGCGTGCTCGAGAGCGCGAGCTGTGGAGTCTTCAGACTGCCGGTAAGCCGAACCCTCGCCTCGACACCGGTGTCGGGGATCTTGCGCACCGCGGTGACGTCGATGATCGGGTTCAGCTCCGCGTCTCCGGTGAAACGGAGCGTGCCGTCGCGAGCGATCTCGAACTGACGCCCCTGGAACTGGTACGTGCCGCGCACGGTATTGACGGTCCCGGCGATCGTCACGGGACCGCCCGCGACCTTGCGCACGTTGAGATCGCCGCCGAGCGTGATGTTGATGTCGCCGAGCGAGCTCGAGGTCGGCCCGCCCGCCCTCAGCTTCCGGCCGCGCACGAGTAGATTGTCGGGAATCCGCACGCGCAGGTCCAGCTCGACTCGCTCGAACGCACTCGACGGAGGCGCCGGCGCCGCGGCGGCTTCCGCAGGCGTGGCCTCTGCCGCCTTGGCGCCCTGGCTGGCGCGGGTGAGCGCCTGCCGTGTCGCCGCTTCGGCGCTGCCGGCGCTCTCCGCGGCGCGTTCAGCAGAAACGACCTCGGGCAGCGCTTCGACCCGATACGGGTCATAGAACAATTGCAGGATGCGGTTGACCTCGAGCCGGCCCGCCGTCACCCGGATGTCGCCTTCGAGCTTGGGCCGCGTGAGCTCTCCCGTAATCTTCAGCCTCGTCCCGACGCCGACGTCGCCGAGCTCGTTGTCGATGACTTCAAAGTTCTCCGAGTCGAGCGTGAAGTTGACGGCCCCGATCTGCCGCGCGTGCACGGCGAGCTCGCCGGCGACGGCGAGCTGTTCGCCGTTCTCGTCGAGGATTTCGAAGCGGCGGACGCGCACGACGTCCGGCTCCAGGTCGATGCGGGTGTCGAGTCCGGAGTACGACGTCCCGAAGCGCGGCACGGCGAACGCGCCGTCCCGGATCTCGACGAACCCCTCGAGATGGGGATCCCGACCGGAGCCCGTGACGCGGACGTCGGCTTGGAGCGTGCCACCGACCGCGGACACGGCCGTCGTGAAGCCTTGAATGACGCCGAGGTTGAGCGCCGGCGTCTGCAGCCGGAGGTCGATGGAGTCTTCGGGTGTCCCGGCGACGTGCTCGTCCGCCCCTTTCTGAAAAGCGCTTGTCGGCAGGGTGCCGCGAGCAGTAATCGCCACTCCGGGCGCTTGTTGCAATGTGGCGTCGAGGGTGATGCGATCGCCCGCGTAGTCCACGTCTGCGACGAGTGATTGATAGTTGTAGGCCTGAAAACCGCCGCCGGTGACCTCGACCTTGCCGTCGATACTCGGACGGTCGAAGCTTCCCGAAATCGTCGCATCGGCGGTGAGACGCCCGCTCAACCCGCGGTTCTGCAGCAGCAATGCCTCGGCCTGCGCCAGATCCACGTTGCGGGCATGCACCTCGAGCACGCCTGCCGTCTTCGCGCCAGCCGGTGACAGGGTGCCCTCGACATCGAGCGCCTGATCGCCGCTCGCCAGCCGGAGATCCTTGATCGTCAGTTGGTTCTGCCCGTACTGGATCGCGGCTTCGCTGCCTTCGACGTTCCGCCACTCGATGCCCTGAGCCGTCAGGGCGAGCCGGGGAAGGTGGAGTTCGTGATGATCGGGGTGAAAGATCACGTTGCCGGTTGCGGCGAGCTCCCGGCCACGTTCCTGGACGCGGGTCTCGAACTCGAGCCGTTTCTGCGCGTAGGTCGTGGTGGCAGTGAGCTGGTTGATTTGCGTGCCGCCGAGCTCGACAAACGCCGCGGTGCTCGTCGCCTGCACGCGGGCATTCGCGAAATCCAGATCGGCGACTGTGACGTCGTACTTGCCGTCGAGATCGAGGATCTTGTTGTTGCCGTAGGCCAAGCCATTGCCGCTCAGCGTCCCGCTCGTCTGAAGCGACGCGGCGTTGCCGGTGACAGTGCCGTCGAGATCGACCGCGCCGTCCAGGCCCTCCTGACCGGCGATTCGGCCGACCTCGGTGATATCAGGCGCGTTGATGTGGTACTTGAGGTCGGAGGTCGCGGTGCGTCCGAGTGCCAGCCGCCCCGACGCATCGAGCTTCACGTCGGGGCCATCGACGTGCAACCTGGTGATGTCGGCGATCTCGCCGGCATACCGCCCTTCGACATCTGCCGCCGCGATCTGCACGCTGCCGACGAGCGACGGCCCCAGCGTGACCCGCCCATCGACGTCGATCGTTGCCGGCGTGACAGGCGCCTGCAAATCGTCGAGATGCAGCGTCGCGTCGACGGTGCCATTGACGTTGCCGACGAGAGAGTCACGGTCCGTGAAGACGGCGGGGTTGAGCTGGTCGAACGCGCCTTTCGCCGCGACGGTCAGCGTGCTGGCGGCGATGTCGGTCTTGAACGTCATCTCCGACACGTGAGTGCCCCACATGGCCGAGTCGGTGAGCGTGCCGCTCGCAGACAGGGTCAGCTCGTCGAGCGACGTCCCGGATGCGCGGAGGTCGAAGGATCCGTTCACCCGCCCGTCATACCGATCGTCGTCCAGCGCGCGGATGTCGAGTGCCTTGCCGAGGCGCCTGACATCCATCCCGTCTAACGTTCCCCTGGCCGCGTACGACAACGGCTGCGCGACCGTGTCTACTCGTGTTGATCCGCGCGATCCGCGTCCCGTGTCGAATTCGACGACCGTGCCCGCGGCAACCGTCGCCCCTTCGACCTGAGACTGATTGAAGGTGGCCGAGCCGCTGAGCGCCCCGCCACTCCCCTTGACGTGGTAGTCGGCGAGCGACAGCAGCGCGTCGAGTTGCGGCGCTCTGACCGACTTGGGCAGCCGACGCAAATCGACATTCGTGGCGGAACCGCGGAGGTCGTACGCGATCGGCCGGCCGCGGTCTGGCAGGACGATCACTCCTCGGGTCGTCGCCGCGCCGTGATACGCGCGCACGTTGGCCGCCGACAGAACGATCCGCGGACCCTTGAACGACCCGTTGGCGCGTACGTCGCTCGCCGCGTACCCGAACGCCGTCACTCGCGGCCCGCGGAACGTGAACGTGCCGCCGAGCCGATCCAGAGCCGGCGCGCCCTCCGGACCTGAGAGGAACTTCACGTCGACCCGCGCGTCGCCCGTAATGTCGCTCGGCTGCTTGGGATCCTTCAGAATCGGCGCGAGGTTCAATCGTTCGACATGGAGCGGACCCGCGAACGCGAAATCGGGCGCTCGCAGGTCGGTCACGAGCTGGCCGCGGACGAGACCGGCTTCCGACTTCATGTCCAGGTCCATCGACAGACGATCGGTCGTGCCGTTGGCCTTGACGACGAGCGCCGGGTGCAATTGATAGCCGGAGAGAGCCGGCACGATCCGGCCGATCTCCGGCAGCGACAGATTGCCGTCGAGCACGAGCTTGATGACCGGCGTCCGCAGGTAGCTTTCGATCGTTCCGCCAAGGTTGAACGCACCCTCGCCGGTTTTCACGACCATTCGCTCGAGGTACAGATTGTCGTCGCGGACCGCGACCGCCCCGGTCAATTGCTGAACGACGAAATCCGGTTCGGCACCACGAAAGCTGAGTTGCGTCAACCCCACGGTGAAGTGCACCGGCTCGTATTCGAACGAGGCCAGAACGTCGAGATCGTCAATCCGGCGCGGCAGCCGGTAGTTGGTCGTGCCGGCGGCATCGTCGATCGCAATCGCGCCATCGACGATCGCAATCGACGGGAGAGAGATCGTCCGGTTGGGTCCGCGGCGGTCGGCCTCGCTCGCGCGCTCCTTGACCAGCTTGCGGATGTTCCAGCCGTCCTCGTCGCGGGCAAGGCGCACGCGCGGCTCGGTCAGCGTGATGTGATCGAGAACGATGCCACGGGAGACCAGCTCGAAGATGCTGTAGTCGAGGCTCAGCGCCTTGACGGCGACGATGCGCTCACCCGACAGGTCGACGGCGACGTCAGAGACGGCGAAATCGAAGAACAGGTTGCCCGTCACCGCGCCGATCGTCAGGTCCCCGTTCAGGTACTGCCTGGCTTCGCGAATGATGGTGCGGCGAATCCAGTCGCGGAACCACGGCGTCTGCGACACGATGAGCGCCAGCGCCAGCAGCGCAACCGCCAGCGTTCCGATCCAGGCGACGACATGGACGGAGCGGCGAATCAGGACCATCGGCTACAAGCTCATCTCACACATGCGCGTCCGTGCCATCCGTGTCATCCGCGGCTTAGAAAGCCTGGCCGATGCTGAAGTGGACGCGCATCGCCCGCGTCTGCGGCTCGCCGTTGACCAGCAGGCCAGGAATCGGGTTGAGCTGCCAGCCCAGGTCCAGCCGGACGGGACCGACCGGCGTGTTGTATCGGATGCCGGTCCCGACGTCGTAGCGCATGTCGCGCAGGTTGAAGTCCCAGGGGTTGGTCCAGACGTTGCCCCCGTCGAGAAACAGGACCGCCCCGAAGTTTCGAAACACTGGAAAGCGCACCTCGGTCGAAAAGTTGGTGAAGGTGAGCCCGCCGATCGGATTTCCTTCGCCGCTCAGCGGCGAGACCTCGTAGCGACCCCAGCCGCGGAGGTTCGTCGCGCCGCCGAGGAAGTAGCGCTTGAAATACGGCACGAGCACGTCCTCGGGTCCAGACGAGTCAATCGAGCCCGCGCGGGCCCGCAGCGCCACCACCGCGAGGCCGCCGATTGCCTGGTAGTAGCGGCCCTCTGCCGAGATCTCATGATAGTCGTAGGCGCCGCCGAGCCACCGCCCCGCGGTCTCGAGGTGGACGCTCGCCGCGTAGCCTTTCTTGGCGTCGAGCAAGTTATCGGTCGTGTTGCGGCCTGCATCGAACAGGAGCGCCGACAACTGGCCAGTGCCCTTTCCGGTTTCGGGATTGAGGCCGAGCGCGATCAGGTCGTCGCGGAACGTCGGATCGTCGAGCGCTTCCTGTGAGATCGTGTAGTCCTCCCACTCGTTCGCGTAGGTCAGCGCAAGCACGGTCGATTGTCGTGGGGCGAGGACCGACCGTGCCCGCGTGAACTCTCGCGCGATCGTCGCGCGGCCACCGACCGTCGTCATCGCGTAGGCCGGCTCGTCGCTGAACCACGACTGAAAGCTCATCCCGAATGAATACACGGGGCTGAAGAAGTAGGGCTGACGCAAGTTGAGACGAACGCCACGATCCAGTGCTGAATAGCGGGCAAAAATCCCGGCCGTGCGCGCGCCGCCG
Source organism: uncultured Acidobacteriota bacterium (assembly GCA_963797625.1). Lineage (GTDB taxonomy): Bacteria > Acidobacteriota > Vicinamibacteria > Vicinamibacterales > 2-12-FULL-66-21 > DATBJJ01. The sequence continues at coordinate 183,277 of CAWCQI010000034.1, forward strand.
AAGAAGTTGACGTGGCGCCAGTCGACCTCGGCGCGCACTTTCTCTTCGGTCCCGTAGCCGAGGCCGAAGTTGACCTTGCGGTGTTTGCCTTCGGTCACCGTTACCCTGGTCGGGATCTGATCCGCCTCACCATTCCCGCCAGTCGCTCCGGGCGCAGCGGCGTCAACGGCCTCGACGTTGACGAAGTTGAAGAGCTCCATCGAATAGAGCCGGCGTTGGCTCTCGCGCAGCTTGCTCTGCTGGAACAGTTGCCCGCGCCGGAACGTGAGCTGTCGGCGCACAATCCGTTCGTTGACGCTGGAGGTGCCGGCGATCTCAATCTGTCCGACATAGGCAAGTCGCCCGGGAATGGCGTTGTAGGAAATGATTCGCAGCCGGTCGGACGACCCCGGCATTTCGCTGACTTTCACATCGGGATTCGGGTAGCCGTGGTCCTTGAGCTCGTCGAGCGCCGCCTCGCGGCTCGACTGAACGAGCGCGCGATCGAGCGGTTCACCCGCCTTGAGCGGGAGCCGCGCTTCGAGATTGCGACGGTGATCTTCCGGAATCGGGTCGAGACCGGTCAGCTCCACCCGCTCGACCCGGATGGGCTCGCCTTCCTCGATGTCGATCTTCAGACGGACCGACTTCTGGTCATCGCTCAGGCGCACGTCGAAGGATTTGACCCGGACATCTGGGTAGCCACGGTCCCGATAGTAGGCGACGACTCGCTTGAGGTCCGCCTCGAACTCCTCACGGCTGAAGTACCTCCGCGGTCCCCACGGAACCTTCGGGCTCTCGGTGGTCGAAATCACTGCCCGCAGTTGCTTGGCGGAAACAGCGTTGTTTCCGCTGAAGGAAAGATCCTTGACCTCGATGCCTCCCTGCTCCTCTTTGCAGGCGACCGAGGTCATGCCGAGCGAGACGATAGGATCAGCGGGATGAGCGGACGAAGCGCGATGCGAGTCGCGCGCAGGAGCACCATGACTGCAGCCAGGGCGTGGATGAAACCGCCGGAGATCGTCTTCCCAGGAAACGGTCTCCGGCCCGCTGTCGGTTCGGAGGGTCAGTCGCGGGTGATTTCTGGCTTACCCGCGGAGACAGACAGCATGATCCCGAGGCCGACGGCGATGACGAGACCGATGAGCACCCACACCGGCGAAACGTGACGAAGCACGCCCCCGTACCACAACGCAAGAAGCGCGCCGATGATGAGGACAACATATCCGACGAGGTAGATATTGACGAATCGCATGGCTCGCCTCTCGGAAGGAAGGATGGAGGGGAAATCGGACGGCCCCAGCACTCTCCATGCTGGGGCCGTCCGCTGAGGGGGCGCTACGGCTGCTGCTGCAGATTCACGACGAGCGCGGCGCGACGGTTGAGCCGCCGCGTTTCTTCGCGCGAGTTGTCGTACTTGGGCCGCTCCTCGCCGTAGCTGACCGTGCCCAGACGGCTTGCGGCGATGCCGCGGCTCGTCAGGTAGTCGCGAACCGAGTTCGCGCGACGGTCACCAAGCGCCAGGTTGTACTCGGCCGTGCCGATGTTGCAGGTGTGGCCTTCGATCTGGATCCGCAGCGACGCGTTCTGCTGCATCGCCGTGATCGCTTCGTCGAGCGCGCGCGTCGCTTCCGGTCGGAGCGAGTAGCGGTCGAAGTCGAAGTGCACGTCCTCGAAGACAATCTGCTTCACCGCCGGTCGTATGACGTTGATGTTGACCGTATCGCTGGCGGTCTTGCCATCCTGCGGGCACGTCACCGTGACCGTCACCGGCACCGTTCCCTCGGTGTTCGGCGCCGTCCAGGGCGTGTTCTGCCCCGTTGCGTTGGTAAACGTGCCGCTCGGCGCCGACCACCTGTAGGTCACCGTGCAGCCGATTGAGCTCGTCGCGACGGCGCTGACCGTCGACTGGCGGCCCACTTCAACCGTGCACGGGTTGCAGGACGCCTTCACGCCGAGCACATGATCCGGCTTGGGCGTGGGCGCCGGCGTTGGCGTCGGTTCCGGAGGCGGCGGCGGCGTGTAGACGCGCACGCCAGGGTGATAGCCGATGCGCGCCTGGAAGCCGAAGGCGTCGCCCGAGACATTGCCAAACTCCGACCCGGCCGCCTCGCGACCCTCCATGCCGAAGCGCCAGTTGGCGCCAGCGCCGGCAAAGAAGCCGCCCTTCCCGACCCACGTCAGCCCGATCGTGAAGTGCGTGGCTGAATCCGCTTCCGAGATCATCGGCGGGAGCGAGCCGTCTTCGCCGACCAGCGTCCCGATGCCCGTGTACACCACATCGTCGGGCTGCGTCTCGCCGTGCAGCTCTGCGGTAACTTTCAGGCTCTTGCGTGTCGGGAACCCGGCGCCAAGCCCCCACCGGAAGCCGTCCGAAAGATCGACCTCGTCTGGGTCACCGCGGAAGATGTAGCCGCCGAAGCCCGAGAGCTCGACGCGCTGGTTGATTTCCTTGCTCGCGATGAAGTCCAAGGCGAAATCCGTCTCGCCGGTCCCAACGCCCTCCTCGTCGGACTTCGCGGTCGGAAGCTTGACCAGGACGCGAGCGGCGAGCGCCATCGGCTTCTGCTTCCATTCCGACATGAAGTTGACCTTGCCGCCGATCCAGAGGTCGCCGAGCTGGTTATCGGACCAGCCCTGCCTGACGAACGGGTACTCGTTGACCAGCCCGCCGACTTGCGTGTTGGTCGGGCGGAAAATCGGCCGCACGTCGCGGTCGATGCGGCGGATGAGCGTCCAGGCGCCGAAGAGCTCGACGCGGTCGGCCAACCCATAACCAAACGTCACCGGCCAGTTCGATACGTCCGTGAAGCCCTGCTGGTGATCGAAGTTGACGCGGTAGCCACTGGCCGACCAGCGCTTGGCTGGGAGAATTTCGGCCGTCGGCACGAACCACAGGCCTGTATCCCCAAGTGGGGTCGTCGTCGCGGGCCGTAGATCGCCGTAGTCTGGACTGGGTTTGACCGGCTGCTTGGCCGCCGGAGCCGGCGTCTGAGCAGACGCCTGACCCGATGCCCCCGCAGCACCGGAACCGTTGGTTTGGGCCGAGGCTGCCGCGCCGACCGCCAGCGCCACCACCATCGCCACCGCAACCCGTTTCAGCATACGCACATGCCTCCGTAACACGTCCATCATCAGACACTCTACGATACTACTGTCCGCTAACAAGTCCACTCTTTTCATCGCCCGTCCCGGTGCAGTTCTGTGCAAATCCGGGCCAATTTGACACCCGGGCCGCCGCTATGTGCCCCAAGGTCCTATACAGGCCTCAGTTGGCCGCTTCGTCGGTCGGTGCGTCCGGCGCTGGCTGGAAGTCGTCAGCCAGACGACCCCGGCCGCCTCGGCTGATCTGCCCGCCCTTTCGTCCGGCCGACCGCGCCTCTTCCGACGTCCATTCGTGGGCAGTGCCCTTCTCGTGCGCGGCCCTGCCGCCCTTGCTGGCAATCTCGCGCTGCTTCTCGGGGGACATCGACGCAAATCCGCGCCGTTCCTTCCGGGCTGGGCTGTCGTTTCGTCGCTCGTCAACATTGTTCATGGCTGGCCCTCGTACGGTTGCCCGTCCCTCGCGACACCGGCGCCTCAGTCGGGCGGCATCGGGGATGGAAACGGGCGTTGAGTCTCTCTGACAGCGGATTGAACCTCGGTCCGGATTTTCGTGGCCTCGCGGCCGAATATCGTGGCTCAGTTCCCCTGCCCCGCTTGATCGCGGCTCTTTTGGCGTTCTGTTGAGTCGCCGGCCAGCAAGCAATCAAACGGTATGCCAGCCCTGCAGGCGGCCAGGCGCCCTGATTGGCATCTTCTTGAGTAATAGGCCCCCTGAAGTACCACTCCGGCGCCACACCGAAGAGTCGAGACTTGGAGCGTTTCCCTACACGAGAAACTACACGTTGACGGTGGGTTCAGGGGGTTCAAGGGTTCAAGCGGCGTCTCTTGAACCTCTTGAACCTCTTGAACCTGTTATCATTCCCCGTATGAGCGATTGTGGAGGTCCCACATCCCCTGAGCCGCCGGCCGGCAATCGCTCGGGACGGATGGTCTTCTGCCAGAAGTTTCAGAAAGAGATGCCGGGGCTCGACATCCAGCCCTGGCCGGGCGAATTGGGCCAGCGTGTCTACGAGAACATCTCCGCCGAAGCCTGGAAACTGTGGGAGGAGCGGATGAAGATGATTCTCAACGAGTACCGGCTGATGCCGTGGCAAAAAGAGGCACAGCAGCTCGTGACGACGCAGATGGAAGAATTCTTCTTCGGCGAAGGCGCTGCGTTACCGCCCGGATTCGTGCCGCAGCAGACGAAGTAGCTTCCTTCAGCTCTCAGCTTTCAGCTCTCAGCTTCAGCTTCCAGCTCTCAGTTCTCGCTGATAGCTGACTAGCTGATAGCTGTCAGCTGTCAGCTCGTACGACATCAATCGTCGTGTGGATCGTGAACGACAGCCGCGCGTGCGCCGCGCGAACGGCTGCTTCCGCGTCGGCGGCCGCAGCGGCTCTCGCGAAGATGAATCCGAGGTAGCTTCCGGCTTCCGGCAGCGGCTCGAGCAGTTGTCCGGTCTTCGCCGTCACCTGCACATCCTCGACATACGCGACCTGTCGGGCCTCGGCTTCTCCGTCGACGCGCCCGAGCACGCCACGACTGGGGATCGGAATCATCATCACCGCTGACGCCATTCTCTCGCGCGTCGCCATCGACACGTCTTCGCCGATTGCGTGGCGCAACAACACGGCCTCGAGCGACGACCCATCGGCAAAGCGGAGAGCTTTCGAACAGAGCCCGCCGATCGGCCGGGCCGCGATTTCGAGGACGAAGATCCCGTCAGGGCCGACGCGGCATTCGGCGTGTACCGGGCCGTGCCAGAGCCCCAGCGCGTCGGCGGACTGCTGAACGGTCTGTGCCAGCTGCAGCTGGCTTGCGGGACCGAGCGATGACGGTGTGACGTAGATGGTCTCCTCGAAGAACGGACCGTCGAGCGGGTCAGGCTTGTCGAAGATAGTGAAAACCTGCAGCCTGCCGGCCGTCAGCACGCCTTCGATCGCAAACTCGCGCCCTCGAATGAAGCGCTCGACGAGCAGGACGTCCTCGAGCCCCGTTCGCGCGGCGCGGACATCGACACGCGCGAGCAGCGTGCTGATGCGGGCAAAGGCGGCCGCGAACTCTGTCGGCGAGTCCGCGCGGATGACGCCGCGGCTGCCCGAGAGGCCCAGCGGCTTGAGTACCACGGGATATTCGATGCGGCCGTCGGCAGCGGCGAGGCGGCCATCCCCGCGGCTGGGCAACGTGAAGTAGGACGGAACCTTCAGCCCGGCCGCCGACAGGCGGTGTCGCGCCTCGAGCTTGTTGCTACTCGCCGCGGCCGCGTCAGGCGAGTTGCCGGGAAGTCCCAGACGCTCCGCTGCGCGGGCAGCCAGGATTGCCGGGCGGTCGCCGACGGCAATCACGCCCTGAAACGGCGACCGGCGCGCCTCGTCGACGATGGCCTCCACGGCCAGCGCCTCTTCGTGAAACCGGACAGCGATTGCCCGATCGCGCCACGGGTCATCGAGCTGCTGACAGCGATCCGTGGCGAACACGAGCTCGATCCCAAGCTGCTCAGCCGCGGTGTTGAACGAGCGTAGCTGATAGCCGGTCGTCGTCGAAAGCACCAGGACTCTGGTCACGTATCTCTCGAGGTCTCGTTCAGGAGGCGCTCCGCGCCTGATCCGTGCATCTCGATGTCTTCGTGTATTCCGTGTATTCAGTGACTCTAGATGAGTGCGACCTGCTCCGATGTCGGCTCCGCGCAACAGTACCAAGGTTCGCTGAGGTGCGGGATGGGCTGCGCAGGCAAATGGCGAGTGTGCCGTTCCGCCCGCAGGCCTGCCGCGTCATGCGCCAGCGCCCAGATGCGGTCGAACAGTTCCTGTCGCGGCGCGCTCAAGTTCCCCCCGACACGCGCTTCGACCTGCTTCTGCAGCTCGTCGACGCGCGGATCCGGATGGGCCCAGGGGTAGTTCAACGACCGGGGATTGAAGTCTCGGATCACGGCGCGTATGTCGGACAGCTCGAGGAGCCGCGACCCGTGGGTCACGAGCAGTCGAATCGCCAGCTGGATCGGCGATACGTTTTCGGCCAGGCCCAGGCGATCGATCGCGCGCAGCAGATCGCAATAGCCTTCGACGGTCGTCCACGGTGTGAACGCCACGAACGTTGGCGCGAGCGTGAGCGGCAACTCGCGGGTAATCTCGACGACGCGCTCGAAGTCGGCGCGGGTATGTCCTTTGTCGAGGAGCGCCAGAACGTGATCGTCGATGGATTCGACGGCGGTCGTGACAAACGCACAGCCCGTATCGCGCAACTGCGCCAGACGGTCCGCGTGCTGGAGCAGATGCTCGACCTTGATCGTCACGTCGTACGAGACGCCCGGGAACTCCTGCGCAAACCGCGAGACGATTGCCGTCGCGTGTCCGATGCCGTTGAAGAAGTCCGGATCGCCGAACGTGATGTGCCGGGCGCCGGCAGCGACCTGGCCACCGACGTCAGCCATGACGACATCGACGGGGACGACGCGGAACCGGCCATCGTAGACGGGCACGATCGGACAGTGGCGGCACCGGTGTTTGCAGCCCCTGCTGGCCTCGGTATAACCGGCCGTACTGCGTTCCTCGCCTCGTTGCAACGTGGAGTACTTCGTCAGCGCCGGCAGCCCCGCGCGATCGGGTACCAGGAAATGCACGCGAGGCACGCCGGGCCCCGAGGCTGGCGTTCCGAGCTCTGAATTCCGATCGGCGCCGTCCGAATCGCACGACGTGGATGCGACGGATCGACGATGCGAGGCCGCGACGAGCGCGTCCTCAAACTCACCACCGATGATCACCGACGCGCCCCGCTCGCGCAGCATCGGCGCGTTCAGCGGCGCGTACAAGCCGTATGCCACCAGTCGGGCGTCAGGATTGATCGCGCGCACGCGGTCGATCACCGGCAGCGCCAGCCGCGTGGCCGTGTGCATCGGCAGGAAGAACCCGATCGCGGCAGCGCGCCGCACCGACTCCTCACTGAGCCGCTCCTTCGCCAGATCCGCGCAGACCACGTCGATCCCCGCAGCCCGAAGCGCCGCCGCCGCCGACGCAAGCCCGAACGGCTGACGCCCGAGGTCGTAGGTGGAGATGAGCAGGACCACACTGCATTGTGGCACGGACCGCGCTTCTCCGCGCGTCTCATTTGTCTCCATGCTCAATAACCGATTGACTGCGTCACTGCCGGCGTTTTGCCGAGTGGCGCTCCCTCGCCCGCAACAGCCGACTGTCATATATGCTGTAACGCCATGAGCGCTTCCGTCGCCCAGGACCGCGGCTTCTTCGGCCATCCGAGCGGACTCTCGACGCTGTTTTTCACCGAGATGTGGGAGCGGTTCAGCTACTACGGGATGCGGGCGTTTCTCATTCTCTACATGGTGACGCCGGTGGCCGACGGCGGTCTCGGCTTCTCGGACCCTGACGCCGCGTCGATCTACGGCACGTATACGGGCAGCGTGTGGGGCGCGGCGATCCTCGGTGGGATCGTCGCGGATCGTTTCCTCGGTCAGTACCGCAGCGTGCTCATCGGCGGCATCATCATCGCCCTGGGGCACTTCACGCTCGCGTTCAAGGCGCTGCCGTTCTTCTACACGGGACTGGCGCTGATCGTCGTCGGCACGGGACTCCTCAAGCCAAACGTGAGCACGGTCGTCGGATCGCTCTACGCGCCCGGCGACAGCGCGGCGCGACGCCGGGTTCTCGATTTTCTACATGGGCATCAACCTCGGCGCCTTCATCGGGACCGCTCATCGCCGGCTACCTCGCGCAGCGCGTCGACTGGCATCTCGGATTCGCGTGCGGCCGGCATCGGCATGGCGTTCGGTGTGACGCAGTACATTCTTGGCCGAAAGCGCCTCCAGCCGGCGATCGAGCGCCTGGCGTCGCAACCGAAAGCGACCGTCGCGCACGACACGACCGGTCGGCCGGTGTCCGAGTCACAGGGCGGCCTGCTGGGGTTCTCGACCACCGAGTGGAAACGGATCGGCGCGATCGTCATCCTCTTTGTCGTCGCGACGTTGTTCTGGGGAGCATACGAACAAGCGGGGTCAACGCTGACGCTCTTCGCGGATCGCTATACCCGACTCGAGATCATGGGATTCTCGTTTCCGTCCTCCTGGTTTCAGACCGTGCAGCCGATCTGCGTGATTCTCCTCGCGCCGGTCTTCGCGTGGCTGTGGATTCGACTCGGGACTCGAGAGCCGTCGGTGCCGGCCAAGTTCACGCTCGCGCTGCTCTTCATGGCCGCGTCGTTTCGCCGTGCTCATGCCCGCCGGCGCAATGGCACAGGCAGGGACGGGCGTGCGCGTCAGCCCGATGTGGCTGGTTGGCGCCTATGCCATCTCTGAACTTGGCGAGCTGTGCCTCAGCCCGGTCGGCCTGAGCGCGGTCACGAAACTCGCGCCGGTGCGGATTCTCGGACTGATGATGGGCGTCTGGTTCCTCTCGAACTCGTTCGGCAACAAGCTCGCTGGCTGGGCCGCGGGCTTCATCAGCACTATGCCGCTCGAATCGCTGTTCGGCGTCGTCACCGCAGTGCTGGCAGCGGCAGCCCTCGTCATGTTCGCCCTGATCAAGCCGATCCGGCGGCTGATGGGCGAGGAGAAGTAGCCTCGCTCGGCTGTCACATCCGCGTGTTATGAGATAGCGTTGGTTCCATGGCGCTCGAGAAGTACCGGCAGAAGCGCAATTTCAAGAGCACGCCCGAGCCAGCAGGCGATCCAACCGTGGTCGCCGAGCGGGCCAAGAAGGCAGGCAAGGGTCTGTTCTTCTGCGTGCAGAAGCACCTGGCGAGCCACCTCCATTACGATTTCAGGCTCGAACACAAAGGGGTCCTGCTCTCGTGGGCGGTGCCCAAAGGGCCATCGCTCGACCCGAAGATCAAACGGCTGGCCATGCACGTCGAGGATCATCCGTTCGAATACGGCACATTCGAGGGCGTGATCCCCGAGGGCTACGGCGCGGGCATCGTCATGCTCTGGGATCAGGGCACCTGGATACCGGAAGCCGACGACGTGGATGCGGCGCTCGCGAAGGGTGATCTGAAGTTCACGCTCGACGGCTACAAGCTCAAGGGATCGTGGGTGCTGGTGCGCACAGGAGGCCGCTACGGCGGCCCGGACGCGGCCCGGAGCTGGCTGCTCATCAAGCACCGCGACGAGTGGTCAGGCGACCTCGACATCGCGGAGTTTGCGCCGCGCAGTGTCAAGAGCGACGGGGACTTCGAGGACATCCTCGCCGCCGACAACCCGGACGTCTGGGTCTCGAACCGGCCGGCGAAAGGCGGCGAGACCGGCGCCATGCTCGCGGCCATCATCAAAAAGGCAGCGGCGCTGAAAGCGCAACGAAATCCCGCCGCGCAGACGCCCACGCGCGCCCGCGCGGGCGGCACGAAGAAAACTGCGGCTCCCCGGCCAGCGAGGAAACCGGCTCGAAAGCCCCGTTCAGTCTCCTGACATTCACCATGCACAAAACAGACTTCATCCTGTTCAGCGGCGCCGCGGCCGGCGCCGAGGCCGAGTTCGGCGCCTGCGCAGAGCGCCACGGAATCGAAGAGGTGAACTTCACCTTCGACGGACACAAGGATGTCCGCAGTCGCGGCATCCGCGTGCTCAATCACGAGGAGCTGCAGGCGGGAGACGTCAGCCTCGAGTACGTGTCGAGGCTGATGCACCGCCGCTACACCGACAGTCCAACGATCAGAAGAGTCCTGCAGACGCTCTGGTATCAAGTGAACAACGGCCAGGAAATCTACGTCGTCGGCGCGATTCTCGACGACGGGACGGTGCGGGGTGGCACCGGCTGGGGCGCGGAGTTCGCGAAGCTGTGCAACAAGCCGCTGTTTGTCTTCGATCAGGAGAAGGATGGCTGGTTCGAGTGGACCGGTTCGGATTGGAAGGCGCGCGGCACCGAAACGCCAGTCATCACGCACCCGCACTTCACGGGAACCGGCACGCGGCAGCTGCAGGAGAACAGCCGCCGCGCGATCGAAGCGCTGTTCACCGCCTCATTCGAGCGATAGGGCTGGGTCAGTAGTCTCTCAGAGGAAACCGAAAGGTTCGTACATCAGACCAAGCGAATCTTTGGAACTGCGTCTCGTGGCCGAAGCCGTGCGGCCCGGGCGAGTCGCCCTCCCGCTTCGCGACGTGGCGGCCCTGCGCGCCGTTGGTGACTCGAGTCGCCGCGACGACGACGGTTCCAGGCTAGCGTCCCGAGCGCTCTTCGAGCTCGAGCCAACGCGCCAGCGCGGCTTCATGCTCCGCGGCGTTTTGCTCGAGGCGGGCCAGCACGGCGCGGATGTGATCGGCCCCGGCCTTGTAGAACTCGCCGGACTCTGATTCCGCCCTGAGGCGACGCTCCTCTTCCTCGAGCGCCTCGATGCGCGCGGGAAGAGAGTCGAATTCCCGCTGCTCGTTGAACGAGAGTTTGCGGGGAGCGGCGGAGCGCGCGGACCCCTCCCGTGAGACATCTGGCTTCTTGGCGCTTCCCGGTCTACTTTTCTCAGCGCTCGCGGGCCCCACCCCCGCTCGCTCTCGCGCGGCGACTCCGCGCCGCTTTCTCAGCGCTCGGCGACGAGCGCCTCGCTGCGGGCCGCAGGCGCTGCCTGTCTGTGCCTGAGATAGTCGGCCCAGCCGCCCACGCGACTCGACGACTCGCCCCTCGCCCTCGAAGGCGAGCGTGCTCGTCACGATGTTGTCGAGGAAGGCGCGGTCGTGGCTGACCAGAAGGACTGTCCCCGGAAAGTCGGCAATCAGCTCCTCGAGGAGCTCGAGCGTCTCGATGTCGAGATCGTTGGTCGGCTCGTCCATCACCAGGACGTTGGCTGGACGCGCGAAGAGCCGCGCCAGCATCAGCCGGTTCCGCTCCCCGCCCGACAGCGACTTGACTGGTGAAACTGCCCGCTCGCGCGGAAAGAGAAAGTCCGCAAGGTAGCCGATGATGTGGCGCGGCTGGCCGCCGATCTCGACCATATCGTTTCCGTCGCTGACGCTGTCGGCGACCGACTGGTCCGGATCGAGCTCGTCGCGCTGCTGGTCGAAGTAGGCGATCTGCACCCGCGCGCCGCGCGCAATCGTGCCCTCGTCCGGTTCGAGCTCGCCGACCAGTAACTTGAGCAGGGTTGTCTTCCCGGAGCCATTGGGACCGACGAGGCCGATTCGATCGCCGCGGAGGATACGCTGCGTGTAGTCGCGCACGACCGGGATCGGACCGAAGGACTTCGAAACGTGCTCGGCCGCAAAGACCAGGCGCCCCGAGGCGTTGGTCGCATCGACGGCCAGCCGCACGTTCCCCGATGACGCGCGTTCAGCGGCCCGCTCGGCGCGCAGCGCGAGGAGCGCTCGGACACGACCCTCGTTCCGCGTGCGACGGGCCTTCACGCCCTGCCGCAGCCACGCCTCCTCCTTCTCGAGTTTCTTGTCGAGCCGCGCCAGCGCTCGCGCGTCCGCGTCGTCAGCCGCCGCCTTCTTTTCCAGATAGCTGGCGTACGACCCTGGCCACGAGGTCAGCGTCCCGCGATCGAGATCGATGATCCGCGTGGCGAGCGCCGCGAGGAAGGCGCGGTCGTGCGTCACGAACAGCAGCGCGCCGGAGAACTCCCGCAGGGAGTCTTCCAGCCATCGGATCGCGTCGATGTCGAGATGGTTCGTCGGCTCGTCGAGGAGGAGCAGATCGGGCTCGGAGACGAGCGCCTTGCCGAGCAGCGTGCGGCGGCGCCAACCGCCGGACAGCTCACCGAGCGAACGGTCGGCTGGCAACGACAGGCGCGACACGACGGTTTCGACGCGCTGCTCGAGCCGCCACCCGTCGCGTTCCTCGAGCTCGTGCTGGAGCTCGCCAAGCCGAGCAAGCCCCTGATCCGTTTCCGCCACCTGCATCGCCGCCTGGTGGTACTGAGCAACGAGCGCGCCGAGCTCCCCCAGCCCCGCGGCCACTTCTTCAAACACCGTTCGATCCGCGGCGCCTGGGACATCTTGATCCAGGCGCGACACCCGGAGCCCCGGCGCTCGCCAGATGGATCCGCCGTCCGGCGGTACCTCTCCCGAGATCACTTTGAGGAGGCTCGACTTGCCCGTTCCGTTGCGACCGATGAGACAGATCCGCTCACCCGCCTCGACCCGGAGGCTCGCGTCCTCGAAGAGGGGCAAGTGGCCAAATGAAAGCGAAACGCCGTCCAGGGTGAGAAGTGGCAATGCTGAATGCTGAGTGATGAATGCTGAAGTGAATGCTGAAGGGCGAAGGGCTGAGGGGTTCAGAATATCGTGAGTCAGGCCCATAATGGTAAAGGAGGACGTCGATGAAGACTCTGCTGGCCATCGGAATGCTCGCGTTCGTGGCGCCACTCGCCGGAGGCGAAACCAGGCTTGGCACCGGCGTCACCCTGAAGGACTCGACCCCTATCAAGTCGATACTCGAGCAGCCTGCCACCTATGTCGGCAAGACCATTCGCATCGATGGCGTCGCGACGGCCGTCTGCGCGCACATGGGATGCTGGATGGCGGTCGCGGCCGAGGGTCCCGTGGGCAACGAGGGCCCCGGGGGAAACGTCCAGGCACCGACGATCAGGCTCAAAGTCGACGATGGCGTCATCGTGTTCCCTGTGAGTGCGAAGGGGCGCAAGGTGTCGGCAGAGGGAGTGTTCGAGGCGCTCGGCGGAGCCGGAGATTCAAGAGACGCCGCGCAGGAACATGCCACGCATGACCCGAAAGCGTCGCAGTCCTATCAATTGAAGGCGACCGGCGCCATCATCCAGTAACCGTCAGACACGAAGAACCCGCTATCGCTTGAGCAAGCCGGTCCAGTTGACGATGACTTGGACGGGTGGTAGCGGCAAGTACCGCCAGGATCGTGTTGACGACGAAGGTCTGGCCGTCGGCGGTGACGTGATAGTTGGAGCTTCCCGTAGGCCCGGGCGTCGACACGCGGAAGAGCTCGTGCGGCTTGCCGGCGTGCCACGTCCCCGACGCCGCCACGTCTACCGACACAATCGTCTTGTCCAGCGTGAGATAGAACAGCTCCCGGCCGTCGCCGCGCCAGTGCGGTTCGGCGCCACCCCGCGTGGACACCTGATACTGGGCGCCCGAACGGTCGGCCGGCTCCACGTAGACCTCCGCATCGCCTGAAGCGTAGGACGTATAGGCGATCCACCGGCCGTCAGGTGAAAACTCGGCCAGCCATCGGTCGAGGAGCGACGTCGGACGAATCAACGATGGCTTGCTCTGGCTATCGAGCGGCGTGTGCCAGAGCCCGTTCCGGATCACGGTCGTCAGGACCGATTTGCCATCCGGGGACCAGTCCTCGACGATATTGTCTCCGTCGAGTCCGGGCTGCTGCTTCTCCTCGGCGATCACATCGACGGCCTTGGTAAAAACGTGGTAGCGGCTGCCACGCTTGGACGAGAACGCAACCTCGCGCCCGTCGGGAGACCAGGTCGGGGCGATATCCGGACCCTCGCTGGTCGTGAACCGCGCCGCCATTCCGCGAGCGTGCTCGAACATCCAGAGATCAGCGTTGAGGCTGTCCGGCTCCAGACGCTCGGCGACGATGCGCCGGCCATCTGGTGAGAAGCGAGGACTTCGGTAGGTTCCGTTCGAGGCAACGATTCTGGTCTCCTCGCCGTGGCGGTCGAACAGAATCAGCCGGGTCAGCGGATTCCCCTCTTCGCAGCGATAGATCAATACGCCGTTGTTCGAGACGTCGAATGCCGCGTCGCTGGCCGTATGCTGCTTGATCCATCACAGCGACGGTCTCGGCGTCACCCGACAGCGTCTCGGTGCGTTCGTCGAAGCGCTGCGCCATCAGCGCGCCGTCGCGCGCAAACAGCAGGTACCCGGCCGCGTAGGCCGGGCGCGAAAAGGCCGGCAGGATCCGCTTGGACGTCTTCGACGCGAGCGATCCGAGATAGATCCCGGTCTGTTCCGGCTGCGTGCTCCGCACCACATAGAAAAACCGCTGACCATCTGGAAGGAATTCGGGCCAGCCATGCGCGAACTCGCCGCGTTCCTTGTCGAGCGTCGTGACCGTCGTCAGTTGGCTGCCGTCCGCGCGGATGCGGGACAGTCCTGCATCGGTCGCAAAGATCAGCATGTCATCGCGGTTCCAGTCTCCACCCCTCGCCTGGATCGCATCGGCGAGGGTTTGCGGTTGGCCCTTGCCACTCACGTCAATCTTCTTCAGCTTCCCTTTGTCGAAAAACGCCAGGAAGCGCGAATCGGGAGACCAGAACGGGGTCTCTTTGGCCGTCGTGTTCGGAATGGGTCGACCGTCAACCGAGTCCAGTGGCTTGACCCACAGCACGTCGAGCCCTTCAACGGTGGTACCGTAGACGACGAGCCGCCCATCCGGGGAGACACGGGGCCAACTCGCCGTATTGTCGGGCGGACCGACCGTGAACCGGAACATCATGGCCTCGACCGGCGTCGATCGCAGGGCCGTGAGGAGAAGCGCGCTCAACGCCACCGCAGCAATCGCCGAGCGCTGCCCACATCACCGGCGTCTTCAGATCACGCCTGCCGGCTTTCGACGCCCCCGCCGATGCCGCCGCCTCCTCGGTGTACGGTTGCAGCGCGTGCGCGCCCATCGTGCCGACGAGCGCGTGCTCCAGCTCGCCGGCCGTCTGATAGCGGTCGTGCGCGTCGTGTGCTGCGGCGCATTCGACGACCTGCACGACCGACTCGGGGAGCTCCGGCCGGAGATCACGAAGCCGCGTCCGCGCACCGCGGGCGTGCGCGGCCTTGATCTCGTTGGCCGTGGCACCCTCGACTGGCATCCGGCCGGAAAGCAGATAGAACAGCAACACGCCAAGACTGTAGATGTCGCTCGCCGCACTCGCCGGCCGGTCGGCAAAGAGCTCCGGCGCCATGTAAATCGGCGTGCCCGACACGTTCTCGGGCGCCCGTTCGGGCTCAGACGTCCAGGCACCGCTGAAATCCATCAACACGATGCGCCCACCCACCTCACGCATCACGTTGTGGGCCTTGATGTCGCGATGAAGGAGCGACGCCCCTTGCAGCGCGGAGAGCGCGCGACAGAGGTCGATCCCGATACCGACAACCTCGCGAGCGCTCATCGGCCCGCGATCGCGGATCATCGCGGCGAGCGTCTCACCCTGGATGAATTCCATCCAGATGCCGACGACCTCATGGTCCTGTTCGGCGCCGTAGACCGTCACGATGTTCGGGTGGCGGATTCTGGCGAGGTGGCGCGCTTCGCTCAATGGTGAGCGGCTGGTCGAGCCACCAGCCGACAGCAGCTTGAGCGCAACCTCCCGATCGACTTTCGTGTCCCAGGCGCGGTACACCGTGCCAAACGCGCCGGCGCCGACGGACTCGAACAGGACGAAGTGCCGCCAGTGCCGAGTTGACGAGGCGCCGGGGTCCGGCGGCTCCGACGCCGGCTCGCTCCCGGCGTTGCGATGTCCCTGGATGACCGACTCGAGGCGTTTGAGATTGTCGACGAGAGTCCGGGCCTCGTCGTTGGGGGCGCGACCGGCGACCAGATCCCAGTCGACCGAGGCGCCGTCGGACACCTCGGTTCCGAGCGCAATCAACCACGCATCGTCAGGCTGATCGCTCAAGGCTCATCTCCGTGGCGAGACGGATGAGGGCGCGGCTGATCGCGACCCGGACGGCCCCGGGGACGGCCGGCCAAGGAGCCCCGCGATCTCGGCGTAGTCCAGGCCGAGCTCGACGCGGGCGACAATCAGCTCGCGGTCGGACTCGCGCAACCGCTGCAACGCCGCTTCATAGTGACCAAGGGTCTGCCTGCCCACGGCGACCTCGAGCGGCGACGGATCTCCGGCCGGTTCGTCGTCGGGGAGCGCCGTCGTCGCGGGGCGTCGGTTCGCGCGTCTTAACGCGTCCCGAAGCCGGTTGCGAAGCGCTTCACAGACATATGCGCAGAACGCGCGCTCGTGGTTTGGCGAAAAGGCATCGAGCCGGCGCACGGATCGGAAGAGCGTGTCCTGCACGAGATCTTCGGTGTCGAGATGCTCACGAGCCCAGGGCGGGAGGCGCCCATGCGCCCAGCGCCGCAGTCGCGGCAGATAGCGGGCACACAGCTCGTTCCGAGCGGCCTCGTCGCCATCCTGCGCGCGAATCAGCAACTCGAGCGACGAGTGCGCCTCATCTCCGCCTCGCGCCAGCGATGACGAAGACATCGATCCGGACAGGGGGCCTCCGATCACAAGGGTTCGCCGCGTCATGATAGCGCAATGACTGAGTGCAGCTGAGTGCTGAATGCTGAAGTGAAGGCTGAGATTCGACCAATTTCACTTCAGCATTCAGCACTCAGCATTCAGCATTTCTAGAGGAGGCGCTTCGCCAGCACCGCCCAGACCACCTGCGCCAGCCGGCGGCGATCGTGACGGGCGATTTCGGTCGACCAGAATTCGCCCTCGACGACTTCGCACGACGCGGGGAGGTCGCCCCGTTCGAGCGGCCGCTTGTGCTCTTCGAGATACCGCGCCAGGGTGGCCGACGACGGCGAAGAATTGTCGACGATGGCGACATCGACCGGCCGTCCGAGCACGTCCCCGATGCGGCGTACAGCCTCACCCGCGGTGAATCCCCACATCCCCCGCCCTTCCGTCAGCAGATTCGTGACCAGCACGACGGGGCCACGCACCTCGCGCACGGCTTCCGCCGCGCCGCGGACAAGCAGGATCGGCATGAGGCTCGTGTAGAAGCTGCCTGGACCGATCACGATCGCGTCGAGTGCGCCGATCGCGGATGCAGCCGCGGCGTGAAGATGGACGTCAGGCTCGAGCCAGAGCCGCGTGATCGCGTGTCCCGCGCTCTGGCCGGCATCGACTTCGACCTCGCCGCGAGTCGATGAACCATCGCCATATTCGGCGCAGATACTCGCCGGCTCAGTCGTAACCGGCCACACGTGCCCCTCGCAGCCGAGCAGCGCGCGCAGGCCATCGACGGCGGCAAGAAAGTCGCCGCTGTAACGCTCCATCATCGACAGCAGCAGGTTGCCACCGGTGTGCCCGCGCAGCCGCGCATGTTCCGGCATCGACAGCCGCGCGAGCAGCACGTTTCGCGCCTCGCGTTCATTGCGCGCGAGCGCCAGGGCACAGCGCAGCACGTCGCCCGGCGGAAGCACACCGAGCTCATCGCGCAGCTGGCCGGAACTGCCACCGCTGTCGAACATCGTCACGATGGCGTGGACGATGAGCCAGGGGTTGGTCTTGAGCCCGCCGAGCAGGCTCGGCAGACCCGTGCCGCCGCCGAAGCAGCCGACGTTCAAGGTTCGAAGCTTCATGAAGCGTGGTCAGTATAATGGCCTTAATGGCATCGTCACCGGAGCAAGCGCTGACCGACCGCCAGCGCGCGGCACTCGAGACGCTGCTCCGGGACCTCCGGACGATCTTCGGCGCGCGGCTCCACGCGCTCGTCGCCTATGGTCTCGTCTCGACGAACGTCGACGGGAGCTACGTGCGGACGCTCGGCCTGGTCGAGCGGGTGACGTTTGACGACCTCGCGCGCGCGGTCCCGCTCGCGGCCGAATGGCTGCGTCGCGGCCTGGCCGTACCACTGCTGCTTTCCAGACACGAATTCGAGCGAACGCTGGACGTCTTCCCGCTCGAGTACGGAAATCTCATCGCCAATCACGTCGTCATCGCCGGCGACGATCCGTTTGCGACGGTGCGCGTCGCCGATGCCGACCGGCGTCGCGGCTGTGAACTTCAGGCCAAGAGTCACCTGATCCACCTTCGTGAAGGGTTTCTGGAAACGCAGGGCGACCCCAAGCACGTCGTCCGACTCATCGCGTCATCCGCTCCTGCGTTCCGCACGCTGCTGACGAATCTCGCGCGTCTCGAAATCGGTGACCAGTCCGATCGGGGACTCGACGCGAATGCCCTGGCCTCGACGATCGAACGAATCATCGGCGTTCCAGCGCCGCTCATCGCCGAGATCCTTGCCTCATCGGGCATGAGCACGATCGCCGACCCGACGGCGCTTCTGGCGCGTTACATCGACGCGAGCGAACGCATCTGGCGTTACGTTGACGGGTGGCGCGGATGATCCGCCTGGCTGCGGGCGCGCTGGTCCTCCTGGCGCTGGTCGCCCCCGACGCGCGCGCGCAGCCGGCGCCGCCGGTGCTGACCGGGACCGTCAACGACTTCGCCCGGGTCATCGACGATGCGAGCGAGCGAGAGCTCGACCGGCGCATCCAGGCCCTGCACCGCGCCAGCGGCGACGTCGTCGTGGTCGCTACCGTCCCGACGTTTCAGCCCTACGCCGATATCCGCGAATACGCCGTCAAGATGTTCGAGAACCAGGGGCGGGGCATCGGCGAGCGCGGCAAGGACAACGGGCTCCTGATCGTCGTCGCGGTCGAGGATCGCAAAGTCGGGATCGAGGTCGGATACGGACTTGAAGGCTTCGTCACCGACGGCTTCGCCGGGGAGACGATTCGAGAAGCGATCCTGCCGCAATTCCGCCAGGGACAGTACGGCCGCGGCCTCCTTGCCGGGACGACACGCGTCATCGGCCGCATCGCCGAGGGTCGCGGCGTGCAATTGCAGGACGTGCCGCCCGCGGTCGTGGTGCCGAGTCGAGCGCCACGCCGAGGGGACTTCCCGAACGCGATCCGCGTGGTCCTGTTCGTCTTGTTCATCCTCTTTCTCCTGAGCCGGAGATCGCGGCGGCGCCGGCGGCACTGGGGTGTCGGCCCGTGGAGCGGCTGGAACAGCGGCGTCGGTCCCTTCGGCGCGGGACATGGCGGCTTCGGCGGAGGCTTTGGCGGCTTCGGCGGTGGCGGAGGTGGAGGAGGATTCGGCGGGTTTGGCGGCGGCCGCAGCGGCGGCGGTGGCGCCTCTGGAGGGTGGTAACCATGACTACGTTCAGAAACGCGTTCAATCTCGCGATCGTTTTTGCGCTGGGCCTCGCGCTGTCGGGTTGCTCCTACAACCGGTTCACGGGACAGGAAGAGCAGGTCAAGACAGCGCTCGCGGAAGTGCAGAACCAGCTGCAGCGCAGAAACGATCTCATCCCGAACCTCGTCGAGACCGTCAAGGGCTACGCCAGCCAGGAACGCGACATCTTCACCGCCATCGCCGAGTCGCGTTCGCGGATGATGAACGCCAAGACCCCCGACGAGCAGGTTGAAGCCGCCAATGCGCAGACGAGCGCGCTCGGCCGACTGCTCGCCGTGGTCGAGAACTATCCGCAGCTGAAGTCCGACGCAAACTTTCAGCGGCTGATGGACGAACTGGCCGGAACCGAGAATCGAATCGCCGTGGCCAGGCAGCGCTACAACGATGCCGCGCGACAGTACAACACCCTGCGACGCAGTTTCCCCTCCAACATCACCGGGAAGATCTTCGGCTTCCAGGAGTACAAGTACTTCGAAGCGCCGCCCGACGCTCAGAAAGTTCCCAAGGTCGACTTCAAGCGGTAAGCGATCGACTACGCGGTGTAGTAGATTAGGCCGCGACGGATGGGGTCAGATCTCGATTTTCTACGCCCGCGATGGCACGCGGTAGAAAATCGAGATCTGACCCCACCTCAGTTAAAGGAGAGCGGCGACATGCGTGGAGAGGTGCGTACCCGGCTACTCGTGTGGGTTGGGCTTGGCTGGCTGGCGATTGGTGGAGGCGGCACGCTGGCGGTGCAGCAGCAGGCCCAGGACACAGCGGCGCCGAAGCCGATTAACGAGTCTCCTGACCCGCTCCTCAAGCGATTCACCTGGCGTTCGATCGGTCCGGCGGTGATGGGCGGACGGATCGATGACATCGCCGTCGACGAGAGCAACCCGTCGGTCATGTATGTCGGCTACGCCACCGGCGGCATCTGGAAGACCGTCAACAACGGCACGACGTGGACGCCCATCTTCGACGAATATCCCGTCGCTTCGATCGGCGACATCGAGCTGGCGCCGTCGAATCCGAGCATCATCTACGTCGGCACCGGCGAACCGAACAACCGCCAGAGCTCGTCGTTTGGCGCCGGCATCTACAAGTCCACTGACGCCGGACGCACGTTCGAGTACATGGGACTCAAGGAGACGCAGACGATCGCCAAAGTCGTCGCGCACCCCAAGGATCCGAACATCGTCTACGTCGCGGCGGCGGGCCATCTCTTCGGACCCAATCCAGAGCGTGGCGTTTACAAGACGACCGACGGCGGGAAAACCTGGACGAACACGAAGTTCATCGACAACGACACCGGCTTCATCGATTCTCGTGATGCACCCGACCAACCCGAACACGCTGTTCGCGGCCTCGTATCAGCGGCGCCGGCAGCCCTGGGGCTTCAACGGAGGCGGGCCGGGCAGCGGCATCTGGCGGACCGACGACGGCGGCAAGACGTGGACACGCGTCACCGGCAACGGCCTGCCAGCCAACCCGCTCCTCGGCCGCATCGGACTGAACTACAGCCGGTCAAAGCCCACCGTGATCTACGCGCAGCTCGAAATTGGTCCGAGCGGAGGCACCGGGGCGGGCGTGAACGACGATGGGACGCTCGTCCAGCCCGGGCAGGGACGCGGCGGTGGTGGTGGGGCCGGAGGCGGCCGCGGCGGTCAGCCTCCCCCGCCGCCAGATCCCACCAAGAGCGGTGTCTGGCGATCGGACGACGGCGGCAAGTCGTGGAAGTTCATGAGCAACAACAACAACCGCCCGATGTACTACAGCAAGATCCGCGTTGACCCGACCAACCCCGACATCGTCTACACGACCGGCGCAAGCGCGTACAAGTCGATCGACGGCGGGAAGACGTTCAGCACGATGGACTCGCGTCAGCCACAGCGATCATCATGCGCTCTGGATCGATCCGCGCAACAACCAGCATCTCGTCATCGGCAACGACGGCGGCCTCGACATGAGCTACGACCAGGGCGCGACGTGGGAGGAGATCAGCCTCTCGGCGCTCGGCCAGTTCTACGCGATCAGCGTCGACATGAGGAAGCCGTATTACGTCTGCGGTGGCCTCCAGGACAACGGGTCGTGGTGCGGACCGAGCGCCGTGCGCAGCAACCTGACCGGCATCATGAACAGCGACTGGTATCGCATCGGCGGCGGAGACGGTTTCTACACCGCCAACGACCCGCGCGATTGGACGGTCGGGTATTCCGAGTCGCAGGACGGCAACACGAATCGCTATGACCTGCGCACCGGAACGACGCGCTCGATCCGGCCGACGCCACCGCTCGCACCGCCACCTCCAGCTCCGACCGAGGATCCCGCGCCGCAGGGTCGAGGGGCCGCTGGAACCGCCGGCGCGGCGCCGCAGGGCGCGGCCGGTCAAGGTGGTGGGCGTGGCGGGCGCGGCAGCGCGCGGGCAATATCGTGCCTCCCCCGCCGCCCGGCACGAACTTCCGCTTCTACTGGAGCACGCCGTTCATGCTCTCGCACCACGACCCGAGCACGATCTATCTCGGAGGTGACCGGCTGTTCAAGTCGACGACCCGCGGCGACTCGTGGATCGCGTCGCCGGATTTGACGAAGAACATCGGGAGAAACGATCGGCCGATCATGGGCGTCGCCGGCACCGCGCCGATGGCGTCGAAGCACGACGGCGCCGCTTCCTACAGCAACATCGTGACGATTGGGGAGTCGCCGCTCGTGCCAGGCATCATCTGGGTCGGCACCAACGATGGCAACGTGCAGGTGAGCCGTGACGGCGGCGCGACCTGGAAGAACGTCGTCGACAACGTTAAGGGCGTGCCGGCCGAAACCTACGTCTCGCGTGTCGAACCGTCCGCCTTCGACGCAGGCACCTGCTACGTCTCGTTCGACGGCCATCGGACCGACGATCACAAACCCTACGTGTTCGTGACGCGTGACTTCGGTCAGAGCTGGACGTCGATTGCCGCGAACCTGCCTGAAGGCAACGTCAACGTCATCAAGGAAGACCCGAAGAATCGCAATCTGCTCTACCTTGGGACCGAGTACGCCTTCTACATCTCGATGACCGGCGGCAAGGACTGGAAGCGGTTCATGACCGGGCTGCCGACGGTGCGGATCGACGACATCCTCGTCCATCCGCGCGACAACGACCTCATCGTCGGCACCCATGGCCGCAGCATCTGGATCATCGACGACATCACGCCGCTGCAGCAGATGACCGACGCGGTCACGGCGGCCGATGCGTACCTGTTCGAGGTACGGAAGGCGACCGCGTGGGCGACCGACATCACCAAGGCCAACGGCCTCAACGCGGATAAGCATTTCCGCGGTCAGAACCCGCAGGGGGGCACGGCGATCAGCTACTACCTCAAGGCCGCGGCGACTGGCGATGTCAAGATCACGATCAGTGACGCCACCGGCCGGGTCGTGCGGGAGATGGACGGCACGAAGGACGCCGGGCTCAACCGCGTCCAGTGGAATCTGGGACCGACGCCGGTCCTCGGCGGTCGTGGCGCAGCGGTGGCGGGCGGACGAGGCGGGCGCGGCGGCCGCGGTGTGCCGTTCGTCACGCCGAACGCCGTCGACCCCGGCACGTATGTCGTCAAGCTCGCGGTCGGGGGAAAAGAACTGATGACGACCGTGGAGGTCGAGGCCGACGACATCCGGTAGGCGGGTGGCGCGGCTTTCAGGTATCCTCGGGCATGGCCATCACCGACGCGCTGCTTCCGGAATTCGATCACGAGATGGCGACCACGCGTCGCCTGCTCGATCGCGTCCCGGAGGAGCGGTTCGCCTGGAAGCCGCACGAGCGGTCGATGTCGCTCGGCCAGCTGGCCGGGCACCTCGCGAACATTCCCTACTGGTGCTCGGCGACGCTCGATGCAGCGTTCATCGACCTCGATACGCTTCCGCCGCGACCAGGCCTGCCGACGTCGCGCGCGGCGCTCCTCGACGAGTTCGACAAGAAGGTGGCGGCGGCTCGCGCCCGTCTGGCGCGCACGACCGATCCCGAACTCGTCGCGCCGTGGACGCTGAAGAAGGGCGATCAGGAGTTCTTCACGATGCCACGGATTGCCGCGATCCGCAGCTTTGTGATGAATCATTCGATTCATCATCGCGGACAGCTCAGCGTCTACCTGCGACTGAACGACGTGCCAATCCCGCCGATCTACGGACCGACGGCGGATGAACAGTTCTGACCAGAATTCTCCTCTTCGTTTCTTTCGGGGCCTTTGTCCTGCTGGCGACGCTCAACTCGGCCGGATACCGATACGGCGCGTCGGACCAGGCCTTCTACGCGCCGGCCATCCTCGAACGCGCTGACCCGTCACTCTACCCGCGCGATTCCGAGCTGATTCGCTCACAGGCCAGGCTGACGCTGGTGGATGACGTCATCGGCCCGGTGGCGCGCGCGACCGGCGTCGGGCTGCCGGCCGTCTTTGTTGTCCTGCAGATCCTGTCGCTGGCGCTGCTGGCATCGGCCGCGCCGGCGATCGCCCGCGTTCTGTACCGACACCAATGGTCAGCAGTCGGTTTGCTGGCGGCGCTGACGCTTCGCCACGCTATCAGCAAGTCGGGCACCAACACGCTCGAAGGGTACTTTCACCCGCGGCAGCTGGCGTTCGCGATTGGTGCTCTCGCCATGGCCAGCTTCCTTCGGGGCCATCCGGGCACGACGTGGCTGCTGGTTGCGCTCGCGGGCGCGCTGCACCCGACGACAGCGCTGTGGTTCGCGATCTGGCTTGGTGTCGCGACCATCGTCGGAGAGCCGCGGCTTCGTCTGCCGATGATCGCCGGCGTCGCGATTGCCGCGCTGGCCGGAGCGTGGGGTTTCTACGCCGGCCCTCTCGCGGGGCGACTCGTGGTCATGGATCCGGTGTGGCTCGAGACTCTGGCCTCAAAAGACTACCTCTTTCCATTGCGATGGCCAGCGGCGGCGTGGCTCGTCAACCTCGGATACATACCGCTCATCGTCTGGATTTACCGCCGCCGCCGCGCGGACGGCCTGCTCGTGCCTCGCGAGACCGCGGTCGTCGTTGGATGCCTGTCACTGGTACTCGTCTTTGCCGCGACGCTCCCCTTCAACGCGATGCGCGTCGCGCTCGCGATCCAGTTGCAGCCCGCCCGTATCTTCTGGATGCTCGACCTTCTGGCGGTGGTCTACGTCGTGTGGGTCGCGGCCGAGGGGCGCTTCGCGCGCTCAACGCGCGGTGTCATCACAGACGCGCGCCGGGCCCGACTGGTGGCGTTGCTGATTGCGCTCGTGTCGGCGGCACGGGGCGCGTACATCATGTTGGTGGAGTTTCCCGATCGGCGAGTCGCGCAGATCACCATCGCGGACGATGACTGGGGCCGAGCGATGGCGTGGGCCCGCGCCTCCGAGCCGGGGAGCGGGTGGCTGGCCAACCCTGACCACGCTGCGCGCTACGGCACGAGCGTCCGCGTCGCCGCCGAACGCGACGTCTACGTGGAAGCGATCAAGGACGGAGCGGTTGGCATGTACGACCGCAGCGGTGGCGATTCGGACGCGCGACCGCGTCGAGGCCCTGGGAGACTTCATGACGCTCACGCCCGAACACGCGCGCCTGATCGCGCGTCAGTACGATCTCGACTACCTGGTGACCGAGGGGCGCCTCGACTTGCCGCTGGCGTTCAGCTCCGGCGCAATCAGAGTGTACCGGCTGAGGGCGGATCGCTAGTCTGGCCAGACACGACCCGTTGGAACGCCAAAGAGCCTTTCACCGCAGAGTGCGCCGAGGACGCAGAGCAATGTGGTCTTTCTCTGCGTGCTCGGCGCACTCTGCGGTGAGAAGCTTTTGAACAGTTCTTTCTGGAATAGCTCAGACGCGGCGCAGCCGGAGCATGCGCACCACGCCGTCGACCATTGCCGGATCAACCGAGGTATGCGCGAATCGCGATCCGATCGTCGCGCGCGCGAGGCCCCCGAGCAGCACGAAGTAGAGCGCGGCGATCAGGACGAACAAGGCGATCATCGACGGCGCCGCGACGCGCAGCACTTCGGTCGCGCGCACGCCGGCGACGAGGGCGGTCAGTTCGAGGAGCAGAAAGTCGAGGCCGAGCAAGACCAGCGCGTCGAGGACGTTCGCAACGTGCGCGCGCGCCGTCGTGCTCAGCGTCATCTCGCGACCCTGCACGTGGAGGATGTCCTTGATCGTCCGCTCGGGCTGACGCGTCAGGCCGCGGACACGGGCCAGGCCGTCGAGCGGATCCTCTGGCGTGCGGAGGCGGTCGCTCACCTCAGCCAGCGCCTCGTCAGCGGGAACGCCGACCGCTATCGCATACGAGCGCACGGCGGTCCGTCCGTAAAGGCCGGTGGGAAGATCCTCGAATCGGTCTTTCTCGATGAGCTCGAGGTTGTATTCGCGGACACCCCACTGGCGCGCGATCGTGGCGAGAGATAGTCCCCGCCGTTCGCGCGCCAGCCTCAGTCGTATATGTAATTCCGTGCACATCGTCGTCGTGCCTCCGATTCCCTCTCGTTCACTCTGCCTATCGGTCGCTGCGGTACACTTCCTTATCCGACGGTGGCTGGCACCTTTCCGCGAAGGTGCCAGCCACTGGCCGAAATGCTTGGAAGTTGAACAGTTTGGAGGGAGTAGTACTCAGTGGTTGCGCTGCTTGATTGTGGAGAAGCTGTGTGCAGACGGGGTATCCCGGCTTGAGCTACCAGCCCAAGCGTGGCCTCTCGAATGGCCACCTGATGACGATTTACGCCTGGGGCAAACCCCGGCAGTTTCCACGCTTACCACCGCCTGTCGAGCGACTCTTCGACGTCGCGCCCGAGACCAGAGTCCTGGCCCACTGTCATTGGCAGGCCGAGCGCGCGCGGCATCCGGCACTCCTGGCGCTCCACGGTCTGGAAGGGTCGAGTCAGGCGCATTACATGCGCGGACTGGCAGACAAGGCTTATGCCGCCGGCTTCAACGTGATTCTGCTGAACCAGCGCAACTGCGGCGGGACCGAGCGGCTGGCCGCCGGCTTGTATCACTCAGGGCTGACGGCGGATGCCGACTACGTGATTCGTGAACTCGCGACGACAGACGACGTTCAGCAGGTCGTCGTCGCGGGCTACTCGCTCGGCGGCAATCTTGCGCTGAAGCTGGCGGGCGACTACGCCGATGCGCCACCCCCACAACTGCGCGCCGTCTGCGCGATTTCGCCGGTGATGGAGCTCGAGGCCTGCGTTCGCGCGCTCGAACGCCGGCAGAACGTCTTCTATCAGTGGAATTTCGTTCGCGGGCTGAAGAACCGCATGCGCCGCAAGGCCCTGTGCTTTCCCGGACGATTCGCGCTCGAACCTCTCGACGCCATCAAGACAGTGCGCGAGTTCGACGAGGTCTACACGGCGCCACACTTCGGCTTCAAGAACGCGTCCGACTACTACTACCGCGCGAGCGCGATGCGCGTCATCGATCGCGTGCGCGTGCCGGCGCGCATCATCACCGCCGAAGACGACCCGTTCGTGCCAACAGTCCCCTTCCGCGATGCGACCGTCCGTTCGAATCCGAACCTCGACGTCACCATCACGACGCACGGCGGCCACTGCGCGTTCGTTGCCGACGCGCGCGACGGCAGCGACGGCTACTGGGCGGAACACGAGATCCTCGCCTTCGCCACGGCGCACACCTCACGGCTATCTCAAGAACGCAGCGTGAACGCCGCTACGCCGAGCAAGAGTCCGGCTGAAGCCGGACACTACGCCTGACGGAGAACCTGTCTCATAAATCGCGAGGGCCGTCTTAGTAGTGCGAGCGAGCGCGAGCGGCCACGCGAGCGCTCGCGAGGTCTCGCCGTAGCTTTAGCGGAGGCGGAAGCGCGCCGGCGAAGCGGCGCGCGAGAGAGCGTGTCG
Source organism: uncultured Acidobacteriota bacterium (assembly GCA_963797625.1). Classification (GTDB taxonomy): domain Bacteria; phylum Acidobacteriota; class Vicinamibacteria; order Vicinamibacterales; family 2-12-FULL-66-21; genus DATBJJ01. The sequence continues at coordinate 210,024 of CAWCQI010000034.1, forward strand.
GGGAGTCCGAGGGGCAAAGCCCCTCGGGAAGACTAGAGCAGCGACATCAGGCGCTTCGCAAACTCCGGCCCAAGCCCCTGTTCTTCGTGCTTGAAGTAGACATACGCGCGCTCTGCGCTCAAGCCGCGAATGACACCGGCCCAGCGTTCGATGTCCGCCTGTTGGTAGCCCTCGTCGCGGAGTCTGAAGTACGCGTAGTCCGCGGTGATCTCGACGGGCGCGCTCAGCTTTTCACTGTCGGCCACGCATAGCGCCAGGTTCCGCGCCCGCAGAATGTCGAAAATCTCAGCGTCGAACCACGAGGGGTGGCGAAATTCAAACGCGGCTCGCGTGCCATCCGGCAGCACCTCACTGAAGTCGCGCAACACCTCGGCATCCTTTTTCGAGGTGGGCGGCAGCTGAAACAGGAGCACCGCGAGCTTTGATCCGAGCGTCTGCGCCGTCCTGCAGAACGTCTGCGTGATGTCTTCGCAGTGCCGGAGCTTGGCGTCGTGCGTAATTCGCCGCGGCGCCTTCAGCGTGAAGGTGAAATGCTCGGGCGTGCCGGCCGCCCAGCCGGCCAGCAGTTTCTCGGTCGGCAGGCGGTAGAACGTGTAGTTGATTTCAACCGTCGGGAAACGCTCGGAGTAGTACGCCAGCATCTTGTCGGTGCTGAACTTCTCGGGATAGAAGGTGCCCCGCCACTCGGGATAGTTGTAGCCGGAGGTACCGACCGAGACGCGCGGCGCTGGCGTAGCCGTCGGAAAGAGCCCTGCCGTGGGAGAAGTGGAATCGCTCACAGCCGTCAGTCTACCGCGACGCCGCCCTGAAGGTCGACCCCCGTGCGCTCCGCGCAGATGACGCGGCGGCGCTCACGCCGCGCGCTTGCGGCTGCGCGCCACGGCGAGCAAGAGCATGATCGTCCCCCAGGCGGCCAGCGCCGCCGCCTGCGGCCACAACAGGTCGAGCCCAATGCCTTTCAGGAAAATCCCGCGCACCATGACGAGAAAGTAGCGCAGCGGAATCAGGTAGGTGATCGGCTGGATGACCGCGGGCATGTTCTCGATTGGGAAAATGAACCCCGACAGGTAGATCATCGGGGTCAGAAAGAAGAACGTCGCGGTCATCATCGCCTGCTGCTGCGTGTCGGAGATGGTCGAGATGAACAGGCCGAGCGCGAGCGTGCACAGCACATAGAGCAGGCTCATGCCAAAGAGCAGCGCGAAGCTGCCGCGGAGCGGGACCTCGAACCACAACACCGCGACCGCCACGACGAGAACGACATCGACGAGTCCGATCAGACCGTAGGGCAGCAGCTTGCCGACAATCAGCTCCCATCGCCGGAGCGGAGTGACGTTGAGCTGCTCGAGCGTGCCCAGCTCCTTTTCGCGCACGATCGCCATCGCCGCCAGATTGGCCGTGACGATCAACAGCACCAGCGCGAGCACTCCGGGAATCATGAAATAGCGGCTCTCGAGCTGGGGATTGAACCAGACGCGGATGCGCGCATCGATCCCCGGCGGGACGTTGCCGCTCGAACCGGCGGTCGGCACAACCGCGGCGCCAGCCGCGGACTCGGCCACGAGGTCCTGAGCGTAGCCGCCAATCAGGCTCGTCGCGTAACCCAGAGCGACCGTCGTCGAGTTCGAGTCGGTGCCATCAGCAACCACCTGCACCTTCACCGGACGACCGTCGCCGATGCTCGTGCCGTAACCGGCCGGAATCGACAACGCGAGCGACGCGGTGCCGCGCTCGAGGTATGGCTCGATCTCGCTGACGGTGGTCACCAGATCGACGACGGTAAAGTTCGGCGACGCGTCGAATCGCGCGATGAGCTCGCGACTCGCGGCCGAACGATCGCCGTCAGCCACCAGCAGCGGGACGTTCTTGACGTCAGTCGTCGCCGCATACCCCAGCATCGTCAGCTGGAGGATTGGCGCGATGATGACGAGCCCGAACAGCCGCGGATTCATCCGCAGCTCGAGGAACTCCTTGCGCACGAGACATCGCAGGCGTTGCATCAGGCCCTCTCGCGCGACAATCGCAACGACGCCAGTCCGAGCATGGCGACGGCGTATGCGGTCAGCGCCAGGAGCGGCACCGTCAGGTGCGAGAGCTCCGAGCCCTTGAGGACGATGCCGCGCAGCGCGACCAGGAAATATCGTGCCGGCACGACGTAGGTGACGCCGCGGAGAAATGCCGGCATCCCTGAAATCGGAAAGATGAAGCCCGACAGCATGATCGTCGGCAGCAATGAGATCAGCAGGGCCATCTGGAACGCCACCTGCTGCGACTCTGCGACCGTCGAAATCAGAAGACCGGTGCCAAGCGCGCCAACGAGGAACAGTGACATCGCGAGCAGCAGCGCGAGCCAGTTGCCGCGCATCGGCAGGCCGAAGAGCACCATCGAGGCGACGATGATCAGCGCCGCGGACGCCAGCGAAATCAGAAAATACGGCAGTGTCTTTCCGACGATGAACGACACGGTGTCGATCGGCGCCATCCGGACCTGTTCCATGGTTCCGAACTCCTTCTCGCGAACGATCGAGAGCGCCGTCGAGGCCACCGCCGTGATCATGCCGATGTAGGCGATGAGCCCGGGAACCAGGAAGAGGGTGCTGCGGAGCTCGGGGTTGTACCAGATACGCGGCTCGACGGCGAGCGGCGCCGGCCGGACAACGGTCGACGGGGACAGATCGGCGCCGACGGCACGCAGGAGGTTGGTCGCATAGCCCAGCACCGTCGTGGCCGTGTTGGCGTTGTCGCCATCGATGATGACCTGCACCTCTCCCGGCCGGCCCGATGACATCTCCCGGGCGAAGCCTTCTGGAATGACGAGCACGGCGCGCGCCCGGTTCAAGTTGACCAGGCGCTCGATCTCGTCGGGCGAATGGACGGTCGCAATCAGATCGAAATAGCCCGAGTTGACGAACGCAGAGATGACCGACCGGCTCTGAGCCGATCCGTCGCGATCGTCGACTGCGAGCGCAATGTGGCGGATGTCGAAGTTGAGCGCGTAGCCGTACAAGCAGAAGGAAGAGCGCCGGGATGAAGATCAGGATGAGCAGCGTCCGGCGATCGCGCAGGATCTGACGCAGCTCCTTACGATAGACCGCCAGCGCCTTTCTCATGCGCCAGCCCCTCCGGCTTTTTCGACCACGTCGAGGAATACGTCCTCGAGCGACGGAAGCACCTCGGTAATTTCGTCGACGCCAAGGCCTTTGGCCGCGAGCCTGGCACTGATCTGGGCGGGCGTCGCCGCCTCACTTTTCAACACCGCGTGAACGGCTGTGCCGAAGAGACTGGTCTTCTCGACCTCGGGCATGTCGTCGAGCGCGCGCATGACGGCCACCGCCTGGGGCGTCCGTACTTCCAGGATCGGCCGGCCTTTGAAGATCTGCTTCACTTCGATCGTCGTGCCCAGCGCGGCGAGACGGCCGGCGTGAATGAGCGCGACGCGATGGCAGCGCTCAGCCTCGTCGAGGTAATGCGTGGTGACGAGGACCGTCACGCCTTCCTGTGACAGCACGTCGATGAGGCGCCAGAACTGGCGGCGCGACAGCGGATCGACGCCGCCGGTCGGCTCATCGAGAAAGAGAATCGCCGGCTCGTGAAGAATCGCGCAGCCGAGCGCCAGGCGCTGACGCCAGCCGCCCGCGAGATCGCGCGCGAGCGTGTCCTCACGGCCGGTCAGACCGGCCATCTCGAGCACGAAGCGCCGCCGCGCCGCCAGACGCTCCGGGCTCAGACCGTAGACGCCGCCGAAGAACTGGATGTTCTGATCGACGGTCAGGAGCTCATAGAGCGAGAAGCGCTGCGACATGTAGCCGATCCGCTGCTTCACGGCTTCGGGATCGGTAGAGACGTCGATGCCGCCCACGAGGGCCGTGCCGGACGTCGGCCGCAGGAGTCCGCACAACATTCGGATGGTCGTGGACTTTCCGGCGCCATTGCTGCCGAGAAAGCCGAAGATCTCGCCGCGCCGGACGTCGAACGTCAACCGGTCGACGGCAAGGAAGGCGCCGAAGCGCCGCGTCAGGTCTCTGACCTCGATGGCGTGCGTTCGGTCAACCGATGGATGCATGACGGCGTCAGCGGCCGACCGCGCGTGCGAGGCGGGCTTCAGCCAATCGCGCGCTCGCGAGCGCCCGGGTCCGCTCCAGTTCGGCCTGCAGAAGCGCCGTTTGCGCGTCGAGCACTTCCGTGTTGGTGACGACGCCGGCCGTGAAACGTTCGCCCACGACGCGCAGCGCTTCAGCGGCGGCGCGCACGCCGTCGAGCGCCGTCGCGATGGCGGCGCGGCTCGACTCGAGATCGAGTTGGCGCTGCCGGACCTCGAAGGTGACCTGCCGGTCGAAATCCGACAGCCGGGCCTCGGCGAGCCGCGCCAGCGCGGCCGCATCCGCGCGCTCGGCACGCGTCCGGCCGCCATCCCATAACGTCCAGGAGGCGTTGATCGAGACGTCCCAGGAGTCGTCCCACTGGTCGCTGCGCGGAAAATGCCGCGGATTCGGGCTGGCGTAGTCGAAGCCACCGTCGATCCCGACCTGAGGACGCAAGCCCGCCTTGGCCGCTTCCATTCGCGAGCGCGCAGCCTGAACCCGTTCCGCGAGCGCGCGCCGCTCGGGCCGACGCGCAATCGCTTCGGCAATCAGCCGATCGACGTCGCCTGCGTCCGCGACGACGCCTTCCAGCCGCGCTGCCGGTTGAATCGGGCTGGAGCCTTGCGTGCCGAGCAGCCGACGCAGGTCGGCGTCAGCGATCGCCCGCGCGTTGGCGGCCTCGATCGACACCAGCCGTTCGCGCGACTGCTGCGCTTCGGCCGAGAGCAGTTCGTTCGGCGGAATCAGCCCCTGATCCAGTCGCGCGCGCAGATCGCGCACGTAGGCGCCGATGCTGTCGAGCGACCGCGCCAGCACCTGCTCGGCCTCCTGCGCCGTGACGAGCGCCCAGAACGCCCGGGTAATCTCGAGGCGCAGGTCCGCGCGAGCGGCCGTGAGATCCTCACCCGTCGCCTGACGCTCGGCGCGCGACGCGCGCTCGAGCGCGTCCAGGCGGCCGCCCGTGTAGAACAGCCATTGCAGATCCAGCCTCGTCCGGAAGTTATCCGGCACATCCGGATAAACGACCTGACGCAGTTGTCCGGGCTGCACGATCACGAACTCGTCGACGTGGTTCGTGCGGGTATAGCCGGCGAGGGCGGCGAGGCTCGGCCGGCGCGCGGCGGCGCGCCCCTGCTCTACTGCTTCCGCCGAATCCTGACGCGCCTCGAGCTCCGCCAGACGGAAGCTGTTCGCCAATCCCTGCGCAATCGCCTCATCCAGGGTGAGCGTGACTGGAGACTGCCCGGCCTCTGCAGCGGCCGTCATGGCCAACAAAACGGCGATGAAGGAGGAAAACACGCGCGTCGATGTCATGACGGTCTCTCAGAATGGTTGGTCGCGCCGGAGGACGATTCGGCGGTAATCAGGGCGATGAAAACGTCTTCCAGCGTGGCTGGCACAGGACGCGCGGTCAGGACGTCGATACCGCGTGCCTTGAGCGCGTTGGTCACCGTAGTCACCCCCTGCGCCTGTGTGCCCTCGGCGACGCGGACGTGCGCGCGCTCGCCGAACGACTGCACGTCCTCCACTCCGGGGAGCGCCGCAAGGATCTCTATTGGTGGCCTCACCGCGTCGGTAATCACCTCGAGCAGACGCCCTTCGAGCGCGGCCTGCAGTGCGATGGGTCGATCGATGGCCAGCAACCGGCCTTCGTGCAGCAGGGCGACGCGCGCGCACCGCTCGGCTTCATCGAGGTACGGTGTCGTCATGACGATCGTGAGGCCCTCGGTGAGGAACTCGGACAAGAGCTTCCAGAACTCGCGTCGCGACACGGGATCGACGCCGGTCGTCGGCTCGTCGAGCAGCAGTACTTCCGGTTCGTGAACGAGGGTGCACGCGAGCGCGAGCTTCTGCTTCATGCCGCCGGAGAGCCGGTCGGCCCGGCGCGCGCGAAACGCGGTGAGCTGGGTCATCTCGAGCAGGCGATCGCGCGCCGACTGATACCGGGCGACCCCGTGAATCTCGGCGAAGAACGCGATGTTCTCGTCGATCGTCAGATCGCCATAGAGGCTGAAACGCTGAGAGAGATAGCCGACCGCGCGAGTCACGGCACGGTGCTCCTTGAGAGGATCGCGGCCAAGCACGGCGACGCGACCGCGATCGACCGCAAGCAAACCGCACGCGACGCGGATGGCGGTGGTCTTCCCGGCGCCGTCCGGACCAATCAGTCCAAACATCTCGCCGCGCGCCACGTCGAGCGAGACCGCGTCGAGCGCCGTCACCGCGCCGTACTTTTTTGTGACGTTCTCGAAAGCAATCGCGGCGACTCCGCTGACGGCGGAAGCCCGGAGTTCTGTTGGTCATGGCTGTTGCGGGAGCTCCGCTTCGACCGGCATCCCGGTCTTCAACACACCGTCACGATTGTCGGCCGTCACCTTGATCCTGTAGACGAGCCGCGAGCGTTCCTCGGCCGTCTGGACGTTGCGCGGCGTGAATTCGGCCTTCGGCGAGATGAACGTAATCGTGCCTTCGAGCCGCTGACCCGCGTCGGTGACCAGAAACACCTTCTGCCCCAGCCGCAACCGCGGCACCACGGGCTCGTCGACATAGACATTGGCCCAGGCATGGTCGAGGTCGGTGACGACGACGAGCGGTGTCCGCGGCGCGACGACTTCGCCGGCATCGACGAGCTTTGAGGTCACGATTCCGGCGACCGGCGACGTCAGCACCGCGTCGGCCACGCCTTTTCTCAGCGATGCGATCTGCGCCTCGACAACGGCGACGCGGGCCCGCGCCGCCGCAATCTCCTCTTTCCGCGCGCCGGACTTCACTCTGACGAGCGCCTCGGCGGCCGCGCGGGCGCGGTCGCGCGCCGCCGCCACACGCGCGATCGCCACATCGCGCCGCGTGACCGCATCGTCGCGCTGCTTGCGCGATCCGGCGTTCGCCGTGAGCAGCGCTTCGAAGCGCTGAACGTCGGCTTCCGCCGACTGGAGCTCGGCCGCCGCCGCGCGCACTTCCGCTTCGGCGGTATCGAGCTGCGCCTGCGCCTGGCGCACCTCCTCGGGTCTGGCGCCGGCCTCGACCAGCCGGAGCTGCGCAATCGCCTGGTCGCGTTCGGCCTCCGCCCGGCGAACGTTCAGCTCGGCATCGGTCGTGCTCAGTCGGGCAACCAGCCCCCGACCTCGATCCGATCGCCCTCGGCGACTTTCAGCTCGACAACCCGGCCGCCGACTTCCGGCGACACACGAACTTCAGTCGCCTCAACGTAGCCCGAGGCCCGCGGCGGAGCCTGCGCGCCGCCGTTGCGACATGCCAGCGTTGCTGCTGTCGCGCAAACGGTGGCCAGAAGGATCACCGCAAGTCTTCGAAGTCCGGTGCTCATCGCATCCTGTCCGCTCAATAAAGGTCCGGCTAAAGCCGGACACTACGACCCTCACGACCGACTCACGACTCGTCACGCGTCACTCCGACCGTCACCGCACTCGTAGTGTCCGGCTTCAGCCGGACCATGCCGTCGCAATCCGCGCTACATCCGCCCCTCGAGCAAGCCGAGCGTCACGCGCTGCACGTGCGCCACGACTTCGTCTCGCGTGATCGTCGCGACGCCTGGCACACCTGCGCGCTCGACGCGGCGGCGGATGCCGGCGGACGCAAAAAACAGGAGCACCGGGGCGACGATGCCGGCGTGGACGAGCAGCGGGTTGATCGGCCGGAACGCACCGGCACGCACACCTTCCGCGACGATGGCGCCGAGCGCCTTGAGCACTCCGGCCATGTCAGCGAGCGTCGCGTCGTCGAGGTGTGGACCGCCTTCAGCGACTTCGCGGAACCAGATCGGCGGGAAGTGCGGCCGCGCCTCGGCTTCCGTCGCAAACGTCTCGATGAAGGCGCGCACTTTTGCGTCTGGCGATCGATCGGAGGCCGCGACGTCGCGGACGCGGGCGCCGACGGCGCTGAACATGTCGCGAAGAATCTCGCGGTAGAGCTCGGCCTTGTTGCGGAAGTGGTAGTAGATCATCGCCTTGTTGAGCCGGGCCGCGTCGGCGATGCGATCGACGCTCGTGCCGGCAAAGCCGTGCGCGGCAAAGGCGACGGCGGCGGCGGCAAACACCCGGTCGCGGGACGGGTCGGCGGATGCCGCGGGCCCGCGGCGCCTGGCCGGCCGGGCCGGGCTCCGCCGTTTCCGACGACTGACTAACTGGTCATTTAATTTCACTGAATAGTTATTTAACAGCCTTTCGGACCGCTGTCAAGTCTCCCTTCGCCCTTCCCTTCAGCACTCAGCATTCAGCATTCAGAATTGCGTTTAGAGCAGCTTGGCGAGGCGCTGATAGCCGGCCCGGCTCACCGGCAGCTTGCGGCCGTCGCGGAGGATCGCGATCCGGCTGTCTTTCGCATAGAGCTCGACCCGGGCGATGCGCTCGATGTTGAGCAAGTACGACCGGTGAATCCGCACGAACCGCGCCGGATCGAGCGACGCCTCGACCGCCGCCATCGTCTGGTCCTTGAGAAACGAACGCCCGTCGGCGACGAAACTGACGTAGTCGTCCTGGGCCTCGACAAAATCGATGCGGTCGGCGGGAATGACGTGCACCTGCGCGCCGTCGCGAATCAGGACGCGCTCGAGCGGTCCCTGTCGAGGCCGGGCCGCAGCCACGAGCGCGTCGACGTCGAGTCCCGCGCCGGGCGCTCCTGTCTCCTCTCCGTCCCGGTTCGCAATCCGTCCGCGTGCTCGCGTCAACGCTTCGGCCAGCCGTTCCTCGCTGAAGGGCTTGAGGAGGTAGTCCACGGCGTGCACGTCGAAGGCGCGCAGCGCGTATTTGTCGTAGGCGGTCGTGAAGATGACCGGCACCGCCCGACCGAGGAGCTCGAGCACCTCGAACCCGTCGAGTTTCGGCATCTGCACGTCGAGAAAGACGAGATCCGGCGTCAGTTCGGTCACCGCTTTCACGGCATCGAACCCGTTGCCGCACTCGGCGACAATCGCGACGCCGGGATGCGCACCCAGATACTCGCGCACCACGGCGCGCGCCAGCGGCTCGTCGTCCACGATGACGACGCGAAGGGATTCGGTTTCGGTCATGCCGGCTCCGTCGCTTTCACCACGTCGCTGGCGCGCCGCTCGGCAGGGAACGACAGCTCCATGCGCCAGACGCCTCCCTGCTCGCTGCTGTTGACGATCGCCTCGGCGCCGTAGAGCGCCCCGAGGCGCTTGCGCACATTGGATACGCCGACACCGGCGCCGGTGCCGCGCGGCCGATCGGGATCGCACGGGTTCTCGACGACGATCGAGAGCCGGGCCGGCGTGCGCGACGCGGCAATCCTGATCGTGCCACGTTCGAGAAGGTGGGCAATCCCGTGCGTCACGGCATTCTCGACGAGCGGCTGCAGGAGCAGCGGCGGCACCAGGCAGGTCGCCGCGCTCGCGTCAGCCGCCAGGTCGACGTCCAGCCGATCGCCGAATCGGATCCGCTCGACTGCCAGAAAGCGGTCGACCAGCTTGAGCTCGCGCGCCACCGTAATCCGGCTCTCGCTCCCGAGCGCGAGCGTCTCGCGCAGGAACTCGGCGAGCAGGAGACACATCCGCCGCGCTGCCGGTGGATCGGCTGTGGTCAGCGCACTAATCGAGTGCAGGCAGTTGAACAGGAAATGCGGATCGAGCTGTGAACGGAGCGAGCGCAGCTCGGCTTCCCGGGCCAGCACCTGCACCTCGAGCGTTCGCCGGTCGGTGGCCCGGCTCTCCTCGAAGAGCACCAGCAGGTAGCCAACGGCGAGCGCGAGCAGATAGAGCAACACGCCAAAGCCGAAGATCAGGCTCTTGTAGCCGCCGCCCCGCGCCGACTCCGGCAGCCAGCCGCGCGCCACCAGGACCGACAGCCAGTACCCCGCGACCGCCAGCCAGACCGCGCTCGACAGCGTCGAGGAGACGAGACCGGTGAAGAGGATCCGCGCTGTGCCGGTCGTCTTGATCGGCAGGCTCCGCGCCACATACCACGCCGACAGGCAGACGAAGGCGTAGACCATCGCGGCCGGCAGCGCCACCGAGGCGGCCTGCAGCCAGGTCAGTCCCGTCCGGCCCGCGATGAGCTGCGCGAGCAGGGCCGCCACGAGGCCCCACAGCCCAAGGTAGAGCGCGAGGCGGCTGCCGCGCGCGAGAATCGGATGCATCTATAAGCCTACAGGAGCCTCGACCGCCACGGACGGCTGCTCAAGGACCGCCGACACTGGATTGTCGTGACCTCACACGCTAGGATCAACCGAGTCTCGATGACCACTCGGCCGGACGACCGTCGCGCCTTCCTCCAGCTTCTGCTTGCGTCGTGCGCGCTGCCGGTCCGCGGCTTCGCTCGCCAGGACAAGCCACCGATCGGAAACGGCATCAGCCTCGACGCGCGGACCTCCAGTTATCATGTCCATCCGCGAGGCCGGATCCAGGACGCACTCGAAGCGGCGGCCCGGGATCCCGTCAACAAGACCGTCTACGTTCACGCCGGAACCTATCGCCCAGCCGCCCGCGGGCAGGCGCTCATCTGGTTCAACGCCCGCCACGATGGGATCACCCTCGAGGCGGTCGGCGACGTCACGCTCACCGCGAGCAATCCGGAGATCGCCGACAGCCGCGCGCCAAGCTATCCCGCCGTCGTGAACCATGTCGTCTATTTCGGCGACGGCGTGTCGCGAAAGACCGTCCTTCGAGGCTTCAAAATCACCGGCGCCAAGAACTTCACGACCGGCTCTGGCGACAAGTCGCCGATTGAATCCGACGATCTGCGCAAGACCGCGTTCTTCTATACCGACGGCGGCGGCATCAAGATCTACGCGCGATCCTATCCCACGATCGAGCACGTCGAGGTCTACGAGAACTACGCCAGTCCCTGCGGCGGCGGCGTATCGGTCGAACACCTTGGACAGATGCAGGACTCCCCGCTCTTCCGCCACTGCATCTTCCGCAACAACGGCACGCAGACGACCGGCGCCGCGATCGATCTGCTGCACGAGAGTTGCGCCACGATCGAGAATTGCCTCTTCGTCGGCAACGTGGCCAACATGGGCGTCGACATCGTCGGCCTGCTGACCGGCGGCGAGTATCTTCCCGAACATGGCTCGGCGGCCTTGACCGTGTTCGCCGGGTCGCGGGCCACCGTCAGCCGGAGCACGTTTACGGGCAACTGGTCCGGCGTCGACGACGACGGCAAGGGCAGCACCTACGTCGAAACGATTTTCTGGAACAACACGCTCACCGGCGGCATCTCGGCGGGCTCGCGCTACGAGCTGGATATCACCGACGCGGCCGGCGTGCGAGGATCGTTCATTCACGGCGCGATCAACGATCTCCGGGGGAGGATCAACCGTGAGGCGAACACCTTCGATCCTCCCGATCCGCGCTTCGACGCGCAATTCTCTCCACAGGCGCCCGAGTACGCCGGCGTGGGCTATCGGCCGGTGAAGTTTCCGAGCGCAGAACGAAGCAAACATCCGTAGCGACGCGAACGCGTTGCCGTCTCGAAGGAGTTCAACCGATGCGCCGTGTGTCACTGCCGCTCCTGCCGATCGCCGCTGTCGCCGTCGCGTCCTCTGCGCTTCTCGCTCAACGCGGCCCGGCACCTGACCCGCTGGTCAAAGAAAACCGGACCGTCATGCTCGCGCCGCATACTTACGTGATTCCCGATGACAACGTCAGCCTGGTGCCAAACGTCGGCATCGTCGTCGGCTCGCGGGCGACGCTCGTCATCGACCCCGGGCTCGGCCGCCGGAACGGCGATACAGTGCTGCGAGAAGTCGCGAAGGTCAGCAAGAATACCGAGATCTACATCGCCTCGACGCATTTCCATGCCGAGCACACGACCGGCTACATCGCGTTTCCGCCGGAGGCGAAATACGTCAATTCCACCGTCCAGGAGGCCGAGTTCGAACAAGGCGGCATGCAGATGGTCCAGATGTTCTCCGGCCGGTCGCCAGCAACCGCGGAGATCCTCAAAGACGCGGCACGGCGTCCGGCGGCGATTACCTTCGATCGCACCTACGAGCTCGACCTCGGCGGCGTTCGCGTGCGCTTCATCGTCGTGGGTCCCACGCATACGCGCGGCGACACGACCTTCTTCGTCGAAGGCGACAACGTCCTCTTCGCCGGCGACGTGGTCATGAACAACTCGTTCCTGGCGGCATCGGCCGTCTCGAGCATGAAGGCGTGGCTGGCAGCGTTCGACACGCTCGACGCCCTGAAGCCGAAGACCGTCGTGCCGGCGCATGGGGCCGTCGGCCCAGGCTCGATCATTGCCGACAACCGCACGCTCATGCAGGGCATTCAGGCTCGCGCGCGGGCGCTCAAGGCCGAGGGCCGCACGGCCGACGAAACCGCCGCAACGGTGCAAAAGGAGTTTCAGGCTCAGCACCCGGAGTGGCCTCGGGCAAACGGCCTGGCCGCCGCCGCGCGGGCGGCGTACGCAGAAGCGCCGTGACCCGCCGCCTCAGACCCTGAGAAGCTTCATTCCGTCCATCGCCACCTGCACCGTGCCGTCGCGCTGCCGGCGCGACAGGCTCGGCAGGGTTTGTTTCCACCGTTCAATCGCCGCTTCCACCTCGAGCCGCTCGCGCCGCTGAAGACGTGTCGCCGGCATTTCGAACATCATGACGTGGCCGCGCCAGTCGGGCCCGGACCAGATCGGGTCGATCCATATGAAGTCGGTGTCGATGGCGACGCAGGCCCACGACTCCTGAGTGCCGACAGGACGCCGAGGCGAGGGCGCCGCGCGCCGGATCGCGTCATCCATCTCGCAGAGAATCCGCCGGGCGAAAAACGCCTTGAACGGATCGGGGAGATCCGCGATCCCTGGACACGCTGCGAGTCTGGTGAGGACGCGGGACAACGTGCGCGCCAGAATCATCGTGCGCGGAACGACGACGAGACGATGCAGGGCGATGGTGGCGCGCGGCAGCGATGGTGCATACGCGAGCTCTGCCCAGGCGGCAAGGTAGTGGTCGCATTCAGCGGCTATGCTCGCGCGCACGGCGGGTGAGTCGACCACGCTCCACAGCTCCCGACGCATCCGCCGCCGCGCCGCGCGTGTCCGTCCGAACAGGGCGAATCTGATCTGACTCGCCGCCGCCTGGACCGCAGCAACGCCGTCCTCTGAGGTCAGCCATTCAACGACCGGTTCCTGTGTGATCCGTCCGCGAAAGCGCAGGCGCCCGTCAGCAATCTTGAACCAGGCCATGATCGGTTTTTAGGGCGCAAGGATCGTGCCGCCGAGGGACCGCGGCCGTGTCAACGACTTCAGAGCGACCTCGTGGGCAGTGCGTACTAAAGTTGTCGGTCGACCAATGAAAAATGTGTGACCCGTACGCTGGTTGGCGCCGTGTCTCACTTTTCTCTACTGTCGATCACCGGCTCTGTCGCCGCAGCCCGGTCTGCCTACGCCGAAGCGCAGTAGCCTTGCTTACTGCTCGCGCACGTCGATCCGCGAATTGAGCTTGAACGGCGGCTGAACGACCTGCTTCTTGCCCGATGGCCACTGAACCTCGATGCTGTCGACCACGTCGGCGGAACCGAGTCCGAAGTACAGCGGGTAGAGGCTGTGCGACAGATAGCCTGAGTTGCCGTCCATGCACCTTCGTCTGGGTGGTTCCGCCGGCGGTCACCTTGACGACCGCGCCGAGCCCGTTGCGATTCGACGTGGTTCCAGTGAGCGTGACTTCGAGATAGCGAAGCCGCGTCTTCTCCGACAGGTTACTGACGAGCACCATCGGCGGCGCGTTGAACTCGTTGGTGACGAGATCGAGATCGCCGTCGCCGTCGAGATCGAAGATGACGGCCGAACGCGTTCCGCGAGCGCCCCACACCGTCACACGGCCGGCAGCCCCGGCGGCATCGGTGTGGCCCTTGTCCTTGCCTGACGCGTCGAGCTCGAAGAATGGTGTCGCCACTCCGCCACTCCGCGGCTCGACTCCGAGCACGAACTCGGCGTCGACGAACCGCTTCCCGGCGTCGTTGAGCTTCACCGAATTGATCATGTAGCGTTCCGGATAGTTCATGCCGGCCGCGATGAACGTGTCGTCGAAGCCATCGGCGTTGAGGTCGCCGACGCTCGGACCCCACGGACAGTAGTTCTCCAGACCGAGCGCATCGGAGGCTTCGCGAAACTTGCTGGGACCTTCCTTGAGAAAGAACGAGTTGCCCCAGATGCTCGTCTTGCCCGTGCCGCGAAACGACTCGGGCCACTTCATCGTGGACTTGACTTTGTCGAGCTCGGGCCCCGTCGGCTCGCTCATGTCCGAGTGCATGTCGGTGACGAAGATGTCCAGCCGGCCGTCGTTGTTGAAGTCGAACACCTTGATGCCCATCGAGCCCCATGACGTTCGCGGGAACACCTGACGGCTCTTCCTGACGAAGCTGGTGCCGCCGACGTTCTCGTAGTACCTGATCGTCGCCCTGCATGTTCACCAGATACAGATCGAGCCAGCCATCGTCGTTGACATCAACCGCGCTCGCGTCGCCCGTCCAGGCGACGTCGACGAGGCCTGCGCGCTTCGACACGTCGACGAAGCGGTTTCCTCCTTCGTTGCGGTAGAGGATGCTCCGTTCGGCCCGCTCCGGCTTCAGGTGGCCGGCGAAGGCGTCCTCGAACGCCACGTAGTACTTGTAGCCATCACCCGCAATCGTGTTCGTCGTATAACGCCCGACGTTGACCAGGAACAGGTCGAGCCGGCCGTCGCGGTTGTAGTCGAAGAAGACGGCGCCCGACGAATGCCCCACGTAGCCAACGCCAGCGGCCGCCGAGATGTCGCGGAATCGGCCGTTGCCGTCGTTTTCAAAGAGCTGATTGCCGGCGCGGACGGTGGTGACGTAGAGATCCGCGTCACCATCGTTATCGATGTCGGCAAACGAGGCAGACACACCGACCTTGCCTGCCACCGCGACGCCGGCGGATGCCGTGATGTTCTGGAATCGACCGCCGCCGACGTTCTTCCAAAGCTCGTTGCCGCCAACCTGGCTGACAAAGTAGACGTCCGACAGACCATCTCCATCGACATCCGCGATCGCCACGCCATTGCCATGATCGTAGTGAGCCGCTTTGTAGGTCTTGCCGGCGTCGTCGACGATGCGGTGCCTGAACGAGATGCCGCTCCTGGACAGCTCGTCTGTGAACTGAAAGTCGTGAAACGCGCTGACACCGGCAGCCGCCTTGACTTGCGCGTCCCGGAACCGCTCCAGCCACGGCGTATCCCGGAGATCGGCGGGGACGAACCGGATGGTAGTGTCGCCTGCGGGCGACTGCTGGGCCGCGCTGGCGGTCTCCATCGACGGGTTGAGGAGAAGAACCGTTGCCCCAGCGACACCGGCCGCAACGGCGAAGCCCAACACGACTTTCACTCGAACGGACACCGATTGAATCACGCGCTCCAGCCTGTAAAGCCCAAACCGTCGCAATATCAACTAGGACCTCCGAGCAGCGCCGGACTCGTTTCGACCGGAGCGCCTGCTTGTTACTGTAGCCGTTACGCCCCGCTGAGGTGTAGTGGGCTCAAACCTAAACCCTCAGAACGTCAGTTCTTGATCTCGACGCCCCCCATCAACGCAAACCCCCGGAGGGTCAGGTAGTGCGTCGTCGCGCCCTGCGGCGGTCGGGTCTTGTCTTCGACGCCGGCCATCAACGGCACGATCTTGCTGACGACGGTCCAGTCTTCGGGGACGCGGATCTCGATCCCGCCCCACATCACGAACACGTCGATGACTGCCTCGCCGTGGATCGCGGCCTGCCGCAGATCGAGCTGGATGCCGCCCATGATCGCCAGCAGGTCGGCGCCGCGGAACGAGCGGGAATTGTTGCCCCGCGTGACGCCCCCGAGAATGGCCATCAGACTCAGCTTCGCGTTCGGCTCGCTGCCGCGCGCGGGCGGACCGACCCACTCCGAAGGCGGCGTCGCGACTCGATCGCTCGGCGGGAAGCCAGTGGAGTCCGCGGGCGGTGGCCGCGAGTGGCTCACGTCCCAGCAGTCCCTGCCAGACGAGGTAGCCGCCGAACAACACCAGCGCCAGCGGCCAGATCTGCCAGAGCCGGATGTTGATGATGTCGAGCTCTTCGGCTTGAAGCCATGCGCCAACGAGCGTGCACAGTAACCCGACGAATGCGCCACCGCCTTCGCGCGCCTGGAGCATCTTCACGACACCAATGACGATGATCGCGGTCGGCCAGTAGCGCAGATAGTTGAGGGCCGGCGAGAACCCGAGTTCGTCGAGCGTGAACACGACTCCAACGAAGATGATGAGCAGCCCGACGATCAGCTGAGGCGTGACTTTGAAACCGCCAGGAGCGGGTGCTGTCTGAGGTTCAATCATGATTAGGTTCGCGGCGCACGGGAGCTGGCGGTGCCGGATCCATCGCGCGCCATACGACCAGGGCACCAGCGCCAATCAGCAGGACGGGCCACGAATGGCCGTAGTGAAGCCCAAACAACCGGTACTCGTTGACGAGCCCCCAGGCCCCGAGAAAGAGCAGCCACACGGCGCCGCGGCTGCCGCGTCTGCATCCGCTCTCGTCAGGAGACCGGTCGCCGAGGCGCGCCAGACCCAGCAGCACGAGCACCCAGGGCCAGAGCGGCACATTCAGGTGCACACCCCACCAGTCGAGACGATCGAGCAGCAGCAGCGTGCCGACGAGCATCAGGACGAGACCGAAGACGGTCCGGGCCTGACTCCCGTGCGGCCGGCCGATGTCTCCCGTGGCAGGCGCGATGTCCATGCTTGACGATACGCCGGCTCCGGCCTCGCGGGGCTGGCGTTTCCGGCGAAAGCCGGCGATTGGCCGGTAAACGGCGGATTTCTGGTAGGATTTTCGCTCGCCATGCGCATGAAACACCTCACTGTCGTCCTCGCGCTCACCCTGAGTACGCCCCTCACGAGCGCCGCGGGACCCTTGCAGGAAGACCTGGTGGCACGCCGCGGAAAGCTGATGGAGCGGCTCGGCCCCGACACGCTCGCCATCTTCTGGAGTGCTCCCACGCGCGTCTACTCAGGCGACGTCGATTACGAGTACCGCCAGGAGAGCAACCTCCTGTATCTGACGGGCATCGATCAGCCGGAGACGATTCTGGTGCTGATGCCGGGAAATACCAGCCGGCGCGAAATCCTGTTCATCCGCGAGGCCGACGCGCGGCGCGAGCACTGGGAAGGCCACAGCCTCACGCCGGCGGAAGCCACGGCGCAAAGCGGCATTCAGACTGTGATGACCGCCGATCGGTTCGACGCCTTCGTGGCCGCGATGTTCTCGAGACGAGCCATGGGCGACGCGACCGGCGAGCACGAACGGTTCTTTGCTGCGCTCGCCGACGGACGCGCCCGGTTGTCGATGCTGCTCGAACCGCAGGTCAGCGTGACGGCGCCGCCCGGACCTACCCGGCAGTTTGGCGCCAATCTGAAGGAACGCTTCTTCGGGTTCGCCGTGCTGGACGCGACGCCGCTCCTTTGGGAACTTCGTCAGGTCAAGACACCGTACGAGCAGGGCATCATGCGGAAGAGCGTGGCCATCTCAAGCGAGGCGCACAAAGCCGGGATGCGCGAGGCCGCGCCGGGAAAGTTCGAGTACGAGGTCGAAGCCGCGATCGAGCATGTCTACCTGCGCAGCGGCGCGATGAGCTGGGGCTACCCGTCGATCGTCGGCAGCGGGCCGAACGCGACCATCCTGCACTACAACAAGTCCAACCGGCGCATGGAACAGGGCGACCTCCTTCTGGTCGACGCCGCGGCCAACTACGAAGGCTACACCGGCGATATCACGCGCACCTACCCCGTGGATGGCAGGTTCACGCCGCCTCAGCGCGAGATCTACGAGATCGTGCTGGCGGCGCAGGAGGCGGGGATCGCCGCCGCCAAGGCGGGCAACCGGTTTTCAGACATCCAGGCCGCGTGCGACGACGTGCTGCGGGCCGGACTGAAACGGCTGGGACTCGTCACCGAGGCCACTGGACAGCAATTCAAGATCTGGTCGACCCACGGCGTCTCACACTGGATCGGCATGGAAGTGCACGATGTCGCCGTGCCGAAGCCACTCGGCCCGGGCATGACGTTCGTCATCGAACCCGGCATCTACATCCGAGAGGCCGCGCTCGAGAACCTTCCCAAGACGCCTGAAAACCTCGCCTTCATCGAGAAGGTGCGGCCGATCGTGCAGAAGTACCGCAACATCGGCGTGCGGATCGAAGATTCGTTCCTGTTGACTGAATCGGGACTGGAGCGGCTCTCGAGCGGTGTGCCACGAACGATCGACGAGATCGAGCGGTTTCTTTCTGGGAAAAAGTAGCGGCGACGACTACTTCTCGGGCAGCCCGGCGGCGCGCCTCGCCTTGCGCAGCGCTTCGAGGGCCTCTTCGACTTCTTTTCTCGCCGCCTCCTGCTCGCGCGCGTCCTGCGCTTTCTTGAGGACGTCGATCGCTTTGAGGACCGCCCACTGCAGCGCGATCGACGTGGCCGCGACGGTGATCCCCTCGGCATTCGAAAACGCCGCGTAGCCGCGGACGTCGTCGGGCGTCACCATGTCGAGGAACTCCTGGTGCGTCATCCCGCCGTAAGGGACGGCGCCGCGAAGCGACTCTTTCCCGAGCAGCGTCTGCATGTCGATTTTCGCGCCTTCGATGTCAACGCGGTAGACGGGGCGGCCGTCTCGCATCACGGGGTCGTAGACCTTCAGGGCGGAGGGGTTGGAGAGCGCGCGCTGGATCCGCTCAGCGAGACCGGCAACTCATCGATCGGGGCCGGCTGTGTCTCGCTCGCACCGGCAGCGGGCGGCGGTTTGGTCGAGGGATCCGACCCCGGCGACCCATTGCTCTGCTGAGCAGGCGTGACCTGGAGCAGCAGGAACAGGAGGACAGTGGCAGAACTCATGCGGTTGCTCGTTAAGACGACCGTGGGACATGGCTGGCTTTAACGTAAGGCGAGAGCGCCAGGGGCCAGAGGTGCCAACCCGAACGGCGTCCAGGGCGCCGAGCCCGAGTCCTTCCCCAGTGTACAACGCCCGAGCGGCACAAGCTCGACGAGCGCAGAGGCACAGCTCGACGAGCACAGACGAATCGATGGGCCCGAAGTTGAGCTATCTCGAATCGTGGGTCCACACTTCCGTCTCGGTGGCGCCCAGTCCCTCGATGAGCCGGAAAATCAATTTGATCGGTCCGATCTGAATCTCGTCGCCAGGCTTGAGCCGGGTCGTTCCCTCGATGCGGTTGCCGCCGACGAAGGTGCCGTTCTTGCTCGACAGATCTTCTACCGACACTTCCCGGCCTTTGACGGTGACGCGAGCGTGATGTCTCGAGACTTTTGGAGAGTCCAGCCGCATCGACACGCCGGGCTCTCGGCCGACGAGGTGCTCTCCATCAGGGAGACGGAACTCGAGGTCGCGGCCGACAAACCAACAGATCGGCGGGTCAACGGAATCAGCGAGGCCCGGAACGTCGGGAAGCTCGGTGACTCCCGCGATCGCAAACCGATAGCCGTACGCGTGGACGGTCTGAAGGAATCCGTCGCTCCGCGAGTGGTCGCCAATCGCGTCGCGGATCTCACTCACCGCGCGGGCCAGACTCGCATCCGATACGAACACGCCAGGCCAGATCCTCTCGAGCAGCTCCTGCTTCGAGAGCGCGCGCGGGCGATTCTCGACCAGGACCTTCAGGAGCTCGAAGGCCTTCGGCGATAGATGGACCTCCTGGCCGCCACACGCCAGCCGGCGCGCGCTCGTATCGAGGTCGCAGTCAGCAAACCGAACGTGCACCACTCCTCCCGTAGTAGCTATCGGCTCTGGGTCACCTGGTCTGTCGTTCACCCGTGGGACGCCTGCTGTTCGCTACTGAACAGCCACCAGCGTACCATTAAAACCTAACTCTCTCATTTGACGGACATTATCTAACCCCGCGCGACGGCACGGGTCTCGCTCGGAGCCAGGCTCAAGGCCATAGCCATGACCACCCTCCTTCAGGACCTCCGATATGCCGGCCGGCTGCTGACCCGGTCACCCGGTTTCGCTCTGGTCGCGATTGCGACGCTCGCGCTCGGCATCGGCGCAAATACGGCGATTTTCAGCGTCGTGAACGCGCTGCTCCTGCGGCCCCTGCCCTACGCGCAGGCCGACCGGCTGGTGATGGTGTGGCAGGACATGAGGGCGCGCGGCGGACCGGCTCAGGAGTGGGCGACGCCGGGCAATTTCGCGGACTGGCAAAAAGCCCGGGAACTCTTCGACGCGATGGCCGCGATCCAGGGGTGGCAGCCAAGCCTGACCGGGTCTGGTGCGCCCGAGTCGCTCGCGGGCGAGCAAGTCACCGCCAGCTACTTCGACGTGCTCGGTATTTCGCCGTCGATCGGACGGGTGTTCCGGGCGGACGAAGACATTCCCAACGCCCCTCGCGTCGTCATCCTCAGCCACCGGTTCTGGCAGCGGCGCTTTGGCGGCGACGCGCGGGTCATCGGTCAGTCGCTGAATCTCGGCGGTGAACTGCACGAAATCGTCGGCGTGATGCCTGCCCACTTTCGTCCGGTGATCGCGACCGCCGCGGACGTGTGGCGCCCTCGGCGCCTCAACCTGTCGAGCCCCGCCCGCGGCGCGGTGGTGCTGAGAGTCGTCGCGCGCCTGGCGCCCGGCGTGTCGATGCCGCAGGCCGCGGCATCAGCCGATCTCCTCTCGGCGCAACTCGCAACGGCCAACCCCGAGTGGAACGCGAAGACACGAATCAACCTGGTCCCCTTGCATCTGCAGGTGGTCGGCGACATTCGTCAGGGCCTGCTCGTGCTGCTTGCGGCCGTGAGCTTCGTGCTGCTCATCGCGTGCGCGAACATCGCCAACCTCCTGCTCGTTCGCGCGTCGGGGCGAGCCCGCGAAATCGCCGTCCGGCTCGCGCTCGGCGCGGGCCGGCGACGGCTCATCCGGCAGCTCCTCACCGAGAGCCTGCTGCTGGCCGTCGTCGGAGGCGTCTCGGGCGTCCTGCTCGCTTTCTGGGGCGTCGAGGCGCTCGTGGCGATCGCGCCGCAGGGCGCGCCTCGCGTCGGTGAGATTGAGGAGATCGGTCTCGATGGCACAGCGCTGACCTTTGCCGCCGCGCTTGATTCTCGCTCACCGGCCTGGTGTTCGGTATCGTCCCAGCGCTGCACGCGTCGCGGCCGAACCTGACGCCGTCGCTCAAGGATGGCGGACGAGGCAGCAGCGCTGCGGTCGGCAACCGCACGCGCCGAGCGCTGGTCGTTTTCGAAGTCGCGATCGCGTTGGTCCTCCTCGTCGGCAGTGGATTGCTGCTCAGAACGCTCGTCTCGCTCCAGCGATTCGACCTCGGGTTTACGCCGGATCGCGTGCTCGTCGGCACCGTGCTGCCACCCCGCGTGAGCTACTCGACCGCGGAGCAGCAGGTGGCTTTCTACGATCGGTTGCTCGAACGCATCTCGGTCCTGCCAGGAGTCGACACTGCGGCGCTCTCATCGGTTCTTCCGCTCGGCGGCGACAGCGACATGAGCGTGCTCGTGGAAGGGAAGCCTGCGCCTCGAACCGACGCCGAGACGACCGCCGTGTGGTACCGGCTCGTGAGCCCCACGTACTTCACGGCGATGACCATTCCGATCGAACGCGGTCGCAGCTTCCAGCCGCGCGAAGCGGCACCATCGGTCGTCGTCAGCGCCACGACGGCGCGCCGTTTCTGGAACGGAGAAGAGCCAATCGGACGACGAATGCGGTTCAGCGAAGACGCCAGCGCTCCGTGGTTCACGGTCATCGGTGTCGCAGGCGACGTCCGCATGCGCGGCGCGCGGGGAGAGAGTCGGAGCGAGGTCTACCTGCCCTACTGGCAGTTTCCCGAGCTCGGCACCAACGTCGTCCTCAAGCTCTCGAGCGATGCCGCAGGTCCGCCCGAGCGGCTGGCGGCAACTCTCGCTCAGGCGGTTCGCGAGGTCGATCCGGACATCCCAGTTGGCAACGTGACAGCGATGACGCGCCTGGTATCCGAATCGATCGACGATCCGCGTTTCCTGGCGATCCTCGTCGCGGTGTTTGCCGCCCTCGCGCTCGCGCTGGCTGCGATTGGCATCTACGGCGTGGTCGCGTATGCGGTCGCGCAACGGACAAACGAAATCGGCGTGCGGATGGCGCTCGGCGCCGGGAGCCGCGACGTCTTCGCGCTGGTCGTCGGAGACGGTCTCAGGCTGACGGCGCTTGGTGTGCTCGTCGGCGTGGTGGCCGCGGCGGCGGTGAGCGCCAGCCTCGAGTCGCTGCTCTTTGGAGTCGCGCCACTCGATGTGGCGACGTTTGGCGCCATGACCGCCATGCTCGTCACCGCGTCGGCTGTGGCCTGCCTGCTGCCGGCGCGGCGGGCGTCCCGGGTCGACCCGATCGTGGCATTGCGTAGCGAGTGAAAAGGAACGGCGAGCCGAGGCGCTATAATCGTAGAAACCGCTACGGATGTGGTCCCGTCTAACTGCGTTGAGCCACTAGGCCCTCGCGGGGAGTCGGGAGATAGGCGGTCAAGCCCGCGAGTCAAGAGACGAGGTCACTGCCCATGGCGTTTTTCTCCCGATCGAGCCAACCCGCGCCGCAAGTCGACGCGCTCCCGCCTGATGTGGCGTTCGCGCCTAATGCGCTCATCGGCCTGCGCAACATCGAGAAATCCTACGCGCACGGCACCAGCCGCACCTACGTGCTGCGGCGCATCAACCTCGACGTGAAAGAGGGCGAGTTCATCTCGATCATGGGACCGTCGGGCGCCGGCAAATCGACGCTGCTCCATATCATCGGCATGCACGACAGCGCCTGGACCGGCGAGTACTACTTCCTCGATCAGCCCGTGCACAAGCTCGGCGCCAAGGATCGGGCGCGGCTGCACAAGCAGAACATCGGCTTCGTCTTTCAGAGCTATCACCTGCTCGATCACCTCACGGTCTACGAGAACCTCGACATTCCACTCTCCTATCGCGACATCCGGAAGTCGGAGCGCGAGAGCATGGTGTGCGACATCCTCGACAAGTTCGCGATCGTCGGCAAAAAGGACCTCTATCCCAATCAGCTCTCAGGCGGACAGCAGCAGCTCGTCGCCGTCGCGCGCGCCGTGATTTCGAATCCGAAGGTGATCCTTGCCGACGAGCCGACCGGCAACTTGCACACCAGTCAGGGCAAGGAGATCATGGAGCTGTTCAGGAAACTGAACGAGACAGGCACGACCATCATTCAGGTCACGCACTCGGAAACCAACGCCTCGTATGGCAGCCGCATCATCCAGCTCAGGGACGGCTGGGTGGTGGATGAATAGGCGCAATGCTGAAGTGCTGAATGCTGAAGTAAAGGATGAATTCAGCATTCACTTCAGCATTCAGCATTCGCATTCAGCATTGCAAGTACGCAGAAAAGGGCCGGTCGTTTTGCGAAACGACCGGCCCTTTGTGCGTTTACCAGCGCGGTTCTTTGCGACGGCCGCCGGAAAAATCGCCGTCGTCGTAGCTGCGTCCGCCGCCGCCACCGCGGCCACGCCCGCCGCCACCACCGCCGCCAAACCCGCCTTCCGGCTTGGGTCTCGCCTCGTTGACCACCAGCGCGCGCCCTTCCATCTGCTGCTCGTGGAACTCACTGATCGCCTTCTGCGCGTCTTCGTCCGAGCCCATCTCCACGAAGGCGAAGCCGCGCGCACGGCCCGTGGCCATGTCTCGCATCACGCGCACGTTGTCGACCTTCCCCGCACGGCTGAACAACTCGGTGAGCTGCTCCTCCGTCGCTGAATACGGAAGATTGCCGACGTAGAGTCTCCTGCCCATCCTGTCACCTACCCCTGCCAGAATTGACGCGCAATTGGTGGTCCTAGCGCAACGCCCGCGCGTTCTGGATGCGGTGCGTCAGTGTGGAAAGCCGTCGCGGATGCTGTGCGGTAGGATCGTCGAACCTGCGCAGGCAAGGAGCGGGCTCCCATTGCTAGGCGAGTATAGCAGAATGCGTGCCGGGTTCCGGGCGCCGCCACGGGCCTGTTTTGCGTGGAAAACGCCCGCCTGCATCGTGCAAAAATCACGGCACCTCAGCCATGGCGCTTTACCCTTTCTGTCGCGACCAGCTACAGTGAAACGAATGTTTCATTTCATGCAACGGAGAGCCACTTCGTGGCTGTGGGCGGCGCTGCTCGTGCTGCCACTGGCCGCGTGCAGTGCCCGTGGCCGTGAGTACGAGCTCCGCGGGCAGATCCTCGCCGTCGACTCTGCCCGGCAGGAGATCACGATCAAGCACGAGGACATCAAAGGCTTCATGCCGGGCATGACGATGCCCTTCAAAGTGAGGACTGCGGCGCTCTTGGAGGGACGCGCGCCCGGTGATCTGGTTCGCGCGACGCTTGTGGTCAACGAGACCCAGGGGGTCCTCACGGCCATCGAGCGCACCGGCCACGCGCCGCTCACCGACCGCCCGGCGCGGCCGCGTGTCGACGCGCTCAACCCTGGAGACGAAGTGCCTGACGTCGCGCTCGTCGACGAGACCGGCGCAACGCGGCGGCTGAGCGAGTGGCGCGGCCGGACACTCGCGCTGACGTTCATCTATACGCGCTGTCCGCTTCCTGACTTCTGCCCGCTGATGGATCGGCACTTCGCCGACGTGCAGCAACTGGTCATGGACGATGCGACGCTGCGCGGTCAGGTGCAGTTGCTGTCGATTAGTTTCGATCCGTCGTACGACACGCCGGCTGTCCTGGCGACGCACATGAAGAAGGTCGGCGCGGATCCGTCGATCTGGAGTTTCCTGACCGGCGATGAAGCCGAGGTCGAGTCGCTCGCCGGCGCCTTGGGCGTGTCGGTCATGCGCGAGGGTTCCGACCCGGCCAGCGTCGTGCACAACCTCAGAACGGCGGTGATCGACGGACGTGGACGGCTCGTCAAAACGATCAACGGCATCCGGTGGGAAGCCCCCGAGCTCGTCAGCGATTTGAGGAGCGCCGTTGGCCGCCGGTGACGCACCGCCACTCACGGCCTTCACCACGCGCGAACGGCGTCTCATCGAGCGGTTGCCCACGCCGCTGGCCGTTCAGCGGTTTCTGAACGCGCTCGACTACAACATGGAGCCGCCGCCCGGTCGGGCGACGCTCCGGAGCTTTCGTGGCGTCGTGCGCCACCAGACGGCCCACTGTCTGGAGGCGGCTCTTGCGGCGGCGGTCATCCTCGAACAGCACGGATTCCCGCCCCTCGTGCTGAGCTTCGAGTCAATCGATCAGCTGGACCACGTGATCTTCGTCTATCGACGGAAGGGCCGATGGGGATCAGTCGCGCGATCGCGCGATCCGGGCCTGCATGGGCGAAAGCCCGTCTTTGCGACCCCCCGAGCGCTGGCGCTGAGCTATGTCGACCCGTACGTCGACTTCACCGGTCGGGTGACAGGTTATGCGGTGGTCGATCTGCGCACAGCTCGGCGACTACGACTGGCGGCTCTCCGATCGCAACGTCTGGAAAGTCGAGCGCATGCTACTCGACTATCCGCACCGGGCGATTACGAGCTCCGACGAACGCATCGACCGCCTGCGGCGGCGCTACGTCGCGTACCGGCGACGGTTCGGACAGAAGCCGGTGTACTACCGCCGGATGGATCGGTGGACGGAGATGCCCAGCAATGCTGAATGCTGAGTGCTGAATGCTGAAGTAAAGGATGCATTCAGCATTCAGCATTCAGCACTCAGCATTGCGCTAATCCAGATCGAAGTCCCTGGTCGGCTTCGTGATCGGTTCCTGATTGGCCTGCTTGAGCGCTTCCTCGAACCGTTTGGACAAGGCGTCGCCGCGGTTCTTCTCGGCGTTCACCGACTGCTGAAAGAGTGCCTCGCGCCGCGCGGCTTCGTCGGCAAGAATCCGCTGAGCGTCCGAGAGCTCCGGCCGATCTCCGCGCACCGGCTCGACATGGCGCACGACTCGCTTCAGGTTCGTGTCGATCACGAGCGTCGACTGACAGCATGGGCACGCCGTCTCGAATTCGGATTTCAGAGTCATATCGGTCTCTCGCGCGTCTGGCTGACGCTATCGCCGTACCGGATTCCACTTAACGGTTACCGGCGTTCCGTCAGGTTCGGTTGCCGTGACTTCCACTTTGAAAACGCTCTGCCGGCCGCGGTCGAACTTCTGGCCAAGGCCGGTCTGAAACTGGCTGAGCGGCGCGTTCAGGCGGCCGCCTGGCAGCAGCACGTCGACACCGCCGCTGAAATGATCGTTGACGGTCACTCTGACCTTGCGCCATTCGCGCGGGGTCTGGTTCTCGACCGTCACCATCCCTTCGTCGACGATGATCGAGTCGCGCGGCGCGTCGCAGGCGGCGGACGCGAGCACGCTCATCAACCCGGCGAAAAGCAGGCCGCGCCCGGCCTTCGAGCAGCGCGTCATCGGACTATGATATCCCCCATGGGCCAGGACCTGACGGTGGACGCACATTTGCATCCCAGCCGTCGATGATCTGGCTGTCGATCGCCGGCGCGGTCTTCCTCATCTGGTTCATCCTCGTCGTCCTGTTCACGCCGGGCATCAACTACCGATTGAGCCAGCGGACGTCGGTGCACGACCCCGGTTTCCTCTATACGATTCAGTCCACCTGCCAGGCGGCGCTCCATTACGGTAACTACGTCGAGATTTTCACTGACGGGCCGTCGTTCTATCCCGCGATGCTCGACGCAATCCGCAGCGCGACGCGCTCCATCAACATGGAGCTCTACATCTTTCAGCCCGGAACGGTCGCCGATCAATTCATTTCCGCGCTCTCGGAACGGGCGCGGCACGGCGTCAACGTCACGATCGTCGTCGACGCGATTGGCAGCTTCAGCCTCTGGGGCCGCCCGGTCCGGCGCCTGCGAAAAGCCGGGTGCCGGATCGAGTCCTATCAGCGTTTTCAATGGCACTCGCTCGCCCGCGTCAACAACCGCACCCACCGCGAGCTGCTGATTGTCGACGGACGGATCGCCTTTGTCGGAGGTGCCGGCATCGCGGATTGGTGGACGGTGGCGCGGCGGAAAAAGCGCCGGCCGTGGCGCGACACGATGGCCCGGGTTGAGGGGCCTGTCGTGGCGGCGCTCCTGGGCGTCGCGGCCGAGAACTGGCTGGAGTGCTGCGGTGAAATCCTGACAGGGCCGGAGTATTTCCCAAATCTCGAGGAAGTCGGCAACACGACGGCGTTCGTCGTGCGGAGTTCACCGGCCGATCGGGCGACGGCGTCGCGGGTGTCCTTTCAGCTGCTGATGGAGGGCGCCGATCGCGACGTGCGGATCAGCACGCCGTATTTTCTGCCCGATCGCGCGCTGCAGCGCGCGCTCATCGACTTGGCGCAGAGAGGCGTCGAGGTCTCGATTATCGTGCCGGGACCGGCCACCGATCAGCGGTGGGTCCGCTATGCGAGCCGGCGGCTGTGGGGCCGGCTGCTCGAGGCGGGAATCAGAATCCACGAATACCGGGGCGCGATGATGCATGCGAAGGTCCTGATCGTCGACGGCGAGTGGGCCGTGCTCGGCACGACCAACATGGACAATCGATCGTTCGAGCACAACGACGAGGTGAACCTGGCGATGCGCGACACTGACGTTGCCGCGCGTCTGCTCGACGACTATCGGCGCGACGTCGACGAGAGCGACGAGATCACGCTGCGCGCCTGGAAGGCGCGACCGCTCTGGGAAAAACTTCTCGGGCCGTTCATCTGGATCCTGGAGCGGCAGCAGTGAGCGGCGCGATGAGCGATGCCCGCAGCGGCCGCCGGCAGGTCGATCTGCGGATCGCGACCTACAACATCCACCGATCGCGGGGCATGGACCGCCGCGTCTCGCCGTCGCGGATTGCGGAAGTGCTTCGGGACATCGACGCCGATATCGTGGCGCTGCAGGAGGTGGTCGGCGCGGGGCCGTCGGGGTCCGGTCAGGCCGAGGAGATCGGCGCGGCGCTCGGGATGGGCTGGGTGATGGCGCCGGTCCGGCATCTTCGGAAGCATCTCTTCGGCAACGTGATCATGAGCCGCTTTCCGGTGCGTCACCATGCGCAATACGATTTGTCCTGGCGCACGTGCGAGGAGCGCGCCTGCCAGCGCGCCGATCTCGACCTGGGCGACGGCCGGTTGGTGCACATCTACAACGTCCACCTCGGGACGGCAGTGCTGGAGCGCCGATACCAGGCGCCGCGTCTGGCCGCCTTCGTCCACGACCATCGAGTGACCGGGCCGAAGATCATCCTTGGCGACTTCAACGAATGGATGCGCGGCCTCGCCACGAAGACGTTGAGTGCGCTCTTCAACAGCATCGATATCCGAGAGCACCTCCAGAGGCGCCGAACCTATCCAGGGCTTCTTCCCTGTCCTCCACCTCGACCATATCTATTACGAAGGACACGTCGAGGTTCGGAGCGTCGAACTGCCACGCACCCGCCTCGCGCTGATGGCCTCCGACCACCTGCCCCTCGTCGCCAACCTCCGCGTGGGCTTCGACCAGTACAGGCGGTCAGACGAGGTCAGACCGGGGTCAGACCCCATCGAGGTCTGACCCCCGTCTGACCCTATGGAACCTGGCGGCTGTCTCGACCGTATTGACAGGTGTGCTTTCAAAGTGATATCACTTTGACATCGTCTTTCAGGAGGTCAGTCACATGATTCGCGAACGCGCGGCCGCTACCCTCCCCGGACTGCCGGTCCTGCTCGTGGTGTTCCTCGCCATCGGGTTCCTGGTCTACGCGCTCATTGCTCAGCCGTTCGGTGACTCAGTGGCGACCATCATCACCGAGGCGCTGCTCATCGTCGTCTGCTCCTTTCTCGCTCGGCGGCGTCTTCGTCGTCAATCCGAACGAAGGCAGAGTGTTGCAGCTGTTCGGCGACTACGTGGGCACCGCGACGACCGCCGGGCTGCGCTGGGCGAACCCGTTCTACACCAAGAAGCGGATCTCGCTGCGCGTGCGCAACTTCGAGAGCACGAAACTGAAGGTCAACGACCTCGAAGGCAATCCCATCGAGATCGCCGCGGTGGTCGTGTGGCGGGTCGTCGACACGGCCGAAGCCGTTTTCGAAGTCGACGACTATCAGAACTTCGTGAAGGTGCAAAGCGAGGCCGCCGTGCGCAACCTCGCGACGAGCTACAAGTACGACGCGCACGAAGAAGACCAGATGTCGCTGCGCGGCAACACGACTGCGGTCGCGGATCACATGAAAAAGGAGATCCAGGATCGGTTGGCGAAGGCCGGCGTCGAAGTGCTCGAGGCGCGGATCAGCCACCTGGCCTACGCGCCCGAGATTGCCCAGGCGATGCTCCAGCGCCAGCAGGCCGGCGCGATCATCGCGGCCCGGCAGCGCATCGTCGAAGGCGCCGTCGGCATGGTGCAGATGGCGCTCGACATGTTGTCGCAGCGCGACATCCTCGAGTTGGACAACGAGCGCAAGGCCGCCATGGTCAGCAACCTGCTGGTCGTGCTCTGCGGTGAGCGCTCGACCCAGCCGGTCATCAACACGGGCACGATCTATCAGTAACGCCCGTGGCTGACCGGAAGCCGTTTCTGCTTCGGATCGACCGCGACGTGCTCCAGGCCGTTCAGCGCTGGGCAGACGACGACCTGCGCAGCCTGAACGGCCAGATCGAGTTCCTGTTGAGACGTGCGCTGAAGGACGCGGGGAGAGAAAACACCGACCGCGCTAAGGACAAACCGGACTGAGCGAGTCGCGGCCCGCTAGCCCTTAGGACTCTTCGTACTCTTCTTCGTTGCGGGGCACGAGGCGGGTGGATGGCCGAAGGGCTTCCCGGTAGTCGAACACGGGCAGATCGCGGACGTGCAGCGCGAGCGCGCACGTGGCGCCCTTCTGGTCGATGACGACCGTCACCGGGCTGCCTTCGACGCCATCTCTGAAGCTGATGCGGCAGCCACAGGCCAGGCGCGCGTGCGTGAACCCCTTCAACATCGTTAGAGGATCATACTACAGGAGCGCCTTGATCTCGCTCTCGAACTCCTCCTTCGTCGCCGGGCCCACGTGCCTGCCGCACATCGACCCATCGCGCCCGACGATGACCGAGGTCGGGAGCCCATAGAGCGGCCCAAAAGCGTCGAAGAGCTCGTCTTCGCCGAGGCCGATGAGCATCGGATAGTTGATCTTCCATTCAGAGGCGAAGGTGCGCAACGTCTCCGGTGAGTCGTCTTCCGAAATGCCGAGGATCATCAGGCCCCGATCCTTGTAGGCGTCCTGCAAGGCGATCAGCCCCGGCAACTCCACCTTGCAGGGCGGGCACCATGTCGCCCAGAAGTTGATCAGGAGGACCTTGCCCTTGTACGCGGCAAGGCGAACACTGGCGCCGTGCATGTCCTTGACGGTGAAATCGAGATTCGCCTTCTTGTCCGACTTGCAGGCGACGTCGGCACGTGCCGGATTGGCGGCATCCGCGCTCTCGACCTGCACGCGCGTGCTCGGCCCAAGCATCGCCGAGGCGGTGAGCACGCCGACGCCAAGGGCGCCGGCCGCCGCAATCATCCAGCGAGTGGTCATCATGATGCTGAACCTCTTGAACCCTCTGAGCCTGTGGAACCTTCTGAACCCTATTGTGCCGATCGCTGCACGTATTGAGCGACGTGCTCTATCTCCGACGGGCTTCCCCGCGTCACGACGGCGTAGGTGCGGCCACCCTTCGACCAGATCATCGCTTCCTGACCCAGCCGCTCGACCAGCCGCGGAACCGAGCCCACGCGAGGGTGCTCGCTGTTGAGCACATACACGGAAAAGGGCTGACCGCGCCACTTGTACATCACATGGGCGGTCTGGCCTTCGGACGAGATGCAGCGGCGAATGCCCAGCAACTCCAGCTGCTCGACCGACGCGCTCTCGGGAACTGTGACCGCCCAGCCACGGCTGTCGGCCCACTCGCGGCCGAGCACTTTGGCGTCGGGGAGGATGGTCGGCAAGGATGCGAACTCGAAACACTTGACGTGGTCGGCCGCGAGCTGGGTACCCAGCGCCTCCACGCTACCGCTCAAACCGTAGAGAAACACACCCGCGATGGCCAGCACCAGCGTCGCGACCATCGAGAGCGGCACCCAGGTCTTCTTGGAGAAACCACCAGAGAAGCCAGCGAAGCCGCCGGAACGGACGCGCGCCCCCTCCCAATCCACGCTTCGCTGACAGTGCGCTTCGCAGCGGCGACGCAACTCCGCCGATGCGCACTCGCGCAGGGTCCCGCGCCGGGCCGCTACGGCCTCACGCACCACCCGCTCGGCGGCAACGCGGTCGCGGCACGCCGGACAGCTGCGAAAATGCGCGTCGAGCGCCGCACAATCGCGCGGCGCGGCTTCGCCGTCGACATACGACGCGAACAACGATTCGAGGTCGCGACACTCAGCCATGATTCTCCAGCCGCCAGTGTCCAGGCCGCGTGATACGCGGCGTAAGTGCCGGAGCGCGGCGCCCCGGTGGCAAGGCGCGACGAGTGAGAATATTCAGCATATTTGAACGAGTCGCAACGCCGCCAGCGGGGATGCCCCGCCCGGCAATTATGCCGCGCATCACGCGGCCTGGACACTCAGCCCGATGCGGCCCGCGGCGCCGCTGTCCCGCTGCGTTTCGGGGCCAGCCGCTCGAACAGCATCCGGCGGCCCCTCGAGATCCGTGACATCACCGTGCCGATCGGCACGTCGACGATCCGCGCGATCTCGGCGTATGAAAACTCTTCCACGTCTCGCAGCCACACGGCCTGACGAAACGCTTCCGGCAGCCCGTCGAGGGCTTCCTGCAAATCGCTGTCGAGCGTCGCTCGCGACAGCAGCTGCTCAGGCGTCTGCTCGTCGCCGCGCTGCGTCTGCGGCCAGCTCCACCGTCTCGCTGTTCACGTCGACGGGATTCCGGACATCGTGCCGGCGCATGTTCCGAAACGAGTTGTGAAGGATCGTGAACAGCCACGCCTTGAGATTGGTGCCGCGTTGAAACTGCGCCGACGCGCGAAACGCCTTGAGATACGTCTCCTGGACCAGGTCCTCCGCATCCTGCGGCCGGCGCGTCAACCGAAGCGCAGTCCCGTACAACGCATCGATGTACGACAGCGCTTCGTCGGCGAACGCGCGATCCTCGCCGGACCCGCCGGCTCCCGGCGACGCGGGGTCGGACTGCTTCGAGCGGCGGCCAAAGACCATGGGGTGCTCAACACGTGGGCCCCAAGACTCAGAACACCGTTGGGACCCGTGTTTATTCCAGCGATTGTACTCAATGACGGACGGCCGCCGTTCGCACTTGAGGACACATGCCTCGCGAGAGCGACTTTCGACTGGCAAATGGCCTATTTACGCGCGGCATCGCGATTGCTCGGCCGCCGGCAGCCCCCAAGCTCACTCGGCGCGGCATGGTATCGGCCCGCCTGCCGAAGGCCTCCGGGGACCCAACCGTTGCGGCAACCGTCCTAGCTACAGTAACATCGGCGGCAGTCGGCCTCCGCTGCCACTTCCGAGGTGAATCATGTGCACGCGCAACCCGCGCGGCCCCGTCGCGTTGGTGGGGACTGCTCTTCTGACCCTGGTCTTCAGCGCTGGGATTGCGCACGAGGCGTCCGCGCAGACGGGCTACATCCCCTACTACGGCAAAAACAAGATCCGGTACAACAACTTCAAGTGGCACATCTACACGACGGATCACTTCGAGGTCTACTACTACCCCGAAATCGAGCAGCACCTCGGCCGCATCGTCAGCTACGCGGAGAGCGCCTATCAGCTGGTCAGCTCTGACCTCAAGCACGACCTGGCGTTCAAGGTCCCGCTCATGCTCTACAAGACGCAGAGCGAGTTCCAGCAGCAGAACGTCGAGCCGATCGGAGCTCCCAGAGGGCGTGCTGGCGTTTGCCGAACCTTATCGCGACCGGATGGTCCTCCCGATCGACGAAGTCGACGATGCCCTCTATCGGTTGATTACGCACGAGCTCACCCACATCTTCGAGTTCGACATCATCCCGCGATCGCTCTTGCGCCGTGGCCTGCCCCTCTGGGTCGACGAGGGCCTCGCCGACTACATGACGAGCTATTGGAACTCGTTCGATTTGATGACGGTGCGGGACGCGGCGATTGCCGACACCGTGCCGGCGATGAGCGACTTCGAGGGCGCCGCCTTCGTGGATGGCCGTCTCCCCTACAACCTGGGGCATGCGGCGTTCGAGTTCATCGAATCACGGTGGGGCAAGGAAGGGCTGCGTCAGTTCCTGTTCGCGCTGCGCAAGAACGTCATCGGCGGCGGCGAGAGCGCCTATGAGGAGGCCTTCCGGCTCAAGGCGGAGGAGTTCGACGAGCAGTTCGACAAGTATCTGAAGGATCGCTTCAAGCCGTTCCGCGACAAGGAACGTCCCGCCGACTACGGCCGGGACCTCGCGCCGAAGCGCGACAAGACGCCGTATGTCACCGTCGTCTCGATCGAGCCGTCACCGTCGGGCGACCTGCTGGCGGTCGCGGCCGGCAACCGCAAGGAGCAGGAGCTCGACATCATCATCCTCTCGACCAAGGACAGCAAGGTCATCCACAACCTGACGAGCGGCTTCAACAAGGACCGCGGCTTCGAGTACATCGCGACGCCGGGCGGCTTCCGCAACAACGCCGTGCCCTGGATGTCGTGGTCGCCGGTCGGCGACACCGATCGCCTACTTCGCCCGCACCGAGAAGATGAAGACGCTCATCATGCAGAACGTCGTCAACGGCAAGGTCAATCAGCGGATCGAGCTGAAGACCGTCGACATGCCGGAGTCGCCAGACATCAGCCCGGACGGCAAGGAAGTCGCTTTTTCGGGTCTCGTCGGCGCCACTGGCGACATCTTCGTGGTCAATCTGGAGAGCCGCGAGGTCCGCAACCTGACCAAGGACAACTTCGGAGACTTCGCGCCGACCTGGTCGCCCGATGGGAAGTCGATCGTCTACCTCGCGCGCGCCAGCGGCAACGACAAGCTGTTCATGCTCAACGTCGCGACCGGGCAGAAAACCCAGCTGACGTTCGGCACCCACGACGACGGTGGCGCGCAGTTCATCGACGAAGACACGCTCGTCTTTCCCTCGACGGCCATCGATCCGAACCAGCCAGTCGAGGCCGAAGTCGCGCGCAACGGGAACATCTACAACATCTGGACGCTCAACCTGAAGACCAAGGAACTGCGCCAGTTCACCGACACCCTCACCGGCAATACGTCGCCGGTGGTCCTGCAGGGACACCAAGCCAGCGCGGATCGGCTTCGTCACCTACTACAAGGGCGAGTACGGCATCCACGTTCTCTCGCGCGAGGAACCGCTGCACACCGTCGCCTCGAGCGACTTCGGTGACGCGACCCTCGGGGCGCCGATCCCGTTCCAGCCGCCGATGACGCACGACATCGTGCCGGGCAACAAGCGCAAGAAGGGCGCGTTCGAAAAGCTGTTCCTCGAAGGCCGGCCGCCGGTGGCGCTCGGCGTGACGAGCGGCGGCGACATCTTCGGCGGCACGCAGGTGACGTTCACCGACGTCCTCGGCGACAAGCAGTTCAACATCTTCGCCGCGTCCGTGTCGCAGTACCGCACGTTTTCGTTCTCGTACATCAACCTGTCGCGGCGCCTGCAGTACGCGATTCAGGCGTATTCGCAGCAACAGTTCTTACTACGCCTACGATCCGTACGGCGCGTACTATCCGATCGACTACGGCTACATCGATCGCGATCAGGCCATCGCGACGCAGACGGCGCGCGGCGCGACGATTTCGGGCATCTATCCGCTCAACCGTTACACACGGCTCGAGATGAGCGCTGGCTTCCTGCAGTTCGGCCAGGAATACAACGAGCCGGGCCTTCAGGATATCGCCGACGACTACCAGGAGGACCATGTACGGCCGCGTGCTGTTCGTCGACGGCCAGTTCATGCCGTTCGGGCTGAACCTGGTGCGCGAGACGACGATCTTCCGTGAGTATGGTCCGCTCGCCGGACACACGCTGCCAGCTCGGTTACGAGTACGCCCCGAGCGCGGGGAGCCTGCTGTCCCGACAGACCATCGAAGGCGACGCGCGCTACTACCTGCGCATCGCCACCAACGGCGTCCTGGCACTTCGCGCCCGCGGTTACAAGAGCTGGGGCGAGTACCCAGGCTATCTCTACTTCGGCGGCAACTCCGAGATGCGTGGCTACGACTATCTGTCGTTCCTCGGCAACAAGGGGTTCTTCACCGATGCCGAGCTTCGCTTCCCGATCATCGAAGCGGCGTTGACGCCGATCGGCGTGGTCGGTGGCCTTCGCGGAGTGTTCTTCTTCAACTTCGGCGCGGCCGGCTACGAAGGAGTGCCGACAAAAGTGTGGCGCGACGACACGACGATCGAGACGCCGCTCATCGAATATCGCGTTCGATCCGAGCTCACCGAGCCAGGCCGTGCCTGTCTATGGCGTACCGCGGCCCGTCTCGGGCTTCCGGCTCGTCGACAGCCGCGCGTCGTACGGCGTCGGGCCTCGAAACCTTCGCGCTCGGGTTCCCGATTCACTTCGACTGGTCGTGGCGGACGATGTTCAACCGCGACTACGAAGACGTCGTCTTCGCCTATCCGGCCGCCGTTGACGGCGACTTTGGCCCAAATGCCGGCAGCACCTGGTTCCGCAAGGTGAGGTTCAGCGTCTGGATCGGCTACGATTTCTAATGCTGAATGCTGAGTGCTGAATGCTGAAGTAAAGGACGAATCTCCTTCAGCATTCACTTCAGCATTCAGCATTCAGCACTCAGCATTGATATGGGCCACCGGTGCGCTGATCTCGTGGGTCTCCTGGCCGACTATGTCGAGCATCAGCTCCCCGCCGAGATCCATCAGGAACTCGAGCGGCACCTGGCCGAGTGCCCGCGCTGCGTGTCGCAGCTCAAGACCTACGAGTCGACGCTCTCCCTGCTCCACTCGATCCGCGACGAAGACCTGCCCAAAGAGCTCCGCTGCAAGCTGAAGGCGTTCATCGACAAGCGCTGCTGTAACTAGAGCCACGGATCACACGGATCACACGGATCACGGACCGTGAGCCGGATCGCCGGAGGCGTCGTCGGTTTCTAGAGCCGAGCCTCGAGATCTTTTCTCGCTTTGAGGCGCTCGGCGCGGCGGCCGTTGGCTTCGGCAGCGCGCTGCTGTTCTTCCGGCGTCTCGAGCAGCAAGCCGGGAATGGGCAGGCGGTGGCCGTCTCGATCGATCGCCACGAACGTCAGGAAGGCGCGGCTCGTCAGCCGGCGCACGCCGGTCAGCGTCTCCTCGGAGAACACCTCGACTTCGACTTCGAGCGACGTGCTCCAGACCGCCGTGACGAGCGCCCTCAGGATGATCAGGTCGCCGACCTTGATCGGATGCAGAAACTGCAGGCCGTCGACCGCAGCCGTCACGAGCAGGCAGCGCGTGTGCCGGTGCACGCGATGGCGCCGGCAATGTCGATGAGGTGCATCACCGTCCCGCCGAGGATGAACCCGAGCGGGTTCGCATCGTTCGGCAGCACGACCTGCACCATTTCGGTGGCGCTTTCAGAGGCGCGTTTCGGAGCGAGCATCAGGAGATGATATGCGCGATCGGTATCTGCGTCGCTCGGCGACCTCCGCGGTAGAAGGCTTGTCGTGCCGCAGCGCCTCGAGCTGGCTGGCGTTCGCTACTGTGTTTCCAACCCGACGACGCTCCGATCCATGTCGATGGTCACGCGGTACTTGCTGAGGAAGCGGTGGCCGACGATGCCGCCGAGCTGGAAGCCGAGGAGCGCGCTCGGAGCGCGCAGGTTCAGGACGACGACGGGAATGCGGGAGAAACGAATCGTGCTGAACTCGAGGTCGACGTTGGGCATGAGAAACGCGTCCTTGTCCCAACCCGACGTACCGTAGACGCGCAAGGGAATCCGCCGAAACGGCGTGGCCGGCTGGATCTGACCAGCGGTCGCATCGCTGATCGAGATCACCTCGCCGCCAGTGTCGACGACAAAGGTCGCCGGCAACGAGCCGTTGACCGTGCCGCGGACGAGCGCCAGACGATACATCCGAAGTGGCAGCTCGTTGGTGTACTCGGCAGGCGGGAGCGAGCGCCCAATCGTCAGCTGGCGGCGCTCGTAGTCGATCCGCATCGACAGGCCGAGCGCGAGCGGCGAGAAGCTCTCGGGCTCGCGCGTCGGCAACCCGCCGAGCGGCGGGTTCTTGATCAGGCACGGCACGTTCCTGACCTTCAGGCCGCCGATCTCGAGCGTATCGATGCGGCCCACCTCGAGTCCGCGCAGACCGACGCCGCCAACGCCCGCCGTCTGCATCGTCGTGATCGACCGGACACCGCGCCGTCTCGCAACGTCGAGCGAGATCACGGTGCGCTCGGCCCCGGTGTCGAGGAGGAATTCCTGCCGCCCGCCGTTGACCTTGCCCTCAACGGTGACCTTGTCACCTCGAATCCGGATCGGCATCGTCCAGACACCGCTCGGCGGTGGCGGATCCATCTCGAACGGCACGTAGCCCTTGAATGATTCGAGGAACTTGATCTCGGCGCGGGCCCAGCCGGCTTTTTCGCTGCGATCCTTGTCGGGGAGGAGGTCGGTGTAGCTCGCGAGCGCCCGCGCCGCCTCGTCGAAGCGGCCCTGGCGCTCCAGAATCGCCCCGAGCGTGTGATGGAATTCCGCGTCTCGGGGATTCTGCTCGAGCGCTTCCTGCGCGTCGGTCAACGCGTCGGCAAGACGGTTGCGCGCCGCGAGCGACCGGGCGCGGCCGTGGCGGGCGCGCGGATGCCGGGCGTCGACCGCCAGCACCGCTTCGTACAGCGCCTCCGCTTCCTCGAAGCGCCCGTTCGACCAGAGGGCGTCGCCGCGAACGGCCGAAAGCGTAGGATCACCGGGGTGCCGGCTGCCGAGGCTCGACGAGACCTCGAAGGCCTCCTGAAAGTCGCCTGTTCGGAGCAGGGCCATCACGAGTCCCGCACCGGCCCGCGCTGACAAGGCTGGCTCGACCGCCCCTAACGCGCGTCGATACGCATCCTGGGCCTCCACATACCGCCCGTCGGCAAGGAACAAATCGCCGAGCTGAACCTGGACATCCGCCGACGTCACGACGGACGCCTGCGCCCACAGCGCGACGGACGCCGCCGAAAGGGCGACAATCGCGCCGACCATCAGCAGGGCTCGCTTCATCACCCTCCGAGTGCGCTCTTTGACCGCATCCTGCAGCGGTCGATTGGGACTGCCGACTCAGACTGCCGACTCAGACTGCCGACTGTAGACTGCCGACTCAGACTGCCGACTGTGACTACCGACTAACGACTGCCGACTGGCGACTGTCTTATTTCTGGTAGTACTGCGCATTCACCGGAATGAAGTTCTTCCACTTCTCCGGCGTCTCGTCGAGCGCAAAGATCGCCTCGACAGGGCATGCCGGCACGCACGCGCCGCAGTCGATGCACTCATCGGGGTGGATATAGAGCATCTCGGCCGTTTCGAACTCCGGTTCATCTTTCCGGGGATGAATGCAGTCCACGGGGCACACGTCCACGCAGGCCGAGTCCTTCGTGCCAATGCAGGGTTCGCAAATGATGTACGCCAACTATCCCTCCAGATGTCGCCTCGGTGGCCGCCGTCCACACGCAGGTGGTTGCCACGCGAGGCGCAACGCGTTATTGAATCGTGACTCGTCCGGCAAAGCCGTCCGTATAGCCGTGATAGTGCGTGATGCCGGACTCCGGATAGCACCAACAGTAGTAGCCCACGCCATTATCGAAATCGACCAGCCAGAGCCCCTTCGGCACGGCGCCGAGGGTCTGTAACTCGTCTGCCCAGCCGTTGACGACGTCTCGCAGTGCCGCCGAGAGCCGCTCGTGCTCCGGGTCGTCTTCTGCGATACCGTGAAGCTGTGCCGAAAGCGTCTCGGCTCGACGGACCGCGTCGGCGGTCATCAGCTTCACGCGCGGCAGGAGCGCGCGAGCCTCGTCCAGCGAGAAGATTGGCCGGTCGTCAGTTTGCGATTCGGTCATGATTAGGCCCACGGCCTCCGGCGTGGAGGGGGATACCACCACGATTATAATTGCCGTTCCCTCCGGGGCGTGACCCCGAGTGTAACCCAGCCATGTTAGACATGTTGGACATGTTGGGCAGGTGCCGCCTGTTCCCGCTCGTCGTGACGTCGGCCGCCTGGCTGGTCGTTCCCCTGACTGCCCTGGCGCAGCCGCTGCCGGCTGGCCCCGTGAGCGCGATGGACGGCCGGCTGGCGGTCGGCGTCGAGGTCGTCTCGACCTTCGGGGAAAAGGACGACTACCGCGTTTTTCAACTACACCGATTACGAGCACAACACGCTGCGGATGTTCCGGGTGGCGCTGTCGGCGGCCTGGCGGCCAGTGACCCGCCTGGCCGTCGTCGGCGAAGTGCGGTCGGAAGACCTCGACATGGTTCGGCCCTACGCGGCCTATGTCCGCGTCCGTCCCTGGATCAAGCACGCGTTCGACGTGCAGGTCGGTCAGATACCGCCGTCGTTTGGCGCCTACGGCCGCCGCGGCTATCAGGGCGGCGATAATCCGTTCATCGGCTACCCGCTCGCCTATCAGTACCTGACGTCGCTTCGTCCCGATGCCGCGCCGGCGACGGTCGCCGACCTGCTCGTCATGCGTGCCCGGGGGTGGCAGACGACCTATCCGATCGGTTCGACAACGCCGGCGCCTGGCGTGCCGTTGATCTCCGCGTTCCGGTGGGACACCGGATTCCAGGCGCACTGGGAAGGCCGCGTGGTCGATGTCACCGGAAGCGTCACGGTAGGCACGCTCGCCGATCCGCGTTTCGAAGACAACAACAGCGGCAAACAGGTATCGAGCCGCGTCGCCTATCGGCCGGCGACCGGGCTCGATCCTCGGGGGATCGGCCGCGCGTGGCGAGTTCTTCGATCGCACCGTCACGACCGCGCTGTCCAACTCCGGCGGCTCGCACGCGCAGTCGGCGCTCGGCGCCGACGTCGAGTACTCGCGAGGCTACTGGCTGGTGCGCAGCGAGCTCGTGTGGAGCCGCTGGAACGTCCCGTTTGCGTCGCCGGCGGAATCCGAAAATGTCGACGCGCTGGGCGCCTGGGTCGAAGCGCGCTATCGCGTGACGCCGCGGATTGTCGTTTCCGGCCGCGCCGACCGGCTCGGGTTTTCGCGCCTGGTGGTCAGTCCGAGCCTGGCGCCGACCTGGGACGCGAACGTCTGGCGCGTCGAGGCCGACGGCGGCTACTACATCCAGCGCAACCTCGTCGCGCGGGTCGCCGTGCAGTACAACAAGCGGGACGGCGGTCGAGTGCGCCAGCGGACGTATGTTTCGGCGCAGGTCGCTTATTGGTTCTGATGGCTCCCCTGACTCCCTCCGTTCGATTGGTCGTGAGCGCGCTGGCCCTGTCGGCGGTCGCCGCCGGCACGCCGCTGGCGACGAATCGCGATCGGGCCAACGGCACCGTTCGCGGCCGTGTGGAGCTGCGGCCGTCTCCGCCCGACCTCGCGCCGCGCCCGCAGGTCGGCGACGTGTCGATGCCGAAGCGGCACGATCCGACCGACCGCCGACGCAGCGTCGTCTATCTCGAGATCGCGCCACGGGCGGCCTTCGACCACCGTGACGAGCCGCGCGCCAAGCTCGATCAGCGCAACGAGGCGTTCGTGCCGCACGTTCTGGCGATCGTCGCCGGGACCACCGTCGACTTCCCCAACAACGACACGACCTATCACAACGTGTTCTCGCTCTCGTCGACGCGCTCGTTCGATCTCGGACGCTACGCCGTCGGCCGGTCGAAATCCGTGAGATTCGATCGCCCCGGCATCGTCCGCGTCTTCTGCGACATTCATTCGCACATGAGCGCCTTCATCCTGGTCTTCGCGCACCGCCATTTCGCGGTCACCGACGATGACGGCCGGTATCGGCTCGAGAACGTGCCGCCTGGCAGCTACACGGTGATGGCGTGGAACGAGTCGGCGCCCACAGAGTCGCGGCGCATCGTGGTGCCAGAATCGGGTGGCGACGTCGAAGCCAATTTCGCGTTGGGGCGGCGATGAGCACGCCCCGTCAACCGCGATGAGCCTGTTCAGCTCGCTCACCAATCGGATCTTCTTCGGTAGCGCCCTGCTGGCGGTTGCCTCGATCGCGATCGCGATCTACAACGTCAACGTGGCGGTGACGCGGCAGGCCGAACAGGAGCTGCGTCGTGGCCTCGACGAGGCGGGCACGATCATCGAGGAATACCGCCGCGTGCTCGTCGAGCACTTCACGCGCGAGGCACGGCTCATCGCCGATCTGCCTCGCCTGAAAGCCGCCGTCGATACCAACGATCCGACGACGGTGCAGCCGATGGCCGCGGAGTATCAGCGGCAGCTGACCGCCGACCTCCTGCTCGTCACCGGCCGGCAGGGGCAGACGCTCGCGGAAATCGCGTCTCGGCCAGCACCTCGACCGGTTCGTACGCGTCGCTGCCCGGCGTCAAGTCGGCGCAGATGGGACGCGAATCGAGCTCCTTCTGGCCCCACGCCGGCGGCATCCTGCAGATCGTCACCGTGCCGATCTGGATCGATCCGCGGCAACCCGAGATCCTCGGCACGCTGAGCGTCGGCGTCAGCCTCGACAACGCCATGGCCAGCCGCTTTCACGACCTGACCAACAGCGATATCGCGTTCGGGATGGGCGGCACGGTTCGTTCGTCGACGCTCCCGCAGCCGCTCTGGCCGGCCCTGACGCCGCTGCTCGGCACGTCGAGCCTGTGGCCAAGCGTTCCGGTCGGCAGCGAGGACTACATCGCAAAAACGCGTGCGCTGCGCGTCGGGCATCGGCCGATGCCGAAACAGGCGGGACCGATCCGCCGGCGCGAGCGTCATCATCCTGCGCTCGCGAACCGAGCGCCTGGGCTTTCTGAACCCTTTGCACGGCCGGCTGGGCATCATCGCCGTCGTCGCCGTGCTGGCGGCGACGCTCCTGAGCTATGCGATCGCGCGCACCGTCACGCGGCCGCTCGGCGCCATTACCGCGACCATGCGCGAGATGGCGGCGACCGGCGACCTGACCCGGCGCATTGCCGCGCCGCCCGGCGGCGCCGCGTGGGAAGACGAGGATGCCCGGCTCCTGGCGAGCACGTTCAACACGATGACCGACTCGATCGCGCGCTTCCAGCGCGAGGCGGCGCAACGAGAGCGGCTCTCGTCGCTCGGGCGGCTCTCGACCGTCGTCGCGCACGAAATCCGCAACCCGTTGATGATCATCAAGACTGCGCTGCGAGCACTCCGCGGCGCGAACGTCAGGCCAGACGAGCTCCGGGCGGCGGTCGCCGACATCGACGAGGAAACCGCGCGCCTCAACCGCCTCGTGTCTGAAGTGCTCGACTTTGCCAAGCCGATCAAGTTCGACCTGGGACCGACCGATCTGAACGCGCTCTGCGAGGCCGCCGCCCGCGCCGCCGACTCCGACGCCCCGCCGATTCCGATCAGGCTCGATCTGGACCGCTCGCTGCCGATCGTCGTCACCGACGCGGAGCGGCTCCGCGTGGCGCTGGTCAACATCCTGACCAACGCCCGAAACGCCGTCGCCGGACGGCCGATGGCCGATGGCCGGTCGGAACCGGTCCGGCTGAAGACCCGACTCAAGCCCCCGGGCCAGGTGGTGATCGAGATTCGCGATCAGGGCACGGGCATTGCAAGTGAAGACCTCAGTCGCGTCTTCGATCCGTACTTCACCACCAGGCGTACCGGCACCGGACTCGGGCTCGCGATCTCCAAGAACATCGTCGAGGGCCTTGGCGGTACGATCGGCGTCTCGAGCCGCCCGGGGGAGGGGACCGAGGTCAGGATAATTCTGAATGCTGAACGCTGAATGCTGAAGTAAAGGCCGATTTCAGCATTCACTTCAGCACTTCAGCACTCAGCATTCAGCATTGCATTTATCTATGTCCACCGGCTCGATTCTTCTCGTTGACGACGAAACCAAGATTCTCAACGCGCTGGCGCAGGCGCTACGTGAGGACCGCCACGAAGTCGTGGCGACGACGAGCGCGCGTGAGGCGCAGCGGCTGCTCTCGCAGCGCATGTTCGATCTGCTGG
Organism: uncultured Acidobacteriota bacterium; assembly: GCA_963797625.1. Taxonomy (GTDB): domain Bacteria; phylum Acidobacteriota; class Vicinamibacteria; order Vicinamibacterales; family 2-12-FULL-66-21; genus DATBJJ01. Next base: position 253,008 of record CAWCQI010000034.1, read on the forward strand.
TCGTCGACAATCTGATGCCGGAGCTCACCGGACTGGACCTGATCCGCGAACTGCACGCGTCGGGCGCCGCCGACCGGCCGCAGATCGTGATGATGACGGCCCACGCGACCGTCGAGAGCGCGATCGAGGCCATGAAACTGGGCGCGTTCGACTATCTGCAGAAACCGTTCGAAGTCGATGAGCTTCTCGTCGTCGCCAGCCGCGCGCTTGGATCACCAGCGTCTCCGCACCGAGCATCGCTATCTCATCAGCGAGCGGGACGCCGAGTTCAATCACTACGGGCTGGTCGGCCGCAGCCGACGGATGGAAGAAGTGATTCGGACCGCGGAAGTGGTCGCCAAATCGCGGAGCACGGTGCTCATCATGGGCGAGACGGGCACCGGCAAGGAAATGGTCGCGCGCGCCATTCACTATCACAGCGCCCAGCGCGAGATGCCGCTCATCAAGGTGAACTGCGCGGCGATCCCGGACACGCTGCTCGAATCGGAGCTGTTCGGCCACGTCCGGGGCGCGTTCACCGGCGCGACGACGAGCAAGCGCGGCAAGTTCGCGCTCGCCGACGGCGGGACGATCTTCCTCGACGAAATCGGAACGATGAGCCCGACGCTGCAGTCGAAGCTGTTGCGCGTCATCCAGGAGCGTGAGTTCGAGTCGCTCGGCTCGGAACGGACCCAGAAAGTCGACGTCCGCGTGATCGCGGCCACCAACCGCGACCTGCAGCAGATGGTCGCCGACGGCCGCTTCCAGGAAGATCTCTACTACCGTCTCCACGTCATCCCCGATTCACATTCCACCGTTGCGCGAACGGCGCGAGGACATCCCGGTACTCGTCGAACACTTCATCCAGAAGCACGCGCAGCGCGCCGGCAAGCGCATCGAAGGCATCGCGCCTGGCGTGATGCAGGCGCTTCAGGCCTCGGACTGGCCGGGCAACGTCCGCGAGCTCGAGAACACCATGGAACGCGCGGTCGTGCTGTCGCAGACCGCGATCATCGGGCCCGACGCCGTGCGCATCCTGAGCGTCAACAGCACGCCGCCGGTCGGGCTCCCGTCACTCAACCTCCGGCAGAATCTCGACTGGACCGAACGCGAGACTGTGCGGCGGGCGCTCGAGAGCTCGGATGGCGTGAAAAAGGATGCCGCCGAGGCGATGGGCCTGACCCAGCGAGCGCTCAGCTATTACCTCGCGAAGCACCGATTGAACTAGCCCCGCTGCGCCTGAGCGCACTTACGAGACGCGTAACTCGGTTCGTCAATCGTAAGCACACGCGACGCCTGAAGCGGCTGGAAGCCTGTGCGATGCACGGCCGCGCGGGCGGCACCGCGTTTGCGACACCAGTCACGCTTGGGAGGATATCTGCACGATGCGACTATCTAGGGGTGTGCGAGCTGGGCTCGCTTGCGTCATGCTGACCACGCTCATCGGCACGTCCGGGTGCGATGAGAAGCTCAGCGACCTCGTCGGACCCACACCAAATCTGGCGCCGACGTTCTCGAGTATCCGCGCTGAAATTCTTCAATCGACCGATCTGGCGGGTCGAACCGCGTGCGTGAACTGCCATCGGCCTCAGGGCGGCACGCCGATGAACCTGGTGGACGATCCGTACGGGGCGCTGGTTGGCGTCATGAGCCGACAGAAGCCCGGCGCGATCCTGGTCGTTCCGGGCGATCCCGATGCGAGTTACTTGATACACAAGCTCGAAGGCCGGAGCGACATCGTCCAGCTGCGCATGCCGCGCAACGGACCTCCCTACCTGACTCCGGGCCAAATCACCGTGATTCGCCGCTGGATTGAAAACGGCGCTCCCAACAACTGAGGGGATATGCAGCACACAGGACAGATGAGGATCGTGATAGCAGCGACGCTGCTGCTGACCGTGGTGGCGCACGCTACGGCCGGGCAAACAGAGGGCCAGCGTCCAGCTCCACCTCAGCCTCCGCCTCCGCCCGCCGAACAGACGCCGCCCGCGCCGAGCGATCGCGCGGTCGACCCGAGCGAACCCGACTTCACGCTCATCGGATTGCCGACCACCCTGCGCATGCCCAAGTACGCGAGCGCGTTTCGCGTGACCCATCGCTTCACGCGATCGCTCGCGCAGGGCAACTTCGGCGACCTGCTCGCGGACGCCTTCGGCACCGACGGCGGCGCGCAGATCGGCCTCGAGTATCGCTTCGGGCTCCTGAGTGGCACGCAGGTGGCCGTCAATCGCACGAGCGACAAGACGATTCAGTTCCTCGGGCAACATCAGCTGCTTCGGCAAGGCGACAAGGTGCCGATCGGCCTCGACGCGGTCTTCACCATCGAAGGCAAGAACAACTTCCAGGAGAGCTACTCCCCTTCGATTGGCGCCGTCGTCTCGAGAAAGCTCGGACGCCATGGCGCGATCTACGTCGAGCCGATCTGGGTCAACAACACCAACGTGCTGCCGAGCGAAGTCGTCGACGACAACGACACGTTCATGATCGGTCTCGGCGCCCGGGTACGGATTCGCTCGAAGCTGTACCTCGTTGCCGAAACGGCGCCGCGGTTCGGGTACGACCCGGGCATTGCTTACGGAAGCTTCGGCATCGAGATGCGGGCCGGCGGGCATTCGTTTCAGATCAACTTCTCGGACGGCTTCGGCACCACGATGGCGCAGATGGCGCGCGGCGGCTTCGATAGCGACGACTGGTATCTCGGATTCAACATCTCGCGGAAGTTTTTCTAAGGACCAAGACCCATTGGGGAGAGACGTCATGAACAGCAGAACTGTGAAATGCCTGGCACTGGCATCTGGGTTTGCGCTGGCAGTCAATTGCGGCGGCTCGAGCACGTCGCCGTCACCGCCACCCAGCCCCGGCGGCGGAAGCACTGGACACGATCGGCGCCACGATCACGATCGGCTCGAACGGCGTGCTCAGCCCGGCGTCGGTCACGATCAACTCGGGCGAGAGCGTGATGTTCGTCAACAACCACAACCGTGACCATCAGATGTCCTCGGATCCGCATCCGAACCACACCGACTGTCCGGCGATCAACGCCCTGGCCACACTCGGCAGCGGCCAGAGCCGGGCGACCAACGCCTTGTCGACGACACGAACCTGTGGGTTCCACGATCATCTCGACGACACGAACAACAACCTCAAGGGAAGCATCATCGTCCGATAGGGGCTGCTGAGGACGACGCGACGTGGGCGCGGCGCGACGGCAGGCGCCGCAAACCTGCGATAATGGCTGCCGACTATGAGGACACTGGCAGTCATCGGCGGGTTTGTGCCTGAGCGTCGCCGCGTGCGGTGGAGGCGGGGGCTCGACGCCGGCGCCATCCCCGATGCCGTCCAACCCGAACGTCATCACGATCTCGTCTGGCGGGATTGCCTCACCGAAAGAGCTCACCGTCGCACCCGGGACGCGCGTCCTTTTCGTCAACAACGACGGCCGCCGTCACGACATGACGTCCGACGAGCATCCCGATCATCTCGACTGCCCGGCCATCAACCAGGTCGGCCTGCTGACCTCAGGCCAGAACCGCGAGACCGGCAACCTCATCGCCGCGCGCACCTGCGGCTTCCACGATCACGAGGACGCGGACAACAGCAACCTGAAAGGCAGGATCGTTGTCCGGTGACCCGCTCGCGGCGTGGCGCAGCGAGTTCCCGACCGTCGAGAACTGCACCTATCTCGTCAGTCATTCGCTCGGGGCAATGCCGCGCCGGACTGCAGCGAACTTGCAGGAATACGGCGAGACCTGGACCAGCCGCGGCGTAAGGGCCTGGCACGAGGGGTGGTGGGAAATCGGCCAGACGACCGGCGATCTCCTCGCGCCGATCCTCGGCGTGACGCCAGGCTCGATCTCGATGCATCAAAATGTGTCGGTGGCGATGGGAATCATCGCGTCGTGTTTCCGCTACGACGGCCGCCGCCGCAAGATCGTCCTGACCGAGCTCGAGTTCCCAACCAACATGTACTTGTTCGAGGGATTCGCGCGCTATGGCGCCGAGATCGTCTACGTCGACTCTGCGGACACGATCAGAAACGATCTCGGTCAGCTGCTCGACGCGATCGACGAGCGCACGGTCCTCGTGCCGCTGTCGCTCGTGCTGTTCAGGAGCTCCTGCATCCAGGACGCGCGCGCGGTGATCGAAAAGGCGCACGCAGTCGGGGCCCACGTCATCCTCGACGTCTACCAGGCCGCCGGCACCGTGCCGCTCGAGATCGAGGCCCTCGGCGCCGACTTCGCCGTCGGCGGCTCGGTCAAGTGGCTGTGCGGTGGGCCAGGCGCCGGCTATCTCTACGTGCGGCCAGACCTGGCGCGAACGCTCGAGCCCGGGCTCATCGGCTGGGCCGCCCATGCCGAGCCCTTTGCATTTGCGACCGGGCCGATCGTCTATGCCGATGGCGCCGCGCGCTTTCAGAGCGGCACCCCCAATGTGCCCGCGCTCTACGCTGCCCGCGCCGGCTACGAGATCGTCGCCGAGATTGGCGTGGCAGCGATTCGCGAAAAGTCGCTGCGCCTGACTCGACGGATTATCGACCACGCCACGCAGGCGGGCTATGGCATCAACACGCCGCTCGACGACGCCGAGCGGGGCGGCGCCGTGATCCTCGACGTGCCGAACGGCGAAGCGGTGTCGAAGGACCTTCTCCGCCGCAACATCATCATCGACTATCGACCGGATGCCGGCATCCGAATCTCCCCGCACTTCTACAACAGCGACGATGACATCGACGACGCGATGAAGGTGCTCGACGATGTGATCGCGGTCGGGGCGCGCTCGGGATGGTGATTCGGCGACTTGCTGTGCTGGGCGCGGGAACCGTCGGGCCGAGGAATCGTCCATGCCGCGGCGGCGACTACACACAATCCACGCCCCAAAAGCCTCTCACCGCAGAGTTCGCTGAGGACGCAGAGTCTATTCTTGTGTTCTCTGCGAGCTCGGCGGGCTCTGCGGTGAAAGGCTTTTAGCGCGGCTCGACGCGCCGGTGATGCAAAATGTCCACCTCCTATTCCAACATCCACCTCGACGTCACCGAATCGATCGCGACGCTGACCATCGATCGGCCCGAGGTCAAGAATGCGCTGAATCGTGAGACGGTCAACGAGTGCGTGGCTGCCCTCTCGTCGCTGGCCGCAGGCGACGAGGCGGGCGTGCTGATCATTACGGGCGCAGGCGAATCATCGTTCGTCTCGGGGTCCGACATCGGCGACATCCGGACGCGAACGCGCAACGACGGGCTGGCGGGCATCGCTTCGTCTCTCTGCGCCGCGGTCGAGCGATTTCCGCGGCCGACGATCGCGGCGATCAACGGCTACGCCCTCGGCGGCGGTTGCGAGCTGGCGCTGGCGTGCGACATCCGGATCGCCTCGGAGACCGCGAAATTCGGCCAGCCGGAGCTCGGCCTTGGGATTATCCCCGCCGCCGGCGGCACTCAGCGCCTGCCGCGCGTTGTCGGCCTCGGCTGGGCGAAGCATCTGATTCTGACCGGCGAGATCATCGACGCGAAGCAGGCGCTCGCCATCGGTCTTGTCACGACCCTGACACCGGCCGGCCAGCTGCAGGTGCGAGCCCGCGAGCTGGCCAAGAAGATCCTGCGCCAGGGCCCCCTGGCCGCGCGCCTGGCCAAGCTGGCGCTCAACGCGTCGGCACGTGTCGATCTTGATTCCGGCCTGCTGATCGAAACGCTGGCGCAGGCGATCTGCTACGACTCGGACGACAAGCAGGAAGGGACGACGGCGTTTCTGGAGAAGCGGAAGCCGAAGTTCACGGGACGCTGAGCGACTACCGACTCGGACTGTCGACTGTGACTGTCGACTGTGACTGCCGACTGAAGACTGCCGACCGACGACTGTCACATATTCAGATCCACCCAGACACTCTTTACCTGCGTGTAGTGCTGGAGCGCGTGCGCGCTCATCTCGCGGCCGAAACCGCTCTGCTTGTAGCCGCCAAACGGCGCGGCAGTGTCATAGACGTTGTAGGTGTTGACCCAGACCGTGCCGGCCTGGAGTTTTCGCGCGACGTAGTGGGCTTTCTTGATGTCCCGCGTCCAGACACCGGCCGCAAGACCGTACGGGGTGTCGTTAGCCCTGGCGATCGCTTCGTCGAGATCCGCGAACTCGATCGCGGCGAGCACCGGACCGAAGATCTCTTCGCGCGCGATCGTCATCGCGGGCGTGACGTCGGCGAAGACGGTCGGCTGGACGAAGTAGCCCTTCCCCGTCCCGATGTCGGCGCGCTCGCCGCCGGCGACGAGCGTCGCCCCTTCCTTTCGTCCTGAGTCGATGTAGCGAAGCACGGTCTCGAGCTGCTTCTTCGACGACACCGATCCGAATCGGGTCTTCGGATCCAGTGGGTCGCCGGGCACCATCTTTTTCGTCCGCGCCGCCAGCTTGTCGATGAACTCGTTCTTGATCGAATGATCGACGAGGAGCCGCGACCCGGCCGCGCACACCTCACCCTTTCCATAGAAGATGCCAACGGCGACGCCCCGCAACGCCGCATCCAGGTCGGCGTCGGCGAGCACGATGTTTGGCGACTTGCCGCCGAGTTCGAGCGTAATCGTCTTGAGCGTGTCGGCGGCGCTCCGCATGATTGCCTTGCCGGTCGTCGTGTCGCCGGTGAACGCCACCTTGTCGATTCCGGGATGCTCGACGAGCGCCTGTCCGACGGTCGATCCTGCGCCAGTGATGACGTTCAGCACACCGGCGGGCAGCCCGACCTCGATGGCAATCTCGCCCAGCGCAAGTGCCGTCAGCGGTGTCTGGCTGGCCGGCTTGAGGATGACGGTATTGCCGCAGGCGAGCGCCGGCGCGATCTTCCAGGCCGCCAGCAGCAACGGGAAGTTCCACGGAACAATCGCGGCCACAACGCCGATGGGCTCGCGCAGCGTATAGGTGAGGTGATTCCCCTTCACAGGAATCGTCTCGCCCATCACCTTGTCGGCCCAGCCCGCGTAGTACTCGAAGCATTCAGCCGCGGCCGGAATCTCGATATGCCGCGACTCGCTGATCGGCTTCCCGTTGTGGATGGTCTCCAGCCGCGCGACTTCATCGGCCTTCTCCATCAAGCGGTCGGCCAGCCGGCTCACGAGCCGGCCGCGCTCGCGCGCCGACATCTTCCCCCACGGTCCGTCGAGGGCCGCGCGCGCCGCGGCCACCGCCGCGTCCACATCCGGCGCGCCAGCCGACGCGACCGACGCGATGATCTCTTCAGTCGCCGGATTCACGACCTCCATCGTCTTTCCCGACGACGAGGGACGCCATTCGTTGTTGATGAGGAGTTGCTTCTCGAACTCGACGGTGGCTGGCATGTGTGAGACCTATGAAATGCAGCATTCGCGTGTTTCTCTGAACAGGAGACCAGGAGATCAGGAGTCACGAAGTTCTGCGAGCTTGAGAATTCCGGCCTCCTGAACTCCTGATCTCGCTGTTCAAGGACTTCTACGCCTCCGTCCGCACGTACTCGAAGTCAATCGGCATCCGGTTGATGCCGCGAAGCGGCGGCGCGATGTAGTTGGCAAACTTCCCCGGCTCGTAGACGGGCTCGGCCATGATGCTGAGGAGATACTCCCGATCCATCGCGCTTGGCAACCACTCGTGCTTCCGGCGCTCCCAGTCGGCATCGGACAGCGGCGACCCGCTTGGATCGAAGTGGAGCGACGAGAACATGCCGATGCCACGATTGAACTTGCGATCCGGGAGCCGCAGGCGGTCCGACAGGCCGTGGCGCTCGAGGATGCGGTTCCAGCGCTGGACCCCGGCTTCGCAATCGCCGCAGTACCAGTCGCGCAGCACCTCGTTCATCGCGGTCCGCATCGGGATCGCCTTGCGCTCGAGGCGGCCCGCGGCGCCGGCTGCCGGGACGTCGAGCTCGTAGAACTGTTCGGTGACGAGATGGTCGTCCCACTTGTCTTCCTGCGCGCGGCCCTTCAAGCCGTTGGCGAAGTACGACGCGGCGTTGGTCGAAATCTCGTTCCCGTGCAGGTCCAGGCTGAGGCTGAACCACAGGTTGATGAACCGCTGAATGGTCGGGAGATCGATGCCGCCGAGCTTGCGAACGTCCCCAGAAAAACCGGCTTCCTTCATCAGCTGGCAGGCGCGCTCGATGATCCGCGCCACGCCGGTCTCGCCGACGAACATGTGATGCGCCTCCTCGGTCAGCATGAACCGCGTCGTCCGCGACAGCGGATCGAGCGAGCTTTCCGAGAGCGAGAGCAGCTGCGACTTGCCGTCACGATCGGTGAACATCGTGAACATGAAGAAGTCGAGCCAGTTGTCGATCGGCTCGTTGAAGGCGTCGAGGATGCGCGGCTTGTCGCGATTACCGCTCTGCCGCTCGAGGAGCTCCTCGGCTTCGTCGCGTCCGTCCCGGCCGAAGTGCGAGTGCAGCAGGTAGACCATCGCCCAGAGATGACGGCCTTCTTCGACGTTGACCTGAAAGAGATTCCGCAGATCGTAGAGGCTCGGACACCGCTGCCCGAGCCATCGCTGCTGCTCGACGCTCGCGGGTTCGGTGTCGCCCTGCGTCACGATGAGCCGGCGCAGCTGGTTTCGGAACTCCCCCGGCACTTCCTGCCACACTTCTTTCCCGTAGAAGTCACCGAAGCCGATTCGGCGATCGTGCACGGGATCGGCCAGGAAGATCCCCCATCGGTACTCCGGCAGCTTGACGTACTCGAAGTGCGCCCAGCCGGACGGATCGACACTCACCGCCGTCCGCACGTAGACCTGGTGGAGATCCTGGAACCCCTGCGGCCCCATGTCGCGCCACCACTGGATGTAGGCCGGCTGCCAATGCTCCAGCGCGCGCTGCAGCCGCTTGTTGCTCGACAGCCCGACGTTGTTGGGGATGCGTTCGGCGGAGATCATGGGAAGTTCCCTGACGGTCGAATTCTCTGACGGCTCAGGGCTCAAGGCTCAAGGCTCAAGCAAGCGTTCGACCACCTGACTCGAAGATTTTGCTTGAGCCTAGAGCCCTGAGCCTAGAGCCTATGTCCTGTTGAAATCAAACTCCGGCCGCGCCTGCGAGCCGTAGGCAGTCAGCGCGCCTTTGTCGCCGACGGCGTTCGGCCGCTGGAAAATCCAGTTCTGCCATGCCGTCAGCCGGCCGAAAATCTTCGTCTCCATCGTCTCGGGACCCGCGAAGCGAAGGTTGGCTTCCATGCCCGTCAGCGCGTCCGGAGAGAGCGCCGCACGAGCCTCGATCGCCAGGCGTACCTCGTCGTCCCAATCGAGCTCGTCGGGCGCGAACGACACGAGGCCGGCGTCGAGCGCTGCGGGCGGATCGAACGGCTCTCGTTCGTCGAGGAGCTCCTGAACGCGCTCCGGCACACCCAGGAACCGCGTCTCCAGACGCGTGAGGCCGTTGCTCATCTTGAGCGGCCCGCCGTTCATGACTGAGAGCGCAATCGTGTTCGGCCGCTCCGGGATCGTCGAGCATGTAGGACCGATCGGCGGCGAGCGCCAGCTCGAAGAGCGAGCCCGCAAAGCAGCTGCCCGGCTCGATGAGCGCAAAGAAACTGCGCGCGGTCAGATCCATCCGCTTCAGCGTGCGCTTCATGAAGTGCACGATCTCGCGAACGAGCCAGTGATCCCCGTGAGCGAGCCAGCGTCTCATCGACGGCCAGGACGAGAGCCGGGTCGCCCTCGGTACGGATGACGACCGTGCCGATGAGCGGTTCGTTGATGCGGAGATGAAGGAGCGCCGCATCGAGCTCGCGAAATGCGCGCAGCGGCCAGAACTGGTCTCCGGCTTCGAGGATCTGCTCGGGGGTCGTCGGTTGCGCGGCCTCCGGCGCTTTGACAGTCAGCGTCCCGACACGGCTGACCCGATCGATACGGAGCGACACCCTCGAATACTCCAGGTCGTCGCCCGCGACGGTCGGCTCGAGCCGTCCGAGCGTGATCCCCGGTCCATGAGCCGGCCGATCGGACGAGACAGCAAGCTCCGCGGCGCGCCGCGCGACCCGATCTTTGAACTGGCTCGTTGGATAGACCGCGTCGACGAGCCGCCACTCGACCGCGCGCCGACCCTTGACGCCTTCGGCGACCGTGCCGAACACGTCCGCGAGGTCGCGACGGACCTTCCGCTTGTCGACGACACGTGTCAGGCCGCCGGTTCCAGGAAGCACAGCAAGCAGCGGTGTCTCCGGCAAGCTCACGGCCGAGTTCCCATCATCGACCAGGAAGATCTCGTCGCAGGCGAGCGCCAGCTCGTAACCGCCGCCGGCGCAGATGCCGTTGAGCGCGGCCAGGAACTTCAGGCCCGAGTGCGCGCTCGCGTCTTCCATTGCCAGGCGTGTTTCGTTCGTGAACTTGCAGAAGTTCACCTTCCACGCATGACTCGAGCCGCGCAGCATGAAGATGTTGGCGCCGGCGCAGAAGATGCGCTCCTTCAGGCTGGTGATGATGACGGCGTGGACTTCTGGGTGCTCGAAGCGGATGCGCTCAATCGCGTCGGCGAGCTCGATGTCGACGCCGAGATCGTAGGAATTGAGCTTGAGGCGATAGTCGGGCGAGAGCCCGGCATCTTCCTGGACGTCCATCGACAGCGTCGCGACCGGCCCGTCGAAGGAGAGCTTCCAGTGTTTGTAGCGTTCAGGGGAGGTGTCGAAAGACACCCGAGGCTGGAGTGCGTTGGTGCCGACTGCCATCTCGGAGTCAGCGTACCCGCGGCCCGAAAAAGTGTCAAGGCAAGATACTGCGGGTCTACCCCATCGTCAGTGCACTATATTACCTGTCGTCAGTCGGCAGTCATCAGTCGACCGTCACAGTCGTCAGTCACAGTCTTCAGTCGACGTCGTCAGTCGACTGGGACTGTCGACTCACGACTGTCGACTGTCGACTCAGTCGACTGCAGGACTCGTCCTGGCACTTCGACTGCCGGCTCGTCGAGACGCCGGCGAATCTGCGCCTGAAGCCAGCCGATGGCGTCGGGCTCAGCAGTCCGGAGCGCCTGCCATTCAGACTCCGGCAGGACGATGGTGAGCGTGCGTGTCGAGACGGCGCCAGCCTCCGTTAGATTCATAGAATTGGATGATAGGTCGCGCCCAGGATGCGTGTCGCGCAGAACTTTCACATGGAATCAATGCGCATGGCGCATGAGCGTTCCATCGCGGGATGTCATGCGAGTCATCAGGCGCGCGCATGCCGACACACGGGTCGGCGCGTAATATAGTGGCGTGCGATGGCCCCAGACCTGCTGCGATCGCTCGGCCAGCGTGCGCGCGCGCGGCGTCTCGAGCGCGGCTGGACGCTGCGTGAAATTGCCGAGCGTTCCGGCGTCTCGACTCGATTCCTCGTCCAGCTCGAAGCCGGCCGCGGCAACATCTCGGTTCGCCGGCTCGCCGACGTCGCCCGCGCGCTCGAGGTCACGCCGGCGGCGCTCATCGCGCTCCCGTCCGACGACGCCGAACCGGTCGTCGCACTCCTCGGGTTGCGCGGCGCCGGCAAGACCACCGTCGGCCGGCGACTGGCGCGCCGGCTGCGCGTCCCGTTCGTCGAGCTCGACCGTCGCATCGAGCAGGCGGCCAACCTGACGCTGGCGGAGCTCTTCTCGCTGCACGGCGAGGAGTACTACCGCCGCCTCGAACGCGACGTCCTGCAGACCGTCCTCGACGACCGCCGGCCAATCGTGCTGGCGACGGGCGGCGGGCTCGTCACTGCCTCGGACACGTTCGCGCTGCTTCGCCGCTCGGCCCTGACGATCTGGCTGCGCGCGACCCCGGAAGATCACTGGAACCGTGTGCTGAGGCAGGGCGATCGCCGTCCCATGAAGGACCACCCGCAGGCGATGTCGGACCTGCGATCGCTCCTGGCCGCGCGCGAGCCGCTCTACGCCTCGGCGGCTCACGTCGTCGACACCTCCGGCCGTCCCGTCGAACGGATCGTCGAGGAGATCGCAGGGCTGTCGAAGGTCAGCTCTCAGCTGCTCAGCTGAGCTGAGCTAAGCTAGCGCCGACGCCTTCCTTCTCGGTCTTGCGCAGCGGGTCCTTGACCGGATCGAGGAACGGCATCATGTCGCGCAGCTTGGCGCCGACCTGTTCGATCTGATGCGACCGCTCGGCCTTGCGCGTCGCGTCGAACCACGGGCGTCCGGCAGCATGCTCGGCCATCCAGGCTTTGGCGTAGGTGCCATCCTGCACCTCGGCCAGCATCTTGCGCAGCTCCTGCCTGGTCTGCTCGCTGACGACGCGCGGGCCGCCGGTGTAGTCGCCGTGCTCGGCCGTGTCGCTGACCGAGTAGCGCATGTAGTTCAGCCCGCCGCGGTAGATGAGATCGACGATCAGCTTCAGCTCGTGCAGGCACTCGAAGTAGGCGATCTCCGGTTGATAGCCGGCCTCGACCAGCGTCTCGAAGCCTGCCTTGACGAGCGCGCTGACGCCGCCGCAGAGGACGGCCTGCTCGCCGAAGAGGTCGGTTTCGGTTTCCTCGGCAAACGTCGTCTGGATCACGCCAGCGCGCGTCACGCCGATTCCCTTGCCGTAGGACAGGGCGAGAGCCCGAGCCTGCCCGCTGGCGTCCTGATGGACGGCGAGGAGCGCCGGCGTGCCGGCGCCCTCGACGAAGAGCTCGCGCACGCGGTGGCCTGGGGACTTCGGCGCGATCATCGTGACGTCGACGTCCTTCGGCGGCACCACCCAGCCGAAGCGGATGTTGAACCCGTGCGCGAACATCAGCGTCTTCCCCGCCTTCAGGTGCGGAGCGATTGACTCGGTGTAGAGCTGCGACTGACTCGTGTCGGGCACGAGCACCATGATCACGTCGGCCCACTCGCTCACCGCCGCCGGGCTCGCAACCGTCAGCCCCGCCGCCTCCGCGACTGCGCGTGATTTGCTGCCCTCGTGAAGGCCAACCCGCACGTCCACTCCGCTGTCTTTCAGGTTGAGCGCGTGCGCGTGCCCCTGAGATCCGAACCCGATCACCGCGACCTTGCGGCTCTTGATCAGGTTGAGGTCGGCGTCGCGGTCATAAAACATCACGGCCATTTGCTTTCAGCTCCTTATGCCGTAAGGTCCGGCTGAAGCCGGACACTACGACTTCCTTGTGTCTCGGCTCCGGCTTCAGACTCAGCTCGGACTCGTAGCTCCGCTTTACACCGAGTACGTGACATTGTCCGACACGACTTCGGTATCGGACTCGTGGGCCTGGCTCTGGATGCCGCGGACCATGGCGACGTGCCCGCTCCTGGCGACCTCGAGCACGCCAAACGGTCGCAACACGTCGAGGAGCCCCGCGATCTTGTCGCTCGTCCCGGTCGATTCGAGAATGAGCGACTCGGGGGCCACGTCGATGACCCTCGCACGAAAGACCTCCGCGAGCTTCATCACGTGCGTCCGGGCTTCGGCGTCGGCGGCCACTTTCACCATGACCAGTTCGCGGCGGACGGCCGCCGCGCGGGTCACGTCCTCGACCCTGATCACGTTGACGAGCTTCCAGAGATGCGCCTCGATCCGCCGCGCCGCGACGTCCGGCGCGTCGACCACGATGGTCATGCGCGAGATTCCGGGGCGCTCGGTCACGCCGACCGTCAGCGAGACGATGTTGAAGCGCGCGGCGCCTGAAGAGCGACGAGACGCGTGTCAGAACACCGGGCTCGTCCTCGACGTCGACGACAAACACATGGGAACCAGCAGCGGACGTCACGTCAGCCTCCTCATTGCAATCACCAGACTTCTGCCTCTCACGAGATTGTCACGATGCGCACGATCAGGACACGATGGCGAGAACTATTGATTTCATCGTGCCCATCGAGCCATCGTGCCCATCGTGTAAAGCCCGTCGACGGTCGACCTGACAACCGAACTCTATTCGTCCGCCGCGGTCTCGACGAGCGCCGACGGCCGGCGAATCATCGCGTGCAGGTCCGCGCCGGCCGGCACCATCGGATACACCGTGTCCTCCTGCTCGACCTGGAAGTCGATGAGGACCGTGCCCTGATGCGAACGCGCCGCCTCGATGGCCGGCACCACTTCGCTCCGCGTCTTGACGGTGAACGCCCGCAGCCCGTACGCCTCGGCAATCTTCGCGAAGTCGGGGCTGAGAAGCGGCGTCGCCGCGTAGCGGCGCTCGTAGAAGAACTCCTGCCACTGCCGGACCATGCCAAGGTAGCCGTTGTTGATGACGGCGATCTTGACGTCGAGCCCTTCCTGCTTGATCGTCGCGAGCTCGGGCATCGTCATCTGGAAGCCGCCGTCGCCGGCAATCGTCCAGACCTCGGCATCGGGGCGTGAAACCTTGGCGCCAATCGCCGCCGGCAGCGCAAAGCCCATCGTCCCGAGCCCGCCCGACGTGATGAGCGTGCGGGGAGACTCGTGATGGTAGTACTGCGCTTCCCACATCTGATGCTGGCCGACGTCGGTGACGACGACCGCCCGTCCGTTGGTCGAACGCCAGAGGTCCTTCATCACGTGCGCCGCATAGAGATGGCCGTCGTCTGCCAGGTTCTGGATGTCGCGCACGGCCGAATCACCCTTGAGCGTGTCGATGCGCGCGATCCACTCCTCGTGCCGACCTGATTCAACGCCCGGCACGAGCGCGCCGAGGACGTCGCAGAGATCGCCGACGATGCCGACGTCGACCGCGACAATCTTCCCGATCTCGGCGCCGTCGACATCGATATGAAGCTTCTTGGCTTGCCGCGCGTAGGTCCGGACGTTGCCGGTGACGCGATCGTCGAAGCGCATCCCGAGCGCGATCAGGAGATCGGCTTCCTGAATCGCGGTGTTGACCCACGCTTCGCCGTGCATGCCCATCATGCCGAGGTTGAGCGGGTGCGACGCGGGGAACGCACCGATGCCGAGCAGCGTCATCGCGACCGGAATTCCGGCGCGCTCCGCGAGCTCGCGAACGAACGGCATCGCGCCTGAGAGCAGGATGCCGTGACCGGCAAGGATCACCGGGCGGCGCGCGCTGTGAATCAGTTCGAGCGCGGCGCGGCGATCCGCGTCGGCGATCGTGGCGCGGGGCACGCCGACGTGCCTGGCATTCGGCGCCGCGCTCTTCTCCCATTCGAACTCGCAGGACGCCTGCTGGGCGTCCTTCGTGATGTCGATGAGCACGGGTCCGGGCCGGCCGGAGGCGGCGACGGCAAACGCCTCGCGCACGGTCCTGGCGACGTCCTCGGCGCGCGTCACCAGATAGTTGTGCTTGGTGATCGGCAGCGTGATGCCGGTGATGTCGGTTTCCTGGAACGCGTCGGACCCGATGAGCCGGCTACCCACCTGACCGGTGATGCAGACAATCGGCGACGAATCCATCATCGCGGTCGCGATGCCGGTGACCATGTTGGTCGCCCCCGGCCCCGAGGTCGCGATGGCGACGCCGACGCGGCCGCTCGCGCGCGCGTATCCATCAGCCATATGGGTCGCGCCCTGCTCGTGCCGCACCAGAATGTGGCGGATCGGAAAGTCGAGCATCGCGTCGTACGCGGGCAGAATGGCCCCGCCCGGGTACCCGAAGACGTCGGTGACGCCCTCGCGCACCAGGCACTCCCAGAGAATCTGCGATCCAGTTCTTTTCATCTAGTACCCGGGGACTTCGTCTCCCGGACTCCCTTACACGTTCGCTCGCGGGGCTCCAGGCCCCGCTCCGCTCACGTGGCTCGCTTCGCGTTGCTCGCTCGCGAAGCTGTTAATCTCGAGCCAGTGTCGTGACGCCAGCTCAACCCGTTACCGCCCCAACCGACGCGCACGACACCAGCCGGGCGTATTTCGCCATCACGCCCGACGCGTAGCGGGACGGTGGCACCTGCCACGCCGCCAGCCGCGCGCGCAACTCCTCGTCCGGCACGTCCACCTGCAGCTTCCGGCCTTCGACGTCGATCGTGATGACGTCCCCTTCGCGGACCGCGGCGATCGGGCCACCGGCCGCGGCTTCTGGCGCCACATGCCCGACCATCAGGCCTCGGGTGGCCCCGGAAAAACGGCCGTCGGTAATCAGCGCGACCGAGTCCCCGAGCCCGGCACCCATGATGGCCGCCGTGACCGCCAGCATCTCGCGCATCCCTGGTCCGCCCTTTGGTCCTTCATATCGGATCACGACAACGTCGCCTGCATGGATCCTCCCCGCCGTCAGCGCTGACGCGACCTCTTCCTCGCTGTCAAAGACCCTCGCTGGTCCGCGGTGCAGCCGCGGCGTGGTTGTCGTCGCCTTGACCACACAGCCGGCTGGCGCAAGGTTGCCGCGAAGAATGGCGAGGCCGCCCGCGGCCTGCAGCGGCGAACCGAGCGGACGGACGACCTCTTGCCCAGGCGTTTCGGACGCCTTCGATGCCTCGTCGCCGATGCTGCGGCCGGTGACGGTGATCGATCCCCGGTGCAGCCGGCCCGCTTCGACGAGCCGCTGCGCGATGACCGGCGTGCCGCCGGCGGCATAGAAGTCTGTCGCGACGAATCGCCCGCCAGGTTTGAGGTCGGCAAGGAGCGGCACCGAGGCGCTGACCCGGTCGATGTCCTCGAGGCTGAGTGGCACGCCGGCTTCCTTGGCAATCGCCATCAGGTGCAGGACGGCGTTGGTCGAGCCGCCGGTCGCGGCGACCGCGGCGATCGCGTTCTCGAAGGCGTCCGGCGTCAGGATCTGCCGCGGCCGCAGTCCGCGACCCAGCAGGTCGACCACGAGCGCGCCGGCCTGCCGCGACACATCGTCTTTTCCTGCATCCATTGCCGGCACCGCCGCGCTCCCGAACGGCGACAGCCCGAGAAACTCGCAAGCGGTGGCCATCGTGTTCGCCGTGAACTGCCCGCCGCACGCGCCGGCGCCAGGGCACGCGGCGTTCTCGAGCGCCGCAAACTCCGCCGCGCCGAGTTTCCCGCAGTCGAACGCGCCGACGGCTTCGAAGACGTCCTGGATGGTGACGTCCTTGCCCTGCCATCGTCCCGGCGCAATCGACCCGCCATAGAGCACGAGACCGGGGACATCCAACCGCGCGAGGGCCATCGCGGCGCCGGGAATCGTCTTGTCGCAGCCGACGAGAATCACGAGCGCGTCGAACATGTTGGCGCGCGCGACGAGCTCAATCGAATCGGCAATGACCTCGCGGCTGACGAGCGACATCCGCATGCCCTCGGTGCCCATCGTGATGCCGTCGGAGACCGAGACGGTGTTGAACTCCATCGGCGTCGCCCCGGCCGCGCGCACGCCGTCCTTCACCGCGGCCGCCAGACGTCGAAGATGCAGGTTGCAGGGACCGATCTCAATCCAGGTGTTGGCGACGCCAACGAGAGGCTTCTTCAGGTCGTCGTCGGTGAACCCCACGGCCTTGAGCATCGCTCTGGCGGGGGCGCGGTGGCTGCCGGCAAGGGCCGAGCCGGCGGCCGAACGGCCGGACGCGTGACTGGGTTCGGGCAAATCGGCCCTCGACATACCTTCTACCGTAGGACAGGGCCGCCGAATCAGTCAAGATTATAATCTTATGTTTTACATAAAAATTACTTATTATTCGGCGGCGCCGCGGGCGTCTGCGCATGCGGGTAGGAGCCGAGCGTCTTGACCCATCGCGCGAACTCGGCCAGGTGCACGATCGCCCGCCCGCAGCGCAGCTCTTCGCGCCCGGCCGACAGGTCCGCGTAGAACACATACTCCCAGGGTCGCCCGCGCGCCGGTCGCGATTCGAGCTTGGTCATGTCGATGTCGCGGAGCGCAAAGACGCTCAACGCCTTGAAGAGCGCCCCCGGAGCGTTGTGCAGCGCAAACGCCAGCGTCGTCTTGTCCGGCGTGCCGAGCGCCTTGCCGTCGCGACCGATCAGAAGGAAGCGCGTGATGTTGTCTTCGTAGTCCTGGATGCCCCCCTGGAGCACGCTCAACCCGAAGAACTCGGCGGCGCGCAACGACGCGATCGCCGCCGTGTCGCTGAGGTTGCCGTCCCGAATCATCCTGGCACTCCCCGCCGTATCGTAGGTCGCGACGATCTCGATTCCCGGCAGCGTCTGCAGAAACATCTCGCACTGCGCGAGCGCCTGCGGGTGCGAGAACACCCGCCGCACCGCCGAGAGCGTCGTCCCCGGCAGCGCCAGCAGGTTGTGGACGACCGGCAGCTCGGTCTCGGCGACGATCGGCAGATCGTGCTCGAGCAACAGGTCGTAGTTGCGATGGATGCTGCCGCCGATTGAGTTCTCGACCGGCAGAATGCCGTGCGAGGTCCGCCCGGACGCGACCGCTTCGAACACGTCCTCGAACCGATCGAGCGCGACCGTCTCCGAGCCCGGCCATGCGCGCTGGGCCGCGGTTTCACTATAGGCGCCGACGGCGCCCTGAAATGCGATCTTCATCGTTCAAGCTCCCAAGAAACAAAAACGGCCACTCCCTTTCGGGCAGTGGCCGTGGTGAACCTCAGTTCTGACCGTCCGGATCTACCCGCAGCGAGCCTCCGGCCTGACCAGGCCGGTCATGCTGGTAAAGGCGAACCCGCGCTCCGTGACGGCGTGCATGCGCGTGACTCTACTGAATCTCGAGCGCGAGGGTCAACTCCGCAGCGCAGAATTGTAGGGAGTACATGATCTGACCGCTCCCGAGAGCAAGTGATCTGTCCGCTTCGTACTGTGCGGCGGTCGGGATACGACAGCGAGCTGAGGAGGCTCGATGACGTATCCGGAGGCCGCGTGGGAGCGGGCAATGACGGTCCAGGAAGTGATGTTGAAGGCGCTCAGTGGCGAGCTGCATTGGTTCCGGGCGGCGGAGATTCTGGGCTGGTCGCCGCGGACGCTGCGGCGCTGGCGGGAGCGGTATGAAACCCACGGGCTATAGCGGGCTTGATCGACCAGCGGCTGCTGCGCCCGTCGAAGCGCCGCGTGCCGCCGCCGCAGGTCGAGCTGGTGCTGCGGCTGTACCGCGAGCGGTATGCGGGCTTCAATGTCCGGCACTTTCATCAGATCGCGCGGCGCGAGCACGGCGTGACGGTGTCCTACAGCTTCGTGAAACAGACGCTTGCAGGCCGCGGGGTTGGTGAAGAAACACCGGGCGCGGGGCCGCCATCGGCGCCGGCGCGAGCCGCGCGCCTGCTTTGGCGAAATGCTGCACCTCGATGGCAGCGCCGCACGCGTGGTTCGCGGGCGCCCGACGGCGCGGCCGTGTCTCATCGCGGTGTCCGACGATGCGACCAAGCGCGTGCTCCACGCGGCGTTGTATCCGAGCGAAAGCACGTGGGCGGTGATGACGACGTCTGCGGCGACGGTCCTGCGCGACGGAGGGCCTGCCGATGGCGCTCTACACCGACCGGGCGCACTGGGCGTTTCACACGCCGAAGGCGAAGGGGCCGGTCGACAAGACGCGGCTCACGCAGGTGGGCCGCGCGTTGGCGCGCTTGGGCATCGAGCACATTCCCGTCGTATTCCCCGCAGGCGCGCGGCCGGAGCGAGCGGCTCAATCGCACGTTCCAGGATCGCCTCGTCAACGAGCTGCGGGTCGCGGGGATCACGACGCTCGCGGCGGCCAATCGGTATCTCGCGCGATCAGCTTCGTGCCCGCAGCACAACGCGACGTTCGCGCGCGCCGCCGCGCGATCCCGCGAGTGCCTTCGTGCCGCTCGGCGCGCGTCGATCTCGACGCAGATTCTCTGTCACGAAGAGGAGCGCGTCGTCGCACGCGACAACACCGTGACGATCGACGGGCGCGCGTCTGCAGATCGCCGCGCAGCCGGGCCGGCGCAGCTGTGTCGGGCTTGACGCGTCATCGTCCGCCAGCACCTCGACGGGCGGCATACACGATCACGCGCGGCACGCCAACAGCTGCGGCACCGTTCCGACGACGACGGGCGGCCCATGGACGCTGCCGCAGCCGTGGACGCCAAGAACGCGCCCACCGCTGCTTGGAAAACGCCCAGAACGCGTTTCCCACAGCGCCCACAGGCGTCACTCTAGGAAAAGCGGTCAGATCACTTGTCAAACGGAAGCGGACTCACTCGCAGCAGCACTCCCTCGCAGATTACGGTTTCTTCTTTCTCACGGGACGCCGATCCGCGACTCACGGACGCGGATCAGCGCGGATCTTCAGGTCTGATGCTGGGCGCACGCCGGCCCGTGGCCGGCGTGGGATAGCGAGAAACCGACGGATCACAAGCACCATGTGGATCGTGGGCGTGCTTGTGATCCGTGGGTTTCTCGCTATCCCACCGCGCGATGCGCGGTGCGCCCAGCTGCGATTTCGTCGAGCCAGCTCTTTCTCTCTGTACGTCTCCGTTCGCCCCGTTCCTCCGCGGTGAACCCGTTGTCTCCGTCACCTCCGAACGCCCCTACAAGCATCCGCGCGATCCGCGTCCCGTGGCCAGACCGGATCCGCGTAACGCACGCGAACGTTGGATCCGCGTCAGATGGCATCCGTGGTGTCAGCTGCCAGCTACCGGCTAAGCCTTCAGATCTAAAACGTGCGGCCGGGTCAGATCGTTGGCTGATAGCTGACAGCTGATAGCTGATAGCTACTGCGCCGTCTCTCCCGGCTTCAGCACCAGCACGTCGACACCTGGTTCGACGAGCTCTTTCAGTCGTTCGGGAGTGCCCGTAAGGATCGGGAATGTTCCGTAGTGCATCGGCACGACCTGCCGGATGAGCAGCAGTTTGCAGGCGCGGGCAGCAGCGTCCGGACCCATGGTGTAGTGATCGCCGATCGGCAGAAACGCGATCTCCGGAGCATGCGCGTCCGCAATGAGCCGCATGTCTCCGAAGAGCGCCGTGTCGCCGGCAAAATAGAACGCGCGCCGGTCTTCCATGCGCACGACGAACCCGGCCGGTTCGCCCAGATACACGATGGCGTCGTTCTCGACGACACTGCTGCTGTGAACCGCGGGCGTCATCGAGATCTCGAGGCCCGCAACGGTGATGGTCCCGCCAATCCCCATGCCCATCACATTCTTCAGGCCCTTGCGCTCGAGCCATAACGACAGCTCGTGAATCGCGACGACCGGCGCGCCAGTGGCACGGGCCACGTTGACGACGTCGGCAGTGTGGTCGGAGTGCCCGTGCGACAGGAGGATCACGTCAGCTTTGTCGATCTGTGCACCCGGCGGGCACTTCGGGTTGCCCTCGAGCCACGGGTCCGTGACGATCCGCTTCCCGCCGGGCGTGGTGATCACGAAGGTGGAGTGGCCGAACCACGTAATCGCAAGTGGGGTCATGGGGGAAGTATAATCAAAGGTTCAGGGTTCAGAGGTTCAAGAGGTTCAGCGGTTCAGCGGTTCAGGCATTCACAATTCACTTCAGCATTCAGCATTCAGCACTCAGCATTGCCTACTGCTCCGGTCAACTTCATTCGCGGGCGCAAGAAGCGCGAGTCGGTCGAGCCTGGCCAGCCGCGGCTGCCCAAGCCCGAGTGGCTGAAGGTCCGGGCGCCGGGGTCGGAGAACTATCACCGCCTGAAGGGGCTGATGCGTTCGCTCGGCCTTCACACGGTCTGCGAGGAAGCCAACTGCCCGAACATCGGCGAGTGCTGGCACCACGGCACGGCGACGTTCATGATTCTCGGCGATACCTGCACGCGGTCGTGCGGGTACTGCAACGTCACGCACGGGGCGCCCAAGCCGGCCGACGCTGACGAGCCGGTCAAGGTCGGGAGCGCCATCGCCACTCTCGCTCTCGACTACGTCGTCATCACCTCGGTCGACCGCGACGACCTTCCGGACTGCGGCGCGTCGCATTTCGCGCGGACGATCGCGGAGACGCGGGCCAGGATTCCGTCGTGCAGGCTCGAAGTGCTCATCCCCGACTTCAAGGGCGATGAATCGGCGCTGCGCGTCGTGCTTGATGCCCGCCCTGACGTCCTCAATCACAACATCGAAACGGTGCCTCGGCTATATCGAACGGCCCGGCCTGGAGGCCGCTACGATCGCGCGCTGCAGCTGCTCGATCGGTCCCGCACCTACGCGCCGTCGATTCCAACCAAGTCGGGGCTCATGGTCGGCCTTGGCGAAGAATGGGATGAAGTCGTCGCGACACTCCGCGACCTGCGTTCGGCTGGCTGCCAGATCGTTACGATCGGCCAGTACCTGCGCCCGTCGCTCGCGAATCTCCCGATGGAGCGCTATTACGCGCCTGCCGAGTTCGCCGAGCTCAAGCGTCTCGCGCTCGAGATGGGATTCGGCCATTGTGAATCGGGACCGCTCGTTCGCAGCTCGTATCATGCCCACGAGCAGACCCAGTCCTACGAAGCGGCGCGCTAGGCTTCTCTTTCCCGAGGGGCTTCGCCCCTCGGACTCCCCGACACGCTCTCTCGCGCGCCGCTGCGCCGAGCGCGCTCCGGTCGCGTGGCTCACTCGCTGCCGCTCGTTCGCGTCTTTCTTGAGATGACCTCTACTGCTCTCTCGCGGGTGCGCGAGGCCATCGTCTCTTGCAACCGCTGCACGCGGCTCCGCACCTACTGCCAGCGCATCGCCACCGAGAAGAAGGCCGCCTACAGAGAAGAGGTCTACTGGGGCCGCCCGGTGCCTGGCTTCGGCGACCGTCAGGCCCGCGTGCTCGTCATCGGGCTCGCGCCCGCGGCGCACGGCGCCAACCGCACGGGACGCGTCTTCACCGGCGATGGTCCGCTCGGCTCGGGCGACTTCCTGATGCGAGCCATGCACGCGCACGGCTTCGCCAGCATTCCCACCGCCCGAACCGCCGACGATGGGCTGACGTTGAGCGACGCGTTCATCGCCGCCGCCGTACGCTGTGCTCCGCCCGACAACAAGCCGACGCCGGCCGAGATTGCCGCCTGCCACCCGCACCTGGTCGCCGAAGCGGCGGCGCTGCCGCGCATCTCGGTCATCGTCGGCCTCGGCCGCATCGGCTTTGACGCCGCCTGGCGCCTGCTCGCGGACCGTGGCATCGTCGTCAAACCACGTCCGCCGTTCGGACACGGCGTGGTCTACGAAACAGCAGGCTACAGCGTCATCGGCTCGTATCACCCGAGCCGGCAGAATACGAACACCGGCAAGCTGACGCCGCCGATGATGGATGAGGTGTTTGCGAAGGCGAGACGGCGCTGGTCGGAGCTCGGCTCAGGCTCTCAGGCTCAGGCGTTCAAGCAAGACCTTCGACAGCTAAGCTCGAGAGCTAGCTGAGCCTGAGCCGTGAGCCCTGAGCCTATCTCTTCTTCGGCTTGTAGACGTGCGTCGACTCCCCGAAGAACACCTCGGCGGCTTCCATGAGGGTTTCGGAGAGCGTCGGGTGCGCATGGATGGTCAACTTGAGATCTGCCGCGGTCGCGCCCATCTCGACGGCAAGGACGGCCTCGGCGATCAGCTCGCCGGCGCCGGGTCCGACGATGCCGACGCCGAGGACGCGCTCGGATCGCGGATCGATGACGAGCTTGGTCATGCCATCGGTCCGGTCGAGGGTAATCGCGCGCCCGGACGCGCCCCATGGGAACCTCGTGACGGTGACCTCGCGCTTCTGCTTCGCCGCTTCGTTCTCGGTCAGGCCGCACCAGGCCACTTCGGGATCCGTGAACACGACGGCAGGAATCGCCTCGGGCTCGAACGCCACGCGCTCACCGAGGATTGAATCGATAGCGACACGCGCCTCGTGTGACGCCTTGTGCGCGAGCATCGGCTCGCCGACGACATCGCCAATCGCGTAGATCGTCAGGCTCGCCAGTCGCCCGCGACGCGTCGACTTCGATAAAACCCTTCTGATCGACCTTGACGCGCGTTTTCTCCAGGCCAGGCACGGCGGAGTTCGGACGACGGCCGACCGAGACGAGGACGCGATCAAACGTGCGTTCGTTGGCCATCCCTTCCGGTAACTGGCCCTCGAAGGTCACGGTGACGCCATCTTTGGCTGGCTTGACCGAGGCCACTTTCGTGTTCAGCAGGACGGCCTCGCAGATCGACGCGATGCGTTTGGCGAGGATGTTGACGAGATCGCGGTCCGCGCCGGGCAGGAGCCCGTCGGTCATCTCGACGACGGTCACTTTCGAGCCGAGAGCCGCGTAGACGGTGCCGAGCTCCAGGCCAATGTAGCCACCCCCGACGACGAGCAGCGACTTGGGGACGTCTGGCAGATCGAGCGCGGCCGTGGAATCCATCACGCGCGGATTGTCGATGGAGAGCCCGGGCACCGTCGCCGGTCTCGAGCCGGTGGCAATCACCGCGTGCTCGAACGCGAGGGTCGTGGTCGTGCCGTCAACTTTTGCGACCTCGAGAGAGCGGCCGTCGCGGAAGGTCGCAGTCCCCTGCAGATACTCGATCTTTCGCAGCTTGGCGACCTGCCCGACGCCGCCGGTCAGCTGGGTCACGACCTTGTCCTTGAACGCGCGAACCTTGTCGATCTCGATGGTCGGCGCGCTGAAGGTCACCCCCATGGCCGCCGCATGCTTCGCCTCGTTGACGATCTCGGCGACGTGCAGCAACGCCTTGGACGGGATACAGCCGCGATAGAGGCAGACGCCGCCGGGGTTCGGCGAGGGATCGACGAGGGTCACTTTCATGCCCCGATCCGCCGCATAGAAGGCCGCCGCGTATCCGCCGGGACCGGCGCCGATGACGACGAGTTGTGTGGAAGCAGACATCAAAGCGACATCACGAAGGGCTGTTCGAACGCCTCCGCCACCCAGCGCAGGAACCGCGCGGCGTCGGCGCCATCGATCACGCGATGATCGTAGGACAGCGACAAGGGCAACATCAGGCGGGGCTCGAACTGGTCGTTGACGAAGACCGGTTCGCGCGCGCCGCGCGAGATGCCGAGGATGGCGACCTCGGGCCAGTTCACAATCGGCGTGAACGACGTGCCGCCGATGCCGCCAAGGTTGGTGATCGTAAAGCCTGCGCCCTGCATGTCGTCGAGCGACAGCTTGCCGGCGCGGGCCTTGTCGGACGCGGCGCCCAGCTCGGCGGCCAACTGGATGATGCCCTTGCGGTCGACGTCACGAATCACCGGCACCAGCAGGCCACGCTCGGTGTCGGCGGCGACGCCGACGTGAATTGATTTCTTGTAGACGATCTCGTTGCGGGCGACGTCGATCGACGAGTTGAACTGTGGGAACTTCCGGAGCGCGGCGGCGACGATCTTGAGCGCGATCGCCGTCATCGTCAGTTTCCCGCCAGCTTTCTCGGCCTGCGGGCTGTACTGCTTGCGCAACGCCTCGAGCGCCGTGATGTCCGCCTTGTCGTGCTGCGTGACGTGCGGGATGACGTTCCAGGCATGCGACAGGTGCTCGGCCGTCTTGCGCCTGATGTTGCTCATCGGCTTGCGCTCGACCTCACCCCACTTGGTGAAATCGGGCAGCGCCGAGGGCGCGCTGGCCGGTCCTCCTCCCGCCATCGCCTCACGGACGAACGCCTGCACGTCGTCGATGCTGATGCGCCCGGCCGGGCCGCTGCCCGGGACGCGCCGGATATCGACGCCAAGTTCGCGCGCGAGACGCCGCACCGAAGGCGCGGCAGGCGCCGCCGGCCCCTGGGGCTCGGCCTCGACATCCTTGTCCTTTGCGTCCCTGACGGGCTGGGCGGGCGGAGCGGTGCGCGCGCCTTCCCGGATGTCCACAACCTCGCCACGCTTGGGTTTCGCTTCGGGAGCCGCTGCGGGCTGGGCGGTGGCGGCGCCGGGCAATTGCTGGCTGAGCCCACCTTCCTCTGCCGCGCCGACCGGCTGGGGCTTCGGCTGATCGCCGGCCGCGCTCTTCGCGCTTTCCGTCGCGGCCGCGGCTCCGTTGTCGAGCGTGAGCACCACCTGGCCGACCTTGACCCGCTCGCCCTGCTTGATCCGCACTTCTTTGACCGTGCCGCTCACCGACGAAGGAACCTCGATGGTGGCCTTGTCGGTCTCGAGCTCGAGCACCGGCTGATCTTTTTTCACGCTGTCGCCGGCCGACACCAGCACGCGCACGACGTCGCCGCCGGAGATATTCTCGCCAAGTTCAGGAAGTGTAAAGTCCGTGGCCATTAGCTCTCAGCTTTCAGCGTCAGCTAAAGTCGTGGCAGTCCGTAGCATCAAGCGTCGGCACACGTGGCTGATTAGACTTCCGGCAGCGTCCGGCCTTCAGCCGGACACTACGACAGATCAACTCGTCGCCGGGTTCGCCTTCGCTGCGTCGATGCCGAGATCCTTGATCGCCTGCGCGACCACGGCGCGATCGATCTGGCCGTCCTGGGCGAGCTCGGCGAGCGTCGCGAGCGTGACGAAGCGGGCGTCGACCTCGAAGAAGTTCCGCAGATCGGTCCGATCCTCGCTGCGGCCGAACCCGTCAGTGCCGAGCTGGCGCACGCGGCGCGGCATCCAGCGGTCGAGCGATCCCGGCAGCACCTTGAGATAGTCCGAGGCAGCTACGATCACGCCCTGCGTGTCTTTGAAGCACTGCGAGACGTACGGCACGCGCGGTGTCTCGGTCGGGTGCAGCATGTTCCAGCGCTCGCACGCATGGGCGTCGCGATAGAGCTCCTGATAGCTGGTCACGCTCCAGACGTCGGCCGCCACACCGTACTTCTCCAGCAGCTTCTGCGCCCCGATGACCTCGTTGAGGATCGCGCCGCTGCCGAGGAGCTGGGCCTTGAGCTTGGCTTTGCTGTTGGCCGCAGTACTGAACCGGTAGAGGCCCTTGAGGATGCCCTCCTTGCTGCCCTCCGGCATCGGTGGCATCTCGTACTGCTCGTTCATCACGGTCAGGTAGTAGAAGATGCTTTCCTGATTCTTGTACATCCGCCGGATGCCGTCCTGGATGATGACGGCCAGCTCGTAGGCGAACGCCGGGTCGTAGGAGATGCAGTTAGGCACCGACAGCGAGAAGACGTGGCTGTGGCCGTCCTGGTGCTGCAGGCCTTCGCCGGCCAGGGTCGTGCGGCCGGCGGTCGCCCCAAGCACGAATCCGCGGGTCCGCGAGTCGGCGCCCGCCCAGATCGAGATCGGCGACGCGCTGGAAGCCGAACATCGAATAGAAGATGAAAAATGGGATCGTGTTGATGCCGTAGGTCGCGTAGGCCGTCCCGGCGGCGATGAGCGACGACATCGACCCGGCTTCGGTGATGCCTTCCTCGAGAATCTGCCCGTCCTGCGCTTCCTTGTAATAGAGGAGCGTATCCATGTCGACCGGCTCGTATTTCTGGCCGACGTGCGAGTAGATGCCGACCTGCCGGAAGAGCGCCTCCATGCCGAACGTGCGCGCTTCGTCGGGAACAATCGGCACGATCAGATCGCCAATCTCTTTGTCACGGAGCAGCTTCGACAGGATCCGCACGAACACCATCGTCGTCGAGGCCTTGCGGCCTTCGGTGCCCTGGGCGAACTCGTCGAAGAGCGGATCAATCGGCGCGTGGAGCGGTTCGGCGCGCGCGGCGCGGGACGGCATGAAGCCGCCGAGCGCCTTCCGCCGTTCGCGCAGGTACTGGAGCTCCAGGCTGTCGTCCGGCGGACGATAGAACGGTGCGTCCGCGACGGCGTCGTCTGAGATAGGAATGCCAAAGCGCGCCCGGAACGTGCGCAGGTCGGTTTCGTTCAGCTTTTTCTGCTGGTGCGTGACGTTCTTGCCCTCGCCGGCTTCGCCGAGGCCGTAGCCCTTGATGGTCCGCACGAGCACAACCGTCGGCTGCCCCTTGTGCTCGACCGCCGCCTTGTAGCCGTTGTACACCTTCACTGGATCGTGGCCGCCGAGCCGCAGCTTCTTCAGCTGGTCGTCAGACAAATGCTTGACCATCTCGAGCAGTCGCGGGTCGGTGCCAAAGAAATGTTCGCGCAGATACGCGCCAGACTCGACGGTGTACTTCTGATACTGGCCGTCGACGACTTCGCCCATTCGCTTGGCGAGGAGCCCATCGTGGTCGGCCGCCAGGAGCGGATCCCAGTCGCTTCCCCAGAGCACCTTGATGACGTTCCAGCCGGCGCCGCGGAAAATGGCTTCGAGTTCCTGAACGATTTGCCCGTTGCCGCGCACGGGGCCGTCAAGCCGCTGCAGGTTGCAGTTGATGACGAAGATCAGGTTGTCCAGCTTCTCGCGCGCGGCGAGGCTGATCGCGCCGAGCGACTCGGGCTCGTCGGTCTCGCCGTCGCCGAGGAATGCCCAGACCTTCGTGTTCGAGGGCTTCTTCAGCCCGCGATCCTCGAGGTAGCGATTGAACCGCGCCTGATAGATCGACATGATCGGGCCGAGGCCCATCGAGACCGTCGGGAACTGCCAGAAGTCGGGCATCAGCCACGGATGCGGGTATGACGACAGTCCACCGCCCTCGGCTAACTCCTGGCGGAAGTTGTGGAGCTTCTCGACCGACAGTCGTCCCTCGAGGAACGCGCGCGCATAGATGCCGGGCGACGCGTGCCCCTGGAAATAGACGAGGTCGCCCTCGCTGTCCTGCGTGCGGGCCCGAAAGAAGTGATTGAAGCCGACCTCGTAGAGCGTGGCCGCGGACGCGTAGGTGGAGATGTGTCCGCCGATACCTTCCGACAGCCGGTTGGCGCGCACCACCATGGCCATCGCATTCCAGCGCACGAGGCTCTTGATCCGCCGCTCGATCTCCTGGCTACCCGGGAGCGGCGTCTCATCCGCCGGTCGCAGGGTGTTGACGTAAGCGGTGACCGCGGTGAACGGCAGCGACACGCCAGCCGTCCGGGCGCGGTGCCGGAGCGAGGCCAGCAGCCGCTGGACGCGTCCCCGGTCGCCCTGCTGGACGACGTAGTCGAGCGATTCGAGCCATTCCCGTTGTTCAATCGCCTCGATCTCGGAGGCGTCACGCGGCGCGACGTTTTTCATGGGGGGCCAAGCCTTCTCTCTCAAAACTTCGGGATTACAATCCTCTTATTGTAACTCTGGATGGAAGGGTTTTTCGGAGCGCACGGCTGCGCAGACGAGCATGCCGAAAACGCAGGGATCGTATCGAATCTCCAGATGCCACTTGTCTACAACCGGACACCGGAACCAGCACATGCGCTACCAACACCCGATGACTTTCGTCATCCTCCTTTCGGTCGCGATGGCGGCCTGCAGCGGAGATACTCCCGTGACACAGTCGGCTGCTCCACCACCCGCGACGTCTCCACAAGCTTCAGCGGCAGCGGCGCGCGCCGCTTCGCGGCATGATCGCGCGATTCGCGCCGGCGGACATCGGCGCCGATCTGAGCGCGCTCCCGGACAACGAACGGCAGGCGCTGGCGCGACTTGTCGAGGCCGCGCGCATCATGGACGCGATCTTCCTGCGGCAAGTCTGGTCGGGCAACGAGGCGCTCCTCGAGTCGCTGGCGCGGCAAGCCGTCGCGGGTGATGCGGCAGACACGCTCCACTATTTTCTAATCAACAAGGGGCCCTGGTCGCGGCTCGATCACCACAAGCCGTTTCGTCCCCGGCGTCCCGGCCAAGCCCGAGGGCGCAAATTTCTACCCTGCAGGCGCGACGAAGGACGAGATTGAGAAATGGCTGAACTCGCTGCCCGACGATGCGAAGAAGGCCGCGTCCGGTTTCTTCACGACCATCCGACGTGGGCCCGACGGCCGTTTCATGGCCGTGCCGTACTCGGTCGAATATCAGGGCGAACTGGCGCTGGCCGCGTCACTGCTCCGGGAAGCGGCGGGCCTCACCGCGCAGCCCACGCTCAAGGCGTTCCTGAACGCGCGCGCCGACGCCTTCATCTCGAACGACTACTACGCGAGCGACGTCGCATGGATGGAGCTCGACGCGTCGATCGAGCCGACGATCGGTCCCTACGAGGTCTACGAGGACGAATGGTTCAACTTCAAGGCGGCATTCGAAGCGTTCATCACGATTCGTGACGAAGCCGAGTCGAAGAAGCTGCAGGTATTTGGCGCCGAGCTCCAGGGGCTCGAGAACGCGCTGCCGATCGACCCGGCGCTCAGAAATCCCAAGCTCGGCGCGCTCGCGCCGATCAAAGTCGTCAACGTCGTCTTCACTGCCGGCGACGCCAACCGGGGAGTCCAGACCGCGGCGTTCAACCTCCCCAACGACGAGCGCGTCGTCAAAGAGAAGGGCACGAAGCGAGTGATGTTGAAGAACGTGCAGGAAGCCAAGTTCAAGATGGCGCTCGAGCCAATCGCGAAAGTGGCCCTGCCCGAGGCGCAGCAGAAGAACGTCTCGTTCGATGCCTTTTTCACACACATCCTGATGCACGAGTTGATGCATGGGCTCGGGCCGCACAACATCAGCCGTCGGCGGCCGTCAGACGACTGTCCGGCAGGAACTCAAGGAAACCTACAGCGCCATCGAAGAAGCGAAGGCAGACGTGTCCGGTCTCTGGGCGCTCAAGCAGCTCGCCGATCAGGGGAAGGTCGACAAGGCGATCGCGCAGACGATGTACACGACCTTTCTTGCCTCGTCGTTCCGATCGATCCGCTTCGGCGTCAACGAGGCGCATGGCCGCGGCATCGCCATTCAGCTCAACTACTTCCTGGATCAGGGCGCGTTCGTGGTCGGCCGCCGACGGCCGGTTCACGGTCGACGAGGCCAAGATGACTGCGGCGGTGACCTCGCTGACGCGCGACATCATGACGCTACAAGCGGAGGGCAGCTATCAGAAGGCGAAGGCGCTCATCGAAACGCTCGGAGTCGTGCGGCCGCAGGTGCAGCAAGTGCTCGACCGGCTGACGGGAGTGCCAGTCGACATCGAACCGAGGTTCACCACCGCCGCGACGCTCCGATAGGGGGTCAGACCGGGGTCAGACCGGTGGGTCTGACCCCGAGGCCCACTCCCGCACGACTGGCACGGCGATGTCGGGTCGATCGCTGATGACGCTGTCGGCGCCCCAACCGAGCAGGCGCACCATGTCGTCGCGATCGTCGACCGTCCAGATCCGCACTGGCAGGCCGGCCCGGTGCGCATGCGCGATGAACTGCGGCGTGACAATCAACGTCGCCCCCGATCGCTCGGGCACCTGAAACTCGCGGTATTTCGTGCGACCAAGCGGCCATCGCACTCGCGAGCGGTACAGTGCCCACCGCGTCTCTTCGCTGGCCGCGCCGGTCGGAATGCGGGGCTCATAGCGACGCGCCGCGTTGAGCGCGCGCCAGTGAAACGAACCGAGGATGACGCGATCGAGCGCGCGCGCCGCGCGGACGTCGTCAATCGTCCGGTGCGCCAGCTCCGCATCCGGCGTCTTGAGCTCGATGATGACGCGGGCGCTCGGGTACCGCTCGAGCACCGCGCGCAGCCGGGGAACGCCGATCTCCTGTCCGCGGAAGGGATAGAGCGGCGTCGAGGCTCGCGAATCGGGCGTGAATCGATAGCCGGCATCCACTTGCGCGAGCTCATCCGCCGTGCGCCCCGACACCGGACCGTGCGCGCTGGTCGTGCGGTCGAGCGTGTCGTCATGATGCACGACGACCACGCCGTCGCGAGACAGATGGACGTCGAGCTCGAGACCATCGGCGCCGAGTGCCAGGCCGTGATCGAACGCCGCGATCGTGTTCTCCGGCCGGAGCGCCGCGCCACCTCGATGGGCAAAGACGAGCGGCCGGGACGTTCCGGGGCGAGAAAACTCAGGCAAGGCCCTCATCTTAGCAGGGCCTCCGATGTAAGATTCAGATATGCCCTCCCTGGTCTCTCACGCCCCGCCACGCTCGGCCAACTCCGCACCGAGATTGCCAGCCGGCGGCTTCCGCGCCGCAGCGTCAAGGACGAGATTCGCGGGAACCTCATCGACCGGCTCCGCTCGCGGGCGCCGCTCTTCCCCGGAATCATCGGCTTCGACGACACCGTCGTGCCGCAGATCGTCAACGCGATCCTCTCCCGGCACAATTTCATCCTGCTCGGTCTGCGCGGGCAGGCCAAGAGCCGGATTCTGCGGGCGCTCGCCGACCTGCTCGACGAGTCGATTCCCGTCGTGCCCGGCTGCGAGATTCACGACGATCCGCTGGCGCCACTCTGCGCGGCCTGCCGGGCGCGGATCCGCGAGGCCGGCGACGACCTGGCCATCGGCTGGCTGGACCGCGATGCCCGCTACGTCGAAAAGCTGGCCACGCCAGATGTCACCATCGCCGACCTGATCGGCGATCTCGATCCGATTAAGGCCGCGCGCGCCGGCCTGCAGCTCTCCGACGAGCTGACCATGCACTACGGGCTGCTGCCGCGGGCGAATCGCGGCGTCTTTGCGATTAACGAGCTGCCCGACCTGGCCGGCAAGGTTCAGGTCGGCCTGTTCAACATCCTCCAGGAAGGCGACGTCCAGATCAAAGGCTACCCGGTGCGCCTGCCGCTCGACGTCATGATCGTCTTCAGCGCCAATCCTGAGGACTACACGGCGCGCGGCAAGATCATCACGCCGCTCAAGGATCGCATCGGCTCGGAGATTCGCACTCACTACCCCGCGACACGCTCGCACGCCATGGCGATCACCGAGCAGGAGGCATGGGTCGACCGCGGCGGCTGCGAGCTCGTCGTGCCGGCATTCGTGCGCGAAGTCGTCGAAGAGATCGCGTTCCAGGCGCGACAGGATCAGAAGATCGACAAGCGGTCGGGCGTCAGCCAACGCCTGCCGATTTCTCTCCTCGAGAACGTGGTCTCGAGCGCCGAGCGCCGCGCGATCCTCGCCGCCGAGCCGGCCATCGTGCCCCGCATCACCGACATCTACGCGGCGCTGCCAGCCATGACCGGCAAGTTCGAGCTCGAGTACGAGGGAGAGCTGCGGGGCGCCGACAACGTCGCGCGCGACATCATCCGCGCGGCGGTCGGCAACGTCTTTGGCGGCTACTTCGCCAACGTCGACCTCAAGCAGGTCACCGACTGGTTCGATCTCGGCGGGAGCCTGCAGATCGACGACACGCTGCCCTCAGCCGAGCTCCTCACGCGCGTCGCCCAGGTGCAGGGCGTGCGC
The DNA here is from genome assembly GCA_963797625.1 of uncultured Acidobacteriota bacterium. GTDB lineage: Bacteria > Acidobacteriota > Vicinamibacteria > Vicinamibacterales > 2-12-FULL-66-21 > DATBJJ01. The sequence goes on from CAWCQI010000034.1 coordinate 285,697, forward strand.
GAGCTCGCGTCGCACGCCGGCGTCGACAGACATGCCCCGGCGCCACTGCTGGCCTCGGCCGTCGACTTCATCCTCGAAGGGCTCTACGCGCAAAAGAAAATCAGCCGATCGGACGAGTTCCAGTACCAGGGGGCCGAGCCGTCGCGCCGCGCCCCTCGCGGCGTCACGCCCGAACAGATGATCGAGCGCGATATCCAGATGCCGGGGCAGGGGCCGGGCAACAAGAAGAAGTATTACAACTAGAGCCACGGATTACACGGATTACACGGATCACCGACGGGGACCGTTGAAGACACTGGCTGCGTGACCGGAAGCCAAATGAAGTATCGCTACTCCAAGTTCACTGGTGAGGACCTCGACGGGCTCGACCTCGAGGATCTGCTGTCGCGGCTCTCGGACATGCTGCTCTCGAGCGGCTTCGAGAGCCCGTACGGACTGCCGTACGACGATGACGAACCGGGGCATTCGATGCAATCGCTGCACGATGCCATCATGGAGGCGATTCTCAACGGCGGCGTGCTCTCGGACGAAACCCTCGAGAAGATGCTCGGCAAGGACTGGCAGCAGGCGGAGGACGCCGAAGCGCGTCTGGACGAGCTCATTCAGCGGATCATCGAAAAGCTGCAGCACCAGGGTTACCTGACCGGCCAGCCTGAAGGAGAGAATCCGGCCCGGAACGGCCGCCAGGGCCAGGGCGGCGGCGCCGGCGGTCGCGACGGCAACGTTCGCTTCGAGATCACCGACAAGAGCCTCGATTTCCTCGGCTACCGCGCGTTGCGAGACCTCCTCGGATCAATCGGCAAGAGCAGCATCGGCCGCCACGATACGCGCGAGATGGCCACCGGCATCGAGGCGAGCGGCGCGCCAAAGCCGTACGAATTCGGCGACACGATGAATATCGACGCCAGCAGCACGATCCTCAACGCTGTCAGGCGTCAGGAGAACGTCGGCCGGCCGGCAATCGAAGTCGACTATCAGGATCTGATGGTCGTCCAGGGCGAGTATCAGAGCTCGTGCGCGACGGTCCTCATGCTCGACTGCAGCCACAGCATGATCCTCTACGGCGAAGACCGGTTCACGCCCGCGAAACGGGTCGCGCTGGCGCTCGCCAACCTGATCCGCCTGCAATACCCGGGCGACGCGCTCCAGGTCGTGCTCTTTCACGATTCAGCGGAAGAGATCCCGCTCAGCCAACTCGCGCGCGTGCGGGTCGGGCCCTATTACACCAACACCCGCGAGGGGCTCCGGCTCGCGCGACGTCTGCTCGAGCGGCAGCGCAAGGACATGCGCCAGATCGTCATGATCACCGACGGCAAACCCTCCGCCCTCACTCGTCCCGACGGCCGCATCTACAGAAACGCGTTCGGCCTCGATCCCTTCATCGTGTCCGAGACCTTCGCCGAAGTCGCCGCCTGCCGCAAGGCTGGTATCCTCATCAACACCTTCATGCTCGCGCGCGACCACGATCTCGTCAGCTTCGTGCGGAAAGTCGCCGAAATCTGCCACGGCAAGGCCTACTTCACGACGCCGCGCACGCTCGGCAAATACGTGCTGATGGACTACATGGACAAGAAGACGAGGACCATCCACTAGTGCCGGCCCGCGGTGCACCTCGAACGTCGGAGACGCGACACTAGGCGCGGACGAGAGCGAATCAGAACGTGCTGCCACCGACCATTCCGCTCTTCCCCCTGCCGAATGTGGTGCTCTTTCCCAACGTGTTCCTGCCGCTGCACATCTTCGAGGCGCGCTACCGGGACATGGTGACCGACGCGCTCGCCGCGGACCGGATTATCGGGATGGTGCTGCTCCGGCCCGGCTGGGAGAACGACTACGAGGGCCGGCCCGCCATTTATCCAGTCGGCTGCGCCGGGCTCATTACACACGCCGAACGGTTGCCGGACGGCCGCTTCAACATCGTGCTGCAGGGGATGGAGAAGTTTAAGGTCCTCGACGAGGACGACAGCCGCGCCTACCGCCTTGCGCGTGTCGACAGCGTCAACGAGCAGCCCGCCAACGGCGACGACAAGGACGAAATGCGCCTCGCCCGTCGGCGCCTGGAGGCTTTACTCGTCCCTCAGCCCAAGGGCCGGGGCAGCGATACCAAAGTGCCGGCCTCGATGGCCGACGAGGACCTCGTCAACGCGCTCGCGCAGTACCTCGAGCTCGAGCCGGTCGAGAAACAGGCGCTTCTCGAACGCGACAGCCTCCTGGCCCGCTGCCGGTCGCTCATCGAGTTGCTCGAGATGAAGGTGATCGTCGCTCAGAACAAATGGGGGGGGGAACACTGACTGGTTCAGGGTTCAGGGTTCAAGGTTCAGGGTTCAGGCAAGGTTCACGCCAAGCTCGAACACGGAACTCTGAACCTGAGCTGAACCCTGAGCCCTGAACCGTCTACTTCCCCAGTCTTGATGCGGATCGCGTCGATCGCCTTCTGGCCGTGGAACCGGCCGTTCTCGATGAAGATCCGGCCGCTCTGCACGCCGGCCACCATCGCACCGACCGCATAGACGCCTGGGACGTTGGTTTCGAAGGTCTCGGGGTTGAAGACCGGGCCGCACGTTGCGGCGTCGAGCTCGATGCCCACGGCTCGAAGCAGGCTCGTGTCCGCGCCATATCCGGTCAGTAGAAACACCGCGTCGGCCTCGATTTCGTCGGCTGCGCCGTCGCGTTCGACGACCACCGTCGTTGGACGAATCTCGACCACACGCGTGCCGAAGCGGGCTGGAATCGACCCTTCCTTAATCCGGTTATCGATGTCGGGCTTGACCCAGTACTTGATCGACTCCCCCATCGCCGCGCCGCGGTGGACGATCGTCACCTTCGCGCCGGCGCGGAAGAGGTCCAGCGCCGCCTCTGCAGCCGAGTTCTTCCCGCCGACAACCACGACCTTCTTCCTGAAGAACGGGTGGGGCTGCGTGTAGTAGTGCGAGACGTGCGGCAGATCCTCGCCGGGCACGTCGAGCCGATTCGGGAAATCGTACGCGCCGGTGGCGACGACGACCGTGCGGCCGTGGACGGAACGGCGCACGCCCCGAGTCGAGCGCGTATCGACGACGAGCGCTCCGCCCGCGTCGGGGACCGCCGTGTCGCGAGTGATGGCCACGACGGCCTCATCAAAAACGACGTCGAGCTCGTAGGCGTCGGAGACGCGCCGGTAGTAGCGGAGCGCCTCGAGCCTGGTCGGCTTGTCGTAAGGGCTGACAAACGGCATCCCGCCGATTTCCATCAGCTCTGGCGTCGTGAAAAACACCATCTCGATCGGATAGTGCAGCAGCGAATTGACCAGCGCGCCCTTTTCGATGACCTGGCAGGAGAGACCGCTCTTGGCGGCGGCGATGGCAGTGGCAAGCCCGGCTGGACCGGCGCCGACGACGACTACGTCACGAAGAACCATGTCACGATCATACCGTTTCACGGTTCAGGGTTCATGGTTCACGGTTCACGGTTCACGGTTCACAGGGATTTGACTTCCAATTGAGCTCCGAACTTTCAACCTGAACCCTGAACCCTGAACCTCTGAACCACGTGAACCCTGCTGAACCTCTTGAACCTTTTTGAACGCCTGAACCTCTTGACCCTACTCTGTTCTATTTCGGGAAGCTCGCCGACGGCGCGCTGGCGGTCGTGCCTCCTGGACCCGACGCGCGCACGACGGCCTTGTAGGTCCCGGCCGGTAGCGGATTGACGAGCGTGGAGATGTCGACCGTGATGTCGCCGCCCACCGGAGTGGGCTTGCCGAGGTCGCGTGTGGCGACCGGGCTCGCCGTGACCGGATCCGAGCCTCGATAGATCGCGACGGTATACGAGGTCACATTGGTCGCATGATCGGCGGAGGCAGTGAAGACGACCCTCGTCGGCGTCGAGTGCAGCCGCCGTGATCGTGACTGCCACAGCAGTCGACGTCCGCGTGCCGCCCGCGTTGTCGCGAGCAACGGCTGTCAACGAGTAGCTGCCAGCAACGACGTTGCTCCACGGCGCTTGATACGGGCTGGTCGTGTCTGTCCCGACCAACTGCGGCCGGCGTAGAAGTCGACTCTGGCAATCGTGCCATCGCTATCGCTGGCCGCGGCGTCGATTGTCAGCGAGGCCGGTGCGGCGAAGGATTGTCCGGCAATCGGACTCGTGATCGACACCGTCGGCAGCTGGTTAGGCACCGTCGTGACCGTGACATTGGCGGCGGCCGACGTTCGCGTCGCCCCATCGTCGTCCCGCGCGACGGCAGTCACCTGATAGGAGCCCGCCGCGACGTTCGTCCAGGTATAGCCGTAGGGGCTGCTCGTATCCGACCCGATTTGCGTCGAACCTTGATAGAAATCGACGCGGATCACGGTGCCGTCCGCGTCGCTGGCCGTCGCGGCGACCGTGACGCTCGCCGGCGCGGTGAAGGTCGAGCCCGCCGCCGGGCTCGTGAGCGACACCGTGGGCGCCTGATTGGTCGGCGAGTTGACCGTTACGCTGACCGGCGCTGAGGTGCTCGTGACGCCATCGCTATCGGTGGCGACGGCTGTCAACTGATACGTGCCTGCGGCCAGGCCGGTCGCGGCTCGCGGTGTACGAGTTCGTTGTGTCTGATCCGATCAGTTGAGTGCCCCGGTAGAAATCAACTTTGGTAATCGAACCATCCGTGTCGCTCGCCGTCGCCGTCACGTTGATGGTCGCAGGCTCGGTGAACGTGGCGCCAGTCGCGGGACTGGTGATCGAGACGGTCGGCGGCTGATTCGTCCCGGTCGTCGGGGTTCGCGCGGTCACGTTCGTGAACGTGGCTGTCGCCCTCGCTGCGGTGTTATGACTCGTCAGCGCGACGCCGACGTAAACCGTCGAGGCCATCGAGATTGTGTCACTGCCGACGAGGGACCAGCTAGTGCCGTCTGTCGAGCGATAGGCGCTGAAAAGGTTGCCCTCGCGAACGAGCCGCACCCACCCTGGAGCGGTGCCACTTGGCCCGGCCTGGTGATAGCTCGAATCGTCGGTCGCGATCCGGCGCTGAAACCCCCACCCCTGTGAGCCGGAAACCATCATGAAGGCGTGGCGCGAGCCGGCCGTGAGTGACTCACGAATCATGACGCCCGCTTTCGACCAGACGTCGGCCTGTTGCAGCGAGGCCACGCGCGCGATGACCTCGACGTCTCCCTGCAACGGTTGATAGACGAAATGAAACTGATCCGAGGTACCCCAGATGTCGATGCCGCCCGCCGTCACGGTAAAGGTGCCGCCCGCCGCCGACGCCGAGCCGGCGAGCGCGGGGCTGCCGAGGTCGCGGCTCGGTCCACGGCGCCGGAAGCGTCGGCGTGGTCGGCAATCGCCTGGATAGCGTGCCGGCGCTAACCTGGAGATTGGTGAACGTCGCCGTCGCCAGCGTCGAGTCCACGCGGCTCGACACCGCCAACCCGACGTACGCGGCGGCGGTCATGTTGATCGTCGCAGTACCCGGCCGTCGTCCATGACGTCCCGTCCGCGGAAAAGTAGCCAGTGAACTGGCTGCCCTGCCGGACCAGGCGCAGCCAGACGGGCGCCGCGCCAGAGAAACCAGTTAGCCGATTCGTCTGAGCCGCCCTGATTCGAGCGCGATTGCAGGAACAGCGCCGCTGTTGCGGCGTCGACCATCATGAAGGCGTTGCGCGCGTTGTCGTCCGAGCGTTTCCCGGATCATCACGCCGGCCTTCGACCAGTTGCTGAACGGCCTCGAGGCTCGCGAGCCTGACGCGGATGTCGACGTCGCCGCGTGATCTGCTGATACGCGAAATGGAACTCGTCGGAGGTACCCAGAGATGTTGGCCCCGCTGCCGTCGATCGTCCAGATGCCGGACGAAACGGCGGCGCTGCCGGCCACCCCAGTGCTGCCGATGTCCCGGCTCGACCAGCCAGTTGGCAAGCGCCGATTGCGCCCGCACCAGGCCTGGCGCTGATCGCCAGCGCGCACACCGAATGCCACGGCGGACAGAGCTCCGCCCCGAATCAGCCTTTTCGTCAAAATTCTCTCCCGGTAAGTTGTCGCGCGCGTTAGAACACAGCGCGCGTCACGTCAGTGCTGGCCGAAACGGACGTGAACGCCTAATCAACCTGCCAACTCGTATTGTCAACTCGCAGGCCGACTCTGCTGGCAAGAGGGCTGCCACTCATGACGGATTCGCGAGAAACGTCAACATTCATCGAGGTTCGATCCAGTTGAGCTCGGGGCAAGAATCGATTTCGACATGGTCCCGACACGTGCAATAGCTACACGAGTCGGCCGTGGCTCAGGAAATAATTACGAGAGCATGAGAAGTCGGTACCCCTCACGAATCCGTGTGCCTCATCGAAGAAACGACTGAGACGCCTCTATCTCCTTGGCGAAGGCGATCGCATCGTCGGCATATCGGGCTACACGGTGCGGCCGCCCGTAAAAGGTGTACAAGCAGTGCTGTGTAACAGCCTCAGAATCTGACGCCTCCCCGCCGTGCGCGAGCGTTCAGGGTTCGTCGTTCTTCGTTCGGCGTTCTCGGTTCTGGCGTCGGCAACAGTCTCGATGTTCGAAGTTGAACCCCGAACTCATGAACCACGAACCGAGAACGTCGAACGAAGAACGACGAACCCCGAACCAATCACCGCTTGCGCGGCGGCGGAGCGGGCGTGTAGGTAACCTGCACGTTGCTGACGATCGCGACCGGCCGGCCGGGCGTGGCGACCTCGCGTCCGGCGGCGGTCGTGGCTTCGAGCACTTCGCCGAGCAGACTCACCCGGTCGACGCCGGCCGGGATACTGACGCTGACCGCTTCACGCCCCAGGGGCGCGACGGCCTTGGTCCCGCCAGGTCCCGCGCCGCCGGTGATGCGGTCGTACAGATCCTTGGCGGTCCGAAACTCCGTCTGCACCGCGCCCCGGCCGAGGAGGTCGCCGGTCATCGACAGCACACCAATCACGGCGGTGTACTTCGCGAACCCGCGGCCCGCGCGAATCTCCTCCTCAGAATAGCTGTGCCGGTTGTGGAGATCGAACGTCAGGGTTGCCTGCGAGTGCGGGGGAATCGACACGAGCACGCCGTCAGCAGGATCGCGTCCTGCCAGCACGAAGCAGAACTCGGCCTTGGTCTTCACGCCGGTGCCCAGCTGTTCGGGGCACGTGACGTTGGCCGGCTCCGTCTTCGGCACCGGCTTGACCGCAGGTGCGGGCTTCGCCGGCGCGGGCTTCTTGGTTGTCGTTCGGGTTCCCTGTGCGTGCAGCTGGCAAAGCGAGAGCAGGCACAGGATGGACAGGACCGATCCACCGCGACGCATGGCCAGCAGTATAACCGCGGGAACGGCTCAGGGCTCAAGGCTCAGGGCTCAGGCAAAACCCTCGAGAAAATACTCTCGCAGATCTTTCCTGAGCCTTGAGCCGTGAGCCTTGAGCCGAGCACTACTTCGTAAACGTCGGCGACGGCGCGCTGGCGGTCGTGCCTCCTGGACCCGACGCGCGCACGACGGCCTTGTAGGTCCCGGCCGGCAGCGGATTGACGAGCGTGGAGATGTCGACCGTGATGTCGCCGCCGACCGGAGTGGGCTTGCCGAGGTCGCGCGTGGCGACCGGGCTCGCCGTGACCGGATCCGCGCCTCGATAGATCGCGACGGTATACGAGGTCACGTTGGTCGCATGATCGGCGGAGGCAGTGAAGGCGACCCTCGTCGGCGTGGGTGCAACCGCCGTGATCGAAACCGCTACGGCGCTCGACGTTCGCGTGCCGCCCAGGTTGTCGCGCGGCAACGGCCGTCAACGAGTAGTTGCCAGCGGCCACGTTGCTCCACGCCGCCTGATACGGGCTGGTCGTGTCGCTCGCGATGAGCTGCGTGCCGGCGAAGAAATCGACTCTGGCAATCGTGCCGTCGCTGTCGCTCGCTGCGGCCGTGATCGTCAGCGACGCCGGCGCGGTAAACGACTGCCCGGCAATTGGACTCGTGATCGACACCGTCGGCAGCTGGTTTGGCGTCGTCGAGACCGTGATATTGGCGCCAGCCGACGTGCGCGTCGCCCCATCGTCGTCCCGCGCGACTGCGGTCAGCTGATACGAGCCCGCGGCGACGTTCGTCCAGTTATAGCTGTATGGGCTGCTCGTATCCGACCCGATCAGCGTCGAGCCTCGATAGAAATCGACGCGGGTGACGGTGCCGTCCGGGTCGCTGGCCGTCGCGGCGAGGGTGATGCTCGCGGGGGCGGTGAAGGTCGAGCTCGCCGCCGGACTGGTGAGCGACACCGTGGGCGGCTGATTGGTCGGCCCGTTGACCGTCACGCTGACCGGCGATGAGGTGGTCGTGACGCCATCGCTGTCGGTGGCCACGGCCGTCAATTGATACGTACCCGCAGTCGACGACCAGTCGCGGTCGCGCTGTACGGAGTTCGTGGTGTCCGACCCGATGAGCGTTGGTGCCCCGGTAGAAATCAACCTTGGTAATCGTGCCATCGGTGTCGCTCGCTGTGGCCGTCACGGTGATGGTCGCGGGCGCGGTGAACGTGGCGCCAGCCGCGGGGCTCGTGATCGACACGGTCGGCGGCTGATTCGTTCCCGTCGTCGGGGTTCGCGCGGTCAGGTTCGTGAACGTGGCCGTCGCCCTCGCTGCGGTGTCGTGACTCGTCAGCGCAAGGCCGACGTAGACCGTCGAGGCCATCGAGATCGTGTCGGTGCCGACAAGGGACCAGGTGGTGCCGTCGGTCGAACGATAGGCGCTGAAGAGATTGCCCTTCGCGGACGAGGCGCACCCACCTGGAGCCGTCGCCACTCGGTCCGGCCTCGTATAGCTGTCGCCGCCGGTCGCGATCCGGCGCTGGAACCCCCACCCCTCCGTGCCGGACACCATCATGAACGCGTGGCGCGAACCGCCCGTGAGCGATTCACGAATCATGACGCCCGCCTTCGACCACGGATCTGCCGTCTTGAAGCGAGGCCACTCGCGCGATGACCTCGACGTCTCCTTGCAAAGGTTGATAGACGAAATGAAACTGGTCGGACGTTCCCCAGATGTCGATGCCGCCCGCCGTCACGGTAAAAGTGCCACCAGCCGCCGACGCCGAACCGGCTAGCGCGGGGCTGCCGAGGTCGCGGCTGGTCCACGGCGCGGGAAGCGTGGTCGTGGTCGTGCCCGCGATCCAGCGCTGACCTGGAGATTGGTGAACGTCGCCGTCGAGAGTGCCGAGTCCATGCGGCTCGTGACCGCCAAGCCCGACATACGCTGCGGCGGTCATGTTGATCGTCGCCGTACCCGCCGTCGTCCAGGACGTCCCGTTCGCGGAAAAATAACCGGTGAATTGGTTGCCCTGTCGGACCAGACGCAACCAGACCGGAGCGGCCCCAGCGCGGCCGGTCAGCCGCGCCGTTGACCGCGCCCGGATTCGGTCGCGACTGCAGGAACAGCACCGCTGTCCGGCATGAGCATCATGAAGGCGTTGCGCGAGTTGGCGTTCAGCGTCTCCCGGATCATCACGCCGGCCTTCGAATACTGCTCAACGTCCTCGAAGCTCGCGAGCCTGACGCGGATGTCGACGTCGCCGGTGATCTGCTGATACGCGAAACGGAATTCGTCGGAGGTGCCCCAGATGTTGGCTCCGCTGCCAGCGATCGTCCACGTGCCCGACGAGACGGCCGCGCTCCCGACGATTCCCGTGCTACCGATGTCCCGGCTCGCCCAACCTGTCGGCAGCGCGGATTGCGCGCGCACCAAACTGGCGCTGACGGCCAGCGCGCACACCAATCCCACGGCGGACAGAGCTCCGCCCCGAATCTGTCTTGTCGTCAAAATGCCTCTCCCGGTAATTTGTCGCGCGCCGCTAGCACACAGCGCGCGTCACGTCAGTGCTGGCCGAACGGACGTGTCGCCTTCCAAACTCCACAACTCTAATTTGTCAGCTCGCAGGCAGACTCCGCTGGCAAGAGCGCTGCCACCTGGACAGATACGCGAAAACATTCAATATTTACCGAGGTTTGATCCAGTCGAGCTCGGCTTGGAAGTCGGCCTGAATAGGTTTCGACACGAGCAACAACTACACGAATGGCCGTGGGCTCAGGAAATAATTACGACATCATGAGCACGTCGATACCCGTCGCGCATCGTGTGTCTGACGGAAGAAACGACCGAAACGCTCTACCTGCTCGGCGAAGGCGATCGCATCGTCGGCATCTCGGGCTACACGGTGCGGCCGCCGGAAGCGCGTCACAAGCCGAAAGTATCGGCGTTCATCAACGCTCGATTCGACAAGATTGAGGCGCTCGAGCCCGATCTGATCCTGGCCTTCTCCGATCTGCAGGCGGATATCGCCGCCGAGCTCATCCGGCGCGGCTACTCCGTCGTCACGTTCAACCAGCGCAGCATCGCCGAGATTCTTCAGATGATTCGCATGGTGGGCGCGATCGTCGGGTGCGCCGATCGCGCGGTCGCCCTCGCCGATTCGCTCGAGCACGGCCTGGAAAACATCCGGACGAAAGCCGCGGCGTTCGGACGACGCCCGCGAGTGTTCTTCGAGGAATGGGACGCCCCACTCATTTCGGGCATCTGCTGGGTGGACGAGCTCGTCGAGATCGCGGGCGGAGAGCCGCTGTTTCCGGCGCTCAGAAAAGAGAGCCTGGCGAAGAACAGGATCGTCTCACCAGACGAGGTCGCGGCGCGTGACCCCGAGGTCATCATCGCGTCGTGGTGCGGCAAGGCGATGAAGAAACGAACAATCGTGGAACGGCCCGGCTGGGATCGCGTCAGCGCCGTGCGCGCCGATCACATCTACGAGATCAAGTCGACCTACATCCTGCAACCCGGGCCCGCGGCGCTCACCGAAGGCGTGACGCGGATGCACGAGTGCCTCGCGCGAGCGGCACCACCTCGGCCTGTTCTCTTGAGCGTCTCTTCGTCGCATCTTCGACGCGCGCTCGGTGGCGGAGTGACGACCTCGAGCGAATCGGGCCTCCCGCTTCGCGCCGTGGAAAATGCAGCCTCCGCGGAGTGCTGCCGATTTCGACGTCGCCTGGCCCGCGTCTGGACGACAGCCGGAATCGGTTCGACATCGAGCGACGTCCGAAAGTCAGCGACGAATCAGCGGCGCCGTCGCTCGAGACGCTCTGGCAGCATTTTTCTGAACGTGGAATCACGGCGCTCAAGGTCGGCTCGACTCGCCCGAGGCCGTCACTGCGCCGGAATTGAGACGCGGACCGACTCTCGTCGCCGGGCTATACCGCATTCCGTGGGTGCGCCGCGGTTCGTCAATCCTGCCGACCTTGAGCGGCGCAAGCTACTGACGTACCGGCGAGATCTGAAGGGCCACTCGCGGGTGGCCGCGAACGGGGCGCCCCGCTTCGCGCGCAGGGCCGTCTCCCGTGACAAGGGCTGTTCGGCCCGAGCACGAAGTGGGGCTGTTCGCGGACAGGACCCGCCACGGGCCCGTTAGTCTCGCCGCAATCCGCGTTCTCAGTCAGCCACGCACGCCGTTCCCGGTATCGCCGTCTTGAAGGATCGATCGGCGATGTCGGCGCGCTTGATGAGCTCGAGGAACTCCATCCGGGTTCGCGCGTCGTGCTGGAAGACGCCGAGCATCGCGCTCGTGACCGCGACCGAGTTCTGTTTCTCGACGCCGCGCATCGACATGCACAGGTGCGAAGCCTCCACGACGATGCCGACGCCGAGCGGCCGGATCTTGTCGCGCAGCGTCTCGGCGATCTGACTGGTCAGTCGTTCCTGCACTTGCAGGCGGCGCGAAAAGATCTCGACCAGGCGCGGGATTTTGCTGAGCCCAACGACGCGGCCTTGCGGTATGTAGGCGACGTGACATTTTCCGAAAAACGGCAGCAGGTGATGCTCGCAGAGGCTATAGAAGTCGATGTCCTTGACGATCACCATCTCGTTATAATCGACGCTGAAGAGCGCGTTGTTGAGGACGGCGTCGACGTCGGCCGCATAGCCCTGAGTCAGAAAGCGAAGCGATTTCTCCACCCGCTTTGGCGTGTCGAGCAGCCCCTCGCGTGAAGGATCCTCTCCGAGCTCGGTCAGGAGCTGCCGAATGATGTCCTGCATGCTCGTATTCTACCTCCTGGTCCTGCATCCAGCTGGAGCGCCGAGCGTCGCCTGGGTCGGTGGCGCTTCACGCGGTGATTGGCTGCAGTCCACCGGGGCCGAGGATCCCGATGCCCTCTATGCGGGCCGCGAGGATCTCGCGAAAGCGCGGCGCGCCGCAGCCGTATGGGCCGAGCGGCTCGAGAAGAACCCCCGGGATTTCGAGTCGGCGTGGAAGCTCGCTCGGGCACGGTACTGGATAGGTGGTCGAGCGCCCGAGGCCGAGCGGAAGGCGGTACTCGAAGCCGGCATCAGCGCGGGCCGCGCAGCCGTGGCGCTCGAGCCGAACCGCCCTGAGGGGCATTTCTGGATCGCCGCCAACATGGGCGCGCTCGCCGAGTCGTTCGGCATGCGTCAGGGACTGAAATATCGCGGCGACATCAAGAACGAACTGCTGATCGTCCTCAAGCTCGACCCGGCGTACCAGCACGGGTCGGCCGATCGCGCGCTCGGCCGCTGGTATTTCAAGGTGCCCGGACTTTTCGGCGGTTCGAACAAGAAGTCCGAGGAACACCTGCGCAAGTCACTCACCTACAACCCGAACAGCAGCTCCTCGCACTTCTTCCTCGCGGAAACACTGATCGACATGGGGCGCACGGCCGACGCGCGCGCCGAGCTCCAGAAAGTGATCGACGGCCCCGTCGATCCCGATTGGGCGCCCGAAGATCGTGAGTTCAAGGAGAAGGCCGACAGCTGCTCGGCCACGGTCAAATAGGGGCTAGACAGTCTCGACGATCGCCGCGATCCCCTGGCCGCCACCGATGCAGGCGGTCGCCAGCCCTCGCTTCAAACCGCGACGGCGCAGTTCGAGCAGGAGCGTCAACAACAGGCGCGTGCCGGTCATCCCAAGCGGATGGCCGAGCGCAATCGCGCCGCCGTTCACGTTGACCTTCTCGCGATCCAGCCCCAGCTCTTTTTCAACGGCCAGGTACTGCGCGGCGAACGCTTCGTTGACCTCGATGAGATCGAGATCGTCGAGCGTGAGCCCAGCCTTCTCGAGCACGGCGCGTGTGGCCGGCGCCGGGCCCATCCCCATCAGCGACGGCTCCACGCCGACCGTCGCCCAGTGCGTCAGGCGCCCAATCGGTGTCAGGCCGTTCGCCTTTACACTGCGCTCCGAGGCCAGCAGGATGGCGGCCGCGCCGTCGACGATGCCCGAGGCATTTCCCGCCGTCACGCAGCCGTTCTTGCTGAAGGCCGCCGGCAGCTTCGCCAGCCCTTCCATCGTCGAATCCGGCCGCATGTGATCGTCGGCGGCGAAGAGCTCGACGCCTTTGCGGCTCTTGATCTCGACCGGCACGACCTCGTCGGCGAAGCGGCCGGCTTTCCACGCGGCGTCGGCGAGCTGCTGACTGCGAATGGCGTAGCAGTCCTGTTCTTCGCGCGAAATGCCGTACTTCGCAGCGCAGTTCTCGGCCGTGGCGGCCATCGTGCAGCCGCAGTTCGTGTCGAGAAGCGATGTCCACAAGTAGTCTTCGAGCTGTCCCTGGCCGAGGCGCAGGCCGTTTCGAAGACCGCGGATGACGTGCGGCGCCTGGCTCATGTTCTCCGTGCCGCCGGCAAGGACGACATCGGCTTCGCCAAGCTGAATCATCTGCCCGCCGCTGATGGCCGCCTGGATGCCGGAACCGCAGAGCCGATTCACGGTCAGGGCCGGCACCTCGATCGGGACGCCCGCCTTCAGCCCGATGTGGCGCGCGCCGAACACCGCATCCGAGCTCGTCTGCAGCACGTTGCCGAAGACGACGTGATCGACCTGCGCAGGCGCGACTCCCGTGCGCGCAAGCGCCGCGCGCGATGCCAGCGCGCCAAGATCGAGCGCCGAGATGTCTTTGAGCTTGCCGGTGTATTCAGCCATCGGCGTCCGCGCGCCGCCGAGGATGTAGATCTCCTTACTCATTTCATAGTCCTCACTGTCGTGTCTGCATTCGTGTTCACGGTTAGCGCTGGTTCACGCTGAGTGCGCATGAGTTCGCCGAGTTCGACGTTCTATTGGCTCTTCGTCCGCTCGTGCCGAGCTGCGAAGGCTTTCGGTCCGCGCAATGTCGAATCATGTCTACCGATCGCACGGCCGTCGCGATGAAGTCCCCCGCTTCTCTCGTCCCGAGCGTTCCGCCGACGTCCTGCGTGATTTGACGCTCGCGCACGGCTTTCAGTATCGCCGCGTCGATCGCCGCAGCCTCATCCGCGAGGCCGCAGGTTTCCAGCATCAGCGCGACGGAGGCAATCGCGCCGATCGGGTTTGCGATGTTCTTGCCGGCGAATTTCGGCGCCGAACCGTGGACGGGCTCGAACATCGACGTCTTGCCCGGGTGCAGGTTGCCGGACGCGGCCATGCCGAGCCCGCCCTGAAAGGTCGCGCCAAGGTCGGTGATGATGTCGCCGAAGAGATTGTTCGTCACGATGACCTGGAACTGGCCCGGGTCGAGCACCATGTACATGGCCAGCGCATCGATGTAATAGTGCGTCGCGGTGATGTCGGGATACTGCGCGGACAGCTCACGAAAGACTCGCTGCCACAACGCGTGGCCGTCTGTCATCGCGTTGCTCTTGTCGGCCATGCAGACCTTCGTCAAGCCGCGGGCTTTCGCGAACTCGAACGCGTGGCGGACGATGCGGTGCACGCCCTTGTAGGTGTTCAGCTCTTCCTGAATCGCGACCTCGTCTTCAGTGCCGGCTTTGAACCGCCCGCCGACGCCGACATAGAGCCCTTCGGTGTTCTCGCGGAACACGACGAAGTTGATGTCCGAGGGGCCGCGGCCCTTGAGCGGACAGAGGCGCTCGTCCAGCAGGCGCACGGGCCGGTAGTTGACGTAAAGGTCGAGCTCGAATCGCGTGCCGAGCAGGATGTCGCGCGCGTGGCGGTTGTCGGGCACGCGCGGATCGCCGAGCGCGCCCACAAACACGGCGTCAAATTCCCGCAGGAGGTCGTAGCCATTCGGCGGCAGGGTTTCCTTGGTTTCGAGGTAATGGTCCGCGCCCCACGGCAGCCGCTCGACATCGAAGCGCCGGCCAAATCGCTCGCCCATCGCCGTCAGGACCTTGACTGACTCAGCCGTGACGTCCTTGCCAATCCCGTCTCCGGGGATGACCGCAATTCGCATGTCCGTTGATCATAAGCCGGGCCTCGCGGACTCGGTCGGCTCGGGACTCGGAGAACCTGGCCTGAACCCCGTGAACCTCTTGAACCTATTGAACCCGTGTATCCGCCATTCGTCCCACAATTCAACACATCGGATCCAATACTCCGAATAACTGTGATGGGAGGCACAGAATGTGACGAAAACGCATAAAAACACTGTGAATTGCGTAAGGATGGGTTCAGGCATGGAGAGTGCTTGATAACCGGCCGACCGGTGCTCCCCGCACCGGCTTTATTCGTCAGCCTCGACCGAGGCTCCTTCAGGATTCCCGGCCGATTTACTGACAAGCGATAGTCGCTATTTCAGGAGGATAAGACAACAATGCGAGCACGCACTCTTGCCGCACTGATGGCGGTCCTGCTGCTTTCCTGGCCGGTTGCGGCCCAGGATCAGCGAGGCACCATCGAGGGCACCGTGAAGGACGCATCCGGCGCAGTACTGCCGGGCGCCACCGTTGAAGCAAAGACCGCCACCGGCGCCGTGCTGAGCGCGACGACCGATGCGTCCGGGTGGGTTCAGGTTCCCATCGGTTGCCCCGGGCGTCTACGAAGTGACCGCGACCCTGGCGAGCTTCGCGCCGCAGAAGTTCGCGGACGTGGCGGTGGGCCTCGGACAGATCAAGCGGCTCGAGTTCGCGCTGGCGCTCGCTGGCGTGGCGGAAACGGTGTCGGTCACGGCTGAGATCGCCGATCGTCGACGTGAAGCAGAGCGCGCGCCAGACCAACATCCGCGCCGAGCAGGTCGAGCTGCTGCCGCACGGACGCGACTTCACACGCTCGTGACGCAGGCGCCCGGCGCCAACCAGGAAGCCAAGCTCGGCGGCCTCTCGATCGACGGCGCGAGCGCCGGCGAGAACCGCTACATCATCGACGGCATCGAGACGACCAACCTGCAGAGCGGCATGTCGGGCAAGAACCTCATCGCCGACTTCGTCGACGAAGTCCAGGTCAAGTCGAGCGGCTACACGGCCGAGTTCGGCGGCGCGACTGGGCGGCGTGATCAACGCGGTCACCAAGAGCGGCACGAACAACTTCCACGGCACGGCGCTCTTCAACTTCCAGGGCAGCTCGAGCCTCGAAGGCAACGCGCGTCCGACGCTGCGCACGAACCTCGCCGAACGCGACGCAAGCCGAGTACATCACGTATCCGAAGGACGACTGCGACCCGCATCGAGCCCGGCTTCGCCCTCGGCGGTCCGATCGCGGCGAACCGCGCGTGGTTCTTCGGCGCCTATCAGCCGGCGCTGACCGACGACCGATCGCGACGTCGACGCCGTCAAGCAGCGGAATCCGGCGGCGACGCCAATCGCGACGACCAGAAGCGGACAGGTGCAGTACCTCACCGCCAACGTCGACGGCGCAGATCGGCCACAACCTGCGCATGCGCGTCGCCTTCAACAACAGCTGGAGCAAGCGGAGGGCCTGCTGCCGTCGCTGAACGGCACCGACCCGGTCGGCACGCAACTACTGCAAGACGTCGACGTTCCCGAACTGGACGCTGTCCGGCAACGTCGACTGGATCGCCACGCCGAAGCTGTTCTTCGGCGTCGCGCGGCGGCTACTACAGTCGCGACCAGCACGACACGCAACGTCACCGAAGTGCCGCGATACCTGTGGACGACGACCAGCAACGTCGGCATGGCCGGCGTCCCGGTCGAACCTGCAGCATGGCACGAGATTCACGAGCATCCCTCGCAACCTCGAGGTCGACGCGCGACCAGCAGACGCGCGCGTTCTTCCAGGCCGACGGCACCGTGTACGCGCAGCGCCGGCGGCGAGCACCAGATCAAGTGCGGCGTGCAGATCGACCGCATCGGCAACAACGTGCTGAGCGGCGAAGTCGGCAACCGCGTGACCTTCCGCTGGGACACGCGCGCTCTCGAGCGGCGTGCCCGTGACGCGCGGACCGTTCGGCTACTACTCGGTCGCGCAGCAACGCGCGTCGACGCCGAAGCAGGGCTTCATCACCGAGGGCAACATCCACATCGACGAACGTCGGCTTGTTCATCCAGGACGCGTGGACGATCAGCAACCGGCTCACGATCAACGCCGGCATCCGCACCGAGAGCGAGAAGCGTGCCGATCTACACGCGGCGAAGGACATCCCGGAGTTCGGCATCGAGTTCGGCTTCGCCGAGAAGTTGGCGCCGCGCCTCGGCTTCGCGTACGACGTCAAGGGCGACGGCCGGACGAAGGTGTACGGCAACTGGGGAATCTTCTACGACATCTTCAAGCTCGAGCTGCCCCGCGGCTCGTTCGGCGGCGACAAGTGGCTCGAGTACTACTACACGCTCGACACGCCGACTGGACGACGCTGGTCGACGGCGCCAGCTGCCCGCCGGCCTGCCCGGGACGCTCATGCGTGGCGCTCCGACCGCGGACTACCCGATGGGCGGGATCGACTTCCGTCAGCCGTCGTTCGGATGCACGCGATCGACCCGGACCTGGAGCCGATGCGGTCGCAGGAAGCTCTCGGTCGGCTTCGAGCACCAGCTCGAACACGTGCATGGCGGTCGGCGCCGCTACGTCCACAAGCAGATCGACAAGGCGATCGAAGACATCGGCACGCTCACTGCCGGAAGGCAACGAGGTCTACGTCATCGCCAACCCCGGCTCGGCCTGACGGCGCTCGCCTTCACCAACCCGACCGTGGAGCTGCCGAAGGCGAAGCGCGACTACGACGCGTCGAGTTCGCGTTCGAGAAGCGGCTTGTCGAACAACTGGTATCTGCGCGTCCAGCTACACGTGGAGCCGGCTGTACGGCAACTACTCGGGCCTCTCCCAGACGGACGAGAACGGCCGCACCAGCCCGAACGTCGGCCGGCTGTTCGACTACCCGGTGATGATGTTCAAGGACGGCGGCACGCCGGTGTTCGGACGGCTGCCGACCGATCGGCCGCACCAGTTCAAGATGCAGTTCATCTACCAGTTCACCTTCGGAACGAGCATCGGCGTCGAACCAGTACGTGGCCAGCGGCCTGCCGGTGATCGCGCGAGATCGGCATCTACCCGCCGGCAACAACTCCCGGTGCAGTACCTTGGCCGCGATCAGCGACGGCCGGACGCCCATGTTCTCGCAGACGGACCTCTACTTCAGCACGAGTTCCGGCTCGGCGGCGCAACGCGGCTGCAATTCAGCTTCAACGTGTTGAACCTGTTCAACCAGGACGCGGCCATCTCGAAGTTCTCGACCTATCAGAGGACGACGAGCGTGACGACCGACGAAGCGCTGTTCTACCCGGCCAGCGACGCTGGCAATCGCTGATTCACGCAGCAGGCCATCGAGCAGGATCCGCGATTCCTGCAGGACAACGCGTTCCAGGCGCCGCTCCAGGCGCGTTTCGGCGTGAAGTTCTGCTTCTAAGCCGGAGTTCGGAATTCGGTTATAGTCCGCCCCGCGGGCTCCGGCCCGCGGGGTTTTTTCTTGGGAGGAGTCGTCATGCGCACGGCGCTGATGCTGCACGGTCGTCTCACTCTCGCCTGCGGGACCGCCGCGGCCCAGACGTCCTCGAGCGCGAGCGGGCGCGGCCCTCACGTCCGGACGGCCTGGGACTACATGCGCGCCGAAGCCTGGCCGGAAGCCGCAAGGCGTTCCAGCAGGCGATCGACATCGATGCGAGTTCGAGGACGCGTACTACGGCCTCGGCCTGGCAACATGCGGATGAAGAAATACGCGAGGCGATTGCGGCCTACGTGAAGTGCCGCGACCTCTATCGCGCGCAGGCGGGCAAGCAGTTCACGAGCCGGCAGGATGCGCAGCGCTATCGACAGGATCGGCTCATCGAGATCGACGAGGCGATCCGGCAGTACTCAGACCGGCCCGCAGACCGGCGACGTCGCAGGACGCACTGCGTCAACTGCAGGAGCAGCGGCGACAGATGCAGGAGTACATCGTCGCGCGGGAACAACATGACGATCGAGAACTCGGTGCCCGCGTTTGTCTACGTGGCTCTCGGCAGCGCCTACTTCCGCACCGAGCAGTGGGCCGATGCCGAACGCGAGTTCAAGGCGGCCATCGCGGTGGACCCAAGGCGAGGCGAGGCATTCAACAACCTCGCCGTCCTGTACCTGCAAACCGGTCGCTACAAGGAGGCCGACGAGGCGGTGAAGTCGGCGGAGAAGGCCGGCTTCAAGGTGCATCCGCAACTGAAGCAGGACATCAAGGACAAGCTGACAAATAGGCGCACAAGTAGAGGCCGAAGCCGGACCGACAAGCCGGACGAGCCGCTCTAGCCGCGCGGCGCGCCGATGCCGGCCTCGAGGAGCGCCGTTTCGAGGTCGGTCGCGGTGAACGGCTTGGACAGGACCGGAACTCCTGCCACGTCAGCGTCGGCGGGCAGCGCCGACGTTTTCTCGCCGCTGATGAAGAGAAACCGCGGCGCGCCAGCGGCGTCTCGCGCCGCGAGCTGACGATACAGGTCGAAACCGGTCATGCCGGGAACACCGGTGTCGCAGATGACGATGCCGGGCCGTCGATCGAGGGCGAGCGCCATCGCCGACTCCCCTGTCTCCGCTTCCGATACTTCGTATCCTCTCTTCTCCAGCAGCCGCACGATCAGCTTCCGAATCGGCGCGTCATCGTCGACGACGAGCGCCCGGACACCAGCGCCGGCAGGACCCTGCGCGGGCGTCCCCGTCTCCACGTAGGCCGGCAGCGTCAACCTGAACCGCGCGCCCGATCGGGACTCGACGAGCGCGAGCTCGCCGCCATGAGCCGACGTGATCCCGAGTGAGATTGAGAGCCCGAGCCCGGTGCCTTCCCCGACTTCGCGGGTCGTGAAGAACGGTTCGAAGATCCGCCCGCGCAGCTCCGGACTGATTCCCGGGCCGCTGTCCGACACTTCGACCGTCTGCATCGACGCGTCGCCTGAGGTTTCAACGGTAATCGTTCCGCTGCCAGTCGAAGAGGTGATCGCGTGCTCGGCGTTGAGCAGCAGGTTGAGAATCACCTGGCGGATCTCTTCGCGGTTGACCGCCACGGGCAGCGGGTGCGGCGCCGTGCGCAGGACGAGCTCGATGTTGATTTGCTGCAGGTGGTAGTTCGCGCAATTCGGCGGTTGCGCGGACGAGGTCGTTGAGGTCGATCGGCGCGCGATCGGAGACGCCACGGCGCGCGAACGCCAGCAGGTTGCGCACGATCTGGCCAGCGCGCATCGCCTCCTTGCGAACGAGCTCGAGGTCCTGTCGATTCGAGCTGTCGGGCTCGTCGAGCATCAGCTCGGTGCAGCCGATGATCGTCTGGAGAGGATTGTTGATTTCGTGCGCCACGCCGGCGATGAGCTCGCCGATCGCCGACAACCGCTCGCTGTGGACGAGCTGATCGCGCAGCGCGAGATCGTCGGTCATGTCCCGCTCGATGCCGACGAAGTGCGTAATCCGGCCGGTCTGGTCTCTGAGCGCCGTAATCGTGCAGGCCGCGGGGAACGTCGAGCCATCCTTGCGGCGGCCCTTCAGCGTGCCGCGCCAGACGCCTTTCGCCATGACCTCGGCGGGAATGTCCCGGCGCACGTGATCCATGCCAGGCTCGATGAGATCGGCGAAATTCCGCGCCGCCAGCTCCTCGCGGGTGTAGCCGAACGCGCGCAGGAAGGCCGCGTTCGCGTGCTCGAAGGTTCCGTCGGGCCGAGTGATCAGGATCAAGTCGCCGGTGTACTCGGTCGCCGCGGCCAGCAACTGCAGCCGCGCGTCCGCCCGCTGCAGTTCAGTGCCCTGTCCCGCCAGCCGCAGCGTCACGATGCCGAGACCGATGACGGTCGTCACGCTGGTCAGGAACAGCCTGATCGAATCGACCGTGTCACCACCCGACTCGAGGTTGAGGACGCTGTAGCCGATCAGCGGAATCAGGAGCGCGGGCAGGACGAGCAGGCCAACTGACAGCGCCTCATGGTGATCGTCAGTAGCCGGTGCCCGTAGCGGCGAGGCTGGCGCCTCGGCCGCCGCCCAGGCGTAGCAGAGCCACGGCGCAATCCACGCGAGGTCGTGGAGGCTGCCGACCTGATACTCGTTGCGCGCGATCGCCTGATTGGTGGCCAGGCGCACCACGAATCCGATGCCGACGCCGACAGCGAGTCGAAGGTAGGTCGAGCGCCAGTCGGTCCCGCGCGCGTACCAGACCGCCGCCGCCATCCCGGCGAGCAGCAGCAGCCGGTTGGATTGGACGAAGTACAGCAG
Organism: uncultured Acidobacteriota bacterium; assembly: GCA_963797625.1. Classification (GTDB taxonomy): domain Bacteria; phylum Acidobacteriota; class Vicinamibacteria; order Vicinamibacterales; family 2-12-FULL-66-21; genus DATBJJ01. The sequence goes on from CAWCQI010000034.1 coordinate 307,054, forward strand.
CCGCTCTTGCGCCGCGTCTCGCGCCTCCGGCATCAAGCTGGGAACCAGCACGAAATACGAGTAGAGAAATACCGCGAGCAGCCAGTAGGCGCCGATCGTCATCGCCGTCGACGACACGAACGGACTGCGCGCTCCACGATGCGGCCTCGCCAGCAAGGCAATCAGCGGCCCGATGCCGGCGCAGATACTGAAAAGGGTGTGCCACTTGAGCCAGGACGTCTCCTTGAAGACCAGCTGGTCGTAGGCCCAGCCGACATGTCCGACAATCCAGAGCGCCATCGCGACACCGATGACGTCCCAGAAGAGTCGCTGGCAGCCGGCCCACTCGCTGCGGCGCCGCAGGATGACACCGAGGACGAGCGTGGCCGAGGCGATCAGGCTGACGTTGCCGAAAATCGACAGCGCCAGCGGCCGCCCCTGAAGCGCCCAGCCGGCGACGCCGTAGGCCAGGAGGACCGCCAGCCCGACCAAAGGGTACCCAACCCGTTTTCCCAGGGGCATAGTGGAGGAATCGCCGAACTGTAGCACGGCTCAGGGCTCAGGGTTCAGAGGCTCAAGCAGGAACTTCGAGTAGAGGTTCCGAGGTTTTGCTTGAGCCTTGAGCCTTGAACCTTGAGCCCTGAGCCGATCACAATCCATCGTCCGCGACTTCGGCGTCGATGATCACCGGGATGCGGCGCGCGGCGCTGAGCGCGTCGACAAAAGCAGCGATGGCGTTCCGGACAGGCTCGGAGGGCTCGACAAATTCGATCCCGGATCGATAGACAGTGATGTCGTTGCGCAACTCCCCGACGTAACAGTGGACGATGCGGCCTTTGACAACAACCGAGCGCTCGCCGAGCGATAAACGGAACTCGTGGAGCGAGTCGAGCTGCAGCGGAAACGGCGTCTCGATCTGGGCGCCGTTGTGGCTGATCTCGACGATGGTCATCGGCTGGAAGACCATCACGGCGCCTTCCAGCTGCCCGGTCGGGGCGACCCGCTCCTTTTCGCGCTTGTCGGTTTCGTCAATCATTGGTTCACGGTTCAGGGTTCAGGGTTCAGGATCCGCGCGCCTATCTGCCGCGCACGTACTCGAGGTAGTCGCCCGACGTGATACGCGGCGCCTTGCCGAGGGGCGCGTTGTAAAAGTACACGTGTGCCTGCGCGAAGGCCCCGTCCGGAAGCCGCACTTTGGTTTCCTGGCGGACGTAGAGGCTGCGATCGGGATCGTCGGCTCGATACCCTTCAATTTCATCGAGCGCGGCGAGCACCGTCGCGCGCTCGCGCATCGCGTAGACCTCCCCCCAGACGAGCCCCTCGAGAGCCGGAACTGCAGCGGGATAGAGGCCGACGTCGAAGATCGCCGCCTGAATCGCGCCGCGCCCGACGTAGGTCAGCTTGTCGTCGATACCGGCGCGCCGCCGGCGATCGAAGCCGGCCATCAGAGTGCCGTAGAAGAAAACCAGGTCAGCCACCGTGAACGCGCCGGAGAAGGGTACACGGAGGATGGGAAGGGGCGCAACTCGCAGGTCGCGGTTGGCAGTCGGCAGCTCGCCGGTCGCCAAAAGAGAAACGGCCGGCTGAATTCAGCCGGCCGCTCCCTTGAACCTTGAACCTTGAACCCTGAACCCTGAACCGCTCTTAATGCATCATCTGCGCCTTGTCTGGTGCATCAGCTCGAACAGCTCCGCTGGCACCGAGAACGAAAGGCGCACGGTCGTCCCGCTGCCGGTCAGCTGGAGAGAATTAATGAGAGAGGTGAGCTTCGGGTCGTTCTGACCCTGGAGCCGCGCGAGGGAGATGACGCCGTTGATGACGCCGCGCAGGTTTTCGGCGGACTGCTCGTCGTTGGCCTCGGCGCGAAGCTGAGCGGAGATGCCGCCGTTGACGTGGCCGGAGACTGCAAGCCACTTGACGGGTGGAATCTTCGACGCGATTTCATCAGGGAGCTTCGCCTGGCTGGTAATGAGGTCGAAACGGCCGACCGCCCACGCGTTGTCGGTCTGCTCGATGTCGCGCACGAGCTCCATCATTTCGTTGTTGCTGGTGATGCTCTGAGCGCTCAGCTGCGCGTCGATCGCGCGCTGCACGCTGGTGACGTCGCCGAGCGCGACGAGGCCCGGCTCGAGGAACGCGAGGACGCCGGTCGTGCTGGTCGTCTGGACCGTGGGCGTCCCGGACGCAGGCATCTCGACGGTCGATCGGTCGTGCTGGAGGGTCAGCAGCTTCTTGCCCTTGTATTCCTGGACCTGGGCGCCGTGCTCGAGCGCCAGACCTTCGAGCCTGACGATGTCGAAGCGTCCTCGGGCCACCATCACGCCACTGGGATGGTCGTCTCCATGGCCTGGCAACCGGGTGGCCGCTGCGACGACGTAGTCGATGTCGTTTTCGATGTCGATGCCAGTCTTCTCGAAGAACTCCCGCTGGCCTTCCTCGCCCATCGGCATCGGCACGGACTGCTTGAACCGCTGCCGGAGCTCGGAATTCATGATGCTCTTGACGTCAGCGTAGGCGACGACCGAGGCATCGGCCGGCACGTAGGACAGTTCGGTCGGCCCCGTCGAGGCGACCAGGGCCTGGAATCCGCCACCGTAGTAGGCGACCAGCCCGGTGCAGAGCCCGCCCGCCAGCACTGCCGCAGAACCTGTCATGAAAATCCGAGTTTTCCTCGTCATCCTGTGACCCTCTGAGTGGATTATACAGAGACAGCGGGTAAAAAGTTCCGCAAAGGGCTACGTTTGCTGCAGTTAAGTGGGATGAATGGCTCTCGGCTCTTGGCTTACGGCTCAGGAAGATCTTCGAGTAACTGGTCGAAGGTTTTACTTGAGCCTTGCCTAAAGCCTAGAGCCTAAAGCCTAAAGCCAGCCCTACTGTTCCAGCACATACTCCTTCCGCGCCACAATCCGGGAACCCCAGCCGAGCGAAACGGCCCAGATGACCGCCAGCCAGAACAGGCTGGCCGCCAGGCCGGGGGTCTCCCTGAACAGGCCCTGAATCATGCTGACGATTCCGTCATTCGGCATCGCGTGCGGGACGATTGCCTGGAGGTAGAACATCACCGTGAACTGCTTCAGGTAGCCGGGGAACGCCAGGGTCGCCTGTTCCCAGCCAAAGATGAAAATCAGCCCAATCAGGAGCGGCCGATTGAACTTTGCGCCAACAAACGCAAAAACCGCCCCATAGACCGCCAGCCCGAGCCCGAGCAGCAGCAGGTCCTTCAAAAGGTCGGGGAACGCGGCCCCGAGGCTGCCTTTCAGGGGCACGATGAGCAGGTACACGAGGACGACCGACGGCAGCACGACGAAGACCGTACAGCCGAGATACGCAAGATACTTCCCGATCAGCACCGCCCCGCGCGGAATCGGCCGCGTGAACAAATATGTAATCGTCTTGTCTTCGATCTCGTCGGCCATCAGCGAGGTGCCGTAGAAGACCCCCAGTAGCGGCACGATGATGCGCAGGTACACGACCCAGATCAAGAGGCCGAACATAGCGGGCCCGGTCATCCGAATGGATGACCCGCCGCCTCTCGGTTCGTCGAAGATCGGCGCCCCAAGGCCAACGAGCAACCGGACGATGAGCGCGATGAGCACCGGGGCCGCGACCAGCACCGCCATGAAGATCGTCCGCCGCGACCACAGCATCTCGCCGATCGACAAGTCGAAGATCCGCAGGCTCGACGTCACGAAACCCGGCGGACGCGGCTGAGCGGTTGGCGTGTCGTTCGTCATTGACCAGGCACTCTCATTTGACCAAGTACTCTCATTTGACCAGTACTCTCATTTGACCAGGTACTGGAAGACCGCCTGCAGGTTGTCGTCGGGCGACGTGATCTCGTCGATCGCGCCAAACTCGCCGGTCGCAGCCATGTCGGTCAGCCGCGCGTAAAAGCGATCCGGCTGCCCGGTCTCGACGACCACCGCATCCTGCTCGAACTTCAGGCTCCGCACATCGTCGTGCGCCAGGAACTCGCGCGCGAGCCGGCGGGGGTCGGCGGCGCGGACGTAGACGGTGTGCGGATGCTCGTCGATGAGATCGCGGATGTGGTGGACGTCGCCTTCCGCCAGGATGCGGCCGTTGTTGATCAGCAGGATGTTGGCGGTCATCGACTCGATCTCGTGCAGGATGTGGCTCGAGACGATGATCGATTTGCCGGCGCGGGCCCATTCGCGAATCAGGCGGATCGTCCGCCGGCGCGCCAGTGGATCCATCCCCGACAGCGGCTCGTCGAGGATAAGCAGCGCCGGGTCGTGCACGATCGCCTGCGCGAGCTTGACGCGCTGGCGCATGCCCTTGCTATAGGCGCCGATTTTCTTGCCCGCCGCGTCCATCAAATCGACCATCGTCAAGGCCCGGCGCGCGGCCTCGTCGGCAGCCTTCTCGTCGAGCCCGTTGAGGCGCACGAGCGCCGTCACCCACTCGAGTCCGGTCATCCGCTCGTAGAACGCGTCCTGTTCCGGACAGAACCCGATCTGGAAGTAGAGCTTCGGATTGCTCCAGATCGGCTCGCCGAGCACGGTGACGACGCCTTTGCTCGGCTTGAGCTGGCCGGTGATGAGCTTCATGAACGTCGACTTGCCGGCGCCGTTCGGGCCGAGCAGTCCCGTCACGCCGGGCGGGACGTTCACGCTGACGTCGTTGAGGCCGATGACCTGCCCGTACCACTTGGAGACGTGCGCGGCGGTCACGATGGGTGTGGCGGGCGCGCTCACGTCACCACCTCGACGCCACGCACCCGCCGCTCGAGGATTGAAATCGAGACGACGATCAGCCCGACGATCACGATGAGGGACACCTGCCAGGGCGTCATGTAGCGTGGCGGGATGCGAAAGATCACGTCGACGACCTGCGCAAGGCTCGTCACCGGCGAAATCCACGAGAAGCTGGAGCTCCCGGTAATCAGATTGAGCACCTGATAGATCGCGGCGGTAAAGAACAGCACGCCAGCGTAGAGAATCGACACGTAGCGGCTGCTCTTCGACAAGGATGACAGGGCCAGCATGGTGAAGGTCGCGAGCAGCACCTGCAGCAGCGAGGCGACGGTGATGGCCGGAAACAGAAAGAGGTTGGCGCGCAGAAACTGAAAGCTGCCGGCAAACATGACCTGGACGAGGAGCAGCAGGATGCCAGGCACCCAGGTGATGAGCATCAGGAAGAAAAAGAGCACCGCGGCCTTGCCGGCGATGTACTCGGCGCGCGCGAGCGGCTTCGACAAGTAAATCTGCAGCGCATTGGCACGCCGGTCGTTGGCGATGAGCCCGGCGCCGACGTAGATCGTCATGATGAAGACGAACAGGTCCTGCTGCGCCAGAAAATCCCTGAACGTCTGCGCGGTGGGCGCAAACATCGCCACCTGCGGGAAGTTGACGGTGAAGTAGATCTGCGCGGCGCGGCCGATGAACTGAAACCACGACATCGCGAGCAGGCCAAGGAACAGCCGCTTGCGAATCATGGTCATGATCCCGGCCTTGGCGATGACGAGCCACGCCCGTCCAGGCGGAGCTTTGGCGCCCTCGAAATGCCGGTAGCTCTGGTCGTGGATAGGCATGCGATCTAGTTTTACCCGAGGGGCTTCGCCCCTCGGACTCCCCGACACGCGCTCTCGCGCGCCGCTGGCGACGGCGCGCTCCGATCGCGTGGCTCACTCGCTACGCTCGTTCGCGCCATTAATGAGATGGCTTCTAGTCTCAGAACTCCTTCGGTGTCATCCATGTGGTCGGTGGCTTCCTTGCTTCCGTGTAATCCGTGTTGTCCGTGGCTTTATTGCTTCCGTGCGATGCGTGTTATCCGTGGCGTTACTCCTCCCCGACCGCTTTCGCGAATACGTCCTCGAGCGTCGGCACGCTCGGCCGCAGGTGCCGCACCTGCACGCCTTCTTTCGCCGCCAGCGAGAAGATCCGCTGCTGGTCGCGAGACTCGGCGCCGCTCATCGCGGCCGGGACAAAAACGCGCATCACGTCCTCATCGGTCGAGTGACAATCCATCCCCGCCTTCTGCAGGACATCGATGAAGCCGGGCAGGCCGCCGGAGACGACCTTGACCCGCAACTCGAAGACGCGGCCAGCGGGCCCCTTCAACTCTTCGATCGGCCCCTGGGCCGCGATCTGGCCTTTGTCCATGACGACCACGTGATCGCACGTGAACTCGACGTCCGGCAGCAGGTGCGACGAGAGAATCAGGCTGACGCCCTTGTTATGGCCAAGGTCGCGGATGAGCTCGAGCATCTCGTCGCGGCCCTTCGGGTCCATGCCGTTGGTCGGCTCGTCGAGGAAGAGCAGATCGGGATCGTGGACGATTGCCTGCGCGAGCTTGATGCGCTGCTTCATCCCGGTCGAGTAGGTTTCGAGGTTGCGATAACGGGCCTCGCCGAGACCGACGTAGTAGAGCACTTCATGCGCGCGCTGCATGGCGTCGACGGCTGGGAGTCCGGCGAGCTGGCCGCAGTACGCGACAAACGAGACGGCGTTCATGCCGGGAATGTGGCCATCGGTTTCCGGCATGTAGCCGAGCCGCGCCCGAATCTCCATCGGCCGTTCGGCGACGTCGAGGCCGAGCACCTGCATGCGGCCCTGGTTCGGCGTGACGAAGCCGAGCAGCGCCTTGAGCATCGTGCTCTTGCCGGCGCCGTTTGGCCCGAGCAGCCCGACCGCGCCCCGTTCGAACCGCGCGCTGACGTTCTTGAGCGCCTGATTCTTGCCGTAGATCACCGTCACGCCCTCGAGGTGCACGGCGGGCTGGCCGTTGCCGTCGGTGGGCGGACGGCGCGACACGGCTCCGCTCGTGTCATTGCTGGCAGGGCTGGTCGTCGGGGACTGAAGATTCGAATCCAAGTGGTTAGCTTATACGCGAAAGGGGTTCCGAGGGTTTCGGGCTACGCCCCTTTGAGGCCGAGCGCGTCGGCCTCGACCCGCATGAACGCAATGACATTGGTGATGTGCTCGTCGAGCGGGAGGCCGATCTCCTCGGCGCCGCGCCGCAAGTCGTCGCGATTGACCGCGCGGGCGAAGGCCTTGTCCTTCATTCGCTTGAGCACGGAGCCCGCCTCGAGATCGAGGATGCTCTTCGACGGCCGGACGAGCGCCGCGGCGGTGACGATGCCCGACATCTCGTCGCACGCAAAGAGCGTGTGCTCGAGCCGCGATTCACGCGGGACGCCGGAGTATTCCGCGTGAGACAGGATCGCGCGGGTCACCCATTCCGGATAGCCCTTTTCTTTGAGGATCTCGACGCCGCGGAACGGATGGTTCGCCTGATCGGGCCAGCGCTCGTAGTCGAAGTCGTGGAGGAGCGCCACGACTCCCCACTCCTGCTCGTTCTCACCCCAGAGCCGGGCGTACCCGCGCACGGCGGCCTCGACCGCCAGCATATGCTTGCGCAGGCTCTCGCTCTCGGTGTACTCCGTCATCAACGCCCAGGCGTCTTCACGAGACAGCATGGCGATCACGTCCTCCTCGTCATTGTCGTTACGGTCGTAGTGTCCGGCTTTAGCCGGACCCACCACGAAACATCGAGAAGGCTTTCCCAATCACCTCCACTGTCTTTTCGGTCAGCTCGAATGGCGCGAGCCGATCCGGATCGGCGATCGCGACGTCGCCGACATCTGATCCGGCGCGGAACTGCCCGCCGGTCGCGCGACACACATAGTCGATCAGTACGAAGTGATATTTCACCTGGGAGGCCTCGTCGCGAAAAATGCGATCGAAAACCTCGACGATCGAGCCTACGTCGACCGTCAGCCCGGTTTCCTCACGGATCTCCCTGGCCACGCCGGCCTCGAGCGTTTCACCGACTTCGATCGCGCCTCCGGGCAGGCTCCACTGCCCCGCCAGCGGCTCGAACCGCCGTTTCACGAGCACGACACCCGGTTCCGACAGAGGCGTCGCCCAACCCAGTCGCGGCGCATCCTCTGGCGAAACGAGAATCACGGCGCCGACGCCAACAATCGGGCGACTGGGGTATTCGCGATCGATCCGACATTGGTGAACTAGAGAACACCTTCTCATGACGACCATTCGGTCTGCATTTATCAACGCTCGTGGGGCCCCACCCCCACTCGCTCTCGCGCGGCGACTTCGCGCCGCGCTCGGTGCCGCAGGCGCTGCTGTCCTCGCGTCTCGCTGTCCGCGTCGCTGCTGTCTCCTGTCTCCTGTCTTCTGTCTCCTACTCCATCCCCATCACTTTCACCACGACGCGCTTGCGCCGCTGACCGTCGAACTCCGCGTAGAAAATCTGCTCCCAGGGACCGAGATCGAGCGCGCCCTTGGTGATCGGCACCATCACCTGATGGCCCATGATCGTTCGCTTCAGGTGCGCGTCGGCGTTGTCCTCGCCGGTCTGGTGATGCTTGTACGGGAGTCCTGCGGGCGCCAGCTTCTCGAGCCAGACCTGAAAATCGGCGATCAAACCGTCTTCCCAATCGTTCACGTAAACACCAGCCGTGATGTGGCTCGCCGACACCAGGACCATCCCATCGTCGACACCGCTCTTCTTGACGATCGCGGACACCTCGTCAGTGATGCGGACGAACTCCTGCCGTTTCTTGGTCGTGAACCAGAGGTACTCGGTGAAGGTCTTCATACGGATAGCGGCAGCGATGCTTCGGCGTTGAACTCCCAGGAACCGGTCACGCCGGCGCGGTAGCGCCGGAGACCGGCTGCACCGATCATGGCCGCGTTGTCGGTCGAGAGCGCGATCGGCGGCACGAAGACGGGTAGGCCGTAACGCGCGCCGCGCGCCTCGGCTTCAGCGCGAAGCCGGCTGTTCGCCGACACGCCGCCGGCGATCCCTACGCTCCTGGCCCCGAGCCACTTCGCCGCGTCGAACGTGCGCTCGAGAAGCGCCTCGACGACGACACGTTGAAAGCTCGCGCAGATGTCGGCCACGTCCTCTTGTGGAAGCGCCGTCCCCGGCGCAAGACTCGCGCTGCGGTCATGATTGGCGCTGCGGTCATGATTGGCGCTACGCTCTTGGACCAGCCGCAGAACGGCCGTCTTGAGGCCTGAGAAACTGAAGTCGGTGCGTCGGGCCACGGCCGCCGGCAGCAAATCGGCGCCGGTTGCCCGAGGCGCGTTCCGATCGGCGTGGGTCATCCGCGTCACCGGAAAGCTGAAGCGATCCTCCCGGCCATGCCTCGCGAGCCGATCGATCACCGGTCCGCCCGGATATCCAAGGCCAAGTAATTTCGCCACCTTGTCGTACGCCTCTCCAGCCGCGTCGTCTCGCGTCCGTCCGACCAGTCGGTAGACGCCAGGTTCGGGCACGAGATACAGGCTGGTGTGGCCGCCGGAGACAACCAGCACCGCCGCGGGCAGCGGCAGTTCGCCGTGCGCCAGCGTGAGCGACTCGATGTGGCCAGCGAGATGATGAACCGGGATGATCGGGATGTTGTTGGCCCACGCAAAAGCTTTGGCGAACGCGACGCCAACAAGCAGCGAGCCGACGAGACCTGGTCCCTGAGTCACGGCGACGGCGCCAATGTCGGTCGTTTGGGCGCCGGCCTCAGAGAGTGCCGCCTCGACGACGCCGCAGATGTCGCGGACGTGCTGACGTGAGGCCAGTTCGGGGACCACACCCCCCCACTCGCGGTGGATCGCGGTCTGCGACGCGACGATCGACGATCGCACTCGCCAGGGTCGGGCGGCATCACCCGTCTCCGCGACGAGCGCCGCGGCGGTTTCGTCGCACGAGGTCTCGATGGCGAGCAGGTTCACGGAGACGGCGGGATTGGACGAGCCAGCTCGAAGGCCCCTTTGAGCGTCTCGGAGTAGGGCGGCCCGAAGATGCCCTTCTCCGTGATGATGCCGGTAATGTAGCGGTGCGGCGTGACGTCGAACGCGGGATTGCGGATGTGGGCGCCTTCCGGCGTCAGCCGCGACGACCCGAGGTGCGTCACTTCACGGCGATCACGCTCTTCGATCGGAATCTGATCGCCGTCGGGCGTCGCCAGATCCACGGTGGAGAGCGGCGCGGCCACGTAGAACGGCACCTTGTGCTCGCGCGCGAGCACCGCGACGGTGTAGGTCCCGATCTTGTTCGCAGTGTCGCCGTTGGCGGCGATGCGATCTGCGCCGACGACAACGATGTCGATCTCGCCGGCGCGCATCAGCGGTCCGGCCATGCTCTCGGTAATCACCGTCGTGTCGATGCCGTCACGCACCAGCTCCCACGCGGTCAACCGCGCGCCCTGCAGAAACGGTCGGGTCTCGTCTGCGAACACCGCGACGCGCTTCCCCTTTTCGACGGCGGCGCGAATCACGCCGAGCGCCGAGCCGTAGCCGGCCGTCGCCAGGGCTCCGGCGTTGCAGTGCGTCAGCACGCGCGCGCCATCGGGCACGACATCGGCGCCGAAGCCGCCCATCGTCCGGCAACTCGCTACGTCTTCATCGTGGATCAGGCGCGATTCGCGCTCGAGCCGATTGGCGATCTCCTCGGTCGACTGCCCGGCCTGCGCGGCCTCGGCAAAGACCCGCTTCATGCGGTCGATCGCCCAGAAGAGGTTGACGGCCGTCGGCCGAGTCGCCGCCATCATGTCGCACGTCTTCTGGAACTCGACGGCGAACTGCTTGGTGCCTTTCGCCGTGCTGCGCCGCATGCCAAGCGCGATGCCCATCGCCGCCGAGACGCCGATCGCCGGCGCGCCACGGATGATCATCGTTCGAATCGCGCGCGCGACTTCCTGCGCCGTCCGGCACCGCACGTAGATTTCCTGACCAGGCAACTTGCGCTGATCGACCATGACGATGGTGTCGCCCTGCCAGTCGATGGTTGGGAGCATCTTTATTGGTTCAAGGTTCGGGGTTCAAGGTTCGGGGTTCGTGGATCACTATTCTAGCAGCCTCGCATCGAAGGGCATCGGCAGCAGCGTCGACAGCCGCAGCGTCGACGTAATCCCCTCCAGGTTGGCGAGGATCACGTCGATGTCGCCGCAGTACTCCCAGAGGAGCTGGCGGCAGGACCCGCACGGCGGCGTCGGACTTTCCGTGTCGGCGACGACGACGATGCGCGTGAAGACGGCGAATCCTTCGGACAGCGCTTTGACGAGCGCGACTCGCTCGGCGCACAGCGTCAGGCCGTAAGTCGCGTTCTCGACGTTGCAGCCCGTGACGACGTCGCCGTCGCTCGTTTCAAGCGCGGCGCCAACCTTGAATCCTGAGTAGCGGGCCTGGGCGCGCGTGCGCGCGAGCGTCGCGGCGGCGACGAGCGCCTCTGCAAGATCGGTCTCCGTGGCGATCGTCATCTCGAGCGGAACGGACCGCCAGGCCGTGTCGTCGCGACGGTCGCGTCCTGACCGACGCTCGTCGCGCCTCATCGATCGCGGTGTTCGCACCTCGAGATCGTCCTGGCTATGTGCGGCTTGTCCGGTTCGTCGTGGAGGGTGGCCACTCCGCTCGACGCGGCGCTCGACGTGGCTCCGCCGTTCGACTTTCGGCCACGTCGGCTTCGGCGATCGGTTGTCAGAGTCGCTCAACGATACCCTCCAGGAGCGCGCAGAATTCGGCGCGGACGCGCCGGGCTACCTCCATGACCTCGTCGTGGACGAGCGGTTGCGGGAGGACACCGGCTGCCATGTTGGTGATACAGGAGATGCCGAGCACCTCAACGCCCATGTGACGCGCCACGATCGCTTCGGGGACGGTCGACATCCCCACGGCATCGGCGCCGATCGTCCGGAGGTAGCGGATCTCGGCAGGCGTCTCGTAGCTCGGTCCGTGCAGCCCGACGTAGACGCCGTGCGCAAGCGCCAGCCCCTGCGCGCGGGCGGCGTCACCCGCGAGCAGCCGCAGCCGTTTGGAGTAGACCTCCGACATGTCGGGAAATCTCGGGCCGAAGCGATCCACATTCGGGCCGACGAGCGGGTTGCTGCCCATCAGGTTGATGTGGTCGTCCATCAGCATCAGCGTTCCGGGCTTGAACGTCAGGTTGATGCCACCAGCGGCGTTGGTCAGGATGAGCGTCGGCACGCCAAGGCTGCCGATGACGCGGGTCGCAAACGTCACCGTCCGCAGGTTGTGGCCCTCGTAGAAATGCGCGCGCCCCGACAGCGCCGCGACGCGCTTGCCGGCGACGGTGCCGATGACCAGTCGTCCTGCGTGGCCGACGACGGCCGACGCCGGCCAGTGCGGGATGTCGGCGTAATCAAATGTCGTCGCCGCGCCGATCGTCGAGGTGAAGTCGCCGAGGCCCGACCCGAGCACGATGGCGACTTCCGGCGCGCGATCCGTCCGCGCCCTGATCCACGCCGTCGCGGTCTCTATCGAGTCAAAGTAGCCGTCGCTCTCAGTACGCAAAATCCTCGTCCCCCGTTCCGCCTCCGGGGACACTCAACCTTGAGTGTCTGGCACTGTCCGGTTGAAGGTGTCACCGGGGACAGTCCAGGTTGAGTGTCCCCGCTCAGAGCAGGAAGCCGGCGATGGTCGCGGTCACGAAATTGGCCAGGGTGCCGGCGAGCATGGCGCGCAGGCCCAGCCGGGCCAAATCGTGACGGCGCGTCGGCGCGAGGGCGCCGATGCCGCCGATCTGAATGCCGATCGAGCTGAAATTGGCGAAGCCGCACAGCGCAAACGTCGCGATCGTAAAGGACCTCGGGTCGAGCGATGCCTTGAGTGGCCCCAGTTGCGCGTAGGCGACAAACTCGTTGAGCGCCATCCGCGTCCCGAGCAGGTTGCCGATCGTCGGCGCGTCCCGCCATGGCACTCCCATACTCCAGGCAATCGGCGCAAACACCCAGCCGAAAATCTGTTGCAGGCTCAACCCGGCGAGCCCGAGCAGTGCGTTCACCAGCGCCACCAGCGCCAGAAACGAGATCAACATCGCGCCAACGTTCAACGCCAGCGCCAGTCCCTCGCTCGTGCCCCGCCCTGCGGCGTCGATGACGTTGACGTCGGTCCGCTCGATCTCCAGTTTCACCGTCCCCATCGTGTCGGGTTGCTCGGTCTCGGGCACGAAAATCTTGGCCATCATCAGCGTGCCGGGCGCGGTCATGATGACGGCGGTCAGCAGCTGCTTCGCCTCGATCCCGAAGAGGATGTAGGCGGCCATGACGCCGCCGGAGATGTGCGCCATCCCCGAAGTCATGACCGTCATCAGCTCGGACTCGGTCATCCGCGGCAGAAACGGACGGATCGTCAGCGGCGCTTCGGTTTGCCCCATGAAGATGCTCGCCGCGACGTTCAGCGATTCGGCGCCCGAGGCCTTCATCACCCGCCGCATCATCACTGCGAACAATCGCACGATCACTTGCATGACGCCGAAGTAATAGAGGATGGCAAAAAGCGCGGCAATGAAGATGATCGTCGGCAGCACCTGAAAGGCGAACACGACCCCGTAGCGGGCGCCCTCGGCCCCGAGCACCGTCGTCATGATGCGCGGCCAGACCTCCTTGTCGCCGAGCGGCCCGAACACGAAGCTCGAGCCGACGAAGGCAAAATCCAGCAGCCGATTGATGGCCGCGCCGAGCCGCTGAAAGATCTCCTGGCCGATTGCGGTCTTCAGCACGAGCAGCGCGAAGATCACCTGCAGGGAAAGGCCCCAGGCGACGGTGCGCCGATCGATGGCACGCCGGTTCGTCGACATGGCGTAGGCCACCGCCATGATGACGATCAGGCCGACAAGCGGCTGCAGCCGGGGCACACCGCCAAACTGGGCGATGAGCGCGCAGACCGCGGCGCCGGCGGCAGCGGCCCCGAGGACGGTCAGGTCTCTCGAATCGTAGGGGACGCGCTTCAACGGGGCGCGATCGGCGGGACTGTGTGCGTCGGACATTTTTGATGACTTCGATTCAGGTTCACGGTTCAGGGTTCACGGTTCAGGGTTCATGCGGTCGCGACCAACCGCCTCACACCCGATCGACGACGATCGGCTGCGTGGCGGGCGCGACGTCCCCAATCTGCACGGCCTGCCTCAGGAGTGTTCGCGCCACCTCGAGACCACGGCCGCCACGGTGGCGAATCTGCAGGACCGCGTCCCCCGATCGCACTTCTATGCCCGGCGCCGCAACCACCGTGATCCCGACGCCATGGTCGATGACGTCCTCGAGCCGTTCGCGGCCGGCGCCAAGCGCGACGGCGGCGCGGCCCACGTTTTCGGCTTCGAGCCCGGTCACGAATCCGCTCCGCGGCGCCGTCACGACCTCGACGTCGGGCGCTGACGGCAACCGCGCGTAGTCGTCGATCACGCGCGGATCGCCGCCCTGATGCTCGATGATCTGCCGGAGCTTCTCGACCCCCGTCCCCGACGTGATCGCGGCGCGCACGCGGGTCTCCGCGTCGGCGTCATCGCTCGCGACGCCGGCGACGACGAGCATCCGCGCGGCGAGCAGCACCGACAACTGCTCGAGCTCGGCGGGTCCAGACCCTTTGAGCGTTTCAATCGACTCGATGACCTCGCTGGCGTTCCCGACCTCGCGACCGAGTGGCGCGTCCATGCGCGTGATGAGCGCCTCGGTCCGCACCCCCGCGGCCCGGCCGATCCCGACGAGCGCCTCGGCCAGCGCGCGCGAGGCCTCCGTCGTCTTCATGAACGCGCCGGTGCCCGTCTTGACGTCGAGCACGAGTCCGCCGATGCCCTCCGCGATCTTCTTGCTCATGATCGACGCGCAGATGAGCGGAATGCTCTCGACCGTGGAGGTCACGTCCCTGAGCGCATACAGCTTGCGATCGGCAGGCGCGATCTCCGACGTCTGTCCAATGAGCGCGCAGCCGACCGACGCCACCGCCGCCTTCAATTCATCGAGCGACAACCCCGTGCGAAATCCGGGAATCGCTTCGAGTTTGTCGAGCGTGCCGCCGGTGTGACCGAGACCACGCCCCGACATCATCGGCACGTAGGCGCCGCATGCCGCCGCGAGCGGCGCGAGCACGAGCGACGTCTTGTCCCCCACGCCACCGGTGCTGTGTTTGTCGACGGGAGTCCCCGGCAAGCCTGGATAGCTGACTCGCACGCCCGATCGCACCATCGCGTCGGTGAGCCCAGCTGTTTCGTCGGGCGTCATCCCCCGCAGGAGGATCGCCATCAGCAGCGCCGAGGTCTGGTAATCGGGAAGCGTGCCGCGCGTCACACCGGCAATGAAGAAGTCGATGGCGGCGCGATCGAGCACGCCGCCATCCCGTTTCTGCCGTATCAGATCGACCGCGCGCATGGTGAGGTGCCAGGACCGCCGAAAGCGGCCTCTACTATATTGGAATTTGCTAGAATTCCGGCCAGTCGTTGATGTCCGAGTCCCCTGCCATTCCCCTCCTCGCGCCGGACGCCGCCGGTCGTCTGGCCGAGTTCGCGCGCGTCTGCAAGGCGGCGGCACGCGCGGTTTCGCTCTACCCAGGTGGTCACCCGGCCATCGCGGTGTCCCTGTCACGGCTCGAACAGGCGAGCGCCCGGCTGACCGACGCCGGCCCGTACAAAGTCCAGGTGCTCTCCGATGGCCTGTTGATCGAGGGCGCGAAGATGGCCAAGCCCGACCCGGCGGTCTCGGAGCTCGCCGCGCTCCTTCACCGCCACCTGATCGGGCGCCTGACCCTCAACGCCGGCGCCAGCGTCGATTCGTGGCGCACGCTGCTCCTATTGCTCGCGCGCAGCCCCGAAGAAGTCCGCGCGGATGGCGGCATCGCCAGGCTCTGGGCAACCGGCGGCGGTCCGAGTCTCGAAATCGGCGAAATCGACTACGCCGAGGTCCTGCGCGAAAAGCAAGGGCTCGCCGCCACGATCGACTCGATTATCGAGGCCGCGATGTCCGGGCCGACGCTGACCGTCGACGATGCGGCGATCCGCGCGGTCATCGACATCATTCAGGACTCGTCCAAGCTCGAACAGCTGATGCAGCGGCTGGAGGAAACCGCCGCCAAGAGCCCTCAGGGCGTCGAGCTTCAGACGGCGGCGCTCCTCAACATCGTGCGGGGGCTCGTCGACTACGTCGGCCGCACCGACCCGCAGCAACTGAACACCATCTTCGAGCAGTTCGGACGAGGCGCCAGGCACCTCTCGGTGGAGGCGATGATCTCGCTCCTCGCCGAGCGGCAGCGGCCCGAAGCCATGGCCGGCAGCGTTAACGTGGTCAGCGCGCTCATCGAAAGCATGAGCGACGCGTCGGTGGCAGGGTTCGTCGCCGATTCGGTGGTCGCCGAGCGTGGCGCGTCCGAACGGCTCGCGCACGCCTTCCGGGCCCTCGTGCCGGAATTCGACCGCCAGCGCCAGCTGCTCGCGCTGGCGCGCGAGGAGGTCGCGGCATCCGAGCTGGCGCGCGAACAGGACCAGGAGGAGTTCAAAGGCCTCTGGAATGGCGTCGAGCAGATGCTGACGTCGTATACCGACGCGCGCTACGTCTCGGACGACTACGCGCGCGAGCTCTCCCACGCCCGCACGCTGCCGGTCGACGTCGAAAAGGTCAGCGACGATCCCCCTGAGCGGATTGCGGCGTGGCTGTCGACAGTCAGCGATGCGTCGCTGCGCAGTCTCGATCAGTCGCTCCTGACCGACCTTCTGCGCATCGAGACCGACCCGTCGCGCTGGCGCGACGTCGCCGACACGGTCGTGACACATGCCGACGACCTCGTGCGCGTCGGCCACTTCGACCAGGCGTGGAGCTTGATCGACACCGTCATCGAACAGGGCAACCCGAGCCCGTTCCGCCGGCCGCACGCGGCGGCCGCGCTCGATCGATTCGGGCGCGGCTCGCTGATGAAACACGTCGCGCCGCACCTGCGGACCGCAGACGACGACAACTACGAACGGTTCAAGAAGGTCTGCCATGCGATCGGCCCGTCGATCATCGCGCCGCTCGCCGAAGTCCTGGCGGCGGAACAGGACGGACGGGCGCGGAAGCGCCTGCGCGATGTGCTCGTCGGCTTCGGCCCGCGCGGCGCGGAAGCCGTCCGGCCGCTGCTGAACGCGAAGAGCTGGGAGATGCGCCGCACGGCGGCGTTCCTGTTGCGCGAGTTCGGCGGCGCCGAGGGCCTCAAGGAACTCGTCCCGCTCCTCGCCGACGCCGAACCGCTCGTGCAGCGGGAAGCCGTGCAGGGTCTGATGTTGAACGGTTCGAAAGAAGCTGCCGTGATTCTGCTCACCGCCTTGACGAATGCCAAAGGGGCCGCCCGCGCGACGCTTCTCAGCGAAGTCCTGAAGATGCGGGATCAACGCGCGGCGCCGCTCTACAGTTACCTCGTGCGGCAGATGGATCGTGGGCGATTCCCGCAGCTCTACCTCACCGCGATCGAGGCCCTCGGCGCGTACGGAGGTGTCGACGCAATCGAAGCCCTCAAGGTGGCGTTGCACACCGGGCATTGGTGGACCATCTTCGCCAACCGGAAGTACGGAGCGGCCGCGGCCCACGCGCTCCGCCGCATCGGCACGGTCGGCGCGATGGATGCCCTGCGTGAGGCGGCGGCGAGCGGCGCGCCCGGCGCACGCGGCGCCGCCAAAGCAGAGCTCGCAGGAGCGGCATAACGGCATGACCACTGAACCCGCCGGCCGCCTGGCGCTCTACGACGAACTGCTCCGCCGCTTCGCTTCCGGCACCCGGGCGGCGCAGCTCTACGCCGCCGATCACCCGTTGCTCGGGCGCAATGTCGAGGGCCTCCTCGGCGCGCTCAAGACGCTCCAGCAACAGCAACCGTCGATCACCGTCGGCATCGTCGACAACGAGTTCGTCGTGGCCGATACGCCGCTGCCCGAAAGCCAGCAGCGGCATGAAGGACCTGATCGACCGCCTGCTCGCCAACAAAGTCGAGCGCATCTCATTCGAGCGCGGCGTGACACCGGAAGAAGTCGTCGGCCTGATGCTCGGCGTCGCCAAGCTGCCGGCCAAGGGCGGCGGGCCGGAACCGAGCTGGCGCTTCCCGCACATCCGGCTGGGACGGATCACGTCGGAGGAGCCGGGGCGCGACGGCATCGCGAGCGACATGGCCGCAATCCGGCAGCTCTACACGACCGCGGTGTCCGCAGCGGAAACCGCGTGGGAGAGCGCGGCCCTCGAGGGCAAGCCGGACGTCCCGGCGGCGCTACATGCGGTCGAGGGTCTGGCCGACGCCGTCACGCAGAACCGAACGGCGCTCGTCGCGCTCACGGCGATGCGCAACTACGACAACTACACGTTCACCCACATGGTCAACGTGTCGATCCTGACGATGGGCCAGGCGCGCGCGCTCGGCATCGAAGGGCGGCTCCTGCGCGAGTTCGGCCTCTCGGCGCTGATGCACGACATCGGCAAGGTCCGGACGCCGAAAGAAATCCTTCAGAAGCCGGAGCGGCTCACCGACGAGGAGTTCGTCATCATGCGCCGGCACCCGATGGAGGGCGCCGAGATCCTCCGGCGGACGCCCGAGATGCCGATTCTCGCGCCGGTCGTCGCCTTCGAGCACCACCTGCGGCTCGATGGCACCGGCTATCCGGAGGGCGCGAAACGCGCCGCGCTCAACCTCGGGACCATGATCTGCAGCATTGCCGACGTCTACGACGCGATGCGGTCGCAGCGCGCCTACCAGCAGGCGTTCCCGACCGACCGAGTCCTCGCAGTGCTCAAGAAAGATGACGGCGCGCACTTCGAGGCGCAGCTCGTCCGCCGCTTCGTGCAACTGCTCGGCATCTATCCGCCGGGAACATTGGTCAAGCTGGCGTCGGAGTCGATCGCCGTCGTGACGCGGGTGCACGCGCCCGATCCGTATCGGCCGCGGGTCAAGGTGCTGTTCGGTCCGGACGGCGCCCGCTACGACGCGCCGCTCGAGCGCAACCTCTGGGAACGGGCGCCGGACGGCTCGCCGCCCGACAGCATCCTCTCGCCGCTCGATCCCGCGCCCTACGGGATCGACCCGCTGAATTTCATCGACGTGGCGCGCGCGTAATGTCGTCGCGGGACCTCCAGCTATACTTCTCTTCGTGACTGAGGCGTTGCGGACGGTCGCGATGGCGGCGTGCGGGCTGGCGATCGGGTTCGCGTGGCACGCCGTCCGCACGTCGCAGATTCCCCCGGCCTCGCCCGACCGTCTCGTCTCGGAGCTTCGGCTCGGGCAGTTCGCGGCGTTGCTGCTCGCGCTGACCGCCGGCGTCTACATCGGTTTTGCCGTCGCTCACGAGGCGCAGCAGGGCGTTGGCTTCGACGTCGCGTTCGCGGTCGGGTTTCTCGTCCTCGCGGCGTCGACGCTGGTGCGCGACCCTCGACACGCGTTGACTGTCCTTGCCCTGGCCTTTGCCGCCCATGCGGTCCTCGACGTCGCCCATCGGCCCGGCTGGCTGCCGGATTCGATCGCGCCACGCTGGTATCTCATCGGCTGCGCGACTTACGATGTGTTCATTGGTGCCTTGTGCTATCTCCCGATCCTTCGACGATGACCGATCCAGACGCGAACCCGCCGACATCTCGTTCCTCGAAGACTCGAACCGCGAGGACTCAATCAATCGCGCGATCCGTCCGGCTGACGCTCGCGGCGGCCTGCGCCGCAGCCGTCGCGCTCGGATCTCCCGCGCGGCACGTGTCGGCTCAGACCAAGGCGGCGCCGAAACTGATCGTGATCCTGGTCGTCGATCAGATGCGCGCCGACTACCTGCAGTGGTACGCCGCAAACTACTCGGGCGGTCTCGCGCGGCTGATCCGCGAGGGCGCCTGGTTCACTGAGGCCGCCTACCCGTACCTGAACACGATTACCTGTGCCGGACATTCGACGATCGGCACGGGATCGTTCCCCTACCGGCACGGGATGATCCTCAACAACTGGTTCGATCCGAAGACCGGCAAGTCCCCGTACTGCACAGACGACCCGACCGTCACGGAAATCAGCTACAACAACCTCTCGCCGATCCAGGGAGACAGCGGCAAGCTGATGCTCGTCCCGGCGATCGGTGAACAGGTCATGGATCGAGGAGGCCGCAGCGTCGCGCTGTCACTGAAGCCGCGATCGGCCGTCACGCTCACCGGCCACAAAGCGACGGCCGTCGTCTGGTTCGACGATCGGGGCGGCTGGACGACATCGAGCGCGTTCACGAAAGAGCCCGTCCCCTTCTTGAAGTCGTTCATCGATGCCAACCCGCTGAAAGCTGATGCCGAGCGAGTCTGGGAGCGCACGCTGCCGCTCTCCGCCTATCAGGGCCAGGATGAAATGACCGGCGAAGGCAAGGTGACCGGATGGTCCGGGTCGTTCCCGCATCCCCTTGCTGTTGCCGGCGGAAAGCCCGAGGACTTCTACGCGCGGTGGCAGCGGTCGCCCTACGCCGACGAATACCTCGAGCGGATGGCCGAAGCGTCGATCGATGCGCTGAAGCTCGGGCAGGGGACGACCGTCGACTTCCTCGGCGTGAGTTTCTCGGCTGTTGACGGGATCGGACACGTCTATGGGCCGCGCAGCCACGAGATCCAGGACGTGCTCGTCAGGCTCGACCGAACGATCGGCAAGCTACTCGACTACCTCGATTCGCGGGTCGGACGTGGCAACTACATCCTTGGGTTGAGCGCCGATCACGGTGTCGCCGAGATTCCCGAGCAGGTCGGCGGCGGACGCGTTGCCAGCAAGGCGGTCGCGGCGGCGCTCGAAGCCGTGCTCGAGCCAGCGCTCGGGAAAGGTCCCCACGTCCTCTCGTCGGCCTACACGAATATCTATCTCGACGAGGTGGCGCGCACGCGGCTCGCGAAAGACAAGGCCATGCGCGAAGCTGCGTTGGCCGCGCTGCGATCGGTGCCGGGAATCAAGTTCGCATTCTGGGGCCCTGATCTCGCAACCAAGTCGGCGCGCGCCTCGAAGGACAGCGTGCTGCGGGCGGCCGCGCTCAGCCACAATCTCGGGCGGAGCGGCGACATCATCGTCGCTCCGGAAGAAAAGTGGCTCATGTCGACGGCGGTCACCACACACGGGACGCAGTACGCGTACGACCAGCGCGTGCCGGTGCTCTTCTTCGGGGCCTCAGTGCGCGCGGGACGCTACACCCAGCCCGCCACACCAGCCGATTTGATGCCAACCCTCGCCCACGTCGCCAAGGTCAAGATCGCAAAGACTGATGGGCGGGTCCTCAAGGCCGCGATCGAGTAAAATTGACGGGCTTGCCCCGCCAGCCCAAACGGCTCCCCCTGGAGGTTTCATGTACGGATTTCATCGGGTCCCCGCGTGGAGGACGACGTGGAGGACTGCGTGGCGCCCTGTCGCCGCGGCGGCCGCCGCGCTCGCGGCGTGTTCGCTCTGGCTGATGCCGGCGGCCGCGCAACAGCCGGCGCGGGGACACCTGACGATCACCGCCTCGACGGCCGGGGAGCTGCGCACGTGGGCGCCGCGCGTCGACGGCTTGCGGCGATCGGGCGAGCTGCGGCTGCGCACACGCCGCGACGACCTGCTCGTCGCCGGGCGGACGCACGAGCGTTACGACCAATATCATCGCGGTGTGCGGGTATTCGGCGCGGACGTGGCGGAACAGTTGAACCGCGGGCAGGTCGTGTCGGCGTTCGGCAACGTCTACGAGGGCATCGACGTCGAGACCTCGCCGGCCATCGAAGCGGACCGGGCGCGGGAGATCATCGAGGCGCGCGCCGGCGTCGAGATCGGGCGCGTGCCGGAACTCGTCATCCTGCCGCGGGACGGCGACTACCTGCTGACGTGGCGCGTGCGCGCCGCGGCCGGCGGCGACATCCGTGAGTACTTCGTCGACGCGCGCGATGGCAGCGTCGCGTTCGAGTTCAGCGACCTCAAGGCGCAGAGCGCCGTCGGGCGCGGGCAGGGCGTGCTGGGTGACGTGAAGAAGATCAGCGTGTCGCCGAGCGGCGGACAGTTCGTGACCACCGATCGGCTGCGTCCGCCGGCCCTCAACAGCTACGACATGCGCGGCGACTTCACGCGCACGCTCAATTACCTGAACGGCGTAATTCAGCTGTCGGCCAACGATCTGGCGGCAGATGCCGACAACAACTGGACCGACAGCGCCACCGTGGACGCGCACGTGTATGCGGGCTGGACCTACGATTACTACTTCAAGCGGTTCAACCGCCGCGGGCTCGACAACAACAATCGTCCAATCGTCAGCATCGTCCATCCGGCGAGACGGCTGGACATCTTCAACCCAGCGGTTCCGGACGATTTCTTCACGAACGCTTTCTACGACTCGGGCGTCGGCGCGATGGTCTATGGCGTGGGATTGCCGGCAGGGTTCACTTCCGGTGGCCAGACCGTCGACTTCCTGTCGGGCGCGCTCGACATCGTCGCGCACGAGTTGACGCACGCCGTGACCGATTATTCGTCTGGCCTGATTTACCAGAACGAATCGGGCGCGCTCAACGAGTCGTTCTCGGACGTCATGGGCACGTCGGCCGAGTTTTACTTTCAGCAGCCGGGCAGCGGCAATTTGCGCGCCGACTACCTGATCGGCGAAGACGTCTTCCGGCCGGGCGGGATTCGATCGATGGCCGATCCGCAAGCCTACGGCGATCCCGATCACTACTCACGACGCTTCACCGGCACGGCCGACAACGGCGGCGTCCACATCAACTCCGGCATTCCGAATCAGGTCTACTACCTCGCGATCGAAGGCGGCACCAACCGGACGTCGGGGCTGTCGGTGCAGGGCGTGGGCGCGGCCAATCGCGAGCAGATCGAGCGTGTGTTCTACCGCGCGTTCACGCAGATGCTGCCGGCGAACGCGACCTTCGCCGTCGCGCGTGCGGCGACCATCCAGGCCGCCAGGGACCTGTTCAGCGCCAACAGCAACGCCGAGCGCGCGATGACGCAAGCCTGGACAGCGGTAGGTGTGAATTGAGGAGCGCGCGTAGTGTTCAGCAAGCGTTAGAGAGCGGTATCTGTCGCGCTCTTGCTCGTCGGCGTCGTCTGCGGTCGGCGTGGCACTGGCGGCGGCCGCGCCCGCCGTCGCCCAGAACTGGCCCGAGCGTGTCCATATCAGCGTCAACGGCGCCTTCCAGACGACGACCAACGACTTCAGCGACCGGTTCGAATTCGAGCGCAACCTCGAGACCGGTTCAACCGAGGTCGACTATCCCGTGCAGGGCGGTTTCGTCTTCGACGCGGGCGGGGGTTACCGGCTGTGGAAGAACCTTGCGGCGGGCGTCGCCGTCTCATATTTCACGCGGAGCGACAGCGCGAGCACGACGTCGAGCTTCCCGCATCCGTTCTTTTTCAACCAGCCGCGGGCAGTCGAAGGCGACGCGACCGGCGTGACACGCTCGGAAACCGCCGTGCACGTGCAGGCGATGTATCTCGTCAATCCCGGCGGGCCCGGCGGCCGGCTGCGCGTCGTGCTGTCGGGCGGGCCGTCGTTCTTCACCGTCGAGCAGGATTTGGTGACCGAGGTCAGGATTACCGAAACCTTCCCGTACGACACGGCGACATTCGCGTCCGCGCAGACGAGCCGCGAGAAGGGGTCGGCGCCCGCCTTCAACGTCGGGGCGGATGTGATGTGGATGTTCAACCGCCGCTTTGGCGTCGGTGGGCTCGTGCGATTCGCGCGGACGTCGGTCGATCTCGACGCGCCGGGCGGCCGGACCATCTCGGTGGACGCCGGCGGGGTCTATGCGGGCGGCGGGATCAGGATACTGTTCTGATTTGATTGCAGATTCGCGAATTGGGAATGCTCACCGAATGCCGCAAAGCCTTTCACCGCGGAGTCCGCAGAGGTCGCTGAGCAAGAAGGGTTGCTCTGCGTCCTCGGCGTTCTCCGCGGTGAAGAGCTTTTTGACTGCAGGGTCTGGCGTGGCGAGAAGTTCTGTGGTGAAGCACGACAGCCAAAGGTTGGGCCATTTCACTCTCCGCGTTCTATCGGCCGTCCGCCGCATCCCAGCCGGTCGCGTCGCTACCTACGGCGACGTGGCGGCGGCAGCCGGACGGCCCCGGGCGGCCCGGGCGGTCGGCAACATCATGCGCGAGTGCACGGCCCGGGACGTCCCCTGCCACAGGGTCATTGCCGCCGGCGGTCAGCTCGGCGGATACGGCGGGCGCCTCGAGATGAAACGGGCGCTGCTCAGAGCCGAAGGGATCCTGGTCTCGGGGAACCGGATCCGCGAGTTTCAGGCCCGGCGGTGGCAGAAATAGGCCAAAAACGAAGAAAATGACGGCAACGCCGTCAGGTGCCTGTGTCGTCTAACGTGACAAGATTCACCGGGGGCCCTTCTCGGCAGGACGACCTGGCGCTCGTCGAGCGTTGCCGGCAGGGCGACCTGGGCGCATTCGACGAGGTGTACCGGGCGCACTCGAGGAAGCTGTACGGCCTTGCGGTTCGAATGCTGGGAAACCCCGCCGACGCGGAAGACATGCTCCAGGAGATCTTCCTCTCGGCGCATCGGAAGCTGGACAGCTTCCGTGGGGAGTCGGCGCTCGGCACGTGGTTGTATCGGCTGGCCGTCAACCTGTGCCTCGACTACCTTCGGAGCCGGACGGGACGCGCGATTCACATGACCGACGCCCTCGCCGATGACCCGGTGCTGCCCGATGCCAGCAGCCATGGACTCGCGGAACGGGCCGTGACGAAGATGGATCTCGAACGCGCGATCGCTCAGCTCCCGGAAGGCTGCCGCACGGCGTTCGTGCTGCACGATGTGCAAGGCCTCGAACATCAGGAGGTCGGCGAGATCATGGGGATCGCGGAAGGCACGTCGAAGTCTCAGGTCCACAAGGCGCGAATGCGGCTGCGGGCCCTCTTGTCCCGCGCGGGCTCACGAGGATGAACTGCACGAGATCTCACGGCGACATCCAGGCGCTGATTGACGGCACGCTGGGACCGATCCGCGTCGCCGAGCTCGAACAGCATCTCGATCAGTGCGACGCCTGCCGCGCGCTCGCGAACGATCTCCGGCGCATCCGCGATCTCGCCGACACGCTCGACGAGCCAGTGCCGCCCGATCACGTCTGGCTGCAGATTGCCGGACGCCTGCGCCAGGAAGGCCGCGTCCACGACCGGTTGGCGCCGGTCGCGACTGGGCACCGGCAGCTTCGCCAGCCACTGTGGCTCGGCATCGCCGCCGCGCTCGTACTGGCCGTCGGCGCGTCGTTGCTGCTGCTGTTACCGCAGTTCACCGGATCGACGACGGGCCCCGGCGCCACCGAGCAGGGCAACGCCGCCGGCGCCGATGCCGTCCAAAGTGGCGTAGAGGACCTGCGGAAGGCCGAGCGGCTGCTGCAGAGCGGCGTGGCCAAGCTGAAAGAGGGCCTTGGCTCGGAGGATCAGGCGTTGCCGACCGACATGGCCGGCACGCTCGACCGGAACTTGCAGATCCTGGATCAGGCGATCACGGAAAGCAGCGACGCGTTGCAGAAAGAGCCGCAGAACGTCGCCGCCCGCAACAGTCTGTTCGAAGCATTGCAGCGCAAAATCTCGCTGCTGCAGGACACGATTACGTTGATGAACGAAATGCGGAAGGGCAACGCCGCTGGCGTCGCACAAATCGTTGAGGGTGCGAACAAGTCATGATGCGCAGTCTGATTATCGTCACGCTCGTCTCTACGGTCGCGGCGACGGCCGTCGCGCAGGAGCGCGTCGTCCGGCATCGCTCTATTATCCGGCACGTCTCGGCGACGGAGGGAGCGGAACAGTCGCGCCAGCGTCGTACCGAAGAGCGTGAAACCCAGACCGAGCGATTCACCCGCACCGTCAACATCGGCGCGAACGGCGAAATCGAGCTGTCGAACATCTCGGGCGACATCCTCATCACGCGCGGCGGCGGGACCACCGCGTCGATCGACGTGGTGAAGACGGCGCACGGCGCCTCGGCCGACGAAGCGCGGGCGATGCTTCCACTCGTGCAGGTCGAGATCACGGAACGCGGCACGCGCGCGGAGGCGCGCACCCGTTATCCTGACAGTAACGAGGCACGGCGCAACAATCGGCGGAACATCAACGTGTCGGTCAGCTACACCGTTGCCGCGCCGGAAGGCACGCGGATCATCGCCAAGTCGATCTCTGGCGACATCAGCGCGCGCGACATCCGCGGCGGCCTGACGCTCGAGTCGATCAGCGGCACCGTCCGTATCGCCAACGCCGGCCGGGTCGTGAATGGCCGGTCGATTTCCGGCGACATCGAGCTGAACGACACAACCATCGACGGTGCGCTCGAAGCGGGCACGATCAGCGGCACGGTGCGACTGCGGAAGTTGACCGCCAAGAGCGTGGCGCTCAATTCGGTCAGTGGCGACGTCCAGATCGAGGACGTCTCTGCCGAGCGGATGGACGCGCAGGCGATTAGCGGGAACATCACCTTCGCTGGTGACCTCCAGCCGAACGGGCGTTACGAGTTCACGTCCCACTCCGGGAACATCCGTCTCGCGGTCCCCGCGGGAGCGGGGTTCCAGGTCGAAGCCAGCTCGTTCAGCGGGTCGATCAACACGGACATCCCGGTCACGATGTCGGGCGGGCAGAGCGGCCGGCGAAATCGCGCGCTGCGCGGGACGGCGGGCAGCGGCGGCGGAGCGATTCTCGAGCTCACCACCTTCTCTGGGACGATCCTCATCACCAAGCGGTGAGTCTTCCGCGAGCGCTTGCTTCGTGGGCGACCACGACATTCAGCTGTTGGTTTTCACAACAGCTATGTAAGCCGGGTGCTACCCTTCCTGCGGAATCGCTCAGATTCTCAATGAAAACCCCAGCTGAACAGCTAGCCAGCTCTGGCACTGGGCTTGCTCCAGGTTCTGAAGTCTGGGTCGTGGAATGTCGATATAATTGCTCAGGTCGTGCGGGACCTCCCCGCGCTAGCCGAGGCCGCGACTGAAGGCCGGTCGCAGGAGAGTATCGCTATGAAGAAGCAGTGCGTTCTGGTGAGCGTTGCGAGCGTGACGCTGGCGGGGTCGCTGTGCGTCAGTGAGGCATTGGCACAGCACAAGGTGCCGAATACGCAGCCACCGCAGGCAGCGGAAGCCGCGGCGCCCGCGGGCGACCTGGCCCTCGGCTCGGTTCAGCTGCCCAAGGGCGTGTCAGCTGACGGCAAGCCTCTCGCCGCCGGCTCCTACACCGTCCGCCTGACAGCCCAGGAAGCCGGTCCCGCGGCAGTAGGCGTGAGCGAAAAGCTCGAGCGCTGGGTCGAGTTCGTCCAGGGCGGCACCGTCAAAGGGCGCGAGGTCGTCAGCATCGTCCCGCAGGCGGAAGTGAAGATGGTCGTCAAGGACCCGCCCCCGCCATCCGGAGGCTCGAAGGTTCAGACGCTCAAGGGGAACGACTACGTGCGGGTGTGGTTCAACAAGGCGGGCAACCACTACCTGATCTACCTGCCGTCCGCGGGTGGCGCTTCCGGACTGTAGAACAGCTGGTTCAAGGTTCAGGGTTCAGGTCAGGTTCAGTCGTTGCAGAACGACTCTGAACCTTGACCTGAGCCCTGAACCCTGAACTCGACCGTCTCACGTCGCCATGACGTCGAACTGCTCGTGATGCAGGTGGACGTCGGGCGTGATGGTGACTGCCTTTCCAAGCGACTGCTGAAGGTCGCGCAGGAGCGCCGGCTCCTCCTCCTTGAGCGCGCGCGCGATGTCTGGATTGACGCGCACGATCACGCCCTGCCCGTCGAGTTCCGACCCAATCTTCTTCAGTTCGGTCATGATCTCATAGCAGATCGTCGAGCTGGATTTGATCGACCCTGATCCCGAGCAATAGGGACAGGGCTCGGTCAGCTGCCGTTCCAGGCTCTGCTTCACGCGCTTGCGGGTGACGATCACCAGCCCGAAATCCGAGACCTGAATCGCCTTCGATGGAGATCGGTCCTTCCGAAGCTCCTTCTCGACTTCCTGGAAGACCCGTTGCCGGTTCTTCTTCTCTTCCATGTCGATCAGATCGAGCACGACGATGCCGCCAAGATCGCGGAGGCGGAGTTGACGGACGATCTCCTTCACCGCCTCGAGGTTCGTCTTGACGATCGTGTCCTCGAGCCGTCCGGTGCGCTTGCCGACGTAGCGGCCGGTATTGACGTCGATCGCGACGAGGGCTTCGGTCTGGTTGATGACGAGATACCCGCCTGACTTGAGCCAGACCTTGCTGCGCAGCGCCTTGTCGATCTCGGCCTGGACGCCGTACTCCTCGAGAATCGGATAGTCCTTGGTGTAGAGCTTCACCCGCGGCAGCAGGTTCGGCATGATCCGCTCGACGAGGGCAACGACGCGGCGGTGCTCCTGCGGGTCGTCGAGCCGAATCGCGCTGTAGTCGTCGGTCAGGAGGTCGCGCAGGAGCTTGGTGACGAGGCTCTGCTCCTGGAAGAGCAGCGCCGGGGCGCGCCGCGCCTCCATCTTCTGTCGGATCTCCGTCCACACCTGGTGGAAATACGAGAGGTCGCTGACGATGTCTTCCTTGGATCGGCCGCCGGCAGCGGTCCTGATGATGACGCCGCCGGTGAAGCCGTGCTGCTCGCGGAACTCGCGGACGATGCCGCGCAGCCGGCCGCGCTCTTCTCGTGAGTCGATCTTCCGCGACACGCCGACGTGATCCACCGTTGGCATGAACACGAGAAACCGGCCGGGCATGGTGACGTGCGAGGTCAGGCGCGCGCCCTTGGTGCCGAGTGGCTCCTTGACGACCTGCACGAGGATGTCCTGCCCCTCTTTCAGCAGGTCTTCGATCTTGGCGTCGGGACGGTCGTCGCTTCGGGCGGCTGGCCCGCCGGCCGAGCCCGTGCGTTCGCGGCCACGGCGTTCATGCCGCCCGTTGGGTGGGGCGGGTGACGCAACGGGAGGCTCGGCTGGCTACGGTGACGGTCTCGCCAGTGTCGGCCGCATCGACTGACCCGGCAGCCACCACCGCCTCGGCTGGCGGCGTCCCGAGCGCCACGACGGCTTCGTCCTCATCGTCCCCGGCAAGGCGCTCGAACTCCTCGACGGTATTGACGACCTCCGACACATACAGGAAGGCGTCGCGCTCGAGACCGATGTCAACGAACGAGGACTGCATGCCGGGCAGTACTTTGTTGACCCGGCCCTTGTAGACGTTGCCAACGACGCCGCGTTGCTTCTCGCGCTCGATGAAAACTTCGACGACCTGGTCGTCCTCGAGGATGGCGACCCTCGTCTCGTGATCGCCCGCGGAGATGATCATCTCCTTGTTCATGGAAACTCCGATGTGCTGCAGCCATCACGACCGTTGCGGCGCGCGCGGACACGACGAGCAGGCGCGCCGTGCTCGCGGCCACAGCCAGAGGAGAAACGCCAGCCACAAAGAGTCGATCATGGGCGCAATGAAACCAAAACATGCTGAGAGCCATCGGCGGCTCTCAGCCGTCATGCGATCAGCAAGTTTTCTCGAAGCTGAAAGCTGTTGGAGCTGAAAGCCTAGTTCGTAAACCGTCTCATCCTGACGTTCAGGATGAGCCCGAATCCTGCAAGCGTCGCTATCATCGACGATCCCCCATAACTCATCAGGGGTAACGTCAAACCTTTGACCGGCGCGAGGCCGGCCGACATCGTAATGTTGTAGATCACCTGGAACGCAAATCCCGAAATGATCCCTCCCACGAGATACGCGCCAATGCGGTCCTTGGCGAGCCGGGCCGCCTCGACGGATCTCAGAATCACGAACAGATACAACCCCAGCGCCGCGAGCACGCCGAGAAACCCCTTCTCCTCGGCGAGCACCGAGAAGATGAAATCGTTGTGGGCGACGGGCAGGAACTTGTACTGCCCCTGCGTGCCCTTCATGAACCCCTTGCCGACCAGCCCCCCGGATCCGACCGTGATCCGCGCCTGACGCTGCTGGTAGCCGTCGCCCTGCGGGTCGAGATCCGGATTGATGAACGTCGTGATACGCGTTTTCTGATAGTCCTTGAGCGCGAAGCTCCAGGCGACCGGCGCCAGAAGGATCGCGGCGATGGCGAGAATTGCGATGAGCTTTAAGCGCAGGCCGGCAAGATACGCGATGCCGAGGCAGACCGGAATCAGCGTCACGGCCGTGCCGAGATCGGGTTGCCTGGCGATCAGGAGGAACGGTACGGCCGCAAACGCCCCGGCCATCGCCAGGTCGCCCGGGTTGCGCGCGCCGCGGCGGTTCTCGCCGAAGAACATGGCGAGCATGAGCGCAACCGTGACGCGGCCGAACTCCGAGGGCTGCAGGTTGAATGGCCCGACGTCAATCCAGCGCGTCGCGTTGTACTGCGTCGACCCCTGGAAGAGCACGTAAATCAGAAGCACGGTGAGGCCGCCGTAAATGACAAGCGAACTCTCGGCCAGCTTCCGGTAGTCGACGGCGAGGCAGACGAGCAGCGCGATGAGGCCGAGGCCGATCGCGTAAATCTGCGTGCGGAACTGCGGGCCGGGGTGCCCGGGTTCGGGCAGGTGCACGTAGGTCGTGCTGTAGATCATCCCCACGCCGATGGCGGTGAGCACGAGGATCGCCCCGAGCAGCAGCCAATCGACGTGGAAGAACAGCCGTCGTTCGAACATCGTCCTATCTCTGCACGGCCGTAGCTGTCGCCGAACTCAGGTTCGGCGCTACCGCCGGCGGCGTTGCGGGAGTGGCTCCGGCAACGATGGTCGTGGGCGCCCCCACCTTTGGCGGAAGCGTCGGCAGCGGGCGGCCTTCCTTCTTCGCGAAATACGTCTCCATCGCGAACTTGGCAATCGGCGCGCCGAGGTAGCCGTGCTCCGCGTGCTCGGCGAAGATCACCCCGGCGATCTCCGGCTTGTCGTGTGGCGCGAAGAAGACGAACCAACCGTGGTCACGAACATCCATCTTGCCCTTCGCGACTTTGGCGCCTTCGAGCGAAATCACCTGGGCTGTTCCCGTCTTGCCGGCGACGTTGTAGTTCTGGATGCGAGCACGTCCGCCGGTGCCCGCGGCGTTGACGACCATCCAGAGGCCTTCGTGCAGCGCGTCGATCGTCGACTGCTTCATCTTGACAGTCGACTGCGGTGGCGGCGCCGGCACCGGTTCCCAGCCCTTGCCTTCGTCAACCGCCTTGACGACATGTGGTGTGTAGCGGGTGCCGCCGTTGGCGATCGTCATCATCATGACCGCCAGAGAAATCGGCGTCACACTGACCTGCCCCTGTCCGATTGACACGGAAATGGTTTCGCCTGGGTACCACTTCGGCTCGCGCGTGGTCTTCTTCCATGCCGTTGATGGCACGAGACCCTTGATTTCATTCGGTAAATCGATCCCGCTGCGCTCGCCCAGCCCGAGGAGCGACGCCCATTTGTGGATGCGGTCGACCTCGAGCATCTTGCCGAGCGTGTAGAAATACACGTTGCAGGACTTCTCGATCGCATGTCGCATGTCCACCGACCCGTGACCACCCTTGAGGTGGCACTGGAAGTAGCGACCGTAGAACGTGGCACCGCCCGGGCAGAACACCCTGAAGTCCGGCGTCACCACGCCCTCCTCGAGCGCCGCTGTGGCCACGGCAACCTTGAACGTGGAGCCTGGCGAGTAGCGGCCCTGCAGCGCGCGGTTCTGGAGCGGCTTCAGGTCGTTGGTCAGCAGCGAATTCCAATCCGCGAGGTCGATGCCCCCTGCGAACTCGTTGGGGTTGTAGGCGGGCAGGCTCGTAAACGCGAGGACCTCGCCCGAGCGCGGGTCCAGGATGACGGCGGCGCCGTTATAGCCGAAATGAGCGAAGCCTTCTTCAGTCGCCCGCTGGACGTCGGCGTCGATCGTCAACTGCACGCGTCGTCCTTCGACCGGGGGCTGCTTGCTGGCCTCCCCCATTTCCCGGCCACGGCTGTTGACGACGACCAGGCGATCGCCGTCCTTGCCCATCAGTAGCTTGTTGTAGGACTGCTCGACGCCGGCCTTCCCCACCATGGACCCAGGCTCGATACCGGAGTATTCAGGCTTGGCCAGGTCGGCCTCGCTCGCCTCGCCGACGTAGCCGAAGAGGTGGGCCCCCATCTCACTGCGGGGATACTGGCGCGCCGGCACCTGCTGCTCGATGATGCCGGGCAGTTCCAGCCTGCGGGCGCGAAACGCGACGACCTGCTCGAAGCGTCGCATTCTCGACAAGGACGATCGGCCGATAGCTTGGCTCGCGCCTTCGCCGGTTGACCGTCTCGCGCATCTGGGCTTCGTCAGCCCCGGTTGCCGCCGCCAGGAGGTGCAGCGTCTCGTTGATGTCGCCAGACTGCTCGCGGTCGAGCGCGATGTTGAACGTGTTCTGGTTCTCGACGAGCACCTTCCCGAAGCGGTCGAACAGCACGCCTCGCGGCGCCGGGAGTGGCAGCCGGCGGCGGTGGTTGTTGTCCGCCATCTCGTCGAACTTCTGATGCTGGGCGATCTGAAACACCCAGAAGGCCACCGCGAGCGCCGCAAATACGGTCGTCACGACGACCTGCAGCGCCGTCAGCCTGAGGCTCAGGTTGCGGCGATCGTCGACTGGGAGGTTGGTGCTGGACGTCATGTCAGGATGCCTAATAGTGCCGTCTACTAAGTGTAGCGCCACGTGAGCGCCGGCGCTGAAGGAGACCCGGTCCGGCCTCGACAATCTGGAACGCCAGGATGCCGATGAGCCCGTTGACGACCGCCTGCGTCAGCGCCGCCGACCACTGCATCCGGAACGCGCGGCTCTCGACAAGCGCGTAGAGGGCCTGATAGCAGAGCTCGTGGACCAGCGTGCCGCTGACGAACATGAACAGGCGGGGCAGCGACTGGGCCACGATGAACTGCGCGCCGAGCAGGCCGACGAGGAACCCGACGAGCGTCTTCGAGAACCCGCCAACCCCGACAATGCCGCCAGCCAGCGCGTCCTGCACCAGTCCGCCCACCGACCCTGCCAGTAGACCGGCGACCGGCCCGAACGCGAGCGCGACGTAAATCACGGCCACCAGGACTAGATTGACGGCGGTGGCGCCGCCAATCGTCAGCCCGGCGAGCGTCGTCTGGAGCGCCAACGCGCCTGCGAGGGCGACGATGACACCGACGAGCCTCACTTCTTGTCCTTGCCTTTCTCGTCGCCCTTCTTGGCGACGCATCGCCCTTCTCGAGGATCGCGCCGCGGGCCGGGACAAGGACGATGAGGACCTCCTCGAGCGACGAGAAGTCAACCGCCGGCCGCACGGCGATCAGGCGATGGAGACTCGGCCCTCGCTCGGACTTCTCCACCGTTCCGATCACGAAACCCCTTGGGATAGATCCCGTCAACCCCCGAGGCCACGACCACATCGCCAGGAGCCACGTCGGCCAGGTTCGAGACGAGATCCATGCCGAGCGGAGGATCGCCGTCGACGCCGACCACCATGCCCCCTGCTCTCGTGCGTTCAGTGACGGCGCCGGCGGCGGCGTTCCGGTCGATGATCAGCTGGACGCGTGCCGCGTGGCCAGCGACCGGACCGACGATGCGTCCAACCACGCCTTTCGGTGCGATCACGGCCATGTCAGCCTGAACGCCGTCGGCGCTGCCGCGATTGACGGTCACGGTCATCAACCCCGGATTGGAATTGCCGGCGATGACCTCCGCCGCCAGGGTCGGAAGCGTCGTGCTCTCCCGCAGGTTCAAGACGGCCTGCAGGCGGTCGGCGCTCGAGGCAAGCGCTCGCTGTTCCTGCAGCCGGACTTCGAGTTCGGCCACCTGCTGCCTGAGCGCAAGGTTCTCGGCCTGGACCCCACGCAGGCCCACATAACTGCTCCAGATGTTGCCGATACCGCGAATGAAGCCCGCAGCGCCACCCTGAATCCGAGAGAAGACGCCAAAGGTGATCCCTTCGAGAACAGGGACGCCAGCCTTCGACTGCACTTGCGCCGAGATGAGGATGAGGTGGCCGATCATCACCGCGCCGAAGAGAATCCCGGTACGCTGGCGGTATGGCGTGCGGGGGGTAAGGTCGATCACGAGCAATTCAGCTAACAGCTGCCAGCTCGCCAAGCGCTTGCAGACTCAATCGGATCGCTGATTTCAACTAACATATCAGCGGTTCTGCTGAAAGCTGAGCAGCTGAGCAGCTGAGAGCTAGTCAATCGATATCTTCCGCAACAAGTTGAAATCCGAGAGCATCTTTCCTGCGCCGAGCACCACCGACGACAGGGGATCCTCGGCCATCGCCAGCGGCAGCCCGGTTTCTTCGCGCAGGCGCTTGTCGAGATTCTTCAGGAGCGACCCGCCGCCAGTCAGCACGATCCCGCGGTCGACGATGTCGGCGGACAGCTCCGGTGGCGTGCGTTCGAGCGCCACGCGAACGGCGTCGACGATGACATTGACCGTCTCGGCGAGGGACTCGCGAATCTCCTCGTCGGTGATCGTGATGGTCTTGGGGACGCCCTCGATGAGATGCCGGCCCTTGATCTCCATCGTCATCCGCTCTTCGAGCGGATAGGCCGATCCCACTTCCATCTTGATGGCTTCGGCCGTGCGCTCGCCGATGAGCAGGTTGTAGGTCTTCTTGATGTACTGGATGATCGCCTCGTCCATCTCGTTGCCGGCGACGCGCACCGCCTTGCTGTAGACGATGCCGGCGAGCGAGATGACGGCGATGTCGGTCGTGCCGCCGCCGATGTCGACGATCATGTTGCCGGACGGCTCGGTAATCGGCATCCCCGCCCCGATCGCCGCCGCCATCGCTTCCTCGACGAGATGCACTTCACTCGCCTTGGCGCGATAGGCGCTGTCCTTGACGGCGCGCTTCTCGACCTGCGTGATCTCCGACGGCACGCCAATCACGATCCGCGGCCGCACCCAGACGTTGCGGTTGTGGGCCTTCTTGATGAAGTAGGTCAGCATCTTCTCGGTGACCTCGAAGTCGGCAATGACTCCGTCCTTCATCGGCTTGATGGCCACGATGTTGCCCGGCGTCCGCCCGAGCATGTCCTTCGCGTCCTTGCCGACCGCCTCGATGCGGCCGTTGACCTTGTTGATCGCGACGATCGACGGCTCGTTGACGACGATGCCCTTACCGCGCGCGTAGACGCAGGTGTTGGCCGTGCCGAGATCGATCGCGAGATCGCTGGAAAAGAGAGAGAACAGAGAACGAAGGCTCAACGGTGATCCTTTGCAATGCTGAATGCTGAATGCTGAATGCTGAAGTGAATGCTGAACGGACTGTCACTTGCCCGCTTCGAAATTGAATTCAACATTACAAGGTAACATCCATTCATCATTCACTTCAGCATTCAGCATTCAGCATTCAGAATTGCCTACGCTCCAGCCACGTGGATGCCGTTCTTGCCGTGCGACTTGACCCAGTACATCGCCTCGTCGGCGGCCTGAATCAGCTCCTCGGCGGTGGCCGCCACGTCGGGCAGCGTCGCGACGCCGACCGAGGCGGTCAGCGCGATGCTGAGGCCGTCGCCCTCGAGAAACCGGTGCGCGGCGAGCCGATCGCGGATGCGCTCGCCGACCGAGACGGCGCCGTCGCTGGCCGTGTCGGGAAGGACGAGCGCGAACTCGTCGCCGCCGAATCTCGCGACGATGTCAGTTTCGCGCGCGCTGGCGCGAATCACGCTCGCCGACTCGACGAGGGCGCGGCTGCCGAACAGGTGCCCGTGTGAGTCGTTGATCGACTTGAACCCGTCGAGGTCCACGAAGAGCAGCGACAGCGGGCGGTTGCCACGCAGCGCCCGCTTCGTTTCACGGCGCAGCACCTGCTGCATGTAGCGCCAGTTGTAGAGCTGCGTCAGGTCATCGGTGACCGACAGCGCCTCGGCCCGCTGCACCCGCAGGGCGTTGTCCAGAGCGATCGCCCCAGGCTCGAGCGCCGCGAGCAGACGCGACAGGGTTCCGGCGGTGAACTTCGGCTGCCGTGTCGCGGGCGCCCGATCGAGCGCGACCAGCGCCCCGACAGTCTGCCCACGGCATTCGAGCGGGAACCCAATCACGGCCGCGCGCGCCCTGGCCGAGTCCTGCGAGATCCGGCGATCGTCGGCCAGATTAGCGGCCGCGAAGATCTCGCCTTTCTGCAGGACCCACTCGCCAACCGCCTGCGCTGGATCGGTCAGCGTCGAGCTCAGGGCGCGTGCCGCGAGTGCTCGCACGCGTCCCGCGTCGTCCACCGCCAGCACGAGCCAGCATGGCGCGGGCAGCCATTCCGCGACCCGCTGCACAAGCGTGTCGGCTACCCGCTCCGGATCGAGGCTGGAATTCACGGCCCGAGTCATCTCGGCGAGCACGTCGGCGCGCCCCAGCTTGCGCCGGAGCGCCGGCTGCAACGGACGGAGCCTGTCGGCAAAGTCCGTGCGGAACACCGGCACGCTGGCCTTGCCCGGGCGACGACGGGCGCGAGCCTGCCGAGCTCTCCCGGTCACTCGACTCTGCGTCCCATGTGGAATGGCGAATCCTTCTAAGTCGTTCTGTACAGAACAAATATACCACATCCGGACAGTCCGGAGGGCTTCTGTAGGATATCGGACGATCGGAGTTCGGGGGTCAGGGGGCATGGGATTCAGGGGTGTCAGGGCTCGGGGATCAGGGGTCGGAGTTCGGACCGAGTCTGACCCAGGCGCTCGTCCCTGCCCCATCGCCTGGATCCCCGATCCCCGATCCCAGGACTCCTGACAGGAGCATCCCGCACTCTGTCATAATTAGAGTTTTCCAGCTCTCCAGACGAGGCCCGCTACCTATGACGATGCTCGACCGGATGCGCCGACACAAGAACTGGCTCAAGTGGAGCCTCGCGATTGTTGTCGTCGCGTTCGTTGCCCTTTACATCCCCAGCTTCATGCAGAACGAGTCGCTCGACGGCGCCAGTAACTACGGCGTGGTCGCGACAGTCGAGGGCCGCGACATCACGGTCGGGCGGTTTCGCCGCGTCTATCAGCAGCAGATGCAGGCCTACCGGAACGCCTATGGCGGCAACATGGACGATCGCCTGCTCCGCCAGCTCGGGATCGATCAGCGCATTGTTCAGCAACTGATCGAAGAAGAGGCCGCGCTCGCCGAAGCGGGCCGCCAGGGGATTACGGCGACCGACACCGAAGTGCGAGCTCGGATTCTGGCGCTGCCAGCGTTCCAGGAGAACGGTCAGTTCATCGGCAACGATCGCTATCGGCAGCTGCTGGAGATGCAGAATCCGCCGATCCGACCGAGCGAGTTCGAGCAGGAGGTCCGGCGCAGCGTGATCCTCGAAAAACTGCAGGGCGCGCTCACGGACTGGATCACGGTGTCGGACGCCGACGTCACGGCCGAGTTCAACCGCCGCAACGAGAAAGTCAAGCTCGCCGTGGTCTCGGTGGCGGCCGACAAGCTCAAGGAAGGCGTCGTGGTCAGCGATGCCGAGGTCGCATCGCATTTCGAGTCGAACAAGGACAAGTACCGGATCCCCGAGAAGCGGAAGATCAAGTACGCGCTCATCGACCTGCAGGCGATTCGGCAGCGGACCAACGTGAGCGCGCAGGATGTCCAGCGCTATTACGACGACAACCAGCAGCAGTACGCGACTCCCGAGCAGGTGCGCGCGAGCCACATCCTGCTCAAGACCGAAGGCAAAGACGACGCCGTGGTCAAGAAGCAGGCCGACGACCTGCTGGCCAAGGTAAAGGGTGGCGCCGACTTCGCCGCGCTGGCGACCAAGTTTTCGGAGGACGAAGTGAGCGCCGCCAAGGGCGGCGATCTCGATTTCTTCGGCCGGGGCGCGATGGTCAAGGAATTCGACGACGTGGCGTTCACGCTCAAGCCGGGCGAAACGAGCGACGTCGTCAAGACACAGTTCGGCTACCACATCATCCGGGTGATGGAAAAAAAGCCCGCCTCGACGCGCTCGCTCGATGAATCAAAGGTCCAGATCGAGGAAATCCTCAAATCCGAACGCGCGCAGAAAGAAGCCGAACGGATTTCGACGGAGCTCGCGGGCAAGCTGACGAAGCCGGCCGACTTGGATACCGTTGCGAAGGGCCGCGGCCTGACCGTCGCCGAGACGCCATTCTTCGCCCGCGACGAACCGATCCCCGGCCTGGGTATGGCGCCGGCGATTGGCAACCGGGCTTTCGAGCTGAAGTCCGGCGAAGTCAGCGAGGCGATCCGCTCTCAGAACGGCTTCGCGTTCATCACGGTGACGGGCACGGAGGCCTCACGGCTGCCCACGCTCGACGAAGTCAAGGCTCGGGTGCGCGGCGACGTGCAGACGAGCAAAGCGGTCGAAGCCGCGAAGCAGAAGGCCGCGGGGCTCGCCGCGCAGCTCAAGTCGGCCGGCGATTTCACGGCCGCCGCCAAGGCCGCCGGTTTCGAGGCCAAGACCACGGACCTCGTCGTCCGCGGCGCCGCGCTTCCTGATGTCGGCGTCAGCCCTGCTGTCGAAGCCGCCGCGTTCTCTCTGGCACAAGGCGGCGTGAGCGACCCGATCGTCACGGATAGCGGCGCGGTGATTGTGAAGGTCGTGGAGAAAAAGAGCCCGACCGCAGAGGAGCTGGCCGCCGGGCGTGACGCCGTGAAGAACGAGCTGCTCAACCAGCAGAAGCAGCGGTTCTACGCCTCCTACATGGCCAAGGCCCGCGAGCGCATGACGATCAAGTCCAACCCGCAGGTGATTGCGCAGGTGATCGGGTAGGCTCAGGGCTCAGGCTCAGGGCTCAAGCAAGACCTTCGAAACCACTTCTCGAAGCACTTGCCTGAGCCTTGAGCCCTGAGCCTTGAGCTGGCTACCTGACAAACACATTCGGCATCAGCGTCAGCGGCTCGCCGCGGCGGAACAGGCGCAGCGGCGCGGTCACGGCTTCGACGGCGCGGGCGTTGCGGGCGCCGAGCAGGGCCGCGAGCGAGGCGCTGCGGTCCGCGCGTCCCCACGGATCGCTCACCACTTCGAAGAACGTCTTCTTCGGCGGAAAGACGACCAGCTCGACCTCGGATCCGGCAGGAATCTTCGCGCGCTCTTTGGCCATCACGAGCGCGCGATCGAGTCCGCCCAGCTCATCGACGAGCCCCAGCTCCTTCGCCTGCTTCCCCGTCCAGACCCGTCCCTGCGCGATCGCGTCGATGCGCTCGGGCGTCGTGTTGCGACCCGCGGCCACCTTCTCCACGAACGCGTCGTAGGTGGCCTGCATCAGCTCCAGGACCTTCTTTCGCTCGTCGGGCGTGAACGGCCTGACCGGCGAAAATAAATCCGCGTACCGGCCCTGCTTGACCGTCTCGATGTTGACGCCAAGCTTGTCGAGCGTGCCATCGATCACGAACCGCACGAGCACGACCCCGATGGAACCGGTGAGCGTGGCCGGCTGGGCGACGATCGCGTGGGCTGGCATCGCGATGTAGTAGCCGCCAGAAGCGGCGACGTCGGACATCGACGCGATCACGGGCTTCCGGTCGCGCGTCAGCATGATCTCGCGCCAGATGATGTCCGAGGCGACGGCAGACCCGCCGGGACTATCGATCCGCAGCACGATGGCGCGAATCGAGCTGTCGGCGCGGGCCTTGCGCAGCCACTCGACCATCGTGTCGGACCCGATGACCTGGCCCGACGGCGAATCGTAGTTGCTGGCGCCCGAGGTGATCACGCCCGAGGCGTGGAGCACGGCGATCTTCGGCCCGCGATTCAGCCCGAGAGAACCGGAGCCGACGCTGCGGTACTCGTGCTGGCGAATCGTCGTGGCGCGGCCGCGCCCGAGCGCCACTTTGTCGTCGAGCTCGTCCTCGTAGGCGAGGTCGTCGACGAGCCCGGCGCGGACCGCGTCCTCTGGCAGGTAGGGACCATGGTCGACGAGCGCGCGCATCTCCGCCGGCGTCCGGTGACGGCCCTCGGCGAGACCCGCGATCAGCTGCTCGTAGAGATCGTTGTTGAGCGATTCGGCCATCTCGCGGTGGGAGGGCGTGAACGAATGCTCGGTGAACGTGTTCGACGCCGTCTTGTAGTCGCCGACGTGGAGGGAGTCTGGAAACGCGCCGATCTTGTCGAGAGCGCCGCGCAGGAAGAGCTCGTAGTTCGCCATGCCGGTGAGATCGAGCGACGCGGTCGGCATCAGGAAGACCTTGTCGCACGCGCTCGCCAGATAGTAGGACTGATCGCCGCCGTACTCGAGGTAGGCGACAATCGGCTTCTTCGACGCCTTGAACGCGATGATGGCGTCACGGACTTCTTGAACCTTGCCCCAGAGGGCGGCGTTGCTGGTCGGCCGGATGATGACGCTCGAGACGCGGCGATCCACGCTCGCCTTGCGCAGCGCCTCGACGAGCGAACGCACCGTAGGCGGCGCCTCGATGAACTGGCCGAGGACCCCGCGTCGGTTCGGTCTCCTGGAGGTCGCCACCGACGTCGAGCAGCAGCGTCGAGTTGGACGAGATCGTCGGCGGGCGGCCCACCGCAATCCCCATGAACAGCAGCCCGGCCGCCGAAATCGCGACGGCGACGAGGATAAGGACGAGAATGACGACGACGCCGCGTCTTACAGCCACAAGGGCCTCCTGCGATCGAGTATAGCCGCCTTCGCCATGGCTACGGCGGCCAAGGCTGGATTCGCCGCGGAGGCCCGTTCGAACACGGCTGTCGGGATTAGGGCTCGTCTCGCTGGTAGACGAGGCGAGCCGGCCCTTACTTCGGCGTCGCTGCCGTCTTCCAGTTGACGACGTGATAGATCGCGGGCACGGTGCCAACGTTCCTCACGCCGTGCAGGTCATTCGACGCGTTGAAGATCATCGAGCCTGGCCCGACGCGCTTCCACTCGCCGAGCGAAAGCGTCTCGAGCGTGCCTTCCTTGAGGATGATCAGCTCTTCGTTGGCATGCTTGTGCGGCGCGTGCGACGTCTGACCAGGATTGAGCGTCGTGACGTGCATCTCCAGCTCATCGAGCGTCACCGTCGGCGCGCGAACCAACGCCCGCGACGGATCCATAGGCGTTCTCCTTGGGCGTCATCGCATCCCAGTCGAAGACTTGGGACTTGAGAACGGCCGCGCGGGTTGCTGGGCACCGACCACGGCCAGCGTGCCGGTCACGGCTATCAGCGCGACGAAGACATCTCGACGGGTCAGCATGTCAGAGGCTCCTGTTCTAGTCGTGGGCTCGGGGCTCGTGGGCTCGGGGCAGGATAACGTTCCTGATGACTCAGCTAACACGAGTTCATCGTCTCGAGCCGAGATCCTCGAGCCCCGAATCCCGAACCCCGACATTACGTCACCACGTACGGCGGACGCTGCGGACGCGACAACTGCGCATTCGCAGCATCGTCGTTCTTGAACCGTTCCTTGACTGGATCCCAGTAGAGCTTGCGCTTCGCGCGCATGGCAATGTGGTGAATCAGGCAGGCGGTGCACGCGCGGTGGCCGACTTCAACCGGCGCGATCGGCTGCTGCCGCGCTTTCACGCCGGCGAGCCAGTTGCCATGATGATCGAAGCTCTCGGGCAGGTGAATCTCGTTCGGGCCGATCACCGAATCGAGGATCTTCGGATTGCTCGCCGCAAGCGGCTGCACGAATGTCTTGGCGGCCGGGTCGCTCGACGTCACCGCCTCGTTGCCGCGCGACACGAACAGCCAGCCTTCAGTCCCGATGAACTTGATGCCGTTCGGAAAAGCGCCGCTGACGGTCATCCTGACGCCATTGGCGTAGATCGCCTCGGTCTTGAAGTTCCCGTGCACGTCCCACAGGCCGCTCGTCGGAAACTCGGCGGAACCCCACACCTCGATCGGCCCCGTGTATTCGGTGTTCATGCCCCAGTGCGCCGTGTCGATGTGATGCGCGCCCCAGCCCGTGATCATCCCGGCGCCGAACTGCTCGCAGCGCAGCCAACCCGGCCGGCCATAACCGTTCTGCGGGTGCACGCGGTTCTCGGTGTAGTAGACGACCGGCGTCGATCCAAGCCACGCGTCGTAGTTGAGATTCTTCGGTACCGGCATCTCCGGCTCATCGGGACCCGACGGGTCGCCGGGCAGCCCGACCTCCACTGATTTCAACTCGCCGATGCGGCCGTTGCGCACGAGCTCGCAGGCGCGGCGGAACTGGCCCTGCGGCCACGACCGCTGCTGGCTGCCGATCTGAAAAATCTGCCCGGAGCGGTGGACCGCATCGCTCAGCGCGCGCCCTTCCGCAATCGTCAGCGACGCGGGCTTCTGGAGATAGACGTCTTTGCCGGCCTGGACGGCGTCGATGGCGATGAGCGCGTGCTGATGATCGGGTGTGCTGATCACGACCGCGTCGACGTCGCGATTGGCCAGCAGCTCTCGATAGTTGCCGTAGCCGGTCACGCCGTCGTACGGCTTGCCAGTCGCCTTGCTGTACTGACCGTTGATGAGCGTCTTGGCCTCCTCGACGCGCTTGCTGTCGAGATCGCACACCGCCATGATGCGGGCGATGTCGTGCTTCCAGATGCCTGGCAGGTCGTGGCCGCGTGAGATGCGGCCGGTGCCGATGGCCCCCACGTTGATGCGGTTGCTGGGCGCTGCACCGCCGAAGACCGTCGACGGCACGATGGCCGGAAACCCGGCGATGACCGACGAGGCGACGACGCCCTGACCGGTCGCCGCGAGGAACCCGCGCCGTGTCGTCTTGCTGCGTGTCTCTGCCATCCTGCTTTCCCCTTGTGTTGGGTCTGACCCGGTCTGACCCCGGTCTGACCCCCTACGACTTGAACGTGACGCGCTGCGCCTGGTGCTGGGCCTTGAGCACCAGCTCGGTTGCCAGGAAGCAGTGCGCCTGCGGCATCGCGGTCTCGGTCCGGTCGAGAACATCCTGCACGAGCTGCCCACCGTACGGGAGATCGACCTTCTGGCAGTCGATGTATTTCGTCTCTTTTTGATCGACGAGGAACAGGTGACTGCCGCCTGGCCGTCCGCCGATGTCGATGTTCTTGCGGATCTCGATGAAGCCGTCGGTGCCGAGGATCGTCAGCCGTCCGTCGCCCCACGTCGCCAGACCATCGGGCGTGAACCAGTCCACGCGGATGTAGCCGGCACCGCGATCGCCACGGACGGTCATGTCGCCGAAATCCTCGAACCCGGGATACTGCGGATAGTGCACGTTGCCGACCTGCGACGACAACACCTGGGCCTGCGTCGATCCGGTGAAGAACAGGAACTGGTCCGCCTGGTGTGACGCGATGTCGCAGAGGATGCCGCCATAGCGCGGACGTTCGAAGAACCAGGCCGGACGCGTCTTGATGCTCATCCGGTGCGGCCCGAGTCCGATCGTCTGAATGACCTGACCGATCGCGCCGGCGCGGACCAGCTCCCCTGCTCTGACCGTTGCGCGATTCTCGAGCCGCTCACTGTACATGATCGAGTAGATGCGCCGCGTCTCGGCCTGGACCTTTCGAACCTCGGCCAACTGCTCGAGCGTCGTAATGCCCGGCTTGTCGACCATGAAGTCCTTGCCGTGTTTCATGACGCGAACGCCGAGCGGCGCCCGCTCGTCGGGGATGGAAGCGCTGACCACCAGCTGAATCGACTTGTCCTCGAGAATCTCGGCCTCGCTGCGAGCGACCTTCGCCTGCGGAAAACGCTTGACGAAGGCCGCGCTCAGATCCGGTTCTTTCGCAAACATCGAGACGAGCTCGCCGCCGCCGCGAATGACGGCTTCGGTCTGCCCGTTGATGTGGCCATGGTTGAGGCCGATGACGGCAAACTTGATTTTGGGGGTCGACTGCCTGGCAAGGGGTGTGGCGAATCCGGGAGACGGCAAGGCGGCAATCGCCGCCGCCGATCCGGCAATGCCGCGGACGAACTCACGCCGGCCCACGCGCGTTCTCTTCATGTCGTCACTCCCAGAGGTAGTAATTGTGCGCCCGGTTGGTGAGGAAAGTCTACATCGTTCGCTGCCAAAAAGCCTTCCACCGCAGAGAACGCCGAGATCGCAGAGACAAGGATGGTTTGGCTCTGCGGCCTCCGCGAACTCCGCGGTGAAAGGCTTTGACCGGTGGAAATCGTAAGGGTTGGAACAACCGAGTGGCGTCTCGTCCGACTACCCCGTCGACGCCCCGGGACGCCCGGCCTCGACGACGAGGGACCCGCCGGTGCGTTCGGTGGCGTCGGGAACGGTCACGCGATCCAGGACCTTGAAGTCGGCGCGCATCGTCGTCGGGGTCGCCGTGCACGCGACGTAGCCACGGCGCGCGCTGTGATACTTGATGTGCGGGTTGTCGCCGCGCATCTGCTCCCAGGTCGCGCTCACGTCAGCCCCATCCGCGCCGGACGTAACCGACGTATTCGTGAACTCGACACCAACGGTTTCCGATTTCGGATTCTCGAAATCGAGCTTCAGGTCAGCGCCGTAGTGGACGTGCACGTCGCCGGACAGCACGATCGGATTTGGCGCTTTCGTCTCCTTGAGTCGCGCGTACAGCCGCTGCCGTGACGCGACGTAGCCGTCCCATTTGTCCATCGAGTAGCGCGCCTTCGGCGCTGCTCGCTGGTTGTCGCGGGCAAACGTCGGCACCTGTTGGCCAAGCACGGTCCACGTCGCCTTCGCCGTGCCGAGCTGCTCGAACAACCAACGCTCCTGTGTCGATCCGAGGATCGAGCGCGACGGGTCGAGCGCCGCGGCGCATCCGGTTGCGCTCGTCATTCCACAGGCCTGCTTCGAACGGTACTGTCGCGTGTCGAGCACGCTCAGATCGAGCAGCGTGCCAAACTGCAGCCGGCGATACAGCTGCATGTTCGGGCCGCTCGGAATCGCCGACGCCCTGAGCGGCATCGACTCGAAGAACGCCTGATAGGCGGCGGCGCGGCGCAGCAGAAACACCTCGGGCGGCGTGTCGTTCTCGTCACGATCGCCGGCGTAATCGTTGTCGACCTCGTGATCGTCCCACGTCACGATGAACGGCGCCGAGGCGTGCGCGGCCCGTAGATCGGGATCCATCTTGTACTGCGCGTAGCGATTGCGATAGTCGACGAGCGTGTAGATCTCGTCACCC
This sequence comes from uncultured Acidobacteriota bacterium, assembly GCA_963797625.1. Lineage (GTDB taxonomy): Bacteria > Acidobacteriota > Vicinamibacteria > Vicinamibacterales > 2-12-FULL-66-21 > DATBJJ01. The sequence goes on from CAWCQI010000034.1 coordinate 351,655, forward strand.
TGATGCTGCCGCACGAGCGCCGGGTTGCGCCCGCCATCGTCTCGCCCTTCGTAGATGTAATCACCGGTATGGAAGACGAAGTCGAACTGCTCGGCCGCAAGCCGGCGGAACGCGGTGAAATACCCGGTCTCGAAGTGGCTGCAGCCGCACAGCGCGAAGCGCAGCTGGTCGACACGGGCGCCGGCGGGTGGCGCCGTCTTGGTGCGGCCGATCTGGCTGACTTCACGGCCGACGCGGAAACGATAGAAATACTCGCGCCCAGGCTCGAGGCCGTTCGCCTCGACACGGACGCTGTGACCGAGCTCGGGCCGGGCAACGGCCGTCCCTTTCGACGCCAGCGTCACGAACGCGCGATCTCTGGCAATCTCCCAGCCGACTTCGACGTTGACCATCGGCATGCCGCCGCCCGCCAGCGGCTCCGGCGCGAGCCGCGTCCACAAGACCACGCTGTCCGGCCACGGCTCGCCGGACGCGACGCCGAGCGTAAACGGATAGTTCCTGAACAGCGGTTGCGCGAAGGCGCGTGTAGACAACAACGGCTGCGCAACCGCCGCGACGCCGAGCTTCCAGGCGATGTTGAGCAGCTCGCGCCGAGTCAGCCGCTGGATCGCGCGATCGTAGAACCGAATCGAATCAGTCATGTCAGTCATAGGAGCTTATTGAGCCCGTCCGGCCTTCGGGGATTTGGTCAGGTTCTCGGACAGGAACACCCCGGTCTTTCCGGCCGTCACCACATCACGATCGCCGTCGCCATCCATGTCTTCGACGATCATCTGCAGTCCGCCGCCGGCGCGGCCGCCATAGTCGACGATGTGGCGGATCCATTCGACGCCTTTTGGCCCTGGCCGGAACTGGTACCAGTAGATACCCATCGGCTCGCGCTCCGCCGGATCGTTTCCGGTGCGGCCGAAGTAGCGCTTCGCGGCGACGAGATCCGGCTGGCCGTCGCCATTCACGTCGGCCATCGCCGACGAGTGGGCGTTCGCCCAGGTGTTGTCGATCATCCTGCGCGTCCATTGCCCATCAGATGTCTGCTCGAACCACCACACGCCATAGCTGTGCGCCATCGTCGTCACCACGTCGCTGCGGCCGTCGTTGTTGACGTCGACCACGTACATGAAGGCGTACTCGGCCGGCCGCGCGGCTGCTTGAGGCGTAGGCTCGAGCTGCGACTGCTTGAGGCGTAGCCGATGCGACTGCTTGAGGCGTAGCCGATGCGACTGCTTGAGGCGCAGCTGAGGCGGCCGCAGGAGCCACCGGCGCAGCCGCCGCCGCGGGAGGACCGGCCGGCAACTGCGACCAGTCGGTCGCATGGAGCGTCCAGTTGCCCGGCGCCTGGATGTCTGCCGGCGCTTCGAACCAGCCTTGCGGCGTGATGATGTCGTTCCGCTTGTCTCCGTTGACGTCGCCCGCGCCGATGCCATGCCCGTGGCTTTGTGAGCTGACGACGTGCTTTACCCACTTGCCCTTCTGCAGTTCGTACCACGAGAGCGGCGCGTTCCCGGCGCCGGTGAACTGCGGCAGCACTTCGAGGGCCTTGCCGTCGTTGTTGAGATCGACGAGAAACGCGAACTCCGTCGGACCGACCGCATCGATTTCCGTTTCGATCCACGGCCCACCGGCTTTGCCGGGATTCTTCAGCCAGACGATCTTTCGCGCAAAGTACGCGATCTGTACGACATCCGTGTAACCGTCGCCGTCGACATCGACTGGGAGGTCGCTGAAGTTGTCGATGTAGCTGCCGTTGAATGGGATGTCGCGGACTTTGTGCTTGGTCCAGTTCGGCGCCTCGTACCAATACTCAGCGGAGAGAATGTCTAACCGGCCGTCCTTGTTGAAGTCCGCGACCGCCACCGATTCGCTGAAGCCGGGATCGACCATATGCACCCTGAAGGCGATATCCAGCGGACGGCTCATGACTTGGGCGACGACGAGCAGGCTGTTTCACAATCGCGTAGTGTCCGCCTTCCCTTCCCAACCAAAAGGCTGGACCTTCAAGTGTCCGGCTGAAGCCGGACACTACGGGCGGGAAGACCATGGAGACAGAAGCACGAATCAGCTCGATCAACACGCCTGCATCTCCATGACTCGTCTGGAACCGTGTCATCCATGACCCATCGTGCTGTCCGTGTAATCCGTGGCTCTAGGTCGTGTCATCCGTGGCGTCTAGGTCCATCTCCCACCGCGTGGCAGGGCGGCAAACCGCGCCAGGCCGAACTGAGGGTCGACCGGGGCATCGTCGAGCACGAGCGACGCGACCATCTCTCCCAGGGCCGGCCCCATCTTAAAGCCATGGCCGGAACCACCGCCAACAATCCACGCGTTGGCCGCCTGCGGATGGCGGTCGACGATCAGGTGCGCGTCAGGCGTGTTCTCGTACTGGCACACCTCTGACCCAACGAGCGGCGCGTTCGCGAGATCCGGGAACCGCACCGAGAGAAAAGCCCTGGCCCGAGCGATGCCATCAGGGCTCGCTGTCCGATCCCCGCTGGTCGGGTCGATCGGCGGCCCGGTCGCATCGTCCGCAACCTTGAATCCAGACGATCCCGAGGCCGGAATTCCATAGATCTGCCCAGCGCGGGAACCCGCGGCAAAGTCCATCCATACTGGCAGGTGGGGCTCCGTGAACCGCGCGTCGCCTGCCGGCGCGCCGAAGTAATACACCTCCTGGCGCGTTGCGGAGACGTTGGCGCCGACGACGTCGGGAAAAAGATGTGGAAGCCACGGGCCACACGCGAATACGAAGCCATCGGCTTCGAGAACCGTCCGATCGTGCAGCCGGATCGCGTCGAGCGAAGCGCCTTTGACAGCCACCGGATCGATGCAGGCGCCCAGCCGGTATTCCCCGCCCTCTGCCACCAGACAGTTCACGACGTCCGCGCACGCGCGTCGCGCGAAGAGATACCCCGCTTCGGGTTCGAGGAAAAAGGACCGGATGCCCTCAGGGCTGATCTGAGGATATCGCCGTGACGCATCGGCGACGGTGAGCTGGTCGAGCCGTGCGCCGCAGTCCCGCAGCACGTCGGCCGACGCGTGCCCGAAACTGTCGTCGTCGCCGAACATCCACAGGACGCCGGTCTCATGCAGCAGCCGGCGGTCCGGGTCGTGGGCCCGCCACAACTCGAGGGCGCGAAGCGCCATCCTCGTGTAGACCGCGCGTGTCCCATAGGTGGCGCGGATGATGCGCGTTTCGCCTCCGGAGCTGGAGCGCGCGTGGCCCGGCCCCCACGCGTCGATGAGCGTCACGCGCGCGCCGCGCCGCCGGAGCTGGAGCGCGGTCCACCCGCCGAACGCGCCGGCGCCGACGACGACGATACGTGGTTGATTGGAGGTCTGGGGCACGGGCGCGTTCAAGTGTAGAGCACACCAAGGATTTGTGAGATAGCCTCTACGGATGATGAGGACGTCATCCTACCGGCCCTTCTCTCTGGTCCTGACCGTCGCTGGACTTGCGACCGCAATCGCCTGCTCTCCGTCGGCCCCACCGCCGGTCCCAACTCCGTCCGGCGATGCGGCCTTCAGCGAAGTCGCGCGCGGTTACCTCGACGACACGTATCGCCGCCAGCCGACGCTGGCGACGTTCCTCGGCATTCACAAGTACAACGAATTGCTGCGCGATCCGTCGCGGCAGGCCGTGCTCGACGAGGTGGCCGCGGCTCGCCAGTTTCGGGATCGCGCCGCCGCCATTGACGCGACGACGCTCTCGCCGGCGAATCAGCTCGACCGCGAGCAGCTGCTGCTGGCGATCGACTCGCGGGTGTTGACGCTCGAGACCGTCCGGCCCTGGGCCCGTGACCCGGACAGCTACAGCAGCGGTTTGACCAACACCGCCTACATCATGATCAAGCGGGCGTTCGCGCCGCCAGACGAGCGCTTGCGGCAGCTCGTCGCGCGGGAGAAGGCCATGCCCGCCACGCTCGCCGAGGCGCGCAAGAACCTCGACAATCCGCCGCGGATCTACACCGAGATCGCAATCGAGCAGATCGACGGCAACCGAGACTTCTTCCGGACGGCGGTCGCGTCGGCCTTTCCCACCGTGACCGACAAGGCGCTCCTCGCCGAATTCAAGCAGGCCAACGACGCCGTCATCGCCGCGCTCGACGACTACAAGAAGTGGCTGCAGAGCGACCTGCTGAAACGGTCGAACGGAGACTTTGCCATCGGCGAGGACACTTTCCGGAAGAAGCTCGCCGCCGACGAGATGCTCGCCTTGCCGCTCGATGAGCTCCTGGCGATCGCGGAAAAAGATCTACGAAAAAACCAGGCGGCGTTCGCCGACACCGCCCGTCTCCTCGATCCAAAACGGACGCCGATGCAGGTCCTCGAGGCGGTGCAGGCCGACTACCCGCCGGCGTCGAAGCTGCTGGCTGTGACGCAGAGCGAGCTGGACGCGCTCGGGCGGTTCATGTCGGACCACAAGCTCATCACGATCCCGAAGGCCGCGCCGGCCACGGTCCAGGAAACGCCGCCGTTCCTGCGCGCGACGACGAGCGCGTCGATGGACATTCCTGGTCCATTCGAGACGGTTGCGACCGAGGCGTACTACAACATGACGCTGCCCGATCCGAAGGCGTCCGCGAAGGCGACGCGCGAGTTCATGAAGCAGTGGTACTACGCGTTGATCTCGAACGTCTCGGTGCACGAGGTCTGGCCGGGCCACTATCTGCAGTTCCTCTACGCGAAGCAGTTTCCTTCCGACATCCGCAAGGTATTCGGCGCGGCGACCAACAGCGAAGGGTGGGCGCACTACTGCGAGCAGATGGTCATCGACGAGGGATTCCACGCCGACGATCCGCGCTACCGCCTCGCGCAGATCCAGGACGCCCTGCTTCGCAACGCGCGCTTCATCGTCGGGATCCGCCTGCACACGAAGGGCATGACCGTCGCGCAGGCGGAGGACTTCTTCGTGACCGAAGGCTATCAGCCGCGGCCGGTGGCGGTCTCCGAGAGCAAGCGCGGCACCTCGGACCCGACCTACGGCTACTACACGATGGGGAAGCTGATGATTCTCAAGCTGCGCGAGGACTACAAGGCAAAGATGGGCGCGGAGTATTCGCTGCAGAAGTTCCACGACACGTTCATCGCCCTCGGACCGCTGCCGTTGCCGCTCATCCGGAAGGCGATGCTCGGGGAGGCCGGGCAGCTCTTCTAGCGCTGTAAGTGCGCTGAATCACTGCTGCGGGCACCCACCCGGGTCCTGTCGCGGGGCAGCCCACGGGTGCTCGCGCGCCGCCATGGGGCTCAACGGGTCCGCGCGCTGCGCGCCCGCGGGCGCCCGCCCCGCGCCACCCGGGAGCCCGCGTGGAGTGATTCAGCAGAACCAGTCCCTGGAGGTAATGACACTGATCTCACCCAGTCGCTACCAGGCCACCGATACCGCCGCGCCGCGGACGCCGCGCCCGACGACGGGCGAGACGCGGGCCTGGAGACGTCCGCCTCGCTCGTAGAGCGTTCGACGGTTGTTGAACATGGCGTCGATGCCAGTGCCTAACAGCGTCCAGGCGACAGTTTGGTACGCAATGCCCGCGAGCATCCACTCCGGTTCTATGTTTCCGCTTGACGAAAGGACGGCGCCAAACGTGCCGACGGCCAGCCCAATGCCAAGTCCCACGAGGGCTCCATTCTTCAAGCTGTCCGGCTTGTCGATACGCACGATCCGATCGATCGGGATTTCCTGGCTCGAGCCGTCCAGCGACAGCCAAAGTGATTCGTGCGAGTGCTCGAGCACTCGCCCCTCGACTCTCCGGCCGTCGTCGTTCACGACCGACACTTTCATCCCCGTCGTCACAGCGTCCGCGAGGCGCGTGCCGGTCGTTTGCGCGACGGCCACCGCGGGCGAGACGAGGATCGCGAGTGCAAAAACCGCCGGTAGCGTTCGAGTCATGACGGGTCCTCCGAATGTGATTCCTGCCGCTCGCGGAGCGACGCGGCTCGTGACACACACAGATTCGCCCGTCCGCGCAAGGAAAGTCGTGAGCGAGGGCTGAGGAAAGGCTGAAATGGTGTGCGACTCTGTCGTCGCAGCCGCCGGGCCTATCGCGAGGGTACCGTCCACAGAAAGAGATCCGTGCCGTCGCTGGCACGAACGACTTTGTCTGGAGGCCACGTGCCGAGCGGGAACTGATGGGACACGATTCGCGTCCCGGGCGGGAGGTCGCGCCTCAGCTTCGATTCGAGCTTGGCGTTGACGCTCGCCGACAAGTACAGAGTCACTATCGTTGCGCTCGATATGTCGGCGTCAAACAAATCGGCTTCGATGAACGTCACTTTATCGGCGAGCTGGACGTCGCGTGCCACCTGCAGGGACATTTCGACCAGCCGGGGATCGAGCTCGACGCCGACGCCTCGCGCCCCGTACTTCTGCGCTGCCAGAATCGGAATCCGTCCGTCGCCGGACCCGAGGTCGTAGACCACGTCGCGAGCGCTTGTCCCCGCCAGCTGCAGCATCTCGTACGCCACGGCCTCCGGCGTCGGCACGAAGTCCACATCGGGCTCGCGCGCGGGTGGCCGTGGCACCGTCCAGAGCAACAGCGTCGATCCATCCGGGGCATGGCTCGTCTCGTCCGGCCGCCAATTCCCGATTCCAAAGGCGCTCGACACGATTCTCGCGCCAAGCCGCAGTTCGCGCCTGAGCTTCATCTCGAGCCGCTTGTTCACGCTCGGCCACAAGTACATCGTGACGACGGTCGCCGGCGAGATGTCCTGATTGAATAGATCGCCTTCGATGAATGTGACCTTGTCGGCGACGCCATTCTCCAGGGCCGCCTGCCGAGATATCTTCACGAGCTTCGGATCCAGCTCCACACCAACACCGCGCGCGCCGTACTTCTTCGCGGCCATGATGACAATCCGCCCATCGCCGGACCCGAGATCGTAGACGACGTCATTCGCGTTCACTCGCGCCAGCGCGAGCATCGCGTCGACGACGACAGGCGCGGTCGGGGCGAAGGCGACGTCCGGGGAACGCGCCGGGGCCTGCCACAGGGTGAAGTGCGCGGCCCACGCGATCGCGCCGAGGACGAGGCTGAAGAGTGCGGTCAACTACCGCACACCGACGGTCGCCTGACCCATTGCGGTTCGTCCTTGCGAGTCGCGGGTCTCGACGACGATGCGCATCGTCCCCGTCTTTCCGGTACCGCAGCCGATCCCGATCGTCACGGGAAAGGCCTGCCCGGAACGGGCGTTGTCCAGTGCGCTGCCGAACTGCGTAGTGGGCACAGGCGCAGGCAACGTCACTTGAGGCGCGCCAGCGCCCGATGTGTCGAAAAACTGCACGCGGATTGCGGTGACGACAACGCTGACCCCGCCGGGCGGCTGGACCACGACGACGAGCGGCACGTTGAATGGCGTGACGGAGGGGCAGAAAGGATTCCTCACCCTCTCCGCGACTGCCATCGATGACGTGGTACTGACGCCGACCGACAACGGGCTAGCGGACGGTGACGGTTGTGTCGGATTCAGGGCAGCGTCTGTGCCACCGCACGACGCGCCGAGGAACGCGACGACGACCAGAAGCGAGATGCGATGTCGCATTGCGTAGCCTCCTGTTCTGGCGCGCGAAGGAATCGACCTGGCTCACACGGCCCATTCTAGCGATTGTTGGTGGCATTTATCGTCGATGTTGGTGCGTGCGGAAGGGCTGGCGGCTACGGCCGGGCTAGCGCTCAGGTAATCAGTCCGTGCCCCAGGGGTTATCGATCACAAAGCGCCAGGAGCCATCGTCCTGACGACGCAGAACATCCCCGTTGCGCCCCGTCAGCGTCACGGGTTTGCCGTCTGGCCCTGTTCCGGTGAATGACCAGACCCCGGCGACGAAAGCCAGGCCACCGGCCTCGAGGACGCGTGTCACTTTGAGATCGAGCGTGCCCTTCATTGCGATGAAGGCGGCCAGTGATTCACGAACACCCGTTGAGCCGTGAGCGAGGCTCCCAGGCTGAGACGCAAAGGCGGCTTCAGGTTCATACAGAGACATGAGTGCGTCGAGATTCCCGGTGTTGATTCCATCGACGATGGATTTCAAAACTTGCTCAGGCGTTCCTCTGGACATGACATCCTCGCTCTCCGCGCGACGGCTGACAACAGTGAGATTTGCTCAAGTTTACTCAAATTACATGCTAACGTTTGCCCTCGCGAAAGTAACAAGGAGGTTGCGAATGGAGAGATTGGGCGTCGCCTTCGCGCTCGTTGTGGCTCTGGTGAGCACTTCCAATCAAGCGGCGGCGCAGCCGTCGTTTGCCGGCACCTGGAAGCTGAATCTGGCGAAGAGCCAGCTTACGGGTCAAACGCTCTCGGTCGAAAAAACGGCGTCAGGTTTGATGCACTTCGACAGCCAGGGCTTTGGATACGACTTCGATTTGAGCGGCAAGGAATTCCCGACTCCTGACGGCGGGACCACGTCGTGGCGGGAGGTCAACCCGACAACCTGGGAGGCCACGAACAAGATCAATGGAAAGGTGATCGCCACCATCCGATTGACCTTGAACGGCGATACGGTCACCGCCGTGATGAAAGCCACCAAGCCGGAGGGCGGGACGGTCGAACAGAGCTCTTCCTGGGCGCGAGTCTCCGGCGGTCCCGGCTTCTTGGGCAAGTTCAAATCAACCGAGGTGAAAGGCGCGCCGTTGACGCTGGAGATCGCGCTCGATGGCGCTAACGGGATCACGGTGAAGTATCCGGAGTTTCAAATCGCCTGCAAAGGGAGCTTCGACGGCAAGGATCACCCACTGACCGGAGCCGGTGCCAACCTGAAACAAACCCTGGCGTTTGAAAAGAGTGGGGCCAACTCGATCAAGATGACGACCAAGCTGAATGGCAAGCCGTTCTATGTCGAGGTCCTGACGCTCTCGGCGGACGGCAAGACATTGACCGACGATGCCAACCCCGTGTCGGTGAAAGAGCCGACGAAAGCTGTCTACGAGAAGCAGTGACGCAAGGTCCGTAACGAGCCTTGTTCGTCCGGCTGGACTTCGTCAATCCGGTCCTGTGTCACGCAGAGAGGTGCTCATCCTCGCCGGCGCACCGGCATCTGCTCCATCCGCGCGTGGTACTCCTCTGAGACGAAGGCGATCGCTTCGGGAGACTCGCGTCTCTCTTTCAACGTGGCGAGCAAATCGCTGAGCGCGGGCGCCTCGCCCGCACCGTGCCCCGAGGCAACGATGTTCAGCGGGGCTTTGCCGCCATCGAACAGGCTGACGTGCGTCGCCGCGTCGGGCAGTGAGGGGTGATCCCATTCGAGTGCAAATCGCTGATGCTCCATGTGCGCACCTTCCTGAGGCTCGCTTCGGCCTGACGGGAGGAGCCGCGTCTACAGTCGAGATAGCGCGACTTGCTCCTCGTCCGATTATCGCGACATCGCGCTCTTGGAACTATTGAGGTTGCGGGCGCGCATCAACAAGTGGAGACGAATTTTTCAGCGCGCTAGCGATTCTTCAGAACCAACTTCAGGCCGGTCACTGGCTCGTCGGCAAGCGAGATGGTGGTTTCCGCTGAACCGTTGTTCTCCGGTGAGGTGTAGAACGAGGCCCGCACCGAGTAAGTCGATCCGCTCAGTCCCGTCAGCGTGAACGAGCCTGACGCGATTGGTACGAGTGGTAGAGATGCCGATGACAGTTCCCGCGACCAGGGTCCACGTTGACATTGGGTGCCGGCGTTCCGTCTGGAAAGAGACGGTCCCGCGGACCGTCACCCGAGCAGCTTCTGTGGCAAGCACGAAGTTCGCGCGGTGCATCTCGCCCTCGCCCACTGTAATCGTCTCGGCTTGCGCGCGCAGTCACCACACCCGGGAAGTAGGTCGGTGGATATGGTGATTCGAGCGTGGCCGGCCACTCGACGTTAACGCCTAGCTGGTAGTCCCCCGGAGGAAGCGGGCCGATCTCGTAGCGGCCGTCGATATCCGTGATCTTCGTCTGCATGCTCACCTCGGGGTGCTCCTTCTTCGTGGTGAACGTGGCTCGGAAACGCCGAGACCGATACCTTGCTGGCAGGCAGCCCGTTCGCATCCACGATCCGGCCCGCGATACGTCCATCCGACTGATACGCGACAGACACCGGCACGCATGCACGGTCCTTCAGCTCGATTGTCGCGGGAGAGTAGTGCACCCGCGCGGTCGCGGGCGCGTCCATTGCAACCGAATACTTGTCCGGTTTCAGACCGGTGGCCTCGAATTGACCCCGAGAGTCTGTCTGTAGGTCGAGGGCAGCGCCGCTCGAGTCGCGGACGGTGATCGCCACACCCGCAGGATATTTGTCGCGGGATTTCCGCCGGTCGAGGAGGTCCTGCTCGATGAGCCTGACGCGACCGAAGATCCGTCCGCCGGACCCCGCCGGTGGAAGGCGTTCGGCGTAATCAGAGATCCTGGTCCGACGGTTGGTGTCTGATATCGAGCCGAGCAGGCTAGAGCGGGTCAGGCGAGCGCTCGCCGACAAATGCCCGAAGCTGTCAGCCGCCAGTGGAGACGGACGCCTCTCGATCCTCGCATTGGAGTCGAACGACAGCGCGCTTGCGAACTACAACGTGGTTGGCCTCGCTGTGGAGCAGGCCCTAGCGGAGAGGAACGATAGTCCTGCGCTCACCGTCGTCGTGGAGAAGACGGTGGCCTCTTCTACGGGTGGATAATTCGCAACGACACAGGGATTCCGTTGGAGTTTGGCTACAGCGAGGGTGAGTTTTGATCTGGCCGTGCCATCCAGGATCATCCAGTGATGTGATCACGCGTGAGATCAAAGCCGGTCAACACTGGGTCTCCTCCGATGCAACGGCACCAATCATATGCCACGACTCGTAGGCGCCCAACCTGGAAACTTGAGAAGTGATTCTGTTACAGCGGATCTGCGCTACGCGGAAGCCGGAAAATCAGAGGTTTCCATGATCGCTTCCCGACGGGTTTTGTTTACAGCGCGCCAGCGGGCGACCACCGTATGAGAGACGCCGAGGCGCTGGGCGGCCTGCCGGGTGGAGAGATTCGCGACAGCCGCGAACCGCTCGTCCGAGACACTGCAGGGTTTCCGGCCCAGGCGCCGGCCTTGTGCGCGCACACGCGCAAGGCCAGCTCGAACGCGCTCTTGGATGCGCGCCGCTCGAACTCCGCGATCGAGCCGAGGACCCCGGCGACGAGCCTCCGGCGGGCGTGCTGGTGTCGATCCCCTCGCCGAGCGTGACGAACGCGATCCCGCGCGAATGCCAGTCGTCGAGCAGCATCACCAGGTGCCGAAGGTTCCGCCCGAGACGATCGAGACGCCAGCACACGACCGCTTGCACCTGATGGCGCCGCACATCGGCGACGAGCTGGTCGAGCGCAGGCCGGCGATCCTTTGCACCGCTGACGCCGTGGTCCACGTACTCGACGGCGCTCCAGCCGCGAGCCGCAACATAGGCGCGAAGTTCGATCAGTTGATTCTCGGTCGTTTGATCGTGCGTGCTCACACGGGCATACACGGCGACCTTCACGCCCTCCTCCGACGTGTGCGGCGGTCTTCGGATCGCGCCTGCTCGCCTTCGACGCCCTCGTCACGGGGACACCCTGCTTCTTTAGCCACGCCTGCAACGCGCGGTCGACCTGGACCGAGAGCGGTACGCCGTCACGGTCCTTGACGCGCCGCAGACCCTCCATGATGTCCGCCTCGACGCGAAAGGCGGTCAGCTCCTTCGGTGGCATGTCATGTGTATAAACATGTTTCTACGTCTTGTCAAGTGCGGCTCGTGGACCCCGCTCGGCGCCGCGCGGCTCTACGTCAGTCAGTACGAACGTGAAGACGCCGCCAAAGCCCTCCGCGGTGCGCGCACTGTGGAACTGTTGTTGTCGGCGGTCAGCAAAATGCGGGGGGCGTGGGTGGGGAACGCCCCCTCCCCCACCGGAGGAACAACCTGAACATGCCCGGCAGCCCTCTCCAGGTCGACGGGTCCCGAGTTCAAGCCGTTGGCTGAGCAACAGCGCGACCTGCAGGCTGTCAATCAGTTGTTGAACGAGTGCGTGGAAGTCTTTCGGCTGCATCGTGGCGCCCCTTCGTGCGGGTCGATCGAGGCGCCCGATACAATGGCGGGAGCCACTCTCGCTCTGTCCGAGTTGATGGTCAGGGGCTCGTCGGCGTGGTTCAGACGCTGGCGAGTCCCAGTTTCCGAGCGGCCATCAATGTCCTTATACTGGTGGTCGAAGGTTGCCGGCGTCGATCGCGACCCGTCGAACGTTCCTCTCGGGCAAGTGGCGCAACGGCAGGTCGCCGCGGCTGTGGTGGCTGTGGCACGTGATGTGCCGAACATCCCTTGCCTGACGTGAGTGACCTCGCGGCTGTAACTCCGAGGCGGGTCAACGCTCAATGGACACACAGCGTTCTTTCTATCTGTTGTGTGCGCTCTCGTTGCTGACGTCCTGCGGGGACTCCGCTCGGACGACGACTGCTCCGTCTCCAACCGCGCAAAGATGTGCGGTCGGCGTAGCAGCAACGGTGACGACGATTGGAGCATCGGGCGGCTCGGGAGCAGTGACGGTCCAGACCGAGCGGGAGTGTCAGTGGACCGCGACGTCGGACGTGTCGTGGCTGACGTTCGCTGGAACCGCCTCCGGCCAGGGCCCGGTCACGCTGCAATTCTCTGTGGCGGGCAACCGCAGCACGGTCCCGCGTCTCGGGGGAATCGCGGTCAACGAACAACGCGTCGAGATTACGCAGGAAGCTGCAACGTGCGAAGCAGCCGTATCGCCGCGGGCCCTGTCGCTCGAGGCGGGTGGCGGCGCGGCGCAGGTTGTGGTGACGACGCAGGATTTCTGCCCCTGGACGGCAGTCTCGAGCGAGTCCTCAATAAGTGTCACGTCTGTTACAGGGACCGGTTCCACCGAAATCGTGGTGAGTGTCGGCGCGAATCCGGGCTCCGCGAGGAGCGGCGTGGTTGCCATTGCGGGTCAGCAAGTCACGGTGTCGCAAGCACCCCAATCCGTGCCCGGGTGCAGCTTTGCCATCGCTCCTGCAACCGCCTCGGGCTCTTCGGCGGCAGAGTCCGTCACCGTGACAGTCATTGCGTCCGCGGGCTGCACGTGGGCGGCTTCCAGCACCGTGTCCTGGATTGTCGTCACTGCCCCCGGCGCGAGCGGTTCGGGGAACGGCGCGGTGTCCGTCCAGGTCGCTGCGAACACCGGGGCAGGGCGAACCGGCAATGTGCTCATCGCCGGGCAGGTGATGAGGATGGAATTAGTCCGCCGCGACGGT
>CAWCQI010000035.1:0-119646 GCA_963797625.1 uncultured Acidobacteriota bacterium
TGGTCCCAATTCTAGTTGGCCGTGACAGGGCCGCGAGTGCCGCAGCTATCTGCCAGTTCATCCATACCCGGTGTATGCTCCTTCCGGGCAGACAAACATCCGCTCTGAGTCGCCATTCCGCTGCGGGCGTCTGGCGGAATTCGGCACAGCGCGTTTTGTCTACGTCGCGCAAACGGCATCCAGCGTGCAACCAATGCGACCGATGATTGTTCGATCCGACCCCGTCGATCTGTCAGCCGTCTCCAACTGCGGCGCGAGCGTCCACGCTGCCGCAGGATCACGGCGCCCCAAGAGTCCGGCTTCGCCTGGCGCGTGGCCTTCGCAGCGGCTGTCTCGCTTTTACTGCTGTTGACGGGCGGGTCAGGCCCGAGCGCTCAGGCTGGAGAACCGCAACCGGCAGTCGTGGCCGCGCCGGGATTCCAGGATAAGGCGACCATCAGCGGCTTGGTCCAGCCGACGGTCGTCCAGTTTGCCTCCGATGGTCGGGTCTTCGTCGCTGAAAAGAGCGGCCTCATCAAGGTCTTCGACAATTTGGAGGATCCAACTCCAACCATCTTTGCCGACCTCAGGACCAATGTTCACAACTTCTGGGATCGCGGCCTGCTCGGCATGGCGCTGCACCCGAACTTTCCGACGACGCCCTATGTCTACGTGCTCTATACCTACGACGCGGTCATAGGAGGGGCCGCGCCAAGGTGGGGTACTGTGGGGGCGACATCCGACGGATGTCCCAGTCCGCCCGGCGCCACTGCCAACGGATGCGTCGTCAGCGGCCGGTTGTCGCGCCTCACGGCAAACGGCAACATCGCGGCCGGGCCCGAGCAGCCCTTGATCAACGACTGGTGGCAACAGTTTCCGAGCCACTCCGTCGGCAGCCTGGCCTTCGGCGCGGACGGAGCGCTCTACGCGACCGGCGGCGACGGCGCAAGCTTCAACTATGTCGACTTCGGCCCGCCTTCCTCACCCGGCCGGCGATCCGCCGTCTGGCGATCCTGTCAAGAACCGAAGGGGGCGCGCTCCTGAGTCAAGACCTCAGAACGGGGGGGCTGACCCGGCCGGCCTCAGCGGCGCGGTCATTCGAATTGACCCTGATACCGGCGCCGCGCTCCCGGACAATCCTCGGTCGGCTAACCCTGACCTCAACGCCAGGCGCATCGTTGTCGAGGGCCTTCGCAATCCGTTTCGCTTCACCGTCCAAGCCGGGACAAACGAACTGTGGATCGGAGATGTCGGCTGGACCATCGGAGGAAATCAATCTCGTTGCCCGCCGCGTCGACCGAGTCACCAAGAATTCGGCTGGCCGTGTTACGAGGGTCAGGTCGACAGAACGCATATGACGCTCTGAATCTGCCCTTCTGCGAAGCCTCTAGTCCAACGCCGGCGTCGGTCACGGCGCACTTCTACGCCTACCGCCGCGGCGCGCAAGTCGTGGCCGCCGAGGCGTGCCGTAGGCACCTCCGCCATCACGGGCCTGGCCTTCTTCCCAGGTGGCACGTATCCCAGAACCTACAACGGGGCGCTGTTCTTCGCGGACTACTCGCGGGGTTGCATATGGGCGATGTTTAAGCGTCAGACGGGCAACCTCCCCAACCCGGCGAACCGGCAGACGATCCTCAGTGGCGCGCAGGGACCCGTCCATCTGATGGCCGGCCCCGGCGGAGACATCTTCTACGCGGGATTGGACGACGGGAAGATTCATCGCATCCAGTACTCCACGGGCAACCTGCCCCCACCGCAGTGGCCTCGGCAAGCCCACGCGGGCATCGCCCCTTTGAGTGTCAGTTTCAACGCGACGGGATCGACCGATCCCGAAGGGCAGACGCTCTCCTATGCGTGGGACCTCGATGGCGATGGCGCCTTCGACGACTCGACATCGCGCAGCCCAATTGGCGTCTACTCGACGCCTGCCGTCTACAACGGCGGTGCGTGTCACGGACAGTCAGGGACTCACCGATGTGGCGTCGATCGTCATCACTACGAACAACAGCGCGCCGACGCGACCATCGACTCGCCTCGTCCACGTTCCAGTGGAAGGTGGGCGACGTCATTACGTTCTCCGGACAGTGCGACGGACAGGGAGGACGGCACTTTGCCCCCCTCGGCGCTGAGTGGTCGATGATCATGCACCACTGCCCATCGAATTGTCACCCGCCATCCCGTCCAGGATTATCCCGGTGTGGCGAGCGGTTCGTTCGCCGCGCCGGACCACGAGTATCCATCATGGCTCGAGCTCACGATGTCGGCCAGGGACTCCGGCTGGCTGCAGCACGGTCAGCGTCACGCTCAATCCTCAAACAGTGCAGTCACGTTCCAGACGAGTCCCACCGGTCTGCAGCTGTCGGTTGGGTCTTCCACGTGCCGCGCCGTTCACGCGCACGGTGATCGCCGGTTCGAGCCAGTCGATAAGTGCTCCGTCTCCGCAGTTCGGGGGACAGGCTTTTCTGTTTGGCTCATGGTCAGATGGGGGTGGGCAGACGCACAACGTGACTGCGCCCGCCGCGCCGACGCAGAACACGGCGAGCTTTACCGCTGCCGGCCCGTCTGGGCCCTTTGGGTATCTCGATACTCCTGTTGTCGGTACGAGTCCAATCTCTGGCGCGGTTGCCTTCACGGGATGGGCCCTGGACGATCGGGGCGTCAGTCGAACAACGCTGTGCCGTGCGCCAGTCGAGTCTGAGATCGTGGCGCCGGATGCCCGATGTGGCGGCCAGGCACAGGTCTTCCTCGGCGACGCCATGTTCCTCGAGGGAGCCCGCGGGGATGTGGCGCTGCGTATCCGACCTATCCTCAGCATACGCGTGCCGGCTGGGGCTTCATGGTGCTCACGAACATGCTGCCCAACCAGGGGAACGGTACCTACGCTTCCACGTGTACGCTCACGACGTCGAGGGCCGGGTGACGCTCTTGGGCAGTCGGACTTTGGCGTGCGACAACGCGCACGCCACCAAGCCGTTCGGCGCCATTGATACTCCGACTCAGGGCGGCGTCGTGTCAGGAAGCGCCTTTGTGAACTTCGGGTGGGCGCTGACGCCGCAGCCGAAGGTGATTCCGATCGACGGTTCGACGATCACCGTGCTGGTGGATGGCGCGCCAATCGGGACCGTGGACTACAACCACGAGCGGTCGGACATCGAGGCCCTATTCCCCGGCCTCCAAAACACGGCCGGAACAAACGGCGCGATTGGGTTCCGCGTGATCGACACGACGACACTGACAAACGGGCTGCACACGATCTCGTGGACGGTGATCGACAACCAGGGAGCGATCGAAGGAATCGGGAGCCGGTTCTTCAGGGTGTCGAACGGCGTGAACGCGCTGACTGCGGCCTGAAAGTGCAGCGTCAAGCCGAGGGACCGCGACCGTCGGACGTGATTGCTGCCCGCGCCACGCGACGAGGCGCCAGTGCTGGGACGCCGCGGCTGGGATCTCGATGGGCCATGGCGATGGTTTGGCGTGGGTCGGCGCAGGACGCGCGGTGATCCGCGGCGAAGAGATCGATCGCTTCGAATTGTGGCTCGGAAACGCCGTAGCGGCGAGCATTATACGGGACACCTGCGCGTGGGCGAAGAGCTGTCGGCGTTGCCGGTGGGATCACAACTGGATGCCGCGACAGGACGGTTCACCTGGGCGCCGGGCGTCGGCTTCGTCGGGAGCCTACGACCTAGTGTTCGTGCGGTGGGCTGGCGGGCGGGCGGTGGCGCGGCATGAGGTGCGCATCATTCTCGCGCCGAAAGGACGCGGCCACATCGGGACGCAGGTCGAGATCGACATGCCGCGATCGCAGCAGGACGTGGGGCAACCTTTCGTGCTGGCAGGATGGGCGGCCGATCTGGATGCGGCGACGGGCACGGGGATCGACACGCTGCACGTGTGGGCGTATCCGTTGACGGGCGGTGCACCGGTCTTCCTGGGCACTCCCACTCTCGGCGGCGTGCGTCCTGATGTCGCCGCGGTGCACGGTGATCAATTCCGCGAAGCTGGTTTCGCGCTTACGGTGCAGGGCTTGACTCCAGGTACGTACGATCTGGCGGTCTTCCCGTGGAGCAACGTGACCGGTGGATTCGCTCCTCCGAAAAGCGTGCATGTCACCGTGCGGTAGAACCTCTGTCACTTAGTCGCCAGCACGACCAGCCGTCACAGACGTGTCCTGATGCGAGCGGATCAAGGAAGGGGTATCGAGGGTCGGGAGCGAGCGTTCCTGGAGACGCCGCCGCTAATAGGAAAAGATCTGACCCTGATACTCCGGGCGGACAGCACTGCGCCGGTCTTCAATGACGAAGAGAAACGCGCACGCGCGACAACCCAGGTACAAAAAGTTGCTCGCGAGGGCTACCGCTTCGACGCCGGCGGCTTGGCAAAGTCGACAGCGTGTGACCGGGCGATCACCTTGGTCGCTGGGGCTCGGCATGTTGGGACCTCATCGTTTCCAAGAACGTGCCAGCGGAGCCACAAACGATTCGCGCCAAGTTGCGGGCCGTCGGGGCCGGTTGTAAGGCCGAAGTCGTGCGAAGCGATCCCTTTCGTCAGCCGTTGGGGATTAACACGGTCCCACCGGGCGGCAAAGGTGCAATCGCCGCAGCCCTCACCCAAAGGACCGGGACCCACGCAGAGTGATTCGCCCCGGGCATTCAGCGCGGCGCTCGGCCGCTATGACGTCCGGGCGCTCTATAGCCACGATTGAAACTCTGTTCTCGGGTCACTCACGGCCGGAACGCTGCGCCTGAGCCAGAACGGGACCGGACTCAAATATGAGATCAGCCCAGCCGCGGCGAACGTGGGCCTCGGATCTTCGGGAGTTCGATCAAGCTCGCCGGGCGTCGGCTAAGGCAGACGCTCAGTCGCACCGGACACGGTCAATCGAATCGGTGACGCCTGGCTCTCGATCACCCTGTCGCCATCGACGACAAACGATACGACCACGATCGTGTGCTCGCCGGCCGCCATAGCCGGGATCTGGCTGCGACATGCCGACACGCCTCCGCGCGGCTCGCTCCCCCGGACGTCGGCGAGCTCGAGGCGATTGCCGTCATGAGGGGGGCCGTATAGCGCAACCTCGTGAGCTGCCCCGCGTCGGCCGCCGCCTGATTCCAACCCAGACGTTCGTTGCCCGAAATGCGGTCTGCCGTGCCCGACGGGTTTGAGCTCGCGGGTGGGGGCGGGCCACCACCGCCACATGACGAAAGCATCACCGTGAGCGCCGCGACAGGGCGCCGGTGCAATCCAGCCGTTTCATCTCGCATCATGATAACGCGATAGGCTGGCGGCTTCGGGCCAAACGCGCAGGCGCCATGCGTCTCACTGCTACACCGTCACCACTGAGGCCGAGCTTGTGCAGTTGGTTGCCGCGCTGCTGACGCTCGAGGACTTCTCCACCGCGGCCTAGACCATCATGCCGACAATCAAGTTCACGACTCGTACGGCCGATTCGTTGAAGGCCATCCCCGGCAAGCGCGTCGATTACTTCGACACCGTGATTCGTGGCCTCGCGCTGCGCGTGACCGAGAGCGGCCACAAAAGCTGGACCGTTCACTACCGCAACGCCGAGCGCCGACTGCGTCGGCTGACGCTGGGCGACTATCCGACCCTTACCCTGGCCAAGGCCCGCAAGGCCGCACAGAAGGCGCTGCGTGCCGCGTCAGACGGCGAGGATCCCGCGAGCGAGAAACACGCGGCACGCCGCGGCGAGACGTTCGCGGAACTGGCCAAGGAATACATCGAGCGGCACGCGAAGAAGCACAAGCGATCGTGGCGCGAGGATCAGCGAATGCTCGACGCTGAGGTACTCCCCGCCTGGCGGGCGCGTAAGGTGAAGGAGCTCACCGGAGACGTCGCTGGCCGGTTGTCGGCGTTCGTCACAGTGGCACCATCAATGGATTCGGAGTGAGTCCGTGAATCAAGGCGGGACGCCAGGACGCGGCCTCCGCCCTTCGTCTGCCAGCGCGCTCCAAGCGACTTCCCAAGAGCCATGCCAGGGGCTTCAATGAACCTGTATGTCAAGATCGAAGTGGCACGGTAACGGCGAACGTCAGGACAACGGAGGCCACGAAGGCCACCGTGAGATATGGTGTTTGACTATAGATCCAGCGATAGGCTGGTGTCAGAAGCAGAACGACCGTTGGGTGATTCAAATATAGTGAGTAACTGATTTTGCCCAGGAAGCGAGTCGTCCTGCCAACGACTAGTTTCCACGGCGATAAACCCAGTCCGAGGAACATGCAGCCATAAGCAATCGCCTGCCAATAGTACACATCACCAACGACATTCGGCAACCATCCTTCCAACAGTGAGAAGTAGCAGAGCATTCCCAACATGAGATGAGCGCGTTCCCTACGTCGACGTACTGGCCTTGATCGACTTTGAGTGAATCGAATGAAGCATAGATTCGGTAATATCAGGATGCCGGCCGCAAATATCGGCAGATGTCGAAAGACACTCCATTGGCCGATCGATGCTGTCAACGTCGCCGGCACCGCAAGGTAAATCAGGATCGACTGAATGAAATACCACGCGAACAAACACACAAGGCCAAATGTGATCGCGTCGGCAGCAGAACGAACCCTCTGTAAATCAGCGGAAACGCCGCATAGAACAGCATCTCAACACCGACGGTCCATCCGGCCCAGACTATTCCCGGCTCGCGACCTGGGATAAGGTTGAAGAGGAACAGTACGGAGGACGCGATATCGAACGTGGAATGCGTGGCATTAAAGAGCAGCTCGTCCCGAATCAACGTGGCGAGCAGCATCGCGTAAAACAGAGGAGCAATCCTGAAGAAGCGATGCAGATAAAAGGCGCGTGTTGGGTGACTCTCCTGCAGGCGCAACGGCATCGTGAAGTACAGAGAAAATGCGCTGACCATGAAGAACAGGGTGACACCCGTGTAGCCGCCCATCGCCAACGTTCTTGCCCACCTCGGCAGCGGCAGACTTGGTTGCGGAATCAAGATCGTGTGGTAGATCACGACGTAAGCCGCCGCCAGCCCCCTCAGCGCGTCGAGAAACTCGAGACGCTGCTTTCTATCTCGGATGGCCATCAAAATCCTTCGTCACACATTGTTGCTTGCGTGTTACGCCGGGAGTCTCGTCGAGGACAGACCTCGCCGACGGTTGGAGTCATCGCAATGGCCGCCGTCGCTTGTGAAGGCATAGAGATGCAGCAGGACGCTTGGGGTCATAGCCGCAGACAGTAGCACGAGCAATCAACAGCTGGGGTCAACTCCAAGAGGACACGCAAATGATGACTAGACGAGGGCGCGGTAAACGCAGGTTGTTGACGGCCGATGGATGGCGCTGTTGGACTGGCGTGGGGTGAACAAGGCCGGCAGGGCCTGGAGCGACAACGCGGATTTTATTCGCCGGTGTTACCCCGGCGTTACCCCTGAGTCAAAATTGGTCGGGATGACTGGATTCGAACCAGCGACCCCCTGACCCCCAGTCAGGTGCGCTACCAGGCTGCGCTACATCCCGTATTCGGTTGGTGCGGAAGAGATCCGGCTACCGCTTCTTCTTGACCGGCGTCGCGACGGCCTTGGACTTCGCCTTCGCTTTCGGCGCCTCGCTCGACGCGCAGCTGAAAATCGCCGTCACCCTCGGCCGCTGGTGTGCCGGGCGGCCGGGACAGCATCGCCGAAAGCTCGCGAAGCCCTCGCTTGACGTGCAGGATGCGCTCGCGCGCGTCCTTCCCGAAGAGCTCAGCGATATTCGCTAGCGCCGGATCCGATGACGAATCGGGTGGACGCTCCTCGACAAGCCTCCGCCGGACGCCCGCGAGCGTCAGGCCGTCGCCGTAGACCAGCTGCTTGATCCGCAGCACCCGCTCGACGTCGGCCCGCCGGTAAACACGTGCCCCGCCCTCAGCCTTCGTGACGCCGAGATCGGGGAATTCCGCTTCCCACGACCGCAGCACGTACGGCTGAATACTGGCAATCTCACACACCTCAGGCTGCCGGAACAGCGATCGGTTGGGAATCTCCAGTTGGGCCATCAGGACGCTTCCCGAAGTATAACAGACGCGAAGTCATATAATTACTCCCCCAAACGCGTGCCTGACATCCTCTCCTGCCCGGCGTGCGCGGCGGTCATCGTCCCGCAAGAGACCGGCGATGTCTGCCCGAAGTGCCACACGGCCCTGCCGACATGCCCACCATGCCCAACATGTCCAGCATGGACGACGCAACGCGGTTGGCCTCGGACGTCAGCCCGACGCCCGCACGACCAGTTGCAAGGCCGTCCTCGCGGGATCGCGACTCGAAAGACTCGCGGCCGTCGTCGACGGGGTGGCTCTCCTCGTCTGGCGGGATCGACCACGGACGCTTCGAGCCGGGCACTGTCCTCGGCGGCGCGCTACCGCATCGTTGGACGCCTCGGCCGCGGCGGCATGGGCGAGGTCTATCGGGCCGACGACCTGAAGCTCGGCCAGCCGGTCGCACTCAAGTTTCTGCCGCCCGACGTCGACACGGACCCGGCACGACTGACACAGCTCCACACCGAGGTCCGGCTGGCGCGGCAGGTGTCGCACCCCAACGTCTGTCGCGTCTACGATATCGACGAGATCGACGGCTCGACGTTCCTGTCGATGGAATACGTCGACGGCGAAGACCTTTCGTCACTGCTGCGCCGCGTCGGCCGCTTTTCGGAAGAGCGCGCGCTCGAGATCGCGCGGCAGATCTGCGCCGGCCTCGCCGCCGCCCACGAGCGCGGCGTGATCCATCGCGATCTCAAACCGGCCAACGTCATGCTCGACGGCGCGGGCAAGGTCCGAATCACCGACTTCGGCCTCGCAGGCGCGTCGGGCGAAGCGATTCGCGCCGGCACGCCCGCCTACATGGCGCCAGAGCAGCTCGCGGGTCAGCGAGGTCACTGCGCGCAGCGACATCTATTCGCTCGGCCTGCTCCTCTACGAGCTCTTCACCGGCCAGCGCGCGCTCGAAGGCAAAAACCTCGCGGAGTTGATCCAGAAGCGCGAGCAGTCCGGCATCCCGGCGCCGACGACCGTGGTGAAGACGCTGGATCCCCAGATCGAACTGGCAGTGATGCGCTGCCTGAGTCCGCAGCCGGGCGAACGACCTCCATCCGCTCTTGCGGTCGCCGCCGCGCTGCCAGGCGGCGACCCGCTGGCGGCGGCGCTGGCCGCTGGCGAAACGCCGTCTCCGGACATGGTCGCGGCCGCCGGCCAGACCGAAGCGCTGCATCTGGCCATCGGCCTCGCCCTCGTCGCCACCATCGTCGTTGGGCTCATCGCGTGTGCCGCCTTGTCGGATCGGTTTCTCCTTTACGCTCGCGTGCCGATGCAGAAGTCGCTCGATTCGCTCGACGACCGCGCGCGCGACATCCTGGCCTCTCTCGGCTATCCAACCACGCGCGGCAACACGGCCACCGGCATCTCCATCAACTTCGATGTCATCGCGCAGATCTCGCGGACGAGCAACGCGCCGGACCGATGGGATGAACTCAATCGGCGGACTGCGCCGGTCATGCTGCTCTGGCACCGATCGAGCCCCGAACCGCTCGTGCCCGCCGGATCGAACTGGAAGCCAACCGTCAGTGACCCTTCGATGAACGTCGTTGGCATGACGAAGCTGTTCCTCGACGACACGGGCAGGCTCGTGGAGTTCGAAGCGGTGCCGCCCCGCGCCGAGGATGCCGCGGCGGTGACGGCAGCTGCGCCGTGGCCGGCGCTCTTTGCAGGCGCGGGCCTCGACATGAATCTGTTTCGCGAGGTGCCGCCACAGGTCGTGCCTCGATCGTTTGCGACAGAGCGCGCGGCGTGGGAGGGTCCACTCGCCGGCGTCGAGGGTGGCGTACTGCACGTCGAAGCCGCCGCCCATCGCGGCAAGGCGGTCTCGTTCAAGGTGACCGGGCCATGGGAGCCGATCGTGCCCGGGACGACATCGCCCGTGGCGCGATCGTCGCAGTTCTGGCCGAACGTTGCCAACGCGATGGGCACGATCGTCATGTTCGCGACGCTGCTGCTGGCGCGCAGCAACCTTCGCGCGGGCCGCGGCGATCGCCGCGGCGCCTGGCGACTCTTCTGCTTCGCGCTGACCGCGATGGTGGCGGCCTGGGTCGTCAGCGCCCGGCACTATCCGTCCCTCCAGATCGAGGACGATCGTTTCTTCGAGTTTGTGGCGCACGCGCTGCTCACCACCGGCACGGTCTGGCTGCTGTACATCGCGCTCGAACCCTTCGTGCGGCGGTACACGCCCGCCATCCTGATTTCCTGGACGCGCGTGCTCTCCGGCCAGATCGTCGATCCACGCGTCGGGCGCGACGTCCTCATCGGCGTCGCGATTGGCGTCGCGGTCGCGCTCCTCGGGATGGGCTATCTGCTGGTGCCCGGTCTGCTCGGCGCGCCACCTGGTGAGCCGCGTGTCACGAACCTTCAAATGTTGCTCGGCGCTCGCGCAGCGCTCGGCGCGCTTCTGCGGATGATTCCGAACAACCTGCAGAACGGCTTGTTCGTCGCGGTGGCCTTCGGCGTTGGCCGCGCGCTCACGAAGCGCGTGTGGGGTGGCGCGTTGCTCGCCGGCGGGCTCCTCTCAATCTTCATCCTCGGCGAAGCCGGGGGCAATCGGATGCTCGTCACGCTCGGCTTCGTTGCGGCGTTCGTCATTCCCCTGGTTGCGGCGCTGCTCTACTTCGGACTCCTCCCGGTAGTCATCGCGTTTCTCGTCAACCAAACGCTCAACAACTCGCCGCTGACGCTCGACTGGTCGCTCCCCTACGCGCCAGCCGCGCTCTGGGCCATCTTGCTCGTCGCCGGCCTGACCGCGTTCGGCTTCTACACGTCGCGCGGCGGTCAGCCTCTCTTCGGACGGCTGCTCCAGTCGGACTGACGCGCTTCGAGG
This sequence comes from uncultured Acidobacteriota bacterium, assembly GCA_963797625.1. Lineage (GTDB taxonomy): Bacteria > Acidobacteriota > Vicinamibacteria > Vicinamibacterales > 2-12-FULL-66-21 > DATBJJ01. Next base: position 10,847 of record CAWCQI010000035.1, read on the forward strand.
GCTCCCGCGGGGACCTCAGCGCTGGCCATATAATCGCGGGTCAGAACGGTGCCGAACCTCTACTCCTGCCCGACATGCGCGGCGGTGATCGTTCCGCAGGAATCCGGCGGCGCCTGCCCGAAGTGCCGGACTCCCCTGCCGCAGTCCGAGATCGAGACCGTCGTGCCTCAGGATCTCCCCGGCATGGACGACGCGACGCGACTCGCTCCGGGAAGTGGTGCGGCGCCCTCGAAATCGAGTTCGCGGCCCGCGTCTCATCGCGACGGCAGAGACTCGCGGCCATCGTCGTCAACGGGCTGGCTTTCATCCTCTGGCGCGATCGACCACGGCCGCTTCGAGCCCGGCACCCTCCTCGGCGGCCGCTACCGGATCGTCGAGCGGCTCGGTCGCGGCGGGATGGGTGAAGTGTTTCGTGCTGACGATTTGAAGCTCGGTCAGCCAGTCGCGCTGAAGTTTCTGCCGCCCGACGTCGACAAGGATCCCGCTCGGCTGACGCAGCTCCACACCGAAGTGCGGATGGCCCGTCAGGTGTCTCACCCCAACGTCTGCCGCGTCTACGACATCGACGAAGTCGATGGGACGACGTTTCTGTCGATGGAATATGTCGACGGCGAGGACCTCGGCACACTGCTCAAGCGCGTCGGCCGGTTCCCCGAGGAGCGCGGACTCGAGATCGCCCGTCAGATCTGCGCCGGGCTCGCAGCCGCGCACGAACGCGACGTCATCCACCGCGATCTCAAGCCGGCCAACGTGATGCTCGACGGCAGCGGGAAGGTCCGGATCACCGACTTCGGACTGGCGGGCGCGTCAGGCGAGGCTATCCGCGCCGGAACACCCGCCTACATGGCGCCCGAGCAGCTGTCGGGTCAGGAAGTCACGGCGCGCAGCGACATCTACGCGCTCGGGCTGGTGCTCTACGAGATCTTCACCGGCCAGCGGGCGCTCGAAGCGAGCAATCTGGCCGAGCTCATTCACAAGCGCGAGCAGTCGGGCATTCCTCCGGCGACCGCGATCGTGAAGAGCCTCGATCCCAAGATCGAGCGCGTGATCGCGAAATGCCTCAAGCCCGAGGTCGATGAACGTCCAGTGTCGGCACTCGCCGTCGCCGCCGCGCTGCCTGGCGGCGATCCGCTCGCGGCCGCTCTCGCGGCCGGCGAAACGCCATCACCCGCGATGGTGGCGGCTGCGGGAAGTCGCGACGTCCTTTCGCTTCGCGCGACGATGGCTGCGGCCGCGTGGATTGTCCTCTCGCTCCTTGCGGTCGTGTTGTTGTATCAGCGCGTGATCCTCCTCAACCGGGTGCCGCTGCCGAAGCCGCCCGCGGCCTTGCAGGATCGCGCGCAGGAGGCGCTCGCGTCGCTCGGGTTCGACCCCGCCGCCGCGGTCGACACCGCATCGGGACTGGGGCTTTCGCTCGACTACGCGCGGTTCATCGAGGCGACGTCCACTGCGCCCGATCGGTGGAACCTCCTTCGCACAGTGCGGCCCGAGACATTCTTCCTCTGGTACCGCACCAGTCCTATCCTGCTTGTTCCGTGGGGAACCGAGTTCCCGGTCGGCCGGGCGAATCCGCCGATGACCACCGCCGGCATGACGCTCGTTGCCGTCGACGCCAACGGACGACTGTCGGAGTTTCACTGCGGTCCCGAGCCCGCGCTCATCCGACGCGCCTGCGAATCCGACGGATTGGAACGCCCTTTTTGCGGCGGCTGGGCTGCAGTTCGATCAGTTCGCGCCGACCAAACCCGAGATCACGCCGCCCTACTACGCCGACGAGCGGCGCGCGTGGGAAGGGCCGCTCCCCGATCGTCCGGAGCACACCGTCCGCATCGAGGCGGCCGCGACGGCGGGACGACCCGTCTACTTCGCTCTCGCCGGACCATGGAGCCGCTCGGCGCGGAGCGTCAGCCCTCCGGCATCGCTGTTCTCGCAGATCATCTCCGGCCTGGCGGGCATCATCATGCCGGCATTGATGGTGCTCGGCGCGGCGCTCGCCAGGATCAACCTGAAGGCCGGACGCGGCGATCGCGACGGCGCTTTCCGCGTGGCGACGTTCATCTTCGCGACGAGCCTTCTCGCGATGGGTCCTCGGCACGAGCCACATTCCAGCGGTTGGCAACGAGATCGGACGAATTTTCCCGCCGTCGGCCGCGGCCTCTTCGATGCCGGGCTGCTGTGGCTCACTTATCTCGGCCTGGAGCCGTACGTGCGCCGCTATTCGCCTGACAGCCTCCTCGGCTGGACCAAGCTCGTGGCAGGCCACTGGCGCGATCCCCGTGTCGGCGTCGACTGATCGTCGGCGTCAGCGCAGGGCCTGGCCATGACCCTGCTCTATGCCGTGCACAACGCGCTGCCGCCGCTCGTCGGATTCGCCGGAGCCAATGCCGCTCATCTCGAACGCGCAGACGCGCATTGAACGGACTGCGCCATATCTTCTCGACGATTGCCGATCAGCTGACCGATGCGGTCAATTCGGGAATGCTGGGCGTGGCCGGCGTGGTCGGGTTCGTGCTGCTGCTTCGCAACCGGGTCCTTGCCATGGTGGCGGCAATCATCTGCTTTACGCCGGTCGTCATCAGCGGGATGTTCCCCGGCAGCACGCCGCGCCTCGACATCGCCATCGGCGCCGGGATCATCACGATCTTCATCCTGACGATCGTGCGGGCGGGTCTGCTGTCGGCCGTGGCGGCGCTCTTCACCCACTTCGTGCTGCTGCGCGCGCCAATCACGACGGATTTCTCGAGCTGGCACGCCACCACCGGCCTGTGGCATGCCGGCATCGTGCTGGCCTTGGGCCTTGGCGCCTGCTACTACGCGCGCAACGGCGAAGGCGAACGCGTCACGACTTCCTGACCTGGACGCGGATCGGCGTCCCCATCAGCCCGAACGACTCACGCAACTGGTTCGACAGAAACCGCACGTACGAGAAGTGAAACTCCGTCGCCACGTTCGTGAAGAACACGAACGTCGGTGGGGCCACGCTCGTCTGGGCCGCGTAGAGAATCCGCACGTGCCTCTTGCCTGGGCTGACGGGCGGGTGGGCGGCGGTGACACCCTTGAGAAAGCGGTTGAGCTCTCCGGTCGGGACTCGGCTCATGCGCGCGTCGGCGACCTTGTCGATCGTCTCGAGCACCTTGGACGTGCGCTCGCCGGTGGTTGCCGAAATATGAAGCACCGGAGCGTAGTCGAGAAACTTGATCTGCCGTCGCAGCTGGTCGTCGAACTTCCGCGAGAAGTCCGCCTCGCGCCCTTTCATCAAGTCCCACTTGTTCGCGGCGATGATGATGCCGCTCCCGGCCTTCTCGGCTTCGCCGGCGATCGTCGCATCCTGGTCCGTCGCGCCTTCCACGGAGTCGATGACCATCACGGTCACGTCCGCCTTCTGTATTGCCCGCCGGGCGAGGATGACGCTGACGCTTTCGAGCTGACCGGAGCGGGCGACCTGCCCAGCGCGCCGAATGCCCGCCGTATCGACAATCCGGAATTTCCGCCGATGCCAGCGGAGGAGCGCATCGACGCTGTCTCGCGTGGTCCCGGGCATGTCGCTGACGATCGCGCGCTCTTCCCGCAGCAATCGATTCAAAAGGGAGGACTTGCCGACATTGGGGCGGCCGACGATGGCGACCGCGATTTCCTCGGGGTCAGCGTCCGGAACAGGCTCGCGCCCGGCGGGCAGACGCTTGATCACCTCGTCGAGCAGGTCCCCGGTTCCCAGCCCATGCTCGGCGGCAATCTCGATGACCGGCTCGAAGCCCAGGCGGTAGAACTCGGCCGCCGCATCTTTCGACCGGCGATCGTCGGTCTTGTTGACGGCGACGAGCACTGGGACGTTCGCCGCACGCAGGCTGTTGGCAATCTCCTCGTCTGCGGAGACCAGGCCTTCCCGGCCATCCACAACGAACACAATGAGATCCGCCGTCGCCAGAGCCTTCTGCCCCTGCTGGACGACGAGCGCGTGCAGCGGATCGGCGCTCGCCCCAAAGAGTCCGCCCGTGTCGACGAGCGTAAACGGCGTGCCCAGCCACTCCGCAGGAAGCGCCTTGGTGTCGCGGGTGGTCCCTGGCACCGGCGAGACGATCGCGCCTCTCGAGCCCGTAATTCGATTGAATAGCGTGGATTTGCCCACGTTGGGCCGTCCGACCAGGACGACGGCCGGGCTGGCATTCAGGGACATGCGTAAACTCTATTTAGGACCGATATTGACAGCGTAAGTATATCAATCTTATACTAGTTATTACTCCTGAGGAGCGCCTAAGCATGATCAAGGTTGACATCGTCAACGAGGTGTCCAAGGTCGCCGACATCACCAAGGTCAAGGCCGAGGTGGCGGTGGACGCCGTCTTCGATGCGATGCGACTCTCAATGCAACGCGGCGAACGAATCGAGCTGCGAGGCTTTGGCGTCTTTCAGGTAAAGCCCCGCAAGCGAGGAATCGGCCGTAACCCGCGGACGGGCAAGGAAGTACGGATTCCGCCGGGACGAACGATCCGGTTCAAGCCCGGCAAGGACCTTCAGAACATCGGCGGCTGATCCCCGAACGCCAGGCATTTTGTCGAACGACACGTCCACCCGGTCGCCGTTTTCAGGCGACGATCCGGTGTTCCACCCCGACATAGTCAGCCCCGCGCCGCCCGTTGCGGACACGCCAGTCGTGTTCGCGCCCGAGCCACGCCGGCGTTTCCAGCACGTCTGGTGGAAACACATCGCGCTCTTTCTCGTCACGCTTGTCACCACCACTCTGGTTGGCGAGTTTCGCTATCTCGCGTTCCTGTCTGAGTTTGGCCGGGTGCGCGTGAACGTGCCCGAGTGGAGCGAACTTGTCCACGGCTTCTGGTATAGCGCGACGATTCTGGCCATCCTGGGGGCGCACGAGATGGGCCACTACCTGGCGTGCCGGCGCTACCAACTCGATGCGACGCTGCCGTATTTTCTGCCGCTCTATCTCGGTCCCGTCGGCCTCCAGATTGGCACGCTTGGCGCGGTCATTCGAATCCGCGAGGCGTTCCCGACACGCAAGGTTCTGTTCGACGTCGGCGTGGCGGGCCCGATCGCCGGATTCGTCGTGCTCGTGCCGGCGCTCGTCGCCGGGATGTACATGTCCCAGCTGACGGTTTCGCCGCCACCCGAAACGCTGATGCTGATTGGCAAGCCGCCACTCTTCCGGGCGGTGCGGTGGCTGGTCTTCGGCCCAATCCCGGCGGGAATGATCGTCAACTTGCATCCGATGGTGTGGGCCGCGTGGTTCGGCATGCTGGCCACGGCTCTCAACCTGCTGCCGTTCGGACAGCTTGACGGCGGGCACATCACCTACGCGACGCTCGGAAAAGTATCGACGAGGATCTCACTCGTGACAGTCAGCGCAGCCGTGATCATGACGTTCTTCTCGCTCAGCTGGCTGCTGATGACCTTCCTGATGCTCGTGATGCTGTTCGTCGTCGGCCCTCGCCATCCTCCAGTGCTCAACGAATATGAGCCGCTCGACCGCAACCGCCGCATCGTCGCCGTCCTCGCGCTGGCGATGCTGATTCTCTGCTTTACGCCGTTCCCGATCGAGCTGATCGATTAGGTTTTCGTTCGGGGTTCTGGTTCGGCGTTCTTCGTTCAAGGTTCGTGGTTCTGGGTTCGTCGTTCTGCGAGTCTGAACGCGAACCCTGAACCCGAACCAAGAACCCAGAACCCCGAACCGAGAACGACGAACCAAGAACCCCGCACGCCGAACCATTACAAGACACTCATCGGATCGATGTCGACGATGGTCCGCCGGCGGATGTCCGGCCTCGCGGCCAGCGCGGCGAGGAGCGCCTGTCGCATCGGGCCGCGGTGGCTGCCTTTCATGAAAAACTGTGCCCGGTGTTCGCCCTTGAGCCGGCTGAGGGGCGCGGGCGCGGGGCCGAGGATTCGATAGGGCGCGGGAGTAGACCGCAGCGTTTGCACGAGCGCGGCAGCATCATGCCGTGCGCCCTGCTCCGTTCGTCCTTTGACGACCGCATTGATGAGCGCGACGGCTGGCGGGTACTGCATCGATTGCCGGAATTGCAGCTCCTGCTGAAAGAAGCCGGCGTAGTCCTGCCGGCAGGCATGCTGGATGCTGTAGTGGTTGGGAAAGAGCGTCTGGACGATCGCCTGGCCGCGGATCTCGCCGCGCCCGGCGCGGCCGGCCACCTGCGTGAGCAATTGAAAGGTTCGCTCTCCGGCTCTGAAATCGGCGAGCCCCAGCCCGACATCAGCCGAGATGACTCCGACGAGTGTCACGCGCGGAAAGTCGTGGCCCTTGGCAATCATCTGTGTGCCGACGAGGACGTCGAGCTCGCGGGCGGCGAACCTGGACAGGAGCGCCGCGATCGCGCCACGGCGGCGAATCGTGTCCCGATCGACGCGCGCGACGCGCGCGGCGGGAAACTTCTCGCGAATCTCGGCCTCTACGCGCTCGGTCCCGAACCCGACGAGCTCGATGTATTTCCCCGAGCAGCTGCTACAGACCTTCGGCAGCGCCATTGAGTAGTTGCAGTAGTGGCAACGCGCGCGGTGCGCGGCCCGATGCACGGTCAGCGACAAACTGCAGTTCGGGCACTCGAGCGTGGACGTGCACTGGCGGCAGAACACCGAGCTCGCGAACCCTCGACGATTGAGGAGCACGATCGCCTGTTCGCCCCGGGACAGCGTCTCTCGCACGGCGTCGCACAGCGTGGCGCTCAACACGACATCCGGCCCCGCGGCCGCGTACTCTTCGCGCATGTCGACGATCCGCACGTCGGCGAGCGGACGATCGAGCACGCGGCGCTCCAGCGTGACCAGCGTGTACCGTCCCTTCTGCGCGTTCTGGTAGCTCTCCATCGACGGCGTCGCCGAGCCCAGGATCGCCAGCGCGCCCGCCTCGCGAGCGCGCATGACGGCCACGTCGCGGCCGTTGTAGCGCGGCGTCTCCTCTTGCTTGTAGGAGCCGTCGTGCTCCTCGTCGACGATGACGAGCCCGATTGCGCCGAGCGGCGCGAACACGGCCGATCTCGTGCCGACGACCACGTCGACGTCGCCGCGACGGATGCGGTGCCATTGGTCGTGCCGCTCGCCGTCGGACAGACCGCTATGCTGAATGGCCAGCCGATCGGAAAACGCCTGACGGAAAGTGGCCGCCACAGCCGGCGTCAAGGCAATCTCCGGCACGAGCAGCAGCACACCGCGGCCCTGACGCCGGACCTCGGTCGCCAGCCGCAGGTAGAGCTCGGTCTTGCCGCTGCCGGTGACGCCGTGCAGCAACGCCGCCTGATACGTCCCCGAAGCCGCCAGCGATCGGAGTCGGTTAAGGGCCGCGTCCTGTTCGGCCGTCAGGATGATCGGCGGACGATCGGCGAGCGCGCTGGGAACAGTCGCGTGAAACGGGTCGCGGTCGACCTGACGTCTCGTAAACGCCACCAGCCCCATCGCCGCCAGCCGCGAGATCGCCGCGGAGCCAATGCCGCGCGCCGTCAGTTCCGCGGTCTCGATTCCATCAGGGGCGGCGGCCAGCAGGGTCAACGCTTCTCGCTGTCGCGGCCCCATCCGCGACGGTCCCGTGGCGTCGGCCTGTCGAGCGATCTCCAGACCCTGCACCGTCAGCGACGCCACGCGCACGGTTCGGAATCCGCGCGGGCGTCCGCCGGCGGGCCCGGCGACAGCCATCGGGGGCATCGCCGCGGCGAGCGCCGACCCGATCCCGCACGCGTAGTAGTCGGCGACCCACGTCGCAAGACGAACGACATCAGCGGGCAGAAACGGCTCCGCGTCCAGGATTTCGATAATCGGCTTGATCGTCGAGGTCGGCTTGTCCGCGGCCTCCGCGTCGCCGACGACGCAGCCGGTGAGCACGCGATTCCCGAGCGGCACGAGCACGCGCGCGCCGACGACGGGGTTCTCGAGGCTGTCTGGCAGGCTGTAGGTCAGGCTGTCGAGCGCGGGCACCGGCACCGCGACGCGAACGAGGCGCATCTTATTAACGTGGGGCTCCGCCCCACACCCCGGCTCGGTCGCTTGCGGGGACCCCTACGCCCCGCGCCGCTCCCTCGCAGGCGCGCCGTGCGCGCCTAGCATGGCCGCCGTGCGTCCTGCAATCGTCACTCATCCTCATCACTCGCTGACTCCTGGAGGAGGGCGCGCACTTTCTTCATGTCCTCCCAGACATCCCGCTTGCGCTCCGGGCTGCGCAGCAGAAATGCCGGATGGAAGGTCGGGATGAGCGTCGCGCCGCGGTAGTTGAAGGCGCGGCCGCGCAGCCGCGAGATCGGATCCTGCGTCTTCAACAGCGCCTTCGCGGCGAATGTTCCCAGGGCGACGATGACCTTTGGTTGAATGCGGTCGATCTGCTGAAAGAGGAACGGCTCGCAGGTCTCGACCTCGTCGGGCTCGGGATTGCGGTTTTCCGGCGGCCGGCATTTGATGACGTTCGCGATATAGACGTCGTCGCGGCCGAGTCCGATGGCCTCGATGATCTTGGTCAGCAGCTGGCCGGCACGGCCGACAAACGGAATGCCCTGGATGTCTTCGTCAGCTCCAGGCGCCTCGCCGACGAACATCAGGTCGGCCGATGGATTGCCAACGCCAAAAACGATCTGCCGCCGGCCGAGCCGGTGCAGCTTGCATCGAGTGCAATCGCCAATCTCGGCGCGAATCGCCTGAAGGGCTTCCTCTGGCGATCGCGACACGGTCAGGAGCCGATCGTCTTCTGCCGGAGGGCTTGGCTCAATGGCTTCAATGACGGGCAGACGCTCGACCGATTGCGCTGCGCGGCCGGCGTCAGCCGCGCGACGCCGCCAGCGCGCGTCGAGGCTGAGACCGGTGACGCCGAGTTCCTGGAAGAATCTGAGGTGTTCCGCGAGGTGTGCGTTGTCCACGAGCGGCAGCAAGCGTACCACACACGCTTTGCTTCAGCTGAACGTCACCGCTCACGATCCCATCACGACGACCACGATGAGACGATGGCCACGATGAAATCGTAGATTTCCATCGTCCTCATCGCACCATCGTGATCATCGTGTTGAAACCGTGAGGCAATGTCTGCGTCCTACGCGCGCTTGACAGCCGCCGCGAGCAGGCGTTCGGCGTGGTCGAGGATGCGCGACGCGAGTTCGGTCTTCGGTCCGAGCGGAAAGTCTTCGTCGCCGTCGGCGCTGATGAGCGTCGCCGCGTTCGTTTCGCTGTCGAAGCCGGCGTCGGGCCGCGTGATGTCGTTGGCGACGATCATGTCGACGGCCTTCCGGCGCAGTTTCTCGCGGCCGCGCGCGACGGGATCGCCGCTCTCGGCCGCGAAGCCAATCAGCACCGGCCGTGGCGCGCTGCCGCGTCGATGCCCGAGCTCGGCAAGGATGTCTCGGGTCGGCACCAGGCGGAGTTCGAGGAGGCCATCGTGCTTCTCGATCTTGCCGGCCTGCGCGCCCTCGGCGGGCGCGTAGTCGGCGACTGCCGCGGCCATCACGATCACGTCGGCATCGCTGGCGACGGCTTGCACCGCGTTGTGCATTTCGGCGGCACGGCGGACCCGGACCACTTCGACGCCTGCCGGCGGATCCAGTCGCGTCGGCCCCGACACGAGCACGACCCGCGCGCCGCGCCGCGCGGCCTCGGCGGCCAGCGCATACCCGGTCTTCCCACTCGATCGGTTGCCGATATACCGGACGTCGTCAATATCCTCGTAGGTCGGCCCGGCGGTGACGACGACACAGCGGCCGAGCAGCGTGCCCTTCTGCCGCAACATCCCGTCGGCCGCGGCCGCGATGACCTCGGGCTCTGCCAGGCGGCCTTTGCCGATCCATCCGCAGGCCAGATAGCCGGCGCCGGGATCGACAAATCGCACGCCGCGCGTCGCGAGGGTCTCCATGTTGCTGCGAACGGCCTCGTGCTCGAGCATGTTGGTGTTCATGGCTGGCGCCATCAGCACCGGCGCCCGCGTGGCGAGGTAGAGCGACGTGAGGAAATCGTCGGCGATGCCGTTGGCGAACTTGCCGATGATGTTGGCCGTCGCGGGGGCGACCAGGAGGAGCGCGATGTTCGAGGCCAGCGCGATGTGCTCGATGTCCGCGTTCGCGCCGCGGGCGTACTGGTCGGAGATCACGCGGCGCCGGGTGATCGCCTCGAAGGTCACCTCGCCAACGAACTTCCGCGCCGACCGGGTCATCAGGGCGACGACCTCGTGGTCGCGCTTCTGCAGTTCGCGCGCGACCTCGACCGCCTTGTAGGCGCCGATTCCGCCGGTGACGCCGAGGGCTATCAGCGACACGGGTTCGTTCAGTCGGATTCGAGCTGGAGCTTCTCGACCTTGCCTTCGCGGACTTCCTTCTGTGCCAGCTTGACGATCTTGTCGCTGCCCGTCGTCCGCGGCGTGCATCCCCGCATCAACTGCTTGGCGCGCGCGCCGGCCACCACGACGAATTCGAACGCGTTCGTACGGCTTCTATCAATCACTGCTCAGCTCTCCTGTTATGACTTCTGGCTTCGATCGCTTCGCGCCTTGATCGAACGTCTTGACGATTTCCTCGGCGGCGCTCCGCATCGATCGCAGCCGTGCCCGCTCTGCCGTCAGCACGGCCCGAATTCGCTCGACGCAGCGCTCGAGCTCGTCGTTGACGACCACGTAGTCGTATTCGACGAAGGCGGCCACTTCTTCCCGCGCCGTGCGCAACCGGCGCTGCATCGCTTCTTCCGAATCCTTGCTGCGGCCACGGAGCCGGCGCTCGAGCACCTCGTACGAAGGCGGCAGCACGAACACGCCGACCGTTCCCGGACAGCGCGCCCGCACCTGGCGCGCGCCCTGGACATCGATCACGAGCACCAGATCGCGCCCGGCCGCGAGCTCGCGCTCGGCGTCTTCCGCGCACGTGCCGTACAAGTTGCCAAAGACGTCCGCCCACTCGAGAAAGGCGTCCGCGGCAACCATGGCCTCGAAGCGTGTGCGTGTAATGAAATTATAGTCGATTCCGTCGGTTTCGCCCGGTCTGACGCTCCGGGACGTGTAGGACCGCGACAACGCGAGGTCTGGCGTCACCTGGACCAGGCGTTCCACGACCGTCGTCTTGCCGGTGCCCGAGGGCGCCGAGACGACCAGCAGCAGGCCGCGCCTGGCGGGGCCTTTACTCGACATTCTGGACTTGCTCCCGCATCTTCTCGAGGTCGGCCTTGAGCGAGACGATGATCTCGGATACGGCCGGCCCCTCGGCCTTCGAGCCTGCGGTATTCACCTCGCGGTTCATCTCCTGCAGCAGGAAGTCGAGCTTGCGGCCGCACGGTTCCGGCGAATCGCTGAGCGCCCGCCAGTGGTCGAGATGGCCGCGGAACCGCACGACCTCCTCGGTAATATCCGAGCGTCCGACGAACTTGGCAATTTCCTGCGCGACCAGCGCCTCGTCGGCCAGTGTCTCGGCCCGCAGCTCGCGAACGCGCTCCTGCAGCCGGACTTGAAGGCCGGCAATCCCTTCGTCGGCGGCGGCGGCGACCTGCGCGAAGAGCTCGCCCAGCCGGACGCGGCGCGCGTCGAGATCGGCCTTCAAATATCCGCCCTCACGGATACGCATCGAGTCGAGTTCGTCGAGCGCCGCGGCAATCGCCTCCTCCACCCGCCCGGCGAGCGGTGACGGCTCTTCCGGATCACCGGACGCGTCGTCGGGCTTTTCACGGATCGACAGCGCCTGCGGAAACCTGAGCAGGTCGGATGCGCCGACGCGGCCTTCGACGTAGCCGCGCTCGCGCGCGCGCTCGAGCGCGACTTTCAACGCATCGAGAAACGGTTCGTTGAGCTCGACCTCGACGGCCGTCGATCGCCGCTGCTGAATCGAAACGGTGACCTCGACCCGCCCTCTCGACACCCGGCTCTGCACCAGGCTTCGAATCCGCGTCTCGATCGACGCGAGCGATGACGGCACTCGCAGCTGGAGATCGAGAAAGCGATGGTTGACCGCTTTGATCGTCACCGTGATTGTCGCGAGATCGTCATCGCGCGTCAGCGAGGCAAAGCCGGTCATGCTCTTGATCATGGCTGATTCGCCGTGGCCTCTTCGGGCTGCCGTTCGAAGATCTGCTGCGCGTACAGCTTCGCATAGACGCCGTTCGGCCGCGACAGCAGCTCCTCGTGGCGACCGATCTCCGCGACCCGGCCGCGTTCGAGCGCGATGATCTTGTCCGCTCGCCGGACCGTCGAGAGCCGGTGCGCGATCACGAACGACGTGCGGTCGCGCATCAAGTTCGCGAGCGCCTCCTGCACCAGGCGTTCCGACTCCGCGTCGAGCGATGAGGTGGCCTCGTCCAGGATCAGGATCGGCGAGTTCTTCAAGAGCGCGCGCGCGATCGCCAGGCGCTGACGCTGCCCTCCCGACAAGCGCTGACCGCGTTCGCCGATCCACGTGTCGTACTGCTCCGGTAACGCGGCCACGAAATCGTGCGCGTGCGCGGCGCGCGCCGCCGCCTCGATCTGCGCCCGGCTCGCCCCGGGCGACCCGTAGGCGATGTTGCTCGCGATGCTCTCGTCGAAGAGGACGGTTTCCTGGGTCACGATGCCGATCTGCGCGCGCAGGGACCTCAAGGTCACGTCGCGGACGTCGACACCGTCCATCAGGATCGCACCCGACGTCACGTCGAAGAAGCGCGGGAGCAGATTCACGAGCGTCGTTTTGCCGGCGCCGCTCAACCCGACAATCGCAATGACCTGTCCGGCCTCGACGCCAAACGATACGTCACGCAGCACGTACTTTCCGGAGCCGTCCTCATACTGAAAGCTGACCTCGCGGAACTCGATGTGCTGTCGCAGCGGCGCGAGCGCCGTGGCGCCGGGCCGCTCGCTGACCTCCGAGTGGGTGTCGAGAAGATCGAAGATCCGTTCCGAGGCGGCGATGGCCTGCTGCAGGTTCGTGTTGACCCGGCTGAGCTTCTTGATCGGCCCGTACATCATGAAGGCCGCCACGACGAACGCAAAGAAGTCGCCCTGGGTCATGAGGCCGGAGCCGATCTTGCGGCTCCCGTACGCAATCAGGCCGACGACGGCGATCCCGCCCAGGAACTCCATGAGTGGCGGAAGCACCGATACCGTGCTCGTCACCTTGAGGTTGGTGCGATAGAGGCGCTGCGACGCGCCTTGAAAGCGGGACGCCTCATGCGCCTCGGCGCCGAAGGCCTTGACGATCCGATGGCCCGTGAAGGCTTCGATGGTGATGTGCGACAGGTAGGCCAGCTCCTCCTGCACGCGCCGGCTCGTGCGGCGCACGCGCTGGCCGAGCCGCACCAGAGGATAGACGACGATCGGCGCGCCGGTGACGACGACGAGCGCCAGCCGGGCATCGTAGTAGAACATCAGGCACGCAAATCCCAGCACGGAGAGCCCCTCGCGCAGGAGGTCTCCAACGGTCTCCGACACCGCGACCTGAATCTGCTGGACGTCGTTGGTGATGCCAGACATCAGCTGGCCGCTCGTGCGCTGACTGAAAAAGCTCGCCGACTGATTCAGGATGTGGCGGAACAGCTGATTGCGCACGTCGCGCACGACCCGCTGTCCCACGTCGGTCATGAGGTAGGTCGAGAAGTACGCCCCGAGCCCTTTGAAGAAGTAAATCGCCAGAACCGCGATGCTCCACGCGCGGAGGTCGACCGGAATTCCCCAGAAGGTAAGGTCGAGTCGGCGGCTGAGCACCGAATCCATGAGCGGCTTGATGAGGGTGACGAGGCCGGCCGACGCCGCGGCATAGAACAACATCGCCGCGACAGCCGCAGCGAGGCGCCCCCGATAGGGGCGCGCGTAGGCGAGCAGCCGAGAGAAAGAGCTCACTCAGTGAACCGGTATTTCAGCAGGACCCAGAGCGCGACGAATCCGTCGAGCCATGTGATCTTCTTTCCTTCCTCGTATCCGCGACCGTCGTAGGTAATGGGAATCTCGTAGACCCGGTAGCGCCGCTTGAAGATCTTCGCCGTCATCTCCGGCTCGATGCCGAAGCCGTCGGATTCGAGCGTCATCGATCGCAGCACCTCGGTCCGCATCACCTTGTAGCACGTCTCCATGTCCGTCAGCATCGTGTTGTAGAGCACGTTGGCGACGAGCGTCAGGAACCGGTTGCCGGCGTAGTGCGTGAACATGAACACGCGGTGGCGGCCGAGGAATCGCGAGCCGTAGACGACGTCGGCGCGGCCCTCGCAAATCAGCGAAATCAGGTCCGGGAACTCTTCCGGCGAGTACTCCAGATCGGCGTCCTGAATGATCATCAAATCGCCGGTCACCTCCTGGAAGCCGCGGCGAAGCGCCGCGCCCTTGCCGGCGTTGGCCGGCTGCAGGAACACCTTGATCGGCAGTTCACGCGCCAGCCGGTCGAGGATCGCCCGCGTGCCATCCTTCGACCCATCGTCGACGATGATGAGCTCGATGCGGAGCGGAACGGCCAGGACGCGGCGGACGATCTCTTCGATCGTCGCCTCTTCGTTGTAAACCGGCATCACGACCGACAGGAGCGGGTCGGTGAGCTGCCCTTTCAGACGCGACATCAGGCGGTCTCCCTGGCGTAGCCGTGAGGGTGCGCGAGGCGCCACCGCCACGCGGTCTCGACGATGACGTCGAGATCCTCGAAGCCGGGACGCCAGCCAAGCTCCCGCTTGGCGCGATCGCTCGACGCGAAGAGCGCCGCGGGATCTCCATCGCGGCGAGCCGTCAACTCGAACGGCACGCGCGTGCCCGTCACCCGTTCGACCGACGCGAGCACGTCACGGACCGAGGTTGGCCGGCCGTTCCCGAGGTTGTAGGCGTTCGAGGGAGCCCCGGCGCGCAGCGCATCGACCGCCAGTGCGTGTGCCGAAGCCAGGTCATTGACGTGCACGTAATCCCGTAAGCATGTCCCATCCGGGGTCGGATAGTCATCGCCAAAAACACGGAACGAGCCCCGGCCCATGGCGGCGTCGAGCGCCCGCGGAATGACGTGAATCTCGGGATGATGATCTTCGCCAAGCTCACCGTCGGGATCCGCGCCGGCGGCGTTGAAGTAGCGCAGCGCGATGCTGCGCAGGCCGTAGGCGTGCTCGAAATGCGGCAGCGCGTACTCGATCGCCAGTTTTGTCTCGCCGTAGGCATTGATCGGACGCTTCGGCAGATCCTCGTGGATCGGCGTCGTGTCAGGCGTGCCGAAGACGGCGCACGTCGAGGAGAACACCAGGTGGCGCACGCCGCTCGCCACCATCGCCTCGAGCACCGAGAGGGCGCCACCGACGTTGTTGCGATAGTACCCGGCGGGATCTTTCACCGAGTCGCCGACCGACAGCCAGGCCGCGAAGTGCATGACCGCGCCAACGCCGTGCGACGAGAGCGCCTGGGTCAGCTTCGCGGTGTCCTGGATATCGCCCTCGACGACCGCGGCCGCGTGCCTCGTGGCCGCGCGGTGGCCCTGGCTGAAGTTGTCGTAAACGATGACCGTCTCGCCGCGCGCCGCGAGCGCCTTGACGGCGTGGCTGCCGATGTACCCGGCTCCGCCCGTGACCAGAATGGCGCTCACGGACGGCCCATCGAGATGTAGGTGAACCCGAGCGCGCGCAGGTTTTCGGGATTGTAGATGTTGCGCCCGTCGAAGATGATCGGGCCGCGCATCAGCTTCCGCATGCGAACGAAGTCGGGTTCCCGGAATTCATTCCACTCGGTGATGATCGCCAGGGCGTCTGCGCCGGTCAGGGCCGAATAGCTGGTGTCGGCGTATTGAATCTTCGATCCGAAGATGCCCTTGGCGACCTTCATCGCCTCAGGATCGTAGGCGTGCACGGTCGCGCCCGCCGCCAACAGCCCCTTGACGAGCGGAACGGCCGGAGCCTCCCGCATGTCGTCGGTCTTCGGCTTGAACGCCAGCCCCCAGAGCGCGATCCGCTTGCCCTTGAGCGTGCCGAAGTGAGATTCCATTTTCGTCACGAGACGAAGCTTCTGGCCTTCGTTGACGGCCTCGACGGCGCGAAGAATCCTGAAGTCGTAGTCCTTGTCCTCGGCGAAGCGCACCATCGCCTTGACGTCCTTGGGAAAACAACTCCCGCCGTAGCCGACGCCCGGAAAGAGGAACGACGGCCCGATGCGCCGATCGGAAGCCACTGCCCGGCGGACCTGATCGACATTCGCCCCGACAGCCTCACAGACATTCGCGACTTCGTTCATGAACGAGATGCGCGTCGCCAGCATGGCATTGGCGGCGTACTTGCTGAGCTCGGCGCTCGGACAGTCCATCATCATGATCGGCGCGCCCGTCCGCGTGAACGGCGCATAGAGTTCCTTCATCAACTCGGCCGAGCGCGGGTCCTCGGCCCCGATGACGACGCGGTCGGGCTTCATGAAGTCGTCGATGGCGGCGCCCTGTTTCAGGAACTCCGGATTGCTCACGACGCTGAAGGGGTGGGTCGTCTCCCGGCGGATGACGTCACGCACCTTCACGGCGGTTCCCACCGGAACGGTGCTCTTGTTGACGACGACCTTGTAGCCGTTCATCGCCTTGGCAATTTCACGCGCGACGCCCAGGACGTGCTGAAGATCGGCGGACCCGTCCTCCCCCGTGGGGGTGCCGACGGCAATGAAGATGATTTGCGCCTGCCTGACGCCACGGTCGAGCGCCGTCGTGAACGTCAGGCGCTTTTCGGCCTTGTTACGCCTGACCATTTCTTCGAGGCCCGGCTCATAAATCGGGATCTGCCCTCGTTGCAGCAGGCGGACCTTGACCGGGTCCTTGTCCACGCAAACGACATCATTGCCGTTCTCCGCGAGGCAGGCGCCCGCCACAAGTCCCACGTAGCCACTCCCGATGACCGCTATCTTCATTCCGCA
The DNA here is from genome assembly GCA_963797625.1 of uncultured Acidobacteriota bacterium. Classification (GTDB taxonomy): domain Bacteria; phylum Acidobacteriota; class Vicinamibacteria; order Vicinamibacterales; family 2-12-FULL-66-21; genus DATBJJ01. Next base: position 27,630 of record CAWCQI010000035.1, read on the forward strand.
TTCCCTCCAACCGATACAAAACTCTAAGGCTAACACAGCCAAAAAAACTGGTCAATCTATTGACTCGAAAGGATTTGTCGGTGCTGATAACTCCGGGTGTTAGCATGAGCGCGCGTGCGTATTCTCCTCGACTATCGGCCCGCCCTGCGAGCGCGCACAGGCGTCGGGGAGTACGCGCATGAGTTGGCGACGGCATTAGCACGCCAGCTCTCGCCGGACGACCATCTCGTGCTCTTCTCGAGCTCCTGGAAGGATCGACTGTCGCCGGGGACGATTCCCGGCGTGCCGGTCATCGACGCGCGGGTCCCGGTCACCTTCCTCAACCTGGCGTGGCACCGCCTGGAGTGGCCCTCGATCGAAACCTTTTCCGGCGAAGTCGACGTCGTCCACTCCATGCATCCGCTTTTGATGCCCGCTCAGCGCGCCGCGCAGGTCGTCACGATCCACGACCTCTACTTCCTCGACGCGCCGGAGAACACCAGCGCGGAAATCCGGCGTGACTACCCTTCTCTGGCCGGATCGCACGCGAGGCGGGCCGACCAGGTCATCACGGTCTCGGACTACACCGCGCGACAGATCCTCTCGAAGCTCGGAGTCGCCGCCGATCGTGTCACGATCTGCCCCAATGGCGCGCCTCGGTGGACACCTGATCGCGGATCACGCCAGGCTGCCGGCCGGCCACGTGCTCCACGTGCTTCACATCCTTTTCATGGGCACAATCGAGCCTCGCAAGAACGTCGGCGCGCTGCTCCGCGCCTACGCCGGGCTTCTGGAGCGAAGGCCGGACGCTCCGCCGCTCGTCCTCGCCGGGCGGCTTACACAAGCGTGCCAGCCGTTGCTCGATGAACTGGCGCGCCCGCCGCTCGCCGGCCGCGCGCACCATCTCGGGTACGTCGAGGAGGCGGAGCGGGAGCGACTCTACCGGCAGGCAGTCGATGGTCGTGCTGCCCTCGCTCGACGAAGGGTTCGGGCTGCCGGCCCTCGAAGCGATGACGATGGGCGTCCCGGTCGTCGTCTCCTCTCGAGGCGCGCTCCCTGAAGTCGTGGGCCGAGCCGGGACTGATCGTCGAGCCCGACGACATCGCTGGACTGACGGCCGCGATGGATCGACTGCTGAGCGATCCGGCGCTGGCGCGCACGTGTGTAGACGAGGGATTGAAGCAGTCCCGCCGGTTTTCGTGGGACGCCAGCGCGACGCGACTCATCGAGGCGTACGGTTCGGCGATCGAAAGGCGCCGGGCACGGAGGTGACCGAACCGTTGCGCATCGGCATCGACGCCCGCGAGCTGCTGGGCGAGGCGACGGGAGTCGGGCGGTATCTGAACGAACTGCTCGCGAGGTGGGTCGCGCGATCCGATGCCGGGCGCCGGCGCCTCGTGCTCTACTCCCCGGAACCCCTGCAGGCGACGGCATTGACATCGTGCCCGCCCGGAGCGGTCGAGGCGCGCGTGGTCGGCGAGGGCGCTGGTCGTGGCACGTGGTGGGAGCAGACGCATCTCCGCCGCGCCCTCCGCGGCGACGCTCTCGATGTCTTTTTTGCGCCGGCCTACACGTCTCCCCTCGGGATCGTCGTGCCGCTTGCGCTCACCATCCACGACATCTCGTTTGTCGCCCATCCCGAATGGTTTCGCTGGCGCGAAGGGCTGCGCCGCCGATGGCTCACGCGCCGATCCGCTCACGCCGCGGACGTCGTCTTCACCGACTCGCAGTTCTCCCGGTCGGAGATTGAAAGGCGTCTCGACCTCGAACCGTCGCGCATCGTCGTGATCCCGCCGGGCGTCACGAGCCGGAGCGGGTCGGCGCGCGACGGTGGCGCTCGAGAACCGATGGTGCTCTTTGTCGGGTCCCTGTTCAACCGGCGGCGGCTGCCGGATTTGATCGCCGCGTTCGCGCAGGCGACGACCGACCTGCCTCACGCGCGGCTCGTCATCGTCGGCGGCGACCGTACCTGGCCGCGCCAGGACCTGGCGTCCATCGCGGGGGCGCACGGCGTCCAGGCGCGCACCGAGTTTCGACGGTACGCTCCCGATCGCGAGCTCGACGACCTCTACGCACGCGCCTCGGTGTTCTCGTTTCTTTCTGAGTACGAGGGCTTCGGGATGACCCCGCTCGAGGCGTTGTCGGCCGGCGTGCCGTCGGTCGTGCTCGACACCGCCGTCGCGCGCGAGGTCTATGGAGATGCGGCAGTCTTTGTGGCGCCCGGCGATGTCGCCGGCGCGGCCGCTGCCTTGCGCCGGCTGTTGACGGAGCCGTCGAGCGCGGCGCCGATCCTGACTGCGGCGCAGGCTGTCCTTGGCCGGTATTCGTGGGACACCGCCGCCGACCGCACGCTCGAGCACATCGAGAGGATCGCCCGGCGATGACGCTTTCGATCATCATCGTCAGCTACAACGCGCCCGACGATCTTCAGCGCTGCCTGGAGTCGCTCCACGCGGCCCCACCCGGGATCCCGCACGACATTACGGTCGTCGACAATGCGTCGACGGTGGGTGGACTGGAGGCGATCCGGTCTCGATGGCCGGAGGTCACGTTCATCGCACTCGATCGCAACCGTGGTTTCGCCGCGGGCAACAACGCCGGGATTCGGGCGACGCGCGGCGAGTGGCTCCTGCTGCTCAACAGCGACACGGTCGTCCCTGCCGGAGCGCTGGACACCTTGGTCTCGCGCCTCCTCGCTCACCCGCTGGCCGCGGCGGCCGGGCCCCGATTGATCGACCGCAGTGGGCGGGCCGAACTCTCCTTTGGACCAGCAATGTCGCCGCTCGGCGAACTCCGTCAGAAGGCGGTCGGCGCACTCTACGACCGCGCGATCGCTCCGATTGCGGGATGGGTCGAGCGGCAGACGAGACGCGAACAGTACGTGGATTGGGTCAGCGGCGCATGCCTGCTGGTGTCCCGAAGCGACGCCGAGAGCGTCGGGCTGCTCGACGAGCGGTTCTTCCTCTACACCGAGGACGTCGATTTCTGCGCCGCGCTCCGCGCGCGAGGCCGGCGGATCCTGTTTGCGCCGGCAGCGGAAGTCACGCACCTGCGCGGGCGCTCGAGGGCCAGCGACCCGGCTGGCGCGAACGCGGCCTACCGTCGCAGCCAGATCGCCTTCTATGAGAAGCATCATCCGCGCTGGGCCTGGCTGCTGCGCGCGTACCTTCGCCTGAAGGGCGCGCTGCCTGATAAGATCTCGACACTTTGCGCATAGCTATCGACGCCCGCAAGCTCCGCGACTACGGGATCGGCACCTACGTCCGGAACCTGCTTCGACACCTCACGCGCATCGATCAGACCTCAGAGTATGTCGTGCTCTGCCGTGAGGCCGACCGGCAGCTCGTCGGTGAACTCGGCGACAATTTTCGTGCGGTTCCGGAGGCGTCACCCGGCTACTCGGTCCGCGAGCAGATCACCGTGCCTCGCGATCTGCGTCGCGAGCGCGCCGACCTGTTTCACGCTCCGCACTACGTCCTGCCGCCGCTGACGCCCTGCAAGTCGGTCGTGACGATTCATGACTGCATCCACCTGCGGTTTCCGCAGTACCTCCCCAACCGGCTCGGCTACGCGTACGCGCGCGGCTCGATGTGGATGGCGAGCCATCAGTCGAGCCGCATCCTGACGGTGTCGGAGGCGTCGAAGCGCGACATCCTCAGAGTACTTCAACGTGCCGCCGGAGAAGATCGACGTCATCTACAACGGCATCGACGAACGCTTCAGCACGCCGCCGCCGGAAGACGATGTCGCGCGCGTTCGCGAGCGCTATCAGCTCGACGATCCGTTCATCCTCTATGCCGGCAACATCAAGCCGCACAAGAACCTCGAGCGGACCATCGAGGCGTTCCATCTGCTCCGGCGCAGCGCGTGAGTTCGCGGAGGTCAAGCTCGTCATCATCGGCGACGAGATCGCGAAGTACCGCGGCCCTCCGACATGCAGTACACCGGCACAAGCTGCACAAGTACGTGCGGTTCTTCGGATTCGTGCCCAATCAGACCCTCGCGATCCTCTACCGCCTCGCGGGAGTGTTCGTGTTTCCCTCCCTCTATGAAGGCTTCGGCCTGCCGCCGCTCGAGGCCATGGCGAGCGGCACGCCCGTCGTCACGTCGAACGTCTCCTCGCTCCCTGAGGTCGTCGGCGATGCGGCGCTCCTCGTCGACCCGCTTCAGCCCGAGGCCATTGCCGACGCGATGCGGCGAGTCCTGAGTGATGCGGCGCTCAGAGACGATCTTCGCGCGCGCGGGCTCGACCGCGCGCGTCATTTCTCCTGGGAGCGCTCGATCCGGCGCGTCCGCGAGATCTACGGCGAAGTACTGGCGACGTGAGCCCCGACGTGAGCCCCAACGTGAACCCCAACGTGAGCAATGACGAGTAACGCGGCCACTCGCGCGACCTCCGACCAGGGCCAGCCCCGAGTCGCGCTGGTTCACGATTGGCTCACCGGCATGCGAGGCGGAGAAAAGGTCCTGGAGGCCATTGCCGACCTCTACCCGGACGCCCCGCTCTACAGCCTCGTCCACGCCCGCGGGCAGGTGTCCGCCCCGATCGAGAACCGCCGGATTCGGACCTCGTTCGTCCAGCGATTCCCGTCGGCGACGCGGCACTATCGTCAGTTCCTCCCGCTCTTCCCCGCCGCCGTCGAGCTCTTCGACCTCGACGCCTTCGATCTCGTGATCAGCACGAGCCACTGCGCGGTGAAATCGGTGATTCGCCCGGGACGGGCGCTGCACGTCAGCTACTGTCACTCCCCGATGCGCTACGCATGGGATCAGTTCGGGGCGTATTTCGGTCCGGCTCAGGTCGGACCTACGCGCAGCCGGCTGCTGCGCCCGGTCATGGCGGCTCTCGCCCGGTGGGATCGGGCCACCGCCGGCAGGGTCGACAGCTATGTGGCCAACTCGCGATATGTTGCGGAGCGGATCCGCCGATACTATAATCGCGAGTCGACCGTCGTGTATCCTCCTGTAGATACAGCCTTTTATCGTCCCGATGACAATCGCCATGCGACGCGCTCGGGTTTCCTGATCGTGTCGGCCCTCGTGCCCTACAAACGCCTCGAGGTTGCTATCGACGCCTGCCGGCGGCTGGCGGCTCCCCTGACGATTGTCGGCACGGGGCCCGAGCGAGCTCGTCTGGAGGCGATGTCCGGCCCGGACGTCACGTTCCTGGGGTGGCGGTCGGACGAGGACATCCGTGAGCTGTACCGGCAGTCCTCCGCGGCTCTCCTGCCCGGCGTCGAGGACTTCGGAATGGTCCCGGTCGAGGCACAGGCCTGCGGATGCCCGGTCGTGGCGCTGGGTCAAGGTGGCGCCGCCGAAACCGTCGTTGACGGGACTACGGGCGTCCTCGTTGCCGACCCTTCGGTTGAGGCATTCACGGACGGCCTGAGCCGCGTGCGCTCGCTCGCCGTCGACGACGGGTACGCTTCGCCAACATGCCATGGCGTTCTCTCGAGAACGCTTCACGACCGGTTTTCTGGCTGCGGTCGCCGCCGCTCGGAGCGCGCGACCGATTCAGGCAGTCGGCCGCGAGAGCTCGATGGTTGCCGGAAGTCGTACTCAGGCTTTGCAACGTGCCGACCGCGAGGACGAGCAATGATGCGGCGGTACAACCGCCTGCTCGTCGCGTTCTACGTCATCACGGACGCGCTCCTGGGCATGGCCGCTTTCGTCATCGCCTACCTGCTGCGATTTGAAACCTGGATTGCCGAGATCGTCCCCGTCACCAAAGGCCAGCCTCCTTTCGGCCAGTACGTCAACGTGCTGCCGCTGCTTGGCGTGCTCGTGCCGCTCGCGTTCCACGTCCAGGGACTGTACCGCCTGCGGCGGGGCCGAACGCGCGTCGACGACTTCTTTGCCGTGTTCGTGGGGAGCATCCTTGCAGTCGTGCTCGGCCTGATCGGCACGCTGTACTACCAGGTCTACCACGCGCCCCAAGGCTCTGCAGCGACCCAGGGCGTCTACGAGGTATCCCGGCCAGTCTGGCTGCTGTTTCTGACCGTCAACGTCATCCTCACCTACACCTCACGAGAGCTCGTGCGCGAGGCGCTCGAGCGACGATGGCGTGCTGGAATCGGGCTGAAGCGCGTGTTGATCGCGGGCGCAGGCGACCTCGGACGGCTGGTCGCCGACAAACTGCTCGAACACCGCGAGCTCGGCTTCAAGGTCGTCGGCTTTCTCGACGATCGCGCCTCCGGCGACCACATCGGCTACCGTGGGCTGCCGCTGCTCGGCACGCTCGCTGAAGGCGGCGAGATCATCCGCCAGGAGCGTATCGATCATCTCTACGTCGCGCTCGCGCTCGAAGAGCACGTCAAGATGCTCGGGCTCGTGGAAGAAACGAGCCGCGAAGGCGTCGACGTCCACGTCGTCCCGGACCTCCTCCAGTTCATCGCGCTGCGCGCGCGCCTCGAAAACCTCGACGGCGTGCCAATCATCAGCCTCAACGACGTGCCCCTGCGCGGGTTCAACAGCCTGCTCAAGCGCACGATCGACGTCGGCATCTCCGGCGCGGCCCTCGGCCTGTTCAGCATCCCGCTGCTCATCATCGCGGCGGTCATCCGGCGCACGTCGCCCGGCCCCGTCTTCTACACGCAGGAACGGATGGGGCTCGACGGGCACGCGTTCCAGGTCTACAAGTTCCGGTCGATGTACGAGGGCGCCGAAGACGAAACCGGCCCGATCTGGGCGCGCGAAAACGATCCGCGGTGCACCCCGATCGGGCGTTGGCTGCGTCGCTTCGATTTCGACGAGCTACCGCAGTTGTGGAACGTCCTGCGCGGCGACATGTCAATTGTCGGTCCACGTCCCGAACGGCCGTACTTCGTCGAGCAGTTCAAGCACCGCATTCCCCAGTACATGCTGAGGCACAAGGTCAAGGCGGGCATCACCGGCTGGGCGCAAGTCAACGGCTGGCGCGGCAACACCTCACTCGAGAAGCGAATCGAGTACGATCTCTACTACATCGAGAACTGGTCGGTTGCGCTCGACCTGAAGATCATGTGGCTGACGCTCGTCAAGGGACTGCAGAAGCACGCCTATTAGAAATTCTGAATTCTGAGTGCTGAATGCTGAATTGAATGCTGAATCGTGAATGACGAATACAAGGACGAATTTCTCAATTCAGAATTTGACATTCAGCACTAAGTTCTCAATTCCGCCTTCGTCATTCACTTCAGCATTCAGCACTCAGCATTCAAAATTAGCAAAATGCCCAGAATCGTCATCACCGGTGCGGCCGGCTTCATCGGCTCCCACCTCTCCGAGACGCTCCTCGACCGCGGCTATTCCGTCGTCGGGATCGACAACCTGCTCACTGGCAACATGGCCAACATCGCGCATCTGGCGAACCGGGACTTCCTGTTCATCAAGCACGATGTCACCAATTACGTGCACGTCGAGGGACCGGTCGACGTGGTGCTGCACTGGGCCAGCCCGGCAAGTCCGATCGACTATCTCGAGCTGCCGATCCCAACCCTGAAGGTTGGCGCACTCGGCACGCACAAGGCTCTGGGGCTCGCCAAAGAAAAGAAGGCGCGCTTCGTTCTGGCGTCGACTTCGGAGGTGTACGGGGATCCGCTCGAGCACCCGCAGAAGGAATCGGTACTGGGGCAACGTGAATCCGATCGGCCCACGCGGTGTCTACGACGAAGCCAAGCGCTTCGCCGAGGCCATGACGACCGCCTACCACCGGTACCACGGGCTCGATGCAAAGATCGTCCGGATCTTCAATACTTACGGGCCTCGGATGCGACTCCACGACGGCCGGGCGGTTCCGGCATTCATGGGTCAGGCGCTCCGCGGCGAGGACATCACCATTTTCGGGTCGGGTCAGCAGACGCGAAGCTTCTGCTACGTCACCGACCTCGTCGATGGCATCCTGCGGCTGATGGACTCGGACCTCAACGATCCGGTCAACATCGGCAACCCGCACGAGATGACGATCGAGCAGATCGCCCTGGAGATCCTCCGGCTCACCGGCTCGAAGAGCAAGCTCGTATACCGGCCGCTACCCGAAGACGACCCCAAGGTGCGCCAACCGGACATCACCCGCGCGCGCACGCTGCTCGGATGGGAACCGAAGGTGGGGTTGGAGGAAGGCCTGACAAAGACCCTCGCCTACTTCCGCGAGCGCGTGTGAGCGCGAGTCGCACTGCTCAGCGTGGCGAACGTGTCGGCGTAGACGTCAGAGCTGCCCGCTGGCCGGGTCGCTGTCTCGCGAAGCACTGCCTCCACGCTTCGCGACGTCGGGCACAAACGGCCTCTGTCACGAGAGTGCGGCCCTCGGCGGCTGCGACGAGTCGCCGCGGCGCCGGCAGCGGTTCGGCTCCGCGCTCACGGCGTGGCGGCCCGACTCGCGCAGCCGCCACAGCGCTCGCTGCGAGCGACGTTTCTGCGCATCCTGCGACAGCTGCGTCAGTCGACAGAATCGAGGAGCCGACGCCAGCCCTCGAGACTTGCCATCTAGAGTGCGAGCGAGCACAGCGAGTGAGCCACGCGAGCGGAGCGGGGCGCCGGGGTCCCCGCGAGCGAGCGTGTAAGGGGGTCCGGGGGACGAAGTCCCCCGGATGAGACTTAGTGTCCGAGCTTGATGACCTGCAGGCCGTAGTGGAAGGCGGAAATCACGGTGATCGCGAGCGACGCGTAGACGAAGACGGTCACGATCTCCGAGGGGCGCTCGAGGTAGTTGAAATACAGCGTGACGACGCCGGTGCAGACAAACGTCGCCGTCGCAATCTTTCCGTAGATCGAGGGCCGGAACGTTCTCGGGCCCACCGCCAGGTTGACGACCGCGACGGTCAGCACGATCGCGACGTCGCGGCTGATCACCAGTACCGTAAACCACAGCGGCAATCGGTTCGACAGGCCGATTCCTGGCAGCGTGAGCATCACGAACATCGTCACGAGCAGCAGCTTGTCGGCCATCGGATCGAGCCAGGCGCCGAGCGTGGTCTTCTGGCCGGTGCGCCGGGCGATCAGGCCATCGAGCAGGTCCGTCACGCCGGCGATGAGGAAACTGACGAGCGCCCAGCCGCGATAACCGTACAGCAGCAGAATCACGAAGGCCGGGATGATCAGCATCCGCAGGATCGTGAGTTGGTTGGCTGCCGTGAGGTTCATCGTCTGGCGCTCTCGGCGAGCTCTTCGAGCTTCTTGACGGCCGCCACGGCCTCGGCACCGGTCACGGGCCTGGCCAACTGAAAGCTGCCATCCGAGAGCGGCTGCATCACGCCGGCTTCGACGCTGACCGACGCGGCGGGATAGCTCAGGTGCGCCGGCGGCACGTCGGCGAACTGACGTTTGCCGCTCTTCCACGACGACGCGAGCGCGGGTTTCTCAACGGCAATCAGTGAGAGGACTCGACTGGCCGCGTCCGCCAGGTCGCCGCGCCGGACGACTGCAGCGGGCTGGAACGTGTGATTCGGATAGACCTCCATCACGCCCGCGCGCGTGACCGACATAATCCACGGCACGGCCCAGCTGCCCCGTGTATCAGTGATCACCACGGCGTTGCGTCGAGGGGCGCGCTTGAACAGGCTGTCCAGCCGCACGCCGACGAGTGCGGCCAGTTGCTCTCGCGACAGCATCGTCGACGTCTCAATCGTGTGGAACTCCGGCGGCATCGCCGCCACGGCCAGCTCGTCGCGCAGCGACTCGACTTTCCGCGTCAGCACCTCGTTCGGCTCGAGAGCCAGCGCGGCCTCGTACGCCGCAACGGCCTTGGCGGTTTCCTTCTGTGCCTCGTATATCTCGCCGATGAGCGTCTGGGCTCGCACGTCGGTCGGCTCGAGCTCCAGAGCCTTCTGCGCCTGTCGAAGGGCGCCATCGAAGTCACCCTGCCGCCGCGCCACGTCGGCGGCTTCCCTGTAAAGAAATGGGCTGTCGGGTGATGCCGCGATTGCGCGATCGTAGATGCGGTGCGCCTCGTCGAACCGGCCGGCCTCCGTCGCCTTGCGCGCGTCCGCCACATCGTCCTGCAAACCCCTGACGCGAAGCACTTCGATGCGCGTGCGCAAGGCCCCGAGGCTCGGGTCCGCAACGACGGCCGCCTCGAGGCTCTTGAGCGCCATCTCTCGTTCGCCCAGTCCGAGAAGCGCCTCGCCCCGGCCCACGAGCGCTGGAACGTATCGAGGATTGGCGACGACCGCTCGATCGAAGTGGGTCGCGGCGTCGTTGAGATCCTTCTTGGCCAGCCCGACGTAACCCAGGCCAACCTCCGAAGGGTAGAACGTCTCGTGACAGCTTGAGCGCCGCGTCGAAGTTACGCTCGGCAGCCTTGAGGTCACCGGCCTGGAGCCACAGCCATCCGGCTTTGTGTCGCTCCTCCGCCGCCGGTGTCCCTAGGCCCGGCGACGGCGGCGGGAAAAATGTAATCGGGATACTTCGCGGAGGCGGCGACCGGCGGAGGCAAATCGGGCTTCTTTGCCCCGCACGCCGACGAGAAGAGGGCCATCCCCAGAACGGCCGCGACAATCGTCTTCGACGCGGCTCTGCCGACGGTCTTACGCTTGTTGCTCAAGACGGTCAAGAGGCCCTGACTTCTCGATCGACAAAATGCTCGAGCACGCGGCGCGGGAGCTCCGCTTCGATGAGGACATGGCCGTCGGCTGACTCGTGACGGCGAATGCGACCCACTCGATAGAGATAGGCGATGCGAGAACGGTCCCGGTCCGACGAGGCGTCGAACGCCAGCTGAACGAGCGTGGTGTCGAGCGCGAGCCGGGTTTCGAGCGCTGCCACGAGCTCGTCCCTGCCCTCGCCTGTCAACGCCGAGATGGCGATCGCCCCAGGGTAGATCGCCTGAAGCCGCGCGCGCTCGCCCGGGTCGAGCCGATCGAGCTTGTTGAACACTTCGACCGATGGCACCTCGTCGGCTCCGACCTCCGCCAGGACGCTGCGCACCGCCGACATCTGCAGTTCGCGATCGGGATTGGACGCGTCGATCACATGTACCAGCAGGTCCGAGGCGGCGACCTCCTCGAGCGTGGCGCGAAACGCCGCCACCAGCGAATGCGGCAGCCGATCGATGAACCCGACTGTGTCCGATACCAGCAGCTCCCGGCGGTCGCCGAGCCGAACTTTTCGCACGAGCGGGTCGAGTGTCACGAACAGCGCGTCCGATGCCACGGCTTGATCGCCGGTCAAGGCGTTGAAGAGCGTCGTCTTTCCGGCGTTGGTGTAGCCGACGAGCGCTACCGTCGGTACCGCGCCCTTGTGCCGCCTCTCGCGCAGCTGCGCCCTGCGTCGTCGGACAACGTCGATCTCCTTCGAGAGCACGCTGATGCGGTGACGAATACGACGCCGATCCGTTTCGAGCTTGGTTTCACCAGGACCTCTCGTGCCGATGCCGCCACCAAGCCGCGACAGCGCCGTGCTCGAACCAACCAGCCTGGGCAGGAGGTATTTGAGCTGCGCGAGCTCGACCTGCAGCTTGCCCTCTCGAGTGCGCGCCCGGCGCGCGAAGATGTCGAGGATGAGCTGTGTCCGGTCGACCACCTTCCTGCCGAGCGCCTCTTCCAGATTGCGCAATTGCGCGGGGCTCAGCTCGTTGTCGAAGATCACCACGTCCGCAGCGAGTTCGTCACACGACGCGGCCAGCGCTTTGACCTTGCCGCTGCCAAGGAACGTCGCCGGGTCTGGCCGCGGACGGTCCTGGAGAACACGCAGGACGACCGTCGCGCCAGCCGCAGCCGCAAGGCCTGCGAGCTCGTCGAGAGAATGTTCGGGATCGACCTGACGCGACGGGCTTCGCGGAGGATTGAACAGCCCGACGAGGGCCGCGCGCTCGCGGCCGTCTGAGGTCTTCGACTGCAGAACCGACTCCACCGACGGTGTCGGCGTACCTCGACGCAGCTCTTGGGAGCGGAGTCGGGCCGGTGGACGCATCACTCGAGGGATCTTAGCACGCGGTCCCACGCCACCGCGCCCGCTCGTACGCAACGAGGACCCGTCCGCACCATCTCAACAATGGTTGACGGCGGCCCTCCGGGTGTCGGTCCCCCGTCCAGAAGGAAATCCACCAGGTCCGAAGCCCGAAAAACGTTCGGCGACTTCCTCGGCATCGCTCGCCGGCGGCTCGCCGGATCGGTTGGCGCTCGTGGCGGTGATGCAGAACCCGAAACGCGCGGCCAGCGCGCGCGCGACGACGTGCGACGGCACGCGCAGCGCGACCGTCGGGCCATCACCGAGCGTCCGCGCGGCTATTGCCGCGCTGGGCGGCATGACGATCGTCAGCGGGCCGGGCCAGAAGGCGCGCGCAAGCCGAAGCTCACGGTCGCCCACAACGGCCGCCTCTTCTGCCTGGGCAAGCGATGCGGCAATCAAAGGAATGGCCATCGACGCGTCACGACCCTTCGCGGCGTAAAGTCGAGCGACGGCGTCGTCCCGGCGCGGGTCGACAGCCAGGCCGTAGAACGTATCGGTCGGATACGCGACGATGCCGCCGCGGCGCAGGACGTCCGCCGCCCGCGCAATGACGGCTTCGTCGATAGCGTCGGCGTCGATGGTGAGCCTGACCATTGGTTCCTGTTCACACGTAGCGGCCGGCTCGAGCCTGTGGCCACGGATCACACGGACCGTTCGGCTGACCAGCCGCGCGACACGCGGATCCGGATCCGTGTGGTCCGTGTGATCCGCGGCTCTAGACCTCTTCAGTCGCCGGCGGCGCCGTCGTCGGCGCCGGGGGTGTCACCATGAGCCGTCGGACGAGCGCTGCCAGAAACAGTAGCGCTATCGAGTCGAGAACGAACACCGCTCGAAAGCTGAGCGTGCCGAGCAGCCCGCACATGATCGGGCTCGTCGCCAGGCCAATGAGCGAACCCGTCGTCAGCAGGCCGAAGCCTGCGCCTCGGGCCTCCGGCGGGATGACGGCGCCTGCGGCCGTATACGCGGCCGTGCTGGCGGCGCCGATGGCCAGGCCGAAGAACGCCGTGCCAATCATGAGCACGGTTGTCCCGGCGGCGAGGACGTAGACGAGGCAACCGACCGCCGCAACCGCCGCCGATCCGGCGATCACGGCGCGAGTGGATGCGCGCACCAGCAAACCCCGCGCGACGTGGTTGCCGATCGCGCCGGCTCCGGCCGAGATCGAAAACAGGATGCCCGACAGAATCGGAACCGTCTGCATCGATGTCCCCATCTCCGCCAGGTAGAGCGGGAGCACGGGACCGAAACTGCGATCGACGAACTGCAGACCGAACACGACCGCGATGAGCAGCACGAAGTTCTCGAGCGCAAGGACGTTGCGAAACGTGATTCGTTCTTCGTCCTTGGCGTCGCTGGGGACGCGGGCTCGACGCTCGTGATACATCGTGAACACGAGCACGAGCGCCACCAGAAAAAACCCTGCCGTCACCAGAAACGCCCGTCTGAGACCGACGATCTGCGCGACCGTCCCGCCAATGATTGGTCCGACCGCCGGTCCGATACGCTGCGCGGTCTGGACCGTGCCGATCGCAAACGCCATCCGATCTCTTGGCGCGGCGTCGGCGGCCATCGTCAGCGCCAGGGCGCCGTATCCGGCAAACAGTCCCTGTATCGCGCGCAACGCGAAGACGTGCCACGCCTCGGTCACGAACGCCATCGCCGCCATGACGATCACGAAGCTCACGAGCGATCGCTCGATCATGATCTTGCGACCGACACGGTCGGCCAGCCGCCCCCAGAGCGGCGACATCAGGGCGGTGATGGCCGGCGTCACGCCGAGGCTCAGGCCGGACCACAGCGCAATCTCTCCGACGTCTGTCACGCCGAGCTGCTGAAAGTACAGCGGGAGGAACGGCATCACGAGCGTGAAGCCCGTGAAGCCGATGAACGTGGCGGCGGTGACTGCGAAGAGGTTTCTGCGCCAGTGCAAGTCTGGAAGCTATCTCCTGAACACGGTCAGCAGAGGTCTGTGTCCGTGTTAGTCCGTGTTATCCGTGGCCTAGAACCTGACCCGGACCACGCGTGACTGCTCAATGTGAATTGTATCGATGAACCGGACCCGCGCCGGATTCGTTTGCATGACGAGCGAGGTCGTCCGCGTGCCGTCGCCAAAGAAGCGGACACCCTTCAGCAGAGCGCCGTCGGTCACGCCGGTCGCCGCGAAGATCAGGTTGTCGCCAGACGCGAGGTCTTTCGAGGTGTAGATGCGCCCAAAGTCGGCGATTCCCATCGCGCGGCACCGATCTTCGTGTTCCGGTTTCTTGACCACGAGCCGCGCGAAAATCTCGCCGTTCAGGCAGCGCATCGCGGCCGCCGTAATCACGCCTTCGGGCGCGCCGCCCGTGCCCATGACCGCGTGCACGCCGCTCCCGACGACGGCCGCGGCGATCCCCGCGGAGAGATCGCCGTCCGAGATCAGGCGAATCCTCGCGCCGGTCGCGCGAATGTCGTGAATCAGCTGCTCGTGACGCGGCCGGTCGAGCACGATCACGACCAGATCCGTGACATCACGATCGAGACAGCGCGCGATCGCGCGGAGGTTGTCGGCCACCGGCGCGTCGAGGCTGACCGAGCTTTTCGAGCTCGCCCCGACGACGAGCTTTTCCATGTAGAGATCGGGAGCGTGCAGCAGCCCTCCGCTCTCGGACGCCGCCAGCACGGCCAGCGCGTTGGGCGCGCCGGTCGCGCAGAGATTCGTGCCCTCGAGCGGATCGACCGCGATGTCGACCCTTGGGAGGCCGGCGCCGGCCTGTCCGCCCTTCGCGGCAATGCCGACCGACTCGCCGATGTAGAGCATCGGCGCCTCGTCCCTCTCTCCCTCGCCGATGACGATCGTTCCATCGATCGGCACCGTGTCGAGCGTTCTCCGCATCGCCTCGACCGCCGCTTGATCCGATTTGTGACCGTTGCCCTGTCCCATCGTGTGCGCGCAGGCGATGGCGGCCTGCTCGACCACGCGGAGAAACTCGAGGGACAGGTCCGAGCTCATGACTGAAACTTCGGCAGCTCGCACCGTGTGGGCTTGTCTTCCCTGAAACCAAGCACGTAGTCGGCCTGCATCAGCTTGTGGATCTCGCGCGTGCCCTCATAGATGACCGCGCCCTTGCAGTTGCGATAGAACCGGCCGACCGGGTACTCGTCCGAGTAGCCGTTCGCTCCGTGCACCTGGACGGCATCGCCGGCGGCGCGCTCGGACGCCACCGTGGCGAACCATTTCGCAAGTCCGGTCTCGCGGGTGTTGCGGCGGCCCTGGTTCTTGAGGCATCCCGAACGCATCCACAGGAGCCGCGCGACCTGATAGTCCGACTCCATCTGGGCGATCATCTCCTTGACGAGCTGATGCTCCGCGATCGCGACGCCAAACGTGTGCCGCTCCTTCGCGTAGCGCGCGCTGGCGTCGCGGCATGCCCGGATGAGGCCGGTCGCGCCGGCCGCTACCGTGTAGCGCCCCTGATCGAGCGCGAACATCGCGATCTTGAAACCCTCGCCCGGCCGTCCGACGACGTTTTCCTCGGGGACCTCGACCTCTTCCATCTTGAAGAAGCCGGTATTGCCTGCCAGGATGCCCCACTTCTCCTTGAGCGTCCCACTCGAGAATCCCTTGAAGCCGCGCTCGATGATGAAGGCGCTGATCCCCGACGGGTCGCGTTGCTTCTTCTTCTCGAGATCGCTCCAGGCGAACACCAGGAAGTTGTCGGCCACGTCGGCCAGCGAAATCCACATCTTCTCGCCGCTCAGCAGATACCGATCGCCCTTCTTCACTGCGACCGACTGAAGGCCACGAACATCGCTTCCCGCGGCAGGCTCGGTGAGGCCGTAGGTCGCCAGCTTGCGTCCCTGTGCCTGCGGCACCAGGTATCGCTGCTTCTGATCCTCGGTTCCCCACGTCAGGAGCGACAGGCAATTGAGCCCGGCGTGGACCGACATGATCACGCGGAGCGACGTATCGACGTATTCGAGCTCCTCGCTGATGAGACCGAGGCTGACGTAGTCCATCCCGGCGCCGCCGTACTCCTGCGGGACCGAACACCCAAGCAGGCCGAGGTCCGCCATCTGCGGCACAATCGCCGGATCGAACCGATGCTGGCGATCGAGCTCGCGAATCCGTGGCGCGATCTCGCGCGCCGCCCAGTCGCGCACCGACTGCTCGAGCAGCCGCTGCTCCTCTGTCAGGTCGAAATCAAGCATCGAAGACCAGTCCTTGATAGATGAGAACGGAGTATTTTAGCAGGGCTCAGGCAATGCTGAGGCTCGAGGCTGAGTGCTCAGGGTTCGGGAAATCAGACTGCATTTCGAATTCAGAATCTGAATTTACTTCGAACCCTGAGCCCTGAACCTCAACCTTGACCTAGTCTCGCCTGATCTCCACCACCGCGTGTCTCGACAACCCGAGGCGCTCAGCAGCGCTGACCGCGTTCGCGGCCAGCTCGAGGTGATCCGAGCTGCCGAAAAGAGCGCAGACCTCGCCCGGGGGAATCTCCGCATACGTCGAGACCAGCCGCCCGACGGGGCTGCCCGCAGCGAGAATCCGGAACTCACCCTGCTTGGCGAAGCCCTCGAATGTCCGGCGATCGATGTTGGTGACCAGGTTGCCGAAGCGATCGACCATCAGCACGACCCCGGCGAGGCTGGTCGCCGTGGCCACAGGAAGCGGGATATCGATCCGTTGAATGTCGGTCACCGCCCGGCCGAGGGCGGTCAACTGCGTGCCCTTGGCCAGCCACGCCGCTGCGGGCGCGAATCGATCGCGGCCTTCGAACGTCCTCGTCACGGTCGGTCTGGCATACCGACGTTCCGAAAGCTCGACGAGACGGCGCGGCGGCGTTTCGCGGAGGACCTCGGTCAGAACGCCGTTGTCGGGCGCGACGAAGCGATACTCGCCGGCCTCGGCGGCGATGCCGCGCCGTGCGGAGCCGACGCCGGGATCGACGACGGCCAGAAACACGGTCCCGGCCGGGAAGTACCGATAGGTCGCCGCGAGCTGCAGCGCGCCCTCGAGGACATCATGGGCGGCCACATCGTGGGTGATGTCGACGAGCGTCGCCTCCGGGCAAATGCCGAGGATGACGCCCTTCATCGTGCCAGCGTAGTGATCCCGGGTGCCGAAGTCGCTGAGGAGCGCGATGACGGGGCGCATACCTGAAGGATACAGGAGAAGCGCAAGGGCGAATCAGCCTGAACCAGCAGGGCGTTTCGGCTTCCAGATCCCAAGTAATTGGCGCACCAGCACGAGTTGACCGACGTGGTAGGCGGTGTGATCCGCGACGAGGATGAGCTCGCGCAGATAGGTTTGGCCCGATCCGTGGGGAATCTGCGCCGTCAGGTCGATTTTCGGATTCGCCGCGAGACGCTGCAGCGCCCTGCGATCGCGCCGGAACTGCGCGAGGCTCTTCTTCCACGCCGCGTCAGATCCCGGTCGCTCGGACGCCGGCCAGTAGTCCTCGGGCCAGCGCTGCTCCTCGTAGTCAGGGTTGATGCAGAAATCGAGGATGTCGTGTTGCGCGAGCCGAAGATGCTCGACGATCTGCCATGGAGAGTGCGGCGCTCCGGAAGGGCGCTTCCCCCTCAACCTGACCGGTATGCCCGCGACTGCGGTGTCGAAGCCGGCGTGCGCATCCTCCCAGTCCAGCGTTCGTCGAAGAAGTTCGCGCAGCGCCTTGTCGTCGGCCATCGGCGGTCGTGCTGGCGGGCGCCAGCCTAGCGGCGGCGCAGGAGCATTTCGCGGATGTTGCTCTTCAGGAGGAAAGAATCTGACACGACGAGGCCTTCGAACATCCGGATGATGTCGCGATTCTGCAGCGTGCGCTTGACGCCGCCGACTCCGGGGTGCACGCGATGACGGAAGCTGCCGTCGTCGACGATTTCGTACTTGGTGAAGGGCACGTGGTCGGTCCTCGCCGCCGTGCAGAAGAGCCCCATGACCGCGCCGCCGGGACGGAGCATCCGGATCACCTGCTGGGCGAGAGCCTGCGTCGAAGCCTTGTCGAGGAAATCGAACACGTCCCAGCACAGGATGCCGTCGACGCTTGCATCGGCATGCCGAAACCGCGTGTCGAGGACGCCGGGGAGCTTATCGAGCGTGCCCGCTCGCGTGTGGCGATCGAGGTCCGACACGATGTCCTCGATGAACAGCTTGCAGCCCAGCCGCTCGCCGAAAAATCCGACGTTGGTGCCGATGACAGGTCCGAAGTCGAGCAGGACCGGAGACGGCTGGGAGGTGAGCGCGGCGAGAAACTTGGGGAAGGCCTTCGACCCGACGACCGGTTCCTCGCCAGCTCCAGCGGACACACCACGAGTTCCGCCAGCCTGGGTTGGTTCCAGGCGCTTCCCGCCCCACTTCAGGAGATCGTTCAGCATAGGACCGGGAATCTGGACCACACGACGTCAGGCGACCATGCCGGGCGCGCAACGCGCCCGACATCATCACCAGTCATGTGCGTCCGGGGTCCTTACCGAGACGCGCCGGCGGTCGCGCCGGAGGTCGTGGCCGAAGCCCCGCCAGATCCGGCAGTCGAGGAGGCGGGCTGGCTCGCCGCAACGGCGGGCTTCGCCTCTTCCTTCTTCTCGGCTGGTTTCGCGCTCGCCCCTGCCCGCTGCATGTCGATGCTGCCGCGGAAGTGCGCCCCTTCGGCAATCGCAACCCTGGGAGCGGCGATGTCACCGTCGACCGATCCGTTGTCGCGGATGTCGACCTTCTCGCTGGCAGTGACGTTGCCGGTGACCTCGCCGAGGATGACGACAGACTTGGCGAACACCTGGGCCTTGATCTTGCCGTTCGGCCCGATGGTCAGCACGTTCTGCCGAAGCTCGATCTTGCCGTCGACCTGGCCTTCGATCGTGAGGTCCTCGCTGCCGCTGAGCTCCCCTTTGATAACGACCGATTTCCCAATGTTCACTGTTGTCCTCTCCATTCCTCGCTGGGGCTCACTGGGGGCGCTTTGCGTCCGCGCCACTTCCGCAGACGGCGGCACGGCCGTCGGGGCCGGCGACGCTCCCGAGCCGGCCGGTCCCGTCGGCTTCACCGCTTCATCCCGTTTCCACATGGGTAATCTCCAACTATCCGAAAGGTTGACCTATCGCAGGGTGCTCGTCTGGTCTTGCGGCTGGGCAGCCCAGCCAGTATACGAAACGGGCCGGGCCCTGTCTACTCCTTTTATTGCTGAGACTTAGGGGCAAATGGTAACATTAATGCTCACCGATGCGCGTCTACTTCGATCACAACGCCACGACTCCAGTCGACTCCTCTGTTATCGATCTGATGACGCGTGTACTTCAGCAGGAGTTCGGCAACGCTTCGAGCATCCACCACTTTGGTCAGCGCGCCAAGGGAATCCTCGACGACGCGCGAACGGCTGTGGCCGACCTTCTGAAAGCCGAAGTGTCGGAGGTCGTGTTCACGAGCGGCGGGACCGAGTCTGACAATTTTGCAATCCGAGGTGTGGCCGACGCCCTCGAGGTGACCGGCCGCCGCCACCTGATCGCGAGCGCAATCGAGCACGAGGCCGTCCTCAATACGTTCAAGGCGCTCTCCCGTCGTGGCTGGACGACGACCCTCCTGCCGGTGGGCACGAGCGGCATCGTCGAGCCCGGGGCCCTCGAGGCCGCCATCACCGATCAGACTGCGCTCGTCTCGGTGATGCACGCCAACAACGAAATCGGGACCGTCCAGCCAGTGGCCGAGCTGGCGCGGATCGCGCACGCGCATGGGGCGCTCTTTCACACCGACGCGGTGCAGTCGGTCGGCAAGCTTCCCGTGGACGCGCGCGCGCTCGGCGCCGACCTGCTGTCGCTCTCGGCGCACAAGTTCAACGGCCCGAAGGGCGCTGGCGCCCTCTGGATCAAGCGCGGCACGCGGGTCGCGGCGATCCTGACCGGCGGCAAGCACGAGCGGAACCGGCGTGCCGGGACAGAGAACGTCGCGGCGATTGCCGGCCTCGGCGCGGCTGCCGCGCTCGCCAGCGGCAAGATGACCGCGGAGGCCGCGCGGCTCTCCGCGCTCCGCGACCGCCTGGAGAACGAGATCCTCGCCGCCATCCCGGATACGGCCGTCAACGGCGCGCGCGACGCGCGCGTACCGAACACGACGAACATCAGTTTCGGCGGCGTCGAAGCCGAATCGCTATTGATCGCACTCGACCTCGAAGGCGTGGCAGTCTCGACCGGGTCCGCGTGCTCCTCGGGAACCCTGGAGCCCTCGCACGTCTTGCGAGCCATGGGATTCCCCGTGCACCGGACGCAGAACTCCATTCGCCTCAGCCTCGGCGCCGGCAACACGGACGAGCAGGTGGATTACGTGGTGTCGAAGCTGCCGGCAATCGTGGAAAAGCTCCGCGCGCTCACGGGGGCAAGGCGATAGCATCAGCTGCCAGCTTCCAGCTGTCAGCTGACAGCTGAGAGCTTGACGTTCCTGAACGACAGACCTTCACTTCAAGCATTCTAGCATTGACAGCTGGAAGCTCGAGCATTGCAGAGTATGCGAATAGTCGTGGCCATGTCCGGCGGCGTCGACTCCTCTGTGGCTGCTGCGCTTCTGGCGCGGCAGGGGCACGAGGTGATCGGCCTCTCGATGCAGCTGTATGACCAGCGCGAGGGACAGATCCGCTTCGGCACCTGCTGCACGATCGACGACCTGCACGACGCCAGGCGGGTAGCGGCGCGCATCGGCATTCCCCACTACATCGTCAATTTCGAGCGGCAGTTCCACGATCAGGTGATCTCGAACTTCGTGCGCGAGTACGTCGGTGGCCGGACGCCGATTCCCTGCGTTCACTGCAACGGGGACCTGAAGTTCGCGACGCTGGCCGAGCGCGCCGGCGCGCTCGACGCCGACTATGTCGCGACGGGCCACTACGCGCGCGTGGAGCGTGACGACGAGACGGGCACCTACAGGCTCCTCCGCGGCTTGGACGCGGCGAAGGACCAGTCGTATTTCCTGTTCACGCTCGATCAGGCACAGCTCTCACACGCGATGTTCCCTGTCGGCGCGCTCGACAAGGCCGCGGTCCGCGACTGCGCCCGCGAGCTCGGTCTGCCCGTCGCCGAAAAGCCCGATAGTCATGAGATTTGCTTCGTCCCTGATGGGGACCACGCGGCATTTCTCGAGCGGCAGGGAGCGACCATCGCCGACGGCACGATTCGCAACGTCGACGGCGAGCTCGTCGGACGGCATGACGGCGTGCACCACTTCACCGTCGGCCAGCGCAAGGGCCTCGGCCTTTCCGCGCCGGTGCGGCTGTATGTCGTCGGCATCGACGCAGAGTCGCAGACCGTCACGGTCGGTCCCCGCGCAGCGCTCGAGCGGACGACGCTCGAGGCGTCGGGAGTGAACTGGATTGCCGGGGTTCGGCCGGCGGCTGGCAGCCGCGTCACCGCGCAGATTCGCTATCGCCATCGCGAAGCCGCCGCCACGCTCGAGCCGCGGTCCGACGACACCGTCCACGTCACCTTCGACGAGCCGCAGCATGCGGTCGCGCCAGGTCAGGCCGTGGTGTTCTATCAGGGAGAGGTCGTTCTCGGCGGGGGCTGGATCGACTAGAGCCACGGAGCGCACGGATAACAGAGCCACGGATTGCACGGATAACACGGAAACGGCTGATGAGATCCGTGTGGTCCGTGTGATCCGTGGCTTCAATCGTTTTCAGCGACGAGCCGCAGCAGGCGGTCGCGCCGGGTCAGGCCGTGGTGTTCTATCAGGGAGGGGTCGTTCCCGGCGAGACCTGGATCGCCTGCGCCACGGAGTGCACGGTTCACACAGCCACGGATTGCACGGATGACACGGAGAAACGGCTGATGAGATCCGTGTGGTCCGTGTGATCCGTGGCTTTAAATCGTTTTCAGCGACGAGCCGCAGCAGGCGGTCGCGCCCGGTCAGGCCGTGGTGTTCTATCAGGGAGAGGTCGTTCCCGGCGAGACCTGGATCGCCTAGCGCCACGGAGTGCACGGATCATACAGCCACGGATTGCACGGATGACACGGAGAAACGGCTGATGAGATCCGTGTGGTCCGTGTGATCCGTGGCTTAGTTCGTTTCAGCGACGAGCCGCAGCAGGCGTCCGCGATCAACTAGCGCCACGGAGTGCACGGTCAACACAGCCACGGATTGCACGGATGACAGGAGAAACGGCTGATGAGATCCGTGTGGTCCGTGTAATCCGTGGCTTCAATCGTTGTCAGCGACGAGCCGTCGCGACCACGCACCGGACCACGGGACGGCGCGACAACGGCTGATCAGCAGTCCGGATCAACCCGGGTAACCACGGATTGCACGGATGACACGGACCGTCTGATCCGTGTGATCCGTGGCGGCTTATGAGATCCGTGTTGTCCGTGTGATCCGTGGCGGCCTTTGTGAGATCCGTGTTGTCCGTGTGATCCGTGGCTCTAGATCGTTTCCAGACGACCCTCGGCTTCACCGAGGTGCTGCGGCACGCCTTCCAGGTACTTCTCGGCGTCGATCGCCGCCATGCAACCGGATCCGGCGGCGGTAATGGCCTGCCGGTAGACGTGATCCTGGACGTCGCCGCAGGCGAAGACTCCCGGGATGTTCGTCCGCGTCCCGCTGTGGGTGTGGATATAGCCGTTCGCGTCCATCTCGAGCTTGCCGGTGAAGAGCGACGTGTTCGGTGTGTGGCCGATCGCCACAAACACGCCGTCGACGTCGATCGCCTTCCGCTCGCCGGTCACGCGGTTGTGCAGCACGAGCGCCGTCACCGAGCCGAGCCCGGCGTCGCGGACATCCTCCACTTCGCTATTCCACTCGAACGAGATCTTCGGGTTGGCGAACGCCTTGTCCTGCATGATCTTCGACGCGCGCAAGGTGTCGCGCCGGTGAACGACGGTGACATGCGACGCGAACTTGGTGAGGAAGATCGCTTCTTCCATGGCCGAGTCTCCCCCGCCGACGACCGCGATCGGCTTGCCGCGGAAGAAGAAGCCGTCGCAGGTGGCGCAGGTGGAGACGCCGTGCCCGATGAGCGCGCGTTCCGATGGAAGACCGAGCAGACGCGCCGTCGCCCCGGTCGCCACGATCAACGCGCGGCAGTGATAGGTAGCGTCTGACGTCTTGACGGTGAATGGCGGCGCGGAGAGCCCGACCGACTCGACGTTGCCCTGGATGAACTCAGCGCCGAAGCGCTCGGCCTGCGCCCGCATCTCGGCCATCAAATCCGGCCCCATGATGCCGTCGCGATGCCCCGGCCAGTTCTCGACGAGCGTCGTCAGCATCAACTGCCCGCCCGCCTCGAGCCCCTCGATGACCAGCGGCTTGAGGTTCGCCCGCGCCGAATAGAGCGCTGCTGTCAGGCCAGCGGGGCCGGAGCCGATGATGATTACGCTGCGCGTCATTGCAATTTTGAATTCTGAATGCTGAGTGCTGAAGTGAATGCTGAAGAGATTATCGAACCCATTCGGCACTTGCAAACTTCCAAATTCAATTCCGAAGTTCGCAATTCAGAATTCACTTCAGCATTCAGCATTCAGCATTGCGTCAGACATGTTTGTCGATGAGCTTCTTGAGCGCTGTCTTGTCGGCGAGGCCGACGATCTGCTCGACAATCTCACCGCCCTTGAAGATGAGCACGGTCGGAATGCCCATGATGCTGAACCGCGACTGGGTCGCGGGGTTCTCGTCGACGTTCAGCTTGCCGATGACAACGCGGCCGTCGTAGTCGGTCGCCAGTTCGTCGATCGTCGGCGCGAGCCGGCGGCATGGGCCGCACCACTCCGCCCAGAAATCCACCACGACCGGCTGGGACGCCTTGATCACGGACTGCTCGAAGTTGGTGTCGGTCAGAGTCTGCACTTTATCGCTGGCCATTAGGGGTCCTCAATTGGGCAATGCTGAATGCTGAGTGCTGAATGTCGAAGTAAATGCTGAAGTCGGGACAAGGCGAATGAGCTCAGATTCGGCTGGCAGGTATTCTAAGACACGCCTCCCGAATTCCCGCTATTCAGCATTTCCTTCAGCATTCAGACTTCAGCATTCAGCATTGCTCTATACAGTTTGACGTACTCGGCTGCCGAAGCGTCCCAGGAATGATCCTGACGCATGCCACGCTGCTCGATTGCGGCCCACCCGGCCGGGTCCCGATAGGCCGACAGCGCGCGGCGGACGGTCGAGACGAGCGCGTCGGGCGTGTAGTCGCGGAACTTGAAGCCGGTCCCCGACTCGCCCGCCGCCACGTCCTCGACGGTATCGTTGAGACCGCCGGTCGCGCGAACGATCGGCACCGTGCCGTAGCGCAGGCTGTACAACTGGTTCAGGCCGCAGGGCTCGAAGCGGGACGGCATCAGGAACATGTCGGCGCCGGCCTCGATGTGGTGCGCCAGCTGTTCGTCGAAGCCGATCGTGGTCGACACGCGCTCGGGATACCTGGCTGCGAGCGCCCGCCACTCTTCTTCGTAGCGACGCTCGCCGCTCCCGAGCATGACCCACGCGGCGTCAAGCGACATCAACTCCGTCAATGACGCGCCGATCAGGTCAAACCCCTTCTGGTCCGTCAGCCGCGACACGAGCCCGACGAGCGGCCGCGCGAGCGCAGCCTCGTCTGAGGGCAATCCGGCGACGGATAGCAACGCGCGCTTGGCGTCGCGCTTGCCGCCGAGGTCGTCGGCGCTGAACGAGGCCCTGACGAACGGGTCTGCCGTCGGCGTCCAGCGCGAGGTATCAATCCCGTTGAGGATCCCCACCAGGTCGGCGGATCGTCGGGCGAGCACGCCTTCGAAGCCAAAGCCAAGCTCCGGCCGGACGATCTCGCTGGCGTAGCCGGGGCTGACCGTCGTGATCTTCTCGCTGAAGTTGATGCCGCCCTTCAGGTAGCTGATGTTGCCCCAGAACTCGAGGCCCTGCACGTCGAGCACCTCGACGCCGAGGCCGATGGCCGAAAGCGCCGCCGCCGGAAACACACCCTGGAACGCGAGATTGTGGATCGTGAAGATGGCGGGCACACCCCCGACGTACGGGTCGGACGACAGCTGCATCTTCTGGTAGACGGGCACGAGCCCGGACTGCCAGTCGTGAGCATGGATGACCGACGGACGCTGTTCGCGGAGGCGCGGGTACTCGAGGGCCGCGCGACTGAACACGGCGTATCGCAACGCGTTGTCGGCGTAGTCGCCGTCGGAAGTGCCGTAGAGTCCCTCGCGATCGAAGAATTCGGGGACGTCGACGAGCACCAGCGTGACGCGGTCCGAGAGGCGCCGCTCGTGATACGCCACGGGCTGCAGCCGATCACCCATCCGCAGGCGCGTCTGCAGACGCTCGGCGCCGTCGACGGCGACGCCGCGATAGCGCGGCAGCACGAGCGTGACGGCGTGCCCCAGCTTTCCGAGCGCGTCGGTCAACGACGCCGACACTTCCGCCAGCCCCCCGGTCTTGGCAAAGGGATGGGCCTCGGGCGTCACCATCAGCACCGACAGGGCTTCGGCCACCGCAATAGACATGGAGATGTCCGGCGCCGTGGCAGTCGAAGTCGCTGCCGTCTTTTTCACCGCGGGCCGGCGCGCCGCCCGCTTTTTCGGCGCAGGAGGTTCGAGCTTGACGCGGCTCGGCCGCTGGCTCAGCCGGCTGGGCCGCTGTTTGCGATGGTCCGGCCTTCAGGAGCTCCGGGATCGAAGGCGTCGGTTCGGTCGTTGGCTTGGCGGTCGTGCGCTTGGTCCGTGGCGCGACCGGTTTTGCGGGTGTCCGCTTTCTGGGTTTCTTCTCGTCTGGCATGCAGTTGTGGCGTCAAAAACGAAGGTTACACAAACGCTCAGTTTAGCACGCCCGGCGGCCGCCGGCGCCTCGGCAAGCTCTGCTAGAATCCGGGGCGTGAGTGAACCGCAGGGATCGTCCGCGCCCCCGCCATCTCCGTCAGCTCGCCCAGAGTCACGGGAAATCGCCGAGCTGAGGCGTTTGAAAGAGGCTCAGCCTGACCTGTCCGCGGCTGCCGATCTGCAGATTGAACTCCTGCAGGTCCAGCGTCGCATCCAGACCCGCGTGCCCCTGCCATCGATCCGCCTCGAGGCCACGTATCTCAACGACCTTCTGAAATCCGGTCCGATCCTGCAGTTCGAGCATCTGCCGGTCGACTGGAGCGACTTGCGGTTTCTGCTGCGGGCGACTGCCACGGCGATGCGCAACCACGATGCGCTCGACGAAGCGGATTACCGCCGGGCGGAAGAGCTCGCGCGACAATCGGAGCGCCTCCCAGGCATCGTCCGCGCGTGGTACGAGGCCGTCCGCCCCGGCGCAGCGCCGGTCGGTCCGGAGCTGAGCGGCCTCGAATCGGTGTTACAGCAGGCGATGCGACCGTTCCTGACGCGCGCGGGCGACGCCGTCATGGCGCGAAGCGATCTCGCGGGGTGGACGCACGGGACCTGCCCCCTGTGCGGCGGCGAGCCGGACCTGGCCGTCATCACCGCTGCCGCCGACCGGCTGCTCATCTGCGGCCGCTGCGCGGCCCGCTGGCGCTTCGAATCGCTCACCTGCCCGTTCTGCCTCAACGCCGACCGCTCACGCATCACGTCGTTTGCCAGCCGCGACGGGCAGTACCGCCTCTACGCCTGCGACGTCTGCGAGCGCTACGTCAAGGCGTACGACGCCCGACGCGCGTCTCGCCCGGTCATGCCCGTTGTCGATGGAGTGGCGACGCTGCCGCTCGACGCGGCCGCAATTCAGAAGGGCTACAAGTAGAGCGGACTATTCCTGCTGCTGGTCTTTGCTGAAGAGGGCCAGGGCCGCGGTATTCTGCGAGAACCAGTTGAAGAGATGGCGAGTCTCCCAGAAACGTCCGGGATTCGACGTCGCGCCGAGCACGACCACCGCGACCTGGTTGCCCTGCGGCATGCGCAGCAAGGTTGCCAGGCAGTGCCCGGCCTTCGAGATGAAGCCGGTCTTCCCGCCCATGACCGTGACGTCGCCGTCGATCACCAGGCGATTGGTGTTGTGGATGTTGATCGTCCGCCGGCTGGTTTGGACCGTGTACTCAGCCTGCCGCATGATCGGCGCGATCCGCTCGTCGGTCGCGGCATAGGTGATGAGCCGCGAGAGATCGTAGGCCGACGAAATGTTTTCTGCTTTCAATCCGGAGGGGTCGGTGAACGAGGTGCTCTCGAGACCGAGCTCGATCGCCTTTGAATTCATCCGCTCGACAAACGTCGCGGTCCCGCCGTGCGACAGGCGCGCGAGGGCGCGCGCGGCCGCGTTGTCCGACGCGATGAGCGTGAGGTGCAGCAGATTGTCGAGCGTGATGCGTTCGTTCGCGCGCAGGTACGTCGTCGACGCCGCATAGGTGTCGCCGCGCTCGATCGTCACGGTCTGCGACAGGTCCGGCTGATCTTCGAGGAAGACCACCGCCGTCATGACCTTCGTGATGCTCGCAATCGATCGCTTTTCCTGGGCGTTCTCGCCCCAGAGCACCTGGCCGGTCGTCGGATCGAGGATGATCGCCGCCGCCGCCCGAATGTCGGGAACGAGCGCGCCGGTCGCGTCCATTTTGAAGCGGGGCGTCATCGCGGCCTGCAGGGTGCGCATGCGCGACTGCTCGCGGGCACGCGCGGCGGTGCGCGCGCGCGACAACCGGGCCCGGCGGGCACTGGACGATTTCGCCGAGTAAGTCGTTTTCTTGGCGCTGGAGGTCTTGGCGGACGTCTTCTGCGCAGCAGGCGCGGCCTGCGCCAACGCCGGCATAGCCACAGCGCGCCCAGCACGAGCGCGCAAACGCGGGCCAAGTTTATCGGGCGGATCAAACGCACGAATCCTCCGTCACGATACCGGCTGGCTGGGGGCAACCGTGCAGGTGAGACCGTGGAACGCTTAGGAGTGTAACAGCAAACTCCATAGTTCGCAACCACTTATGTAATCGATCCAACAGAATCGATCAAAAAACCGCCTCTGCCGGTCTCTCGCACCTGCTGCAGCGCCGACTTGTTCAATTCAAATGCCATTCACGGCTTACGAAATTGGCGGCCGCTCGTGGGTGCGCCACCGAGTTTCGTGGCCGTCTGAGTTGACATTTTCTGGCGTTCGGGCCTTATCGGGGCGACGAGCGACTGGCCACGCTCGCCGCCAAAAGTCGAACTATCGCCGCTATCCGCGACAGAAGTCCGACGTTACGAAGAATAAGTCGCACGGAGAGGAACCTTCCCTCTCCATCCGGCCGCAATTCCCTGCGCTCGAGCTGGAGCTGGTGCCACCGCTCGGCCTACTTACATGATGTCGAACCAACAGCGTCGCCGCCTGCAGGTCTGACGCGCGGATGGAGCGGGTCGACGGGACGCGGATCGCGGATCGAACGGGCCAAACGGGACGCGGATCACGCGGATCGAAAGGGTCACACGGGACGCGGATCACGCGGATCGAATGGCCGACCGGGACGCCGGATCGCGCGGATCACGGCGTCCAACGGGACGCCGGATCACCGTCGCGATCCGGCGCGACCGGTCGCGAGCCGTGAGATCCTGCGCGATCGGCATCGCGATCGCAGCCGCGAGATCCGCGCGATCCGCGTCCCGTCCCGACCGGTTTGATCCGCGCAATCCGCGTCCCGTCCCGCCGGTTTGATCCGCGCGATCCGCGTCCCGTCGGCATGATTCGCCGATCCGCGATCCGCGATCCACGATTCGTCAACACTTCTGTAAGGCGTTGTTCCGTCCGCAATCGTCTGGCGATCTCGATCCAACCTGTTGGTCACAGCAATTCAACTGGCACTCGGAAATGCGCCGCCTGGCCACTCGCGCGGACGCGGCTCGGGCCTGTCGATTCCTGACACGGTTTGCTCCGCAGATTCGTCGAAACCTTCGAGAAACGACTGGTGTCTAATCGAGCGTCAGGCACGTACGCGTCACTCGAGAGCGAACCTGTCGCTTCAGGTACAGGAATTGCTCACATTTGCGGCACGGCAATACTGGCGGCGGCGCCCCGCAGCATTTGCGGCGTCGCCCCGCTGGTGTAACAGCAGGATTTTGGGATGATGAGCCTCGTTCGTCTTCTCGGCTTTACGAATCTCTCGTGCGGTTGCGTGACCGGTCACTACCGGGAGCTCGCGACCAACCGTGAGATTACGTACGTCGAGGAGAAGGGATCGTCCTGCGATCATCACGACCACCGCCGGAACCACACGCTGGCTCCGGCACGGTTCAGGATGAGCGCAGTCACGGCCAAAGCCTCGTAGTCGGGCTGTCATTCGAACTCGCCTTGGCGTACGCCGGGGCCGTGGGTTCTGTTTGCGTATGGCAAAAGGACCTGCGGCCCCTTTTTTTCTGTACACTCTCTCGCGATGCCCCTCGCCTGGAAGCCCGCGCGCCTGCCCAAAGCTCACACGACGCTCGAGGCTGGCGACGCGACCCTGCGCTTCTACCACGGCGACTGCGTCGAGCTCCTGCGCGCCATCGATGCCGGCGCGGTTTCCGCGATGGTGACCTCCCCGCCCTACAACCTCGGCGTGTCCTATCGCAGCTACAACGATTCGCTGCCTCGGGACAGTTACCTGGCGTGGAGCGACGTGTGGATCAAGGCGGCCGCTCGGACGCTCTCGCCCCACGGATCCCTTTTCCTCAACGTCGGCGCCAAGCCCAGCGACCCGTGGACGGCCATGGAAGTCGCACAGACGGCGCGGCGGCACCTGCACCTCCAGAACACGATTCACTGGATCAAATCAATTGCGATCGACCAGGACACGGCCGGCGCGTCGGCGGGGCTCGAGCGGGACCTGGCGGTCGGTCACTACAAGCCAATCAACAGCGATCGCTTCGTGAACGACTGCCACGAATTCGTCTTCCAGTTCACGCCGGAGGGCCGCACGCCCCTCGACCGCCGCGCGATTGGCGTCGCGTACCAGGACGAGTCGAACATCGCCCGCTGGCGGACCGGCGGCAGCAACCGGCGCTGCCGCGGGAACACCTGGTTCATCCCCTACGAAACCATCCAGAGCCGCGACAAGGATCGGCCGCATCCGGCCACCTTTCCTCCCCGTCTCGCGGCCTATTGCCTGCGCCTCCACGGCCTGTCACGGCTGCGGCTGGTGATGGATCCCTTCCTGGGCCTCGGCAGCGCGGCCGTGGCCTGTGCCGAGCTCGGCGTGAATTTCGTCGGCGTCGAGATCGACGAGCACTATCTGAGGGAGGCGATTGAGCGGACGCGGAAAGCGCTTGCGCTTCCCGACACTGATTCTCCAAATAGAAACGGGGACATGATCTTCCGTGTCCCCATCCTGCCAACGTGCGTTTTCGGTCGAGAAGCTATCTCACAGACATGTACGCGAAGGCTAAAACTCGAAGCGAACGCCCAGCTGCACCTGCCGTGGCGCGCCGGGTTGTTCGTGCGAATCAGCTGCCCGAACGTCGCCGATGTGGGATCTGGTCCGTGAGGGACAGGAAGTTCGGGATTGGTCGGAGCACCAAACCCGCAGTCGTCCGGTGCGGTTCCGGCACAGTAGTTCGTCACGGCGGTGCCCGGCGAGCTGGATGTTCTCCCAGTTGAAGATATTGAAGAAGTCGGCGGTCACGATCACCTTGCGCGTGCCAGCAAACTCCAGTCCCCACGACACGCGGAAGTTCACATCTTTGAACGGCTCGTTGCGGAATCCATTGCGCGCGAACGGCTGTCCGGGTCCGCTGTAGGGGCGATCGGCGCCGCCGCGGCTGTTGTTGATGTCCCGACCGAACGATGGCATCGATCGGCACCCCCGACAGAAACCGGAAGCCGCTCGACACGTCGAACCTGTACGGCATGAAGAACACGACATAGCCGTTGAACTGGTGGCGGCGATCGAGACGGGCCGGACCCCACTCCGGCGACAAGTCGTAGGTGTTCTCGTACTGCACGCCGCCGGCGTCACGCTCGTTGTCGTCGTCGGACATCGATTTGGCGAGCACGTAATTCACGCTGACGAGCCCCCACGGCTTGCGGACGCGATTGCTCAACGTCAGCGCCGTGTACTCGGACTCGGCGCTCGCTTCGCGCAGCTGAACGGAGCCGAGCAGGCGTGTTCGGACGCGCCGTCGGAAAAATCGGCCGTTGCGCCGGGATCCGTCGCTCGGGGCACGGGGACGCCAAGATTCAGCTCGCGGTTGCGCTGCAGGTAGTCGGTCTTGACGTAGGTGAGGTCGGCGGCAACTGTGACTCCCGACATGATCTCCCGCTCGACGCCGGCGCCGGCCTGGGTACGCGCGCGGGTTCTTGTAGTCCTGGTCCACCGACAATGGGCTGCGCGCCGAGATACGGGTTGACGACGAGGCCGAGCGCGCCGGCAATCTGCGTGATCTGATCGGTCGTCAGGATCGGCAGGTTGTTCAGCGGGAATGCTGATTCAGATCGATCCCGATGAGCGCCATCTGCTTGGCATGGTGTTGTTCGGATTGCCGGGAGCCGAGAACGGCAGCTGCACCGAAAGGTCGCCCGGCGGAACCCGGAAGTTGTTCATCGGCGCCGCCCAGAGCAGCATCGGCGTGCGCGCGTAGTAGAGCCCGGTAAAGCCCCGCACGACGGTGTTGCCATTGTCCCCGGATCCCACGCAAAACCCACTCGCGGGCCAGAACTGACTCAACTGATCCGGAATCTGAGTCGGATCGACGGTGCGCCCCAGCGGGAAGTTGAAGCCCTGCAGCGCGCCCAGCATGAAGTCGTTGTTGGCTTCGGGCGTCGGGTTGAAGGCGCCTTCCCAGCGCAGGCCGTAGTTGAAGGTCAATGCATTGGTGACCCTCCATGCATCCTGCGCAAAGAACGCAAGCTCGTCGGTCGCCAGGCTCAGCTCGAGATTCCCCAGCTGCTTCTGGTAGGTCGCGGCTCGTCGAGTCGAACCGGTTGGCGGTCAGGCCACCGCGGACAGGATTTCCAGTGCGCTCCGCGCGGTTCCACTCAGGTTCCAGGTGCCGAACTGATTGAACCCGAACTTCTGCGTCGCGTCGACGTGGTTGAACTCGAGGCCGGCCTTCATCGTGTGCCGGCCCACGACGCCGGTCAGGTTGGCGCGAGCCTGAAGGCGCCAGTCGTGCTGAACGTTCTGGCCGAGGAAGCTGACGGTGCCGTAGTTGCCGACGGCATCGGTCACGAGCGGGGTCAACTCGTTCGCGTCCCGTGGCCGGCGCTCCTTTGAAAACTGGCCGCGCGCTTCGCATCAGCACGTTCGAACGAATCGTCGTCGTGTACTGCCCGACGAACGTGTTGGTCCGGTCCTTCTCGGTGCCGTTGTTCGACAGCGCGCTGACGGTCGTGTCCGCCAGCGCGTTGCCGGTCGCGTTCGCGTTCTTCGCGTCGTTGTCGCTGAAGCTATAGCGCAGGCTGAAACGTCCGCCGCTCGGCAAGCTGGTAGTCCGTCCGTCCGAGGAGCGCGAGCGCGTCGTTGGTCGTTTCGAACGGCGTTTCGAGCGAGCGGTAGTAGTCGTACGCTTCGGCGTTGTCGCTGTGCGGCGCGATTCCTGTCAGATTGAAGACGACGGCGCGCGTTGTTCTCGAAGTTCTGGGACTCGGCGGCCGCAAAGTAGAACAGCCGATCCTTGGTCATCGGGCCACCGATGGATCCGCCGTACTGTTGTTGCGTCGGCGCCGCGTTCTGCCCGAACGCATTCTTCTCGGCCCAGTCGCGATTGCGGTTCACGTAGAAGAGCGAGCCGCGAAGCGGGTTCGTCCCGGATTTCGTGATCGCGTTGACCAGGCCGCCTGTTGAACGGCCGAACTCCGCAGAGTAGCCGGCCGCCACGACTTGAAACTCCTGCACCGATTCCTGCGGCACGGTGAACGCGTTGTTCGAGCGCTCGCCGCCGCGAATGCCGCCGAAGAACGGCTGGTTGTAGTCCGCCCCGTCGATGCTGACGTTCGAATTGATGCCGCGCTGACCCGCGAACGAGAACTGACCGCGCTGCGGATCGACCTGGACCGTCGGCGTCAACGTGATGAAATCCTGAAACCGCCGGCCATTGATTGGCAGATTCGCAATCGCCTCGGCGTCGACAGTCGTCGTGCGGACGGTAGCGCTGCTTTCGACGAGTCGGCGACGCCGTGACCGTCACGGTTTCGGCAACCGAGCTGACCTGCAGAGTCTGGTTCAGCCGTCAGACTCGAACCGACCGTGATGCGCACCGGCCGGGTACCACCGCCGAATCCGGACAGCTCGAAGGAGAGATCGTAGGAATCCGGCGGCAGCAGCGGCAGGGAGAAGAGCCCCTCCGCGTTCGTCACCGCCGTCCGCAGCGACTCCCGTATTGGGGCTCTTGACGGTGACCGTCACGCCCGGCACAACAGCGCCTTGCGCGTCGACGACGCGCCCGCCCACTTCGCCGGTCGTCGCCTGCGACTGGGCCCACGCGGCTGTCGGATCTCCAAGCGCCACCAGAAACCCGAGCACCAGTGCCACCAGACTCCGACTCAAGTTCTCCTTCATTGTTCGCCTCTTCTGCTTTTCAATCCCCACCAACTATTTCGCGTTGACGACACTTTCCTGCTGAACACAGCAATTCGGCTTGATCATCGGGGTCGATGATCAAGTGTGCCTCGTGATTCAGCAGCAACTCTCAAAAGTAATCGCCAGCCAGCGGAGGAGGTCGGCCGACTTCGCGATGCTATGAGGGCGGAGTATAGCAGACCACTCGCGACGAATTTATGACGATCAGAGGGAGAAAAAGAAGAGACGCGACCGCGTGCCCGGCGGGCACGCGGTCGATCCTGCTATTTGGATGAAGAGGTGCCGCCGCCCGGCGACCGTAAGGTGTAGGCCTTGCGATGCATGACGTTCAAGCCATCGCGGGTGACCTTGACTTCGATCGTCCGGTTCTTCTTTCTTGGATCCGGATTATTGGAGTAATACCCGATGACGTAGTAGTCGCTCGTCTCGGCGTCGATCCGCTTCAGCGCCTTGTCGAAGTCGTTCTGATTGACGGCGGCATAGCCACCCGTGAGCTCGGCGATCGTCCGCAGGCTGTCCTGCGAGGTCCGCACGTACGCCTGCCATTCGACCATGTCGACCTTCTCGTCGAGATCGGGCATGCCGACGAGGCCTCTCGGATCGATCGTGTACATCGTGACGTTCGCGCGGTTCGCGGCACGCGTCAGCCAGGCCAGCTCCGAGACGAGATCGGCCTGATAGAACTTGTTGCCCGTGTTGTTGGTCCGGAACGGGTCCTCGCTCTGCGAATTGTTGCTGCCATCGCCGGAGTCAGACGGCTGCATGCTGCTGTACTTTTCCTGGTCCTGCTTCTTCCGCGTCTCCTGGAACGGATTGAAGTCGTATCCGTTGCTGACGTAGATGAAGGCTTTCCGGCGGTTGTGAACCTGCGCGAGGTTGCCGATGATGTCGTTGGCGGTCGAGAACGCGACGTGGGCACGATACCGGACTTCGGGCGGTCCCTGCGCGCCCTCCGGCACGTCGAGGATGTCCTTCGGTGCGAGTCCCGACCCGGTAATCTTGTTGATCGCCTGATCGAGCCGCTTCCGATCGTAGGTCAAGTCGATCGACAGCGACGAGGGGCCGGTCGACACGATCCCGAACATGTCGCCGTCGTGGATCAGTTCCTTCGAGATTTTCTTGAAGAGCTCTCGAATCCGCCCGGTGTTGCGGAAGTCCAGGTGGAGGTCGTCGACAAAGATGAGGAAGATCCGCCCGGCGGCGTCGTTGGTCGGGCGCGCCGGTGGCAGGATGATGCCTTCCTGCGGGGGCGGCGGTGGCGGCTGCGCGACGTTGTACACGCGACCGCCGTGGGTCAGCGTGAACGACACCAATTCCTGCTTGACGCCGTCCTCGTAAATCTCGAACTCGTCTTTCTTCAGGTCGGCGATGAACTGTCCGCGGCTGTCGCGGACAATCGCGTCGGTCGTGATCAGTTCGACGCCCGTGCGAATCACCTGTTCCGGCTGCGCCTGACCGGGCGCCGGCGGCTTCGCGGGCGGATTCTGGGCGCGGACCGCCGCACCCGTTACAAGCGCGATCGCCAGCGCGCAGGGCCACATCAATCGAGGCAGAGTGTTCACGTGCATACTCCGATTATACAGAGAGTTGGCGTCAGGACTCACCCGCTGACCTGCTAGTCGTCACCGGCGTCTCCATCATGATCACCAGTGTCGGACGCCGGCTCCATGGCGTCCCCGGACTCGCCTGCCGGCTCCGCGGCGGTCTCTGTTCAACGGCCGCCGACTCCGCGGCGGCCTGGGGGCCCGTCACCGACTCCCCGGTGCCTGCCATCTCGCGCCCAGATCCATCCGACTCAGCTGGACGTTGCCGGCCTCCACGCCGTTTCCGGCGCCGGCGCTGCCCGATCACGTCGCCAAGCGACGCGAGCACCGTTTCGTATTGCTCGAGCGCCTGCGCCACATCCTCTGCCGTGACCCACGAGTCAGGGTTTAGACGATCCGCCTGCCATTTCAGCTCTTCCCGACGTTCGGGATCAGCCGTGCGCTCGGTAATCCGCACCAGGATCTCCGCATATCGGGAGCGAAGGCGCTGAATACCCTCGGCGCCGAGTTTCGCGAGCGCGGCCGGTGGCGCCGAAATCTCGACGATCTCCGCCGGCTGCCGCCGGCTCCTCGACGGTCGACGGCTCCTGGGCGGTAGCCGGAGTCGTGGAGACGACATCCTCGGAATCGGCGACGTGAATCTCGCCGTCGAAGCCACTCTCAAAAGGTTGTGGTGGCGGCGCGTCCTCCGGCAGCTGGACAGGCCCAGCCGGCGCCGGCGCGGGTTGCTGTGGCGCCGTAGGCCGACGGTTGTCCGGACGTTGCCTTCTGGCTTCGAAGGGTGGCCGTGACTCGGTCGCGGGTGTTCCCTGCCCTTTGAGAATCCGCGGCCAGTCGAACGTGATTCCGGGGTTGAGTTTTTCGATGCGCCGAATCGCGTCGTCGTCAAGCGCCGCGCGACCGACCTTCACGCCGGGTGGTGTGCGGAACCAGTAGAGCACACGCGTCCGCGAGCGCCCTCGCCGGCGATCGCTCTCGACGACAAAGGTGTTCTCGTAGCCGTGCTTGTCGCGATTGAACCGCAGATACGGCAGGACTTACTTCCTTTTCTGCGAACGAGCCGGAGCTGACTTGCGAGACGAGGCCGCACTGCGTGAGGCCGACGCCGATTTGGCCTTGCGGACCGGCGGCGCCACACGCTTCTTCACCGGCTTGGCTGCCTTGGCAGACCGCGCGGCAGCCGCCGGCTTTTTGACGGGGGCTGGCGCTGGAGGAGCGGCGGTTTTGACCGGCGGCAGCCGGCCGGGCCGGAAGTGCGGGAACGTCGCCGCGACCGGGCACCGTCGTCACAATGCCGCGCGGTTCGTTCGATCGGCGGGTGTCCTCGGGCGCGCGATGCACGAGGCGAAAGTGGGTCTGATCCCCGATCGTGTGGAAGCTCCAGATTTCGCTGACGTTGACCTGGTTTTCGTTCGCGAGCCGGCGCGCGATATCTACCGAGCCAAGCGGCACATACAGGTGGAAGGGGGCCCGCGCCCGGCCCAGGTGGGCCCATTGGGAACGCGCCTCCAGGTGGTTGACCGATTCGGACGTTTCCACTTCAACGGTGCCCAGGAGCTTGCGCGCGCGGTCCGCGGAAGTCAGCACGAGGTCGGGGAAAATCTGCAGCTGACCAATTTTGACCGACGTGCTCTGGTCCTCGCCGATGTTGGCAATAACCTCGTGCTTTCGCTTCAACTTGACCTGGAGGAGCCGGATGACGCGATCGTGTTCGAGCTGTTCGCGAACGGGACGCACGAGAATCGGGCTCACTTGACCTCCGGGAGGCGCAGCACCGCACAAAAACCTGCAGAGAAGCGGCCAATTATAGACAGGTTAGCGGCAAATTGTATAGCGGTTGTTACCTGCGATCGGGCGACGTTCGTCACCCTTTTCTTGACGTGGATGTCTTTTCCCATGAGAATGATGCAGTGATTTCGTCGCTCGAAAACCATCCCGCCGAATCCGCCACGCGCACGATCCTCATCGTCGACGACGACCGCTCGGTCGCGGATACGTTTGCGCGGATTCTGAAGCTGGAAGGGTTCGAGGTCGCAACCGCCATGTCCGCCGAAGCGGGCATGGAGATCGCCGACAGCGTCGCGCCCGACGCCATCATCCTCGACATGCGGATGCCGATCACCAACGGGCTGCAGTTCCTCCGTTTGATCCGGACCAAGCCGCATCTTGTTGAGGTGCCTGTCGCTATCGTGACGGGGGACTACTTTCTGGCAGATGCCATACAGAACGAGCTGCGATCGCTTGGCGCCTCGATCCGCTTCAAGCCGATGTACCTCGAGGATCTGTTGACGCTCGCCCGCACGATGGTTTCCTGAGTGGTTCCCTGACGTGCCCGATCGGTTTCTCAGGGCCTGCCGGCTCGAGCCGGTGGACGCCACGCCGGTCTGGTTCATGCGTCAGGCCGGCCGTTACCTTCCGCAATACCGGGCGCTGCGAGAGAAGCACTCGCTGCTCGAACTCTGCCGGCATCCGGAACTGGCCGTCATTGTCACGCTCCAGCCGCTCGACGTCATCGATCTCGATGCGGCGATCCTCTTCTCTGATCTCCTCCTTCCCTTCACCCCGATGGGGCTCGACTTCGACTTTGTCAAGGGTGAGGGGCCGTCGATCGCCAATCCGATTCGATCAGCCGCCGACGTCGCGCGACTGACCACATTCGATCCGGAGGCGCTCGGTCACGTGCTGGAGACGATCCGGCTCTTGCGGCGCGAGCTCGACGGACGCGTGCCGCTCATCGGTTTCGGCGGCGCGCCGTTCACGCTGGCCGCGTACGCGATCGAAGGCGGCCCGTCGACGGGACTATCTGCTCACCAAGCGTTTCATGTACGAGCAGCCCGCGAGCTGGCATCAACTCTGCGCGCTCTTCGCAGACTCGATGACGACCTACTTGCGCGCGCAGGCGGCAGCCGGCGCGCAAGCGCTTCAGATCTTCGATTCATGGGCCGGCGCGCTCGGCCGCGCCGACTATCGTGAGTTCGTGCTCCCGCACACGAAGCGCATCTTCGATGGCCTCGCCAGCGCGGGTGTGCCGCTCATTCATTTCGGAGTCGGCGCGACCGCGATTCTTCCGGATCTCGTCGAAGCCGGCGGACACGTCATTGGCGTCGACTGGCGCCAGGGCCTCGACGACGCGTGGAAGACGATTGGCCCGTCGCGCGGCATTCAAGGCAATCTCGATCCGGCGCGACTGTTCGGTCCACGCGATCGTCTGCTCGCTGCTGCCGACGACATCCTGGACAGGGCCGGCGGCCGACCCGGACATATCTTCAATCTCGGCCACGGCGTGCTGCCGACGACGCCCGTCGAGAGCCTGCAGGCGCTGGCTGACCACGTCCACGCCAGGACGCGGGCACGAACCGTGAACCGTCTCAGCCCTTCATAATTCACTTCAGCATTCAGCATTCAGCATTCAGAATTGCATTCGTGGTGGTCATCGTCGGCGGCGGGATCTCGGGCCTGTCGGCTGCATTGGAGCTTGCGACGCGGCGCGTGCCGTTCATCCTGCTCGAAGCGTCCGATCGAACCGGCGGGCTGGTCCGCACCGAACGCGTGAACGGCTTCACCATCGACTCTGGCGCCGATTCGATGCTCGCCGCCAAGCCTGCGGCCGTGCAACTGTGCGAGGAGCTCGGACTCGGCCACCGCTTGATGACGTCCACTCCCCCGCGCACGGCGTACGTGCACGCGCGCGGCCGACTGTACCCATTGCCTTCGCCCTCGATCTTCGGCATTCCGACAACGCCGTCCGCGATCGCCGACTACGAACTGCTGCCCGAACCTGCGCGCCGAGAGCTCGCCGCGCGTGCGGCGGGGTCAGGTCTTGCATTTCAACATCGCTCCGAACAAGGGGACGCGGGCGCATGTGCAAATACAAGATCTGACCCCGAAGACGAGTCGGTCGCGGATTTCTACCGTCGGCACTTTGGGCCCGAGACGGTCGGGCTCATCGCGCAGCCGCTGCTCGGCGGCATCCATGCCGGCGACGTCGAGCGGCTTTCAGTCGGGGCCGTGGCGCCGCGGCTCGTGTCGGCCGCGCGCAGCGGCAGCTTGTTCACTCCGCCGGCGTCGAGCGCCAGCGCGAGCGACGGTCCCGGTATCTTCAGAGCGCTGCGTGGCGGTATGGGCGAGCTCGTGGCGGCGATCGAAAGCCGATTGCCTGCGGGAAGTGTTCGAGTGCTGACCAGCGCGAAGTCCGTGTCGCTCACCGATGGACAGTGGCGCGTCGCAACTGACGACGGCATGCTCGACGCGCGCGCCGTTGTCGTGGCGACACCCGCGCATATCGCCGCGCGCCTCCTCGAGCGAACTGACCCGGTGATGGCTGGCCTCTGCGCGGAGGTCCCCTACGTCTCAACCGTCAGCATCGCGCTCGCATGGCCGCGCGCGAGCGTCGGCCATCCGCTCGCCGGCAGCGGCTTCGTCGTCGCGCACCAGCACAGTCAGTTGCGGATCAGCGCGTGCACGTGGGTCTCGTCCAAGTGGGAAGATCGCGCCCCGCCAGGCATGGTGCTGTTCCGCGCCTTTCTTGGTGGCGCGACTGACTCCTCAGTGCTCGACGAGACCGATGACGCGCTCGTCGCACATCGCGACGCGCGATTTGTCCTCGGTGCTGGGCATCACCGGCCCGCCGCAGCTCGTGACGGTCTACCGCTGGCGAAATGCCGGCGCCCAGCACAACGTCGGCCATGCCGCGAGGCTCGACCGCATGATCCGCCAGCTCGAGCTACTGCCAGGGCTCTTCGTCGCCGGAAGCGGCTTCCGCTCGATCGGCGTCCCCGACTGCATCGCTGACGGACGAGCTGCCGGAGCGCTGGCGGCCCGCTACATTGACGAACTAAGATCGCAAATGATAGGAGGAACTAAGATCGGAAAGATCAGGAACTCGTGCCACGAATCACACGGACAGCACGGATCGGGTTTATGAGATACCTTCTAGAATCGAATGAATGCGCGGCTCGCAGCCCGCCGCTCGCGGTTGGCAGATACCACATATTGAAAGGTTGTGTTCTTGACCCGTTTTCGAGTCGTCATCGTTCTCGCCGTTATGGCGGCCTGGTCGATCGCGTCGCACGCCCAAGCTCCAGACGTTCAAAAAGTGCTCGCGACGATCAAGGCGCAGGATAAAGGCCAGCTGGCCGTCTCCGAGGAAGACGGGCGCTTTCTCCGCGTGCTCATCGCCACGTCGAAGGCGAAGCGCGCGCTCGAAATCGGCGGCGCGAGCGGCTACAGCGCGATCTGGATTGGGATGGGACTGCGTGAAACCGGCGGCACGCTCGTCACGATGGAATACGACGCGGTGCGCGCGAAGGAGCTTGCCGAGAACGTGAAGCGCGCCGGGCTCTCGGATATCGTGACGGTCGTCGCCGGCGATGCGTTCGCGCAGCTGCCCACGACGTCCGGCACGTTCGACTTCGTATTCCTCGACGCCTGGAAGAAGGACTACAAGCGCTTCCTCGACCTCATGCTGCCGCGGCTCAACAAGGGCGGTCTCTTCGTCGCCCACAACGTCGTCAACAAGCGCAGCGAGATGGGCGACTTCCTCGACGCGATCTGGAAGACACCGGCGCTCTGGACGACCATCGTGTCGCCATCGAGCGAGGGCATGTCGGTGTCGGTGAAAAGGTAGTGCGAACGCGAGCTCAGGACTGAGCTTCGGTCTTCTTCGGCGCGCGCTTCTTGCGTGGCTTGCCACTACGCAGACCGGCCGGTACCGGCTCGTCGCTCGGTTCGAGACGCGACATGCTGGTCAGGAACTTCTTGATACCGTGCTCGTCGAACTGCACGCGCGTATAGGCGTCTTCGACCGCCACGACTGATCCCAGACCGTAGGTCGGTTCCACGACCCGGGCTCCAACCTCGAACCGCTTCATTGAACGAGCTCCTTCGTAGCGCGGCAGTTCAGCGCCGCGTCACAGGACGGGTCGGCCGCCGGAACCCTCAGATTATCTGATGTTTACCGCGGTCGTCAACCCGAGGGTGCGTATAGTACAGTCGTCGGCGGTGAGCCCGCAGGCCGTCCACATCATCGGCGTCTCGCTCGACCTCGGCGGCAACCGCCGCGGCGTCGACATGGGGCCGTCCGCGTTTCGGATCGCGGGACTCGCCGAGCGGCTGACCTCGCTCGGCTTCACGGTCGTCGACGAGGGCGACGTCGTCGCGCCCATTCCCGAGGTCAAGTCGTTCGGCGATCCGCGGAAGAAGTACATCCGCGAGATTGCGCGCGTCTGCGAGAAGCTCTACAAGACGTCGCTCTCGGCGCTCGAAAAGGGCGGCTTTCCGCTGGTGCTTGGCGGCGACCACAGCCTGGCGGCCGGATCGGTGGCGGCGACGGCCGAGTTCGCGCGCCGCAGCGACAAAGCGCTCGGCCTCATCTGGGTCGACGCCCACGGCGACATGAATACGCCCGCCAGTTCAGGCAGCGGAAATGTGCACGGGATGCCGCTCGCCTCCCTGCTCGGCCCTGAACCCGCTGAACTCTCCCGGATTGGCGGGTGGACGCCAAAGATCGCCGCGGCGCAGACCGTCCTCATCGGCATTCGCAACCTCGACGCGCGCGAAAAGGAGATCGTCCGCGCCGCCGGCGTCCACGTGTTTACGATGAAGGACATCGATCGATCGGGAATCGCGTCGGTCGTCGAACAGGCGATCGCTCTCGCCGGCAATGGCACCGACGGCATCCACGTGTCGTTCGATCTCGACGTCTGCGATCCGGCGATCGCCCCTGGAGTCGGCACACCAGTGAAGGGCGGCCTCGACTACCGCGAAGCCCACATGGTGATGGAGATGATCGCCGACTCGGGGCGCATGCGGGCGCTCGATCTCGTGGAAGTCAACCCGATTCTCGACGACCGCAATGCGACGGCCGTGCTTGGCGCCGAGCTTGCCATGTCGGCGCTCGGTCAGAAGATAATCTGATCGCATCGGCCGGTCAGGAAGTGACGATTGGTGGGATGGCCGAGGCGCGTGCGCCACATCGGCGCGGCCTCGGGGAATGAAGGACAACCGTTCGGGGTTTAGGTTCTCTCAGGAGGGACCAAGCATGCGACAGAGTGGATGTACGGCCGTCGTGACGGCCGCGGTGATGGCTCTTGGAATCTCGGTCAGCGCGCAGAAAACAACGCCGGTGCACCCAGGCAAGGGTGGCAGCCCGCACGTCAAGACCGCGTGGGTGATCGATGGCGCCAACATCACGATCGAGTACGGGCAGCCGCAACTGAAGGGCCGCGCCGACGCGGCGGTCATGCCCGCCGGGCAGCCGTGGAGAACCGGCGCCGACGAGGCGACCGTACTCGTCACCGACAAGGCGCTCAAGTTCGGGTCCTACAGCCTCCCGGCCGGAACCTACACGATCAACACCGAGCCCGGCGACAAGGGCTGGCAGCTGATCTTCGGCAAGCTTTCAAAGCCCGGTCAGTGGGGCGTGCCCTATCAGAAGGACCTCGAGATCGGCCGCGCGCCGATGAGCGTCGGAAAGACGAAAGCGCCGGTCGAGCAGCTCACGATCTCGATCGACGACACGCCGAAGGGCGCAACGCTCCGCATCGAGTGGGGCGGCGCGAGTGCGACCGCGCCATTCACGGTGGGATAGAACAGTCGACAGTCGTTGGTCGGCAGTCGACAATCTCAGTCGTTAGTCTGAGTCGTCAGTCTGAGTCGTTAGTGGTCTGAATCTGTCAGTTCAAGTCGTCGGTTGGCAGTCTTGCAGCTGCCTACCGGCGACTACCCCGTCTTGCTCGTGCCTCGCTCGACCGAAATTTAGCGTTGAACTTGTACCATTGTGCTAGTACAATACAATAAAGCTTGTACGGGCCAGCGGCCATCGGGAGACCCAAAACCGTTGGCGGTGCTTTGGGCTGGTCCAGACTAATCAAATAGGAGGCACCATGGAACCCCTGCTCATCATTCTGATCCCTGGGGTGCTCGGCGGTCTGGTGCTGGCTCTCCTCATTTTCTTTAAGCCGGGCTTTCAACCGGCCGCGAACCCCTACCATCGTCGTGCCCCGGCGTCTGGAGAGCCCGTCGCCCTCGCTGATCAATATGGCGAGTATCCGCATCGAGGGCCTGGGCGGATTGGGGATGGTTGCCGCGGTTGTCGCCGTCGCCGTTTCGGACCCGCGCATCCGCCTCGCGACGATCGCTGCAGCGGTACTTGGTGCCGGGCTTGCGCTCGTCCTGATCGCGATGAGACGACGCACCGGCGCGCTGCCGTCCAGCGGCGACGGTCCCGAAGACCAACTAACGCTGAGCATCGACGGCGAGCGGCGGCGCACGTATCGCGCGCGCGAGGGGGGAACAATCGACCCGGTAGAGCCGGGCAGGAGTCGAATTGTCCCTGTGACATTCGTCTTGAGGAACGTTCCGTCCACCATAAACCCACCGCGCGCGATGGACATGGTTTGATGCTGCTCCCCGGCTCGCCGGCTAGCAGAGACTGTCGTTCTCGCGCTCCTTCCCGGAGGTTGACATGCGCCGGACCGTCGCGCCCTCGCCGGGTTACAGGCGCACCGTCGTCGCCCTCGCCGCGATGTTGGCGGCCGCACCCGTTGTCGCGCAGTCGCCTCAAAGCGGGCGGCGCGTCGCCATCACCATCGACGACGGCCCCGTCGTCAACGAGATGTCCGACCTTGGGAACTTCCAGCGCATCACCAACGGGCTGATCGGATCGTTTCAAGTCGAGAAGGTCCCCGTCACGATCTTCGTCAACGAAGCGCAGCTCAACGTGCCCGGACAGCGCGATGCCCGCGCCGCGGTCCTCGATCAATGGCTCGACGCCGGGTTCGAGCTGGGGAATCACGCCTACTCTCACCGGAGCGCGAATCAGGTCCCCTTCGAGCAGTTCGCCGATGACGTCGTGAAGGGTGAAGTGATCATGCGGCCGCTCGTCGAGCGGCGTGGACAGAAGCTAATGTGGTTCAGGTTTCCGTACCTTCACTCGGGCACGACCGCCGACGCGCATCAGGCGATCGTGACGTTCCTCGAGTCGCGAAACTATCGAGTCGCGCCCGTGACGGTGGACTATGCCGACTACACTTTCGCCGGCGCCTACACGCGCGCGCTCCGGAGCGGCAAAATCGACGTGGCCGAGCGCATCAAGAGCGCGTACATCGAGCAGGTGGATGTCGGGTTCGATCACGCCGAGAAGGCGTCGACCGAGGTCTACGGACGCGAGATCGCGCAGATTCTGTTGATTCACTGCAACGAGCTGAACGCGGTGGCCGTGCGTTCAACGATCGCGCGGATGCGACAGCGGGGCTACACGTTCATCACGCTGGCCGAGGCGATGCAGGATGACGCGTACGCCAGGCCTGACACGTTTGCGGGATCCGGCGGATCGTGGCTGAGCCGCAGCGCCACGGCGATGGGCAAGAAGATCGAGTCGACATCGCCGCCGCGCGTGCCGGCGTGGATCACTGAAACCAGGTAGTCGAACGGCGCTCGAGGACTTAGACGTTCTGACTGTCGACTCTGACTGTCGACTCGTGACTCGATGACTGCCGACTCACGACTGTCGACTGATATGGGCCGCCCGGGGATCGAACCCGGGACACCCTGATTAAAAGTCAGGTGCTCTACCACTGAGCTAGCGGCCCTCGAACATTCGATCCTACCACTCCGGCGGACCTATCCCGAGCGGCGCGACCAGGTGGGGCCCACCCGGTCCGGCACATCGAGCGCCGTGAACACGCCGATCGCTTCCATCCGCTCGACGAAGCGCTGCCGCTGTTCCTCCAACCGGTGCAGCTCGTCGTCGAAATCCGCCAGGTGCTTTTCGTAGACGAGCATCTCGCTCCAGGTACTCGACCAGCACGTAGCGCTCGGGACGCGCGATGTCTTTCAGGAAGGAGCTGCCGAGAAACGACCGGCTGCGCCGCGACAGCTTCGTCCATTCACCGTCGGCTCCATAGAAGCGTTCGAATTCTTCACCCTGATCGGGAACGCGTCTCAAAGT
The DNA here is from genome assembly GCA_963797625.1 of uncultured Acidobacteriota bacterium. GTDB lineage: Bacteria > Acidobacteriota > Vicinamibacteria > Vicinamibacterales > 2-12-FULL-66-21 > DATBJJ01. The sequence continues at coordinate 72,404 of CAWCQI010000035.1, forward strand.
TCCAGACAACTGCAACCACGTTCATCCTCCGAGAGAACTCGGCGAGCAGTGTATCAGGCCGCGCGGCGCGCGCGACGGCCATCGCGACGTCACGCGATCTGCGGTCGCACGCTTCTCGGCAATGCACCTCTGTGCTATGTTCCGCACACCTCAGCACGCAGCCATGGCGACCTGTCCACGCTGCAAGGGGCATCTGACCGAGAACCATCGTTGCCCGCGCAGCCCCGCGCGCAAGGTGTTCGAGATCTCGCTTGCCGCGCTTGGCGGGGGGCTCGCGGCGCTGCTCGTAATGTCGCTCGTCGATCCTCACGGGCAGATGGCGTTCGACGGCATCCTGCTCGTCGGAGGAGCGCTCGCGGGCATCGGCCTCGATCGGTGGCTGCGCGGCTGACTGGCGTTTTTCCGGCGAACCCCCGAGAACTGCGCTTCCGGCGTTGTTCCCGGACCTGAACCGTTCTTCCGGGCAGGTTTCTTGCTCTTTCTGGGGCGTGCAGCGCCTCTCACTCCACAAGAACCAATCATCGGCGGCAGGTGCCATCGCGACGGCGATGCCCGACGTCTCCCCCAAAGCGACCCACGTGCTCATCGCCGACACCAATGCGCGCACGCTCGCGGCGCGCGCCGAGCAGCTCCTGGCTGCCGGCCTGAAGGTGTCGCGAGCGCGGACGTCGTTCGAGGCGATCGTCAAGGCTTCCTGTCATGTACCCGATTTCATCCTGCTCGACGGTTTGCTCGGCGAGCTGGACGTGGCCGACACCTTGCGACTGCTGGCGACCTGCCCGGTGACCGCACACATCCCGATCTTCCGGCTGTCCCCCGGCCGGCGGGTGCCGCGCCGAGTGCTCGCCGCTGCGCTCGCCCAGCCCTGAGAGGCGTTCCCAACGTTACACAGTCTGAAAGCACGACCGTGTAGGAATTCGTGTGGGGGTGTACAGAATCTTTCCTCCGCGCACCGCGGCCGTTCGACTACATTTGGCGAGAGCGCCCGAGGACTGCTACACTCACATGTTCCGGTCTTGACCGGAGTCGTCGCACTCTTCCCTGCTGTCCCCATCGTCCAGAGGCCCAGGACGTGGCCCTTTCAAGGCCAAAACGCGGGTTCGAATCCCGCTGGGGACGCCACCCCTTACCACGTTGTTTCGTGCCACCCCTACCGTAAGCCCGCTCCAACAACGCTCCATAGTCGGCGTCTTCAGTAAACGTGTGGTGGGGAATGTCTCCGCTGTAAGGGCCGCTCGCCGGTAGCTTGATGGCGTGGCCGGAAAACAGTTTGTCGAAGCGCGTGGGTGCCTCGAACTCGTAGCCCGGCTGGAAAGGGTAGACCGCCGGGGCACCATTCGCGTCCAACGAACAGACAACAGACTCGGTCGGCGTGAAGGTAATGCGCCCGCGAATCACCCGCTGCAGCACTGCTCGCCCCTGCGTGGTGCTCTGGCGCAACAGTCGCCGCCACTCGTCCAAGCGGTTCTGCACAACCTGCTGTGGCAACCGGGGCACGGGCTGCAAGCATCTCCAGCTCACTGGTAATGCCGGCCTGCCGCTGCTCGTGTGCTCGCAGCCGCGCCAAAATCGAAACGATATCGACACTTTCGTCACTTTCCAAGATGGCGGTGAGTCGGGCGATGCGCCGCGCCACATCCTTATGCTTCAAGGTGCAGAGCGTCTCGCCGTTCGCGTAGCTCGTCGCGCTCGGTGAGGGCAATCACCTGCTCAATGGCCTCGGGCGTAAACACATGCTCCTCGACCGCATCAGCACCGCCTCGTTCATCTCCGGCCACGGGGATGCGCAGGGCGTTCGCGCAGGTGCCATTGTGGCGGTGGCGGGTGCAAACGTATTCGGGCACGCGGCCCGCCTTGCGCCCGCTGGTCTCCACCACCAATCCGCCGCCACACACGCCGCACGACGCCAGACCCGCCAGTGTCGAGTGCTGAGCAGCGCATTCCTTACGCGGCCGAAGCGGCAGCCGTGCTATCGTCGCCTCCGCCCCGGCGTTCTGGGTCTTTAACGTGGCGCCAGAACGGCTGACGCTGGCTGCCAGCATGCTTCGCGGTCTACTTCGAGAGTAGTTATGCCGCTTCGCCGTATGGCGTAAATCGTGAGGTACAAAAAGGAGAACCCGTGAAATTGATTCTACTTGCAGCAGTCGTGACCTTCGGCGTGCCCAGTCTGGTCTCAGGTCAGAGCTCGAAACAGAGTAGCGCGCTGGAACAAGAGATCAGAAGACTAGACGTGGCCGAAGCCGAGGGGCTCCTGCACAAAAACGTGGCGGCGTTGGAAAAACTATGGGCGGAAGATTTCACCGTCAACAACCCGCGCAACACGATATCCCACGGGAGGAAGGAGGTTCTGGCGCTCATCGGCAACGGAATCATTGATTACTCATCCTTTGTCCGGGAAGTCGAGACCATGTTATTGCACGGGGACACCGTTATCAGCATGGGGCTGGAGACAATCACGCCAGTCGGCAAGGCCCCCTTCGCGGGGCAAACCGTGCGCAGGCGCTTCACGCACTTCTGGATGAAGCGCGACGGTCAGTGGCTCCTCACCGCACGCCACGCTAACGTCATCTGCCAGAATTGAGAGGCCTCGTCGGTAAGAACGGGATATGTGCTGTCCAACAACGGGCGGCATAGCAACGGCATGCGCCCGACGCCCGACAAGCTGCCTCTCATGCACGTAACTCTGGGGCGCGAGTGATGCTGTGCGTTAGTCGCGATAAACGCCGCACTGTTACTTGACCTCTTAAGCGACACCGTGGCAGAAGACCAGTCGGGCTATCGTTCGAGAAACCTAACCAGTTCCGCAACGGTTACAGCGGGGTGTAGGTCGACAGTTTGGCCTGACACTGCCGCTGCCTTGAGGTCCCTGAGAAGCGTTTCCATCTCAAGTTCGTCAGGTCCCTGCCAGCCAATCCAACGTCGCCAACCAGTCGAGGGCGGATAGTAACTGTGATAGAGCGCCCACACTTGGTCGTCAGGGCGAAGGCGTAGGCAATCAGTCATTGACAAGCGAAAGGCTCTTGACAGCAGTGCCAAGACCTTCGTGACAAGCTCGGCGTCGTGACCGAGCCACTCGTCAAGAGTCGCCACGCGGCTGCGATACTGGCTTGGAAGTTTGCGCTCAAACATCTTCAGGGTCAGCCCATTGTGCCACCCTCACGCCGCACGTCGCTGCACACGACCCCGCAAAAAGGGTGCAATGCCCGCTGGGGATCGGCATTCCACACTCCTCCGGTCACCAAACATCATCGGGTACGAGGCGGAACCACCAATGCTGGGACGTCGCGTCTTGCACGCAGACGTAAGGTCCAGTCGCTTCGAAGACACCCGACACGCCGGTCCCAAAGCGAATGGTGCCGAGCACGCCTCGATGAGGGGGGTCCGCTCCGCCCAGCCTTGGTGCCGAGACACCTGGCGCGGTCTCTTCGCGAGTAGGTCACGAACTGTACGTCTCAACTGCACCAAAGTTCGAAAACCTCGGCCCGAATTGATGGATTTCAATTGACGTGATGGGGCCAAACAGTTCCTCGACCGAAGCGCGGGTGTCGTTTGACCGGTGGACGTCAGAATCATAGGACGCACCGGGACAGAGCCTCAGCGACGCCGAACGCGGGATCCACCGTCCTGGACACGTTTTGGATCGGAACGTTCTGCGGCCCAAGGTGGCCATGAGGGCAACGCCCAAGAGCGGCAAAGTCAGCGTCATTCGAGTTCCACCCCCGTGGAGAGCCCGCAAGGCAAACCGTCAGGGCAAGCGCAAAACCCTTTACGGCTGTATGGCTCTTCGCGATTCTACGCCACCCGCCGCTCCACGCGCCCGCGCATAAAGGGTGCAATGCCCGCTGGGGACGCCAAAACTGAATCGCGGCCTTCGATTGCTTCTAACTGCGTGAAGGCCATGCACGTTACGGCGGTTCCAATTCTTCCGTCGCGTAAACGCAGCCCCTCGGGGAAAAGCGCACGCTGAAGTCGCGGCCGCTGTTCGGCCGTCGCCTCCATCCACAGCCGCGCCGCGTTCGTCAGGACGTACTCGGCGAAGCCGAGCAGGCCCTCGACGTCGATCTCCTCCTGCCGCGCGTCTTCGAGATCGATGGACGCCAGCGCGATCTGTTCGCGCACCATGTCGCGCTGGCGCTCGTAGGTGATCGCGTCGATCTTCTTGGGTAGAGGAACGCGTCCTCCAGCAGCTCTTCGCGGCGCCGAAGGTCGGCCAGCTTCACTTCCAAGGCCGCGCGGAGGGCGCCAGCTTGAGCAGCCTCTGGCGTTCCACACGTCGAGGACGATCGCGCGGAACAGCGCCAGTGTACTCCAGCCTCGGCTTGAGCCCCGCCAGCAGCTCCACGAAGCGGCCGTGTAACGCCTCGCGCCGGATGCTGACGCCGTTGCATTTTCTGCAGTGGTAGTACGGATACGTCTTCGTGCGGCCCCTCGGCGCGCTGCCGGTCAGCGGCGTGTCGCAGCGATCGCAGACGACGAAGCGGCGCAGCGGAAAGTCAGGGCTGTCGAGATGGTGCGTGGCCGGGCCGCTGTGTCCTCTCAGCGCCGCCTGGGCGCGATGAAACAGCCCCTCTGACACCAATGGCTCGAAGTCTCCTCGGATGCCTGTCAGGGCGAAGCCAGGCGCGTCGATGATCCCGGCGTAGATGGGATTCTTCAGCAGCATCCCGAACGTCTGCGCCGTCAGCGGCCGTCCCTTCCGCGTTCGCAATCCCAGGGCGGTGACCGTCTTCAACGCCTCGGTCGCGGTGTAGTTGCCCGACGCCACCATCTCGAAGGCGCGAGTGATCGATGGGCGCACGCTCGACGTCCAGCACCAGGCTGGGCTCGCCAGTCTTCACGTTCCCGTTTCGGTAGCCGAGCGGCGCCTGCCACGTCCAGCGCCCCCGGCCGAGTGCCGCACGCATCCCGGCCTTGGTCCGCTCGGCCTTCTGGTCGTTGTCGAACTGCGCGATCGCGGCCAGCATGTTCTCGGTGAGCTTCCCGACGGGGTCGTCGCTGATCGGCTCGTTCACCGACCGCAGCGTCACGCCGAGGCGCAGCAGCAGGGCGCGGATGACGACGTGGTCGTGGGCGTTGCGCGCGAACCGGGTGACGTTGTAGACGACCACGAACTGGACGCGGCCCTTGTTGGTACGGCAATACGACAGGAGCCGCTGAAACTCGGTGCGGTCCGTCGTCTTCGCGGACTCGCCGGCGTCCTCGAACACCTCGGCGACGTCGATGCCCTCACGTCGGCAGTAGGCCTCGCACGCCTTTAACTGCGTGGGCAGCGACAGGTTCTGCGCCTGCTCCTTCGTCGAGACCCTGAAGTAGATCACCCGCGCGCACACGGATCACCTGCCCTTCTCGCTCTGCGGTTACGCGCGCAGCAACCGCCGCCCGCGTAGCCAGCCCCCGCGGAAGGTGCGCGTCGAACTGAAGGATGGCGGCGCGCTCCTCGACCTCTTCGCGCACGTCGGGCGAGAGAGAGCCAAGCACCGTCGCCTCCGGCTCGTAGGCAAGCGTCCTGCGCGAAGGCGGCGACCGCAGATTGAGCGAGCACGTACAGTTGATCGCGGAGCCGAACCACTTCGGCGTCGGACAGGCTGTCGCCGACGTGTCCGAGAAGCCGCCGGCAGGCGGGCAGGGACAGCAGCTCTCCGTCGCGCGGGTTGGTGCGAGCCATCGAGGTGCAGCGCCGGCTGATCGCCGGCGTACACCTGATGGTCCGCCGCTGGAGCGGGAGAAAACGGGAGTGAACGGGAGAAGAACGGGAGGAAAGCGGGCATCGTCACTCTCGGTACCAATCCTCTCGCGACATGCCGATGACCGCCAGCAGTTTCTCCTGGGTGCCGCGGTTGAACCGCGTTCTGATCCTCCCTGATGATGGCCCTGACCGACGGTCTCGCTGATGCCGACGGTCCGCGCGAAGCCGACCGCGTCGAGGTCGTGGTCATCGCGGTATTTCTGGACTGCGCGGTCGTCGGCGCTTCGACCAGTTCGCGACTGGGGTCCCTGGACTCTCCGGCGCGGTAGCGGCGGCGCTGCGCTTCCTGCTGAATCCGATAACGACGGGCCTCGGCTTTCCAATGGTGAACCCGAGCGGCCAGCCGGCGACGTAAGTCGGCGAGAACCCTTTCGGGTGGGAACGGCGGCAGCGTGCGACGTCAGCAGCCGGGAGACGGACTCGATCCAGGCGTTCGCGTAGCCCACCAGCCAGGCGTCGTATTGCCGCACAGCGTCATCCGTCCATACAACCTGCACGCCGCGTCTGGCCCACACGTCGAACTTGGCGACGACCTGCGTCGGCATCCACTCGTCCGCGGTGGCCGGGGTCAGCAACGACGACGCGTCGGAGTTGATGCGGCTCACCTCCATCTCGGCCTGGCGCGTGGCGTCGATCCAGACCTGATGCGCGGGGTGTTCTGTCGGATAGGGGTTGCCTTCGACGGGATCGCCTGACTGAGCGAGGCTCTCAGGGAGCCGGAGTCCTTCGGGTAGGTTCCCGATCCTCGTCCATCGCTCCCTCGGCGAGTCCCCAGTCACGGAGTAATCGCCGCCGCCGGGCAGGGTACCCGGCATTCGCAATGGTTCATGAGGCCAGTGCTAGGCGGCAGACTGAGTCTACTCTTGCCGGTGGTCGCGCCGTAGGGTCCCAGTCGAAGGGGGGTGGGCGCCGGCGGTGTTCAGGTTGACATACCGGCGGGGGCCGGGCTCGATTGTCGGCGGCGTGATTGCTGCACGCCGAACGCCGCGGAGAAAGAAGCGCCTCGTCTCTCGCTCTATGCCGCCCACTCCTCCGCGAACAGTTGCGCCTGTTCGAGCACGGTCCGCGTCGCCTGCTCTTGCTTGTCAGGCGGATACGGCGCGAGCACTTCGACGAGCACACGCACCACGCTCTGCGGGCGTGTAGAACTGGCCGCCCTTCTTGCCCTCGGCGCTCGCGAACTGGGAGAGGAAGTACTCGTAGACGCGCCCCAGCACGTCCCTGGATCGGTCCGCTCGACTCCCGAGGCCGATCGTCGCCACGAGGTCGATCAGTTCCCCGAGCCGCTGCTGTCGACCGCCGGACTCGCGTAGTTCTTGGGCAGAACACCCTTGAGCAACGGGTTATCCGCGCTCGATCGCCACCATCGCGTCGTCGAGGAGCTTGCCGATCGTCGGCTGCTTGGCCTGCGCCTGGAGGTACCGCCCAGCGCGCTGCCGTCGGCACCCAAAAGATGTTCGTCCGCCCGGTACTCGTCGGGGTCCTCGGGGTCCGCGCCGTCGGCGCGGTCGGCCACCAGGGCGGCTGGCTGCTCCTCGAACGCGTCGGAGATGTACTTGAGGAAGATGAGGCCGAGGACGACGTGCTTGTACTCGGCCGCGTCCATGTTGCTGCGTAGCTTGTCAGCCGCCGCCCACAACTTCTCCTCGAACCCGAGGTTGCCATCGTTCTTCTTGGCCGTCTTCTTTGTGTCTCGTGCCATATGTCGGGGCTTGTCTGCCGGAGGCGTGGGACGCGATGTCAGGTACGTCCTCCGAGGGCGAGAGACGTGCATTACTATAGCCCGGCGCGGGAAGCCGCCCTCACTTCGATGATCTCGCCCGTGGCGAGGTCGAAAGCAGGAGCCTTGTCAGTTCGCGGACGAAGAAATCAGCCAAGGGCTTACCGAGAAGCTTGCTCCGCACTGACAGCCAGACATCCGCCGCGACGGCGAGCCCCACGGTCCAGTTCGTCGCGCTCGCGCCGAACGTCGACTGCTGGACTATGTATCCCCGGCAGGTAGCCCCCGCGCCCGCCGCGTAACGGCACCGGATGTCCTTTTCCGAGTCGGAAAGGACAACTCTGTACCCACGGGTTGACCGGTCGCAGACGGGGACCAGGCCGGCCTAACGGCTGAGCCGAGGTAGAATCCGCTCATGTGGGGAGTGATTCTTGGCGGTTTTATCAGCATCGTGACCGCGATGCTGATCGAGTATTTTCGACGGCCCGCGCTCCACCTTCAGATTGACCAACCTATCGACTCTGCTCTTATAGCGGCCAATACCCTGCTCAGCAGGTTCGGTTTGTCCGGGTCATGGTTCACCATCGTGCGCTCCCGTGGGCATTCCGATGGATGGCGAGAGAGACCGCGTCGTTGAGCACGGCGACGGTTAGCTTCCACCATCTTGATGGTCAGAACGTATTCGGCCGGGACATGACTGGGCGCTGGAGCGGTTCACCGGAACCGGTTCCGAATCACATCATCCTGGGGCACGAGGAGGGGCTGATGTGGGACCTTGGACGCCTGACCGCGCCGCAACGGATGGACATCCCCGTCGGCACAGCGGAGCCCGTGGACGTGGCCGGACGATTCGATAACGACCCAGAGTGCTATGGCTGGAGCAATGCGAGCTACTTCTCGCAGCCAACCACGCCGCTCGCAGCCAACCAACTTGCGGATCGTGTAGCGCAGCCCGGTGCTATCATCCCGCCAGTGTTGGAGTTGCCACAGGCGACATGGCTGCAGGGCAGCCGCCGTTGGCTGCGGAGACGCTGGCCGGTCTACGCCAAGAGTAGTTAGGGCGCACAAGCGAGGACTCGGCAACCATGGCACTCGGTGAGATCTTGGTTCTGGTCGGGGCGAGCGGTGTCGTTGACGCTGTGCGGCGTGTTCGCCGTCTACGACGTGAGTCCTTTATCAGGCAGTATGTGTTTTCCAAGTCTCTGTTTGACGCTCTGAGTAGACGACACACGGAGCTCAAGGAGAGCGATTGCTTTCTGGTTGCACGGGCGCTGCGCTGCTTCTTCTTGATTCGCCTGAGGGCAGCGCCTGCGCAGGTTGGCATGCCCTCTCGAGTCGTCGATGACTTGTGGCACGAGTTGATTCTCGATACTCCTGCGTACCACAGTTTTTGTGCTCGAGCGTTCGGTCGCTACTTCCACCACGTGCCAGCGGCACGAATGAACGACAGAGGTGAACAGGATTCGGCTCTTCGTCGGACGTGGCGTTACGCGTGCCTGGAGGAAAACATCGATCCTAAGCGCGCGACCCGCCTGCCCCTGCTGTTTGCGATAGACAGGAAGCTTAGTATCGAGCGCGGGCACACCTGGAGCTTAGAACGTATGGCTGAGATGGCTGGCGATGACGGCTACGCAGGGTTTGGCTGTGCGGGTGGCGGCCTTGCCGATTCGACCGCGGACGGGGGCTGTAGTGGCGGATGCAGTGGGGGATGCGGTGGCGGGGACTGACTGGGTCCCAAATCACCTCGCGCTGTCAAAGATCGGGCACGTCGCGAAGGCTGCCCTGCTCCGCCGGCGGCTGCGTCGCGAGCACGGGGTCCGGGGCACCAGCATCATGGGTCTGATATTCGGTTGCTCGGATTTGAACGTCGTCTATACGTCGCGTCACTTCCAGCCGTGCGCCGAGAGTTTCGACGATCGGTTCCTGTTCATTGGACCGTCAATCGATCTGCGGAGCGCCACCGTCAGCACCCCGTGGGAGGAGGCCTCGCAGGCCGACCTGATCTACATCTCGCTGGGCACCCTGTTCAATGCGGAATCCAACGTTCTACCGGATGTGCTTCGAGGCGTTCCGGGGACAGAATGTCCGCGTCATCATGTCCATCGGAACCACCGTTACTGAAGCCAGTGTGGGGTCGCCTAGACGCGGCGTCGCCACCGCCGCGCTCGCGTAGTTCTTGGGCAGAACACCCTTGAGCAACGGGTTGTCCGCCTCGATTGCCACCATCGCGTCGTCGAGGAGCTTACCGATCGTGGGCTGCTTGGCCTGCGCTTGGAGGGTCGCCCAGCGGGCTGCCGTGGGCACCCAAAAGATGTTGTCCGCCCGGGTCCTCGTCGGGGTCCTCGGGGTCAGCTCCTCGGCGCGGGCGGCCACGAGGGCGCCGTGGCGTTCCTCGAACCCGTCGGAGATGTCCTTCAGGAAGATCAGGCCGAGGACGACGTGCTTGTCCTCGGCCACGTCCATGTTGCTGCGGAGCTTGTCAGCCGCCGCCCACAACTGCTCCTCGAACCCGAGGTCGCCTTCCTTCTTCTTGGCCGTCTTCTTGGTGCCGCGCGCCATATGTTAGGGTTCGTCTCCCGCCCAATACGTGGGACGCGGTGTCGGGTGCGTCATCCAGGACCGGAAAGATAGGCCTACTATATAGCCGGTCGCGCGAAGCGACCGACGCCTAGAAGATCAAAGGCGGCGTCGGGCCAGTGTCGGGGGGAGGATGGTTGTGGCCGCCGTGCTAGTCAGGATGGCGCGCCGTTCGGCGTACCGCTCGCGGGCGGCCCGGCGCGACCCTCCCGTTCCCTGAGCGTCTCTGACTGGGCGAACCACCGAAGCGTAAGCCCAGCGATCGCGAAAAGGCCGCTGTCCTTGTAGTTTCGGCTGGCGCGACTCTGTAGGTCAGTCCCCAACACAGACGACATATGTGCAGGGGCGGCGGTCGTCAGCACGTACGATGCGGGTGACGGGCCTGCAACACGTCGGGCAGCGCAAAAACACTCGGCCGAACTTCCACACGGCGTTGGCCCGCAGTTCAAACGCGACCCACAGCACGCTGGTTCCCACGGTCCATTTAGCGTCGCCCCGGCGACCGGGACGCACGTGGCGAACACCGTCGCGCAGAAGCTGCGTGTATAGCTGTTCGGAAGTCAGCACGGCTAGGCACTCGGCGATCGAAACCCGCCGTCGTCCCCACCGGCCGGTTGGACACCACGCTTGCGCCGATTCACGCGGTGCATGTCGCGGACGTCGGCCGCCCCGAGGCCTATCGGTACCGAAAACAACGGCGTTATCCATGAGCAGGAGATCACCAGCACAGGTTCCAGTCCACCTCGGGAGTGGCTATGGACGTGCCGACGTGGATACGTCCTGCAGAGCGGCCGCTAAGCGGCCGAGAAGCCCGTTTCCTGCAAGGTCCGCATCTGTTCCAGAAACGCGCGCAGTTGGTTCCAACTGGGAATGCCTGGGGACGCCACAAAAGTTGGAGTCACCGATCAGACCTGTAATCAACTCGCCGGTGCGCGTCGCCCCGTCGAATTGATACTGCGTGCCAGAGGGATCGAACCGCAGTGGTCCACGAAGGACCTCGCGCAGGACCTGCCGCCCGTCCGTCGCCAGTCGCGTCCGCCAGCCGGTGATCTTTTCCATCACCTTCCGCTCGACCGTCTGCCGGTCAATCGTCAGTTGGCCAACCGCTTCGGCGGCGCCGATCTCGGTCAGTAAGCGCCTCGCGTTCCTCCTGACGCGCCTGCAACTTCGCGACGAGCGGCGCCACCGCCGCGCCGTCCTCGATGGCCGTGGTCAGGTTCGCGATCTTGGTGTCGAGCGCCCGCAGTTCCTTCTGCAGCGCCCCGACATTCTTCGTGACCGTCGCCGGTTGCAGCGCCTCGAACACGCCGTCGAGAATCGCTTTGACCACGGCCGGGTGCAGCACGTCGCGCGAGAGTCTTGCTAGCACGGCGTCGTCGACGCGATCGATGGGGAGCACGAGGGCGTTGTCACAGACGGTCGCGCCGCGTTTGGCGTGGGCGAGACAGCCATAAAAGAACACCCGGCCCCGCTTCCCCCGCGTTTGGCTGACGACGGCCAGACTGCCGCCGCACCGGCGCACAGCGCGCGAACCCTGAGAGCAGGTATTTCGAGTCGATGTCGCGCCGGCGCCCCACGGCTTGACCGCCCCGCGCCGTCGCGAGCTGCGTCCGAATCCCGCCGAGGCGCGCGTGCGCCGCGTGCCACGCCTCGTCCGACACGATGCGCAGGTCCGGGCGGTCGAACCGCATCCACTCCGCTTCCGGGCGCGCGGTGGGCGGCGGTCCTGCCGGCGGCGTCGCGCTTCTTCGTCTTGTTCCAGACCACCTCGCCGCGATAGAGCGGTCGGTGCAGGACTTCGTTGACCGTGGACGGACTCCAGCCAGCGGGACGCGCTTGCTGCGGTCGCGGCGCCAGCGGCGCGCTCGGCGTTCAACTGCTTCGCGATGCGCGTGTAGCCGGTGCCCGACGCGCACAGCGCGAAGATGCGGCGGATGACCTCGGCCTGCGCCTCGTTGATGCGCCGCTCGGTGTGCCCGTCGACCGCACGTTGTCGTAGCCGAACACCTTGCCGCCGGTGACGTGTCCCGCCTTCGCCTTCCGCACCATCGCCTCGGTCGTCCACTTCGCGATCTGCCGCCGATACTCGGCGTTCATCTCGGCGCGCACGAAGCCGACGACGTTGTCGCCGAACGTGCCGAACGTGAACCGCGTGCCGTCCTGATAGAACCAGATCTCGACGCCGGCTTGCGCGATGCGCTTCAACTCGCCGAACGCCTCGTCGCCGTCGCGTCGACTGAAGCGCGAGGCGTCGCGCATGATCAGCACCTGGAACGGCGGACGCCGGTGGCCGATGGCATCGAGCAGCCGTTGCCGGTTGACCAGCTTGCGTCGTCTCCGCGCCGCTGACGGCGTCGTCGGTGTAGACATGGGCCTCTCGTACCGTCCAGCCCTTCGTCGCGGCGAATGCGCGGGCGTTCTCGACCTGCCGATCAACGCTCTTGGCGTCGGCGTCGGCGCCGGTCTGCTCGGTGGACTCTGCTGGCGTAAATCGCAGCGATCATCGGGTTCCGCCTTTCGTGGTTCGCTTCGGCTTCGGGGTATCCCACAGCAGGCTTTTGCACTTCGGACACAGCCGAACCGTCGCCTGTCGAGGCACCCACCGATGGCCGCATCGTTGGCACGTCAGCGTGGGGATCCGAAACTTTGTGGCCATGTGCAGCACATCGTATTACCTATAAGTAAGTTCGTCAAACTGGCGCCGTTCGCACAGCTCGCACAGCATCGCCGGTCGCCGTGACCGTTCCTCATCCCGTCGTTGGCTGAAACAACGCGGAATAGCAAGAGACAGCTATTACTCGTGTGTGATAGCGTTGCCGCCAGTAGCTTGGTGTCAGCTCGGCAATTGTGAGGTGGACCATGCGGCATTCAGACTGTCGACGGATTGCGTGCGTCATTGCTGGATTCTTGGCGATCGCTGCGACGGCTGAAGGAACGCCGATCCTGCCAGCTGACATCAGCGTGGGTGCGGAAGTAACAGGATCACTTTCCTATCTGGTTTCGAGCAGTCCGCCTGACCAAGACCCCTCTGCCGTGAAGGGCATCTATGTAACCGGCGATTCGACGGCGCTGATAGTCGTCGAGGTCGGAGGCTTCGCGTTTTCATCGAGTCCTGCCGCACGGAGCGGGTTTGGGCTTACCGAAGGGCTGGTCGTTCAGGTGCTCGACCAGTCCGTCGACGCGGATTGGATTCAGTTCTTTGCAGGCGGCGACGAAACGACGTTCTCTCCGTTCCTCACTGACCTCCCCCACCAAAACCCGTCGCTCGATCCTCTTGGGTCAATTGTTTTGAACTTTCGATTTCCACCCACTCAGTTCTCCAGTGACGCGTTCCCGACCTCGATCGACCCGCTGGCGACCGTGCCACATCCCCTTGGTCTCCCCGCATCTGGCATTCATGGCCAGGTTGAAGGTGTCAGCACACAGACACCCTTAAGCGGTATTCGAGAATGGAGCTTCAATTTCAACGTGGACCCATTGAGCATGCACTTCATGCTGAACAGTGGAATGCTGAGCAGCACATTCTCAGGAACGATTTACGCGGTAGACCGCGGCGACACGACGGGTGTTGCGCCCATCCCGGAGCCGTCATCGGTGATCCTCCTTGCTACCGGTCTCGTCGGCATGGGCGCCAGGCGCTGGCGACTACGCCGCTCGACGCCATAAGTCGCTCATATCACTGCACCGGCGCCCGCAGGAGCGCGACCAGCACCAGCCACGATACGGAAAACGATCTGGCGTCGCGTTCGTGCGAGGGCATCAATGAACCGTCACGCGCTCGTCCTGCACGAGCGCCTTGAGCTCCCAGTACGCCTCGTCGATGGCGTCTTCGACATCGTCGTGCCAGTTCACCGGGCGCAAGGGCGGACTACAAAACAGTTGGTCGTCGTCAATGAAGACGTCGCACCCCGCCGCGCGCAGCGCCACGAGTAAGTCACACGCCGGACTCGATCGCGGCGTCCTCATCGGGCCCCGCCAGATTTCACGATCAGTCGGAAACCCGATGCCTCGGTGCCCGGCTCGAGATTGGTGGTGTGGACGGCCAGCCACAACGCCCCTTTGTGCGTCGTGAGGTGCCCTTCCGCATACGCGTGATCGCTTCTCCAGACGCCCGAGTATTTGAGCATCGGGCGCGATTCCAGTTCTTTGATGCGGGCCTCGAGTGCGGCGAACCGGCCGGCCACCTTGGGACCGTTAAGCACGCGCAAGGTGTGGTCGACAAGCAAGTCCGCGAGTTTGTCTGGTTTCATGGGTCCTCGGCGATGCGTGGATCCGGTGCGCGTGTCCGCTCAAACATAACGAGGCGGCCGAGGATCTTGCACCGCGGTGGTTTGCGCGCGCCGCCAATTCATAAACCGCGTGATGCGGAGCCCCACGCGGTTCGCTTGAAACAGACTGATCAACACCGTCGAAGCGATCGTTGGATCGGCAGGACTGGAGTCGAGCTGCACGAGCGCGTTGTTGGAGATATCGACGTCGAGCGCGCCAGTATCGCCCACCAAAATCTGCGAGGCATCCAACATGATGAGCCGGGCACCGACGGTGCCCGATGTGATGACCGGAATGCCGTGGGCCGTCCCGCCCCGGACCGTCAGACTCGGCTGATTGAGCGCGCGCGACAAGGCGACGGCGTTCGCCGGGGTCATCAACGCCACGACGTCTTCGACAGACGGATTGCTCGCAAAGAAGTTCGTCGTGAGCGATTGCCAGTCCGTCGCCGCATTCGCTTGCGATGTCCCTGGCGCTGACACTCGTGCCCGCACCATTCGTGACGCTGGCCGGCGAGACGTCCGCCACGGCGACGATCGCGGGATCGACAAACTGCCCGTCAAGAAATTGCTGGGTGCCAGCAAGCATTTCCTCGCGCATGACCTCGAGCGCCGATGCCGACTCGCGCGCGAGCGCGACCAATTCCTCGGTCAGCACGATGATGCCGCCGGCTTTTGCGGCCGGCACGGTCACCGACGCAAAATCCGACTTCGTCACAGGCGCCGGCGCCCCCTGACCGACCCAGGCATACACGCCGCCGCCCGTTTGCAGCGGCACCTGGCAATTAAGGGGCACGGTCCGAATGCCAGGAATCCGCCCGATGAGCGTCCGTGGCCGGAGCAAGGCCAGAATCTTCTGCTTCAGTGGCGTTGTAGCGGTCCAAGAGATAGAACCACTCCCCTGCTGTCACGTCGTCGGCTGGACAGAAGGGGTCTCGGAAGGTGTCGCGTGCCACGACTGCGTCTCCGCGCGCTCCGCCATGGGGAAAGATTGGCGGCGTGGCCGAGGCGGAGAACCCGGCCGGGGTGTCGACTCCCCTGCCGCCGTGTCGATTGTCGGTCCAAGAGGCGAGGCGTCGTCAAGCTCAAACTGTGGTCTACAATCGCCCGCTATGAGCACGCGCCAAGAGCGGGTGGAGATTCGGAATTCATTCCTGCACCTTGCGAGAAACTCAATCGTTGAACTAGTAAGGGCGGGGAACGTGGGAAGCAGCCCACGTCGTTCGCGCGCTGCTGGCGACCGATTATCAGAGCAACGGGAACGCGTCCTCGCGGCACTTGCGTTCTGCACGCTCGCAATTGAGGCACGCATCAACCATTTGGCCTACGAGGAACGGGAGGCTAACAGGATTACGGAGAAGGAGTTCGATGCAATCCTTCACCTGCCGCCGCAGCACAAGTGGTTCCTGCTTCCCTAGAGTCGTAGGCCGTGGCCGCCGTCGCGTCAAGAAAGGCCAACGACCGCACGAGGCGATTGACACGATTTGTCGCACACGCAATGCGCTCGTCCACGTGAGGTTCGCGCAACTGAGCAAGGAGCTTCCGGACGCGTTGGCAATGACGAATCTATTCAAAGACTTCATTCATGCAATGGAAGACATGAATGTCGCGCTGGGAAGGACGAAGAAGGCGCGAAAGAGCGTCCTGAGACTTGCCAGTGTCTAGACGATGAATCGCACTATTAGGCCGCCCGATCGGACACCCAGATCCCCGCGAAATCGTCCGGGTAACGAGAGTCGAGTCCCCCTTGAGACCTGTGCCCGCAAGGTCGCGGAAGAAACTCCCTGACGACTCGCCCGATGACCGCTGAAGCCAAGAAACCGAACATCGGCGATGTCGTGGTGCTCGTCCGGTTATCGCCCGGGGTTTCTTGTTGTCCTTCCGCGCGCCTTTGCAACTGCTGGAGCCAGGACATGTCAGGACAATGCCAAAAGATTGTCGTCGCGGAGCAGGTCTGCTACTTGCGATTTGTCGATGGGAAGCCTCATCACAGCGACGAGCTACCTTATCAGACCGCGCGCGGGGAAATGCTGATCGCCGACTTCGATGCCGACGGCAAAATCATCGGCATCGAGCTCGTCGGCCCGGCTGGTCAGAAACCGTGTCAGAGTTGACTTCTGCTCGGCCATGTCATGCCGCCCGACGGGCTCGATACCGAAATCCCGTGGAAGATAGGTTGATAGGGCGTCACGCTGCCCGATCCGACACCCAGATTCCTTCGAAATTGTCCGGGTAACGAGTGTCGGTTCCCCCGGGGGACGCTCCTCTCGTTACCAGAATCGTCCCTCCGAATACACTTTCGAGCCCGAGTCGCCCGCTGAACTTCAGGGGGTGATGCCCTCGCACGACGCACGGTTCGAACAGCGAGGACGGCGACGACCAGACGTGCGATGTTGCGATAGGTCATGCGTTACCTCCATCCTAAAGGAGCGAGATGGCGCGAGTATAGGCTCCGCCGGATCTCGGTGCCAGCCGTTTGTTCGACGAGCCTGAGAAACCGGAAGAGCGAGTGACGGGCTCCACGTTTTGGGCACTTCACCACGGGCCAGACATTTTTCAGGCGGCCCGAAATTCTCGAGTAAAGCGGATTTCCCCGAGGTATCGAATCGAGTAGAATCCACAAACCGGGGAACGGCTTGGCAGGCAAGATAGGAGCTTCCAATGAGGTTCGGACTGATTGTCCTCATGACCTTGATGGCTCATGGATGCTCCGCGGAAAACCCTCAACGTCTGCCGACTGCTCCTAGTTCCCCTTCCCCGACCCCCCCACCCAACCCGACCCCCGCACCCAATTCGGACGGCTGTCTATGGATTCGTGGTTGAGTCGAGCGGTCTTTGTATCGAAGGCGCGACAGTGCAGATCGTACGGGGACAGGCTAGCAGCCAGAGCATCACGCAGATTACGCCGTGTGACGCTTGGGGTTATGGGAACGGCTTCACCTTTGAGAATCTGAGCGCTGGCGTGGAGGTTACCATTCGTGCCTCTGCAACGGGCTACGTTACAAAGGAGGTGACCGTTTTTCCAAGTGCAGGGTGGAAAGTCATCGTTCTGGCGAGAGTCCAATGAGGCATGAGCGTTATCTCATGCCGCAAGGGCGGGATTAGGCGGCCCGGAATTGTCGCCTGAATGCACACATCCCCGAGGTGTCGAATCCCGCTGGGGACGCCACCCTTTTTCGCCGTCGCGTGCTTGCGCTCGCGCTTCCGCGCACGTAGCGCGGCCTTCCTTCGATTCAGATAAAGAGATCGAGGTGGATGAGCCACCCCCCAAACAGCGC
This sequence comes from uncultured Acidobacteriota bacterium, assembly GCA_963797625.1. GTDB lineage: Bacteria > Acidobacteriota > Vicinamibacteria > Vicinamibacterales > 2-12-FULL-66-21 > DATBJJ01. The sequence goes on from CAWCQI010000035.1 coordinate 89,993, forward strand.
GAAAGCGACGACGCCGAGAACAACGAATGACCAGGCCCAGAGCGCGCGCCTTGAACGCGCACCGAGAGCGCGCGTCAGTGCGACGGCCTGCCACGCAGCCAGTGGGAGAAGAAGCGGTCCAAAGGCCGCTCCGAAGTACAAGGCTAGGAAGACGTAGAACCCGAGGGTGTTCTTCAGGCGCTCGCCATAAGATACTTCGCCGGTACTGGATGGCGGGAGCGACACCAGGACCAAAGATCTCTAACACGATCGCGCCTGTCAAAAAAAATGCCGTGCCGACGATTGTGGGCAACGACAGCAGTACGACAGCTCGCAACCTGTCGGACGCAGTAGACGAGGCCTCAAGCTGGGACGATACGCCTGGGTTCAGTCTCAAAGTTCGGGCTTATAGAGGATGGTGAATTCGAGTGAGCCGTCTTGGGTGTTATTAGCCCAAGGCGCGTAGTGGTAATGGTTCCCGAGGCGACGCGATTCCTCAGGATTTTCTGGCAGGGCAGCAAGTCGCCGGCAGATTTCGGCCAGTCCGAGCAGTCCCTCACGGTTACCGATGATTTCGAATCCACCAGTGGTAACGACGGCTGTGATCCTCTCCGCCATGTTCGGGCCTCACCCCAGCAAACCGACGATTGGCATAGCGGCCGCATCCTAGCTGGAAACACGAACCCGCGAAAATGCGACATAACTGTGCGAAGGTTCAGGACTCGTGTTTAGAATCAACAACACGTCCCCCACCTTGCGCGACCACGTACCGCCCGCCAGGCCCAAAGAGCTGCCAACCTTCGTAGCCGCACGATAAGTTGAATACTTGCAGAGTTGAACCGGAGTGAAAGCGGAGGTCGAGATCCCCCACGTTGTTCACCGCCGCCTCAGTAACTTCTTGCCCTTCGACCGCCCGTGCGACGCGCTCCTTGGCGTCAACTGGCGTCTCAAGACCGAAGAGATGGCCATCGTCTTCACAGCCGATCACGATACGACCCTCAAAAACCAACCGCCATGGGGCTGCGACACGAAGCGCGCGCTGGCCGGTAAACGTGAACACCCACTGCTGAGTGTCAGGGTCGAAAGACACGTCGGAGAGTGTTTGTCCGTGGAGATGCGACAGCCATGGCGTCATACGGTCGCCATTCTGTCACTTCAAGCTGCCCGCCGCTCCACCCTGCCCCGCATAAAGGGTGCAACGCCCGCTGGGACGCCACTGGAAAGTACTCCTGACGGGACGTGCTTCAGATCGGAAACCCCTCGAACCTCGAGACACTGACTCGCGTCGGTCCCCGCTGCCGACTGGAGCCCGTCAGTTTATGGTCGTGGCGCTGGCGCGACCAACCGGCAAATATTTGTCGGCTGTGCGTCAGTTCCAGTCGTCAGATGGTCTCAGGAGGCAAAATGAGAAGTGCAAAACTCTTCGGATTGGTGCTGCTTGGCGTTCTCGTTGGGTGGTTCGCGTCCGGGTCTCTGAGGGCAGAGGCGCAGCAGGTTCCCAGCGGTCGAGGCCTGACCGTGATTCAGATGGGGTACCCAAGGTTCAGGTTCGTATTTCTTACAGGACAGCAAGACCGGAGCGTGTTGGCTGGTGATCCGCTCTCGAGATGATGTCAGCGGGGCGCTGGCAACAGCACCACGCGAATCATGTCAAAGGTAGGGACCCCACTCCCGGTCGAGCGTCTCGATGACTTCGTAGGCGCTCTGAGAAACAGGCGTCCCAGTGTCAGCCGGAGTCGGCGTTCGAAGTCGCGTCGGCTCCGGGTAGTGGGTCAGTTTGAGATTCCGGCTGTCAGGCCTACCTCGGAGTGAACGGCTGGTCCACACGACGAGGGCAGCAACAACGGTAACGCGAGTGTCACCAGAACAATGACGACGTGAAGCAGGATCCGACGTGGCGTCCACTTCATAGCCCCTCCGTTCTCCTCAAGTAGCCCGACGATTTCCTCGACGCTCCATCGTGTCGCGAATCCTTTTGGGGATCGGTATTCCACACTCCTCCGGTCACCAAACATCATTGGGTACTAGGCGGAACCACCAATGCTGGGACGTCGCGTCTTGCACGAGACGTAGGGTCCAGTCGCTTCGAAGACACCCGACACGCCAGTCCTAAAGCGAATGGTGCCGGGCACGCCTTCCGATCGAGAGGGGTCACCGTTCGCCCACGTCTGATGACCGAGACACCCGGCGCGGTCTCTTCGCGAGTAGGTCACGAACGTATGTCTCAACTGCACCAAAGTTCGAAAACATCGGTCCGAATTGATGGATTTCAATTGACGTGATGGGACCAAACAGTTCCTCGACCGAAGCGCGGGTATCGTTTGACCGGTGGACGTCAGAATCATAGGGCGCACTGGGACAGAGGCTGGAGCGACGCTCGAACGCGGGATCCACCGTCCTGGACATGTTTTGGATCGGAACGTTCTGCGGTCCCAAGGTCGGTCGCCATGAACACGCCCAAGAGCGGCAAAGTCAGCGTCATTCGAGTTCCACCCCCGTGGAGAGCCCGCAAGGCAAACCATCAGGGCAAGCGCAAAGCCCTTCACGGCTGTCTGGCTCTTCGCGATTCTACGCCACCCGCCGCTCCACGCGCCCGCGCATAAAGGGTGCAATGCCCGCTGGGGACGCAACCCCATTACCGTAAGCGCAAGGGTGCAACGCCCGTTTGGAAGGAGAACCCGCGTAAGGAAATCAGGCCGCAATCCCTGAGAATCGCGTCTCCACCTTTTCGCGAATCCCGCTGGGGACGCTACACACTGGACTAGCTCAAAGCTCAAAAGAATAGGCGGTCGTTGCCCCGTCGCCGGGGTCAGCCGGAGGTCTACCCACACATCGCGAGGCAACCCAAGGGGAGGCTGAGAGGTTGGCAGTATGACCTGGACGACACATTCGGACATTCGGGAAAAAACTTGCTATCTTCAGCAAGCTAGTAACGATGCCGATGCCGCTCTGACTTGGGTCATCGTGGAATAATCGACCTCTATGATGTCATTGCCCGCAGTCGTTGATTCTGTGCTTCAGACAATCGGCCGCACGCCGGTCGTGCATCTGCAACGCCTCGTTCCGGGCGGTTCGGCCGATGTCTTCGTCAAGCTCGAATACTTCAATCCAACCGGGTCGTACAAGGACCGAATGGCGCTCGCGATGATCGAAGGCGGCGAACGAAGTGGCGCGTTGCGGCCCGGCATGCGTGTCGTAGAGTACACGGGCGGCAGCACTGGTTCCTCGTTAGCGATGGTGTGTGCGATGAAAGGCTATCACTTTCATCCCCTCTCATCGGACGCATTCGCGGTAGAGAAACTCGACACAATGCGGGCCTTTGGTGCCGACCTGGAGATTGTGCCGAGCGATGGAGGGAAAGTGACTCCGGCGCTGTTCGACCGTTTCAAAGCCCGAATCGCCGAACTGACAAGAGACCCCAACACCTTTTGGACCGATCAATTCAACAATGCCGATGCGCTCCACGGCTACGCCGGCATCGGCCGCGAGCTCGTTGACCAGATCGGCCGCGTGGACGCGTTTGTCGGCGCGGTGGGGACGGCGGGCATGCTGGTGGGCGTTTCGAAGGCCCTGAAGCAGGCCGGAGTGGCCGCGCAAGTCATCGCGCTCGAGCCCTCGACCTCGCCGTTTCTCACGACAGGCACGGGTGGGCCGCATGGCGTCGAAGGCACGGCTGCGGGCTTCTGGCCGCCACATTTGGTCGAAGGCTCGTACGACGAGGCGCGCGCCATCGATGAGAGCGAGGGGCGGGCGATGGCGCGCCGTGCGGCGAGAGAAGAAGGCATTTTTGCCGGGACATCAACGGGTCTCAATCTGGTCGGCGCGCTCCAACTGGCACGAGAGCTCGGCCCGGGCAAGGTAGTGGCAACCGTGGCCGCCGATACGGGCCTCAAGTATCTCGCCGGCGATTTGTACAAGTAGTAGGCAAGCATGCGTTACCGTGTGTGAAAGCCGGACGATAGGCGCCGGGATGGTAAACGACAGCTGTCGCTGCGCACGTGAGGCAGAGCAGAGTGCCGGAGCTAAGATCCGGGTGGCCCGTCAGTTCGGTTTTCCAATGGTGAACCCGAGCGCCTAACCGGCTGGTAGGTCGGCGAGAAACATCTCACGCGGAAGCGGTTATAACAGTTCTTAGTAAAGCGCCGAATCTCCTTCTCGTCGCAGACTCAGCCTGCATGTCGCCGGCGGCATCGCCGGCACAGCACCGCCGGTCTGGCATGGTCAGCGACCAGCGCACCGTCCTTACGCCAAATCTCGCATCGTTGGGGGGAACCCATGGGTTCCGCCGCATACCTTGAGATTCATCTTCGAGAATTGGTCATCCTCACTTGGGGAAAACCTTTACGGGTTTCCCCTAATAGCTAATCGCGGATGGGGAGCCTACGCTCCCCGTCTATGACACCCGAGCTTTCCCCCAACGAGCACAACTCCGAGGCGCGGCAGTGTCCAAGATGCGACAATGGTCTATTGGGTTGCCCCCCGCGCCTCGAGAGGGATTCGGATGGGAACCCTGAAATCGTCGATGTATATTTTTGTATTTCGCATGGCTTCTTTACCTTCCGGCCTAGTAGGGGCCTGCAAGCCGGGCGTAGCGCCTTTCGTTCGCATTAGCGGTAACTTCCGAGCACAGCGCCAGCACAGCCAGGCGGGTCGCTGGGTGTCCTCGTAGCTCCCGACACGTCGTCGGCATTCATCGTAGGTCAACCGCCGGCCGATGACAGCACCGGTGGCCGTGAGAAAGAGATCATCCGGATCAGGAGTCTGGGCGCTCCGCTCTCCAGATCGCAGCACCCACTTCGCCCCCCAACTCCATTAGCACTCGCCTCCCGCCTCGAGCACTTCGACGTCCCTGGCCCGTGGCCCGCATCCCGCGTCTTCGACCGTGAATGACACCCGCTGCCGCACGATTGGCGGGCCTTCTCCGACAGGCGCGCCTCACGACTGAATTCGTCGGGAAACAGGAGGCTGTCGGTCTGCCCGTCCGTGAGCCACGTCATCGTGCGGACGCATCCCCAGATCTCACGCAATGCACTGGTCAACCGTGAGACTCCCTGTTACAATCCGCGCCGCTCCACCTCTGCCGTTCTCTGGTCGCCCCGGAAACCACTCGATCGTCTGGAGGTTGCGTGTGAAGAAGTGCCCCTTCTGTGCCGAGGACATCCAGGACGCCGCGATTATCTGCAAGCATTGCAGGCGCAGCCTGCCGACCGCGACACCGAACACCGTGGTCACGGAGCAGTCACCGAAGAGCGGCCAGCGGAAGTGGGTGGTGCTCGGTATCGTCCATTTGCTGGCGGTGCTGGCGATGCTGGTGCTGGTCTCGCTACGTTCGCCCTCCCCACCAACTCGCGGGCAGACGGTCGCCGCAAACGCAGCGTTACAGCCCAACGCCGCGAACGCTGGATTAGAGCCCGAGGAACCCTGCAGCATTGAGGCTCCCGCCGCATTGCGGCCGATGGCGGAGATTTGGTGCGACGGGGGTTTCTTCACGAAGATCAATATCTCAACCGACGCGAACAACTTCGTTGTGTTGCAGCAGTTGTCCAAGAAGGGCCAACGCGCTTGGCAAAACCGTAAGTTAAACCAGCTTGATCGTCTTCGCTCGCTGACGGATGCAATGGGCATGAATAATGGTATGAACGTCGCGTTTACGCTTCACGGCATCGACGGTCAGAAGTTAGGTGGCTGTATGCGGAAGCGCGGTGCACCTGAATCGACGTGCGACGCACTTTGACGAAGTGGCTCAGTCATCGGCGACGATAATCCAGACATCGCATCATCAAGGATTCAATTCCGCCGCGTGAAAAAGCCAACTGATGCCCGCTAGGCGTGCTGCGTCGTCCCATCGACACGCGGGACCGCGTCCGCGCCGCTATTTAACACCCGGCCACTGAATATACGGTGGCTTGGGCTGCTTATCCGGAGGCACGTAGGCGGGGGCAGCTATTCCGGCGCCTCCAGGCATCGATTTCACGTAGTGGTAAATGGCCTGCAAATCCGCGTCTGTCATGGCCCGGACGTTAAACCACGGCATTGGAGGACGGGTCATGAGACTCTTCCCGTACTTGAGCCATTGGTCTTCCGTCATCGTGCCGATCGAGAGCCTGAGATTGGTGGCGTAAGTAGTTCCCCACGGGCCTCGGAATCCGAGCGGACCGCCCTTCAACCTGTCAGCCTCTGCTGCCTTACCGCCTGCTTCGGCGTATCCGGCGGTATGGCAGTCATTGCAACCTCCAATTTCCACGATGTACCGGCCACGTTCGATCTGCTGTGCGTTCGGTGCAGACTGCTTCGGTGCCTGTGCGCGCATCGCCGGATAACCCAGCCCCATCACCAGCACGGCGCTGATAAGAGCTCCCTCATAAAGTTTCACGGTTGCCTCCGGTTGTTGAAAAGTACTCCTCTTATATCTTTGTTTTCGTTGTTGGCAAACTTGTTTGCGGGTGAGATGTTGATCTTCGGAATTGTTGTAGTTCATCTCGTCAATCACAAACGCGCCCGAATGAGCAATCGCGGTCGTCTTTGTGGCGTCATAAGGTTGGCGACGGACCATTTCAGGCGTGTCTTCACGTCGGCCTCGGTCGAGCCACACGGTCGCTGGCGGTTCAGGGCGCGGCGTATTCGCTTTGACGTACGCCTCGTGGGCCGCTCGGTCGTGGTGAATCGCGTCATACGGAACGGGCCGTCGTACGGTTCGGAGTTTGTACACCCGCCTTACCATGTGCCCGCCTGGGGTGGCCCAGCCGCGCGTTCGACCCGAAGCGGCCAGCCTGTCGCGTTATCATGATCAGAGATGAAACGGCTGGACTGCACGGAAGCTCGTGTCGCGGCGCTCACGGTGATGCTTTCGTCATGTGGCGGTAGTGGTACGCCCCCACCCGCGAGCTCAAACCCATCAGGCACCGGCGACCGCATTTCGGGCAACGAACGTCTGGGTTGGAATCAGGCGGCGGCCGACGCGGGGCAGCTGGCAAGGTTGCGCTATGCGGCCTACGTCGACAGCAATCGCGTCGAGCTCGCCGACGTGTCCTGCAGCGAGCTGCGCGAAGGCGTGTCGGTATGCAGCAGCCGAATGCCGGCAATGGCGGCCGGCACGCACACGATCGTGCTCGTATCGTTTGTCGTCGATGGCGGCTCGGTGATCCAGAGCAGGCCGGCGTCACCGATTCGATTGACCTTGTCCGCTGCGACTGAGCGTGTGCCTTAGCCGACGCCCGGCGACCCTCGTAAACACTACGGCGTTTGTCGTTAGTAACGCTTGCGGCCTCAGCGCGGCGGCTTACCTGCGCCGGGTGGCGGCCCTCAGATGTCTCGGCGCCGTCACGTTCTTCATGTCGGCTCCACCAAAATCTCAACGGGGGCAGAAAAAGCCGCGTGACAGAGGAGGCGGTCCGCGAGGGCATCTCGAGAGACTTGCGAAGCCGACTCTCATATTGGGTTTCCGGGACCTTCTGTACCGGGCCTTTCGCACGGAGCCTTGGAGTTGTGTCAGCTCCCGCGAGGGTCGGGAGCAGCCCCGAGCACCCCAGCCGTTCCCCTTTGACAGCTCAACTATAACTGCCAAATAATTGACATCCCTCGCCATGCCGGTTGTTGAACGTCGGAGTGCGCTGTTTCGCCTGAGCTGCCCGCGCTGTGGCGGCAGTCTGAGGCGCTCGTATCTGCGAATCTGGGAAGGGCCGATCCGGTGGCTGTCGCCCATGCGCCCGTTTCGCTGTTTGAACTGTCGGCAGCGGTCGTGGCACGGACCCTGGCGTGAACGTCGATCTGGACGGAGCCCTGTAGCCGTACGCCAGACGGATCCGAGGACATAGCCGACTGCCGCGCATGCGTCCGGCACTGGGAAAACAGTCGCGGCAAGTCCGGTTCCAGTCTCACTGGACATGGGCGACGCTTCCGGAACATCACGCCTGCCGACTCGCTGCCCAGCGTGCAAGAGTACGTTCATCCACGAATGCCGCTCGATCGACTGTACGCTCCTCGAAATTCGTGGATCACCCGTGCGCTGTGAACAGCCAGGCCGACTAACACGTTCAATCGTGGTCCCTCGACGTACTCTCCACTTGGTACCACCTCGCCACCGACTGGAGCGTCTCGATCCGCGAGCCACAGTAGCGGAGATCTCGCGCGCCAGATGGCGTGTGTCGTGACCCTACCCTAAGGGCTTTCCCTAGTAGTCACTCGCGGATGGGCGGCAGTACGCTCGACGCCTCATGAACGCGGGGCCTCCCTTCGACGAGGACAACCCCATGCTGCGCGACTGCCCAAAATGCGGCAGAGCGCTCTTGAACAGCGCGCCGCGCCGCGAGATGGACGAGGATGGGAACCCTGAAATCGTCCACGTGTATCTGTGCTTCGCGCACGGGTTTTATACGTTCCGAAACAGCCAGGGCCTGAAAGTCGGACTCTGACGCTCCTTCCGCTCGTCGGAACGATCATTGCGACGGCGGACACCCAAAAAGCGCCGCGATCCGTCCCGCAGCATCGCCACGTCCCGCTCGAGTTCCGCGCAAATACAAAAGGATCGTTTTCCGCCGATGGACAGCTGCTTCATCATGTAGCCGACGTCGAGCTGCTCGCGGCCGAGCCGCGACAGCTCGCTCACAATCAACACGTCGAACGGCGCGCGACGCGCGAGCGCGTTCAGCATCCGCAGATGGTTACGCACGCGGCAACACCTGTCAGGGCCGCTTGCGCGTTCCAGCGCCCTTGCGGTCCGCTTTCATGACGCCTTGCTTCCTTAAGTACTCTGACAGTGCTCGTCGGACGGATTCGGCTTCCGGCGCTCCTGTCTTTTGCTTGAGTGCCTTCAGCCCTTCAGCCAGCTCGGGATCGATGTAGAAGTTGCAGAGTCTTCGTGGCGTCATGAATGTATAAAGATACGTATACCTATTTACGTTGAAGTGTCGAGTGGCACGGTGGTAAAGTTCGCGCACTTTCTGTTCGGGAGACAGTCGATGTCTGCCGTTCCGACGCCTCCGCACTTACTCCGGCCCGTCTCTTCCAGCGAGCGCGTCCAGTACCCTCGACGTTCTGCGCGGGTTCGCGCTCTACGGCGTGCTCCTTGCGAATATCGTCTGGATGGCATGCGACGTGGTGCTCACCCCGGCTGCTGCCCGGCACCTGCCAACGTATGCCGTCGACCGTGTCGTGAAATACCTGGTCGTCTTCTTCATCGACGGCAAGTTCATCACGTTATTTTCATTTCTCTTTGCGGTCGGCTTCACGATCCAGATGCAGCGTGCCGTGCAGCGCGGCGGCAACGCGGTTTCGACGTACGCTCGTCGAGTCGCGGTCTTGATGATGATAGGCGTCGCTCACCTGGTGTTCATCTGGTTTGGTGACATTCTGCTCGCTTACGGTCTCCTGGGGTTCGTTCTTCTGGCGATACGGAACTGGCGACCTGGAAAACCGATGCTCGTCGTGGCCTGTCTGCTGATCCTGCTCACTCGTCCGATATTTTTCACCGTTCAGAACGTCGTCACTCAAGGCCGTCCGCCACAGACGGCTGCATCACACCCGACCGATGAGACTCAACTGCAAACCTTGGCAGCTTTTCGAGGCGGCTACGCGACAGTCGTGCGCGAGAACGTGTCCATCTATTGGCGCGACCTGTTCACGACAGGACTGATTGCGGCCATGCTGGGGCAGATCCTTGGACGCTTTCTGCTCGGCCTGTACGTTGGTCAAACGCGGGTACATCCAGCAGATCAGTCGTCACGTCAGCGCGCTCCGACGCGCGATGCCGTGGCTCCTCGTCATTGGCGTTGTCGGCAACGGAGCGTTCGTCGCCTCCGACTGGGCAAATACTGCGCTGGGTCTTTCCGTAAACAGCTTCTGGCTGATCGTGCTGAGACCCCTGGTTGACGCTGGTATTGTCAGTCTCGCCGCCTTCTATGCAGCCGGCATCGCCTTCCTGCTGCAAAGCGCACGTTGGAACCCCGTTCTCGCGCGACTGGGCGCCGTTGGTCGTATGGCACTGACGAACTATCTCACCCACAGCCTGGTATATCTGTTCGTGCTCACCGGTGCAGGCTTGGGGCTCATCGGTCACATCGGTGCTACGGTCTGTCTGGTGATCACTATCGTGCTCTTCGCGTTGCAGATCGCATTCAGCACTTGGTGGCTTCGCCATTACCACTTCGGTCCCGCCGAGTGGTTGTGGCGCTCACTGACTTACGGCCACATTCAACCGATGCGCAGGGACGAGATGGCTTTGTAAATCGACTACAGAGGTCAGCGCATACGGTTGAGATTGATGTTCAAAATTGGCCATCCGAACTTGGGGAAAACCTTTACGGGCTTTCCCCAGTAGCCCATAGGGGTAAGTGGCGCTACGCTCGAGGTCCATGCTGCCGGAGTTTCCCTACAAAGAGAGCAACCCGCCGCCGGACTGTCCAACGTGCGGCAACCGGCTCGTGAATAGCGGCCCCCGCCTCGAGCGGGATGGGAATGGGAACCTTGAAATCGTGCACGTATATCTCTGTTTTTCCCACGGCTTCTATACGTTCCGCCTCAGCAAGGGCCTGAAACAAGGACTCTGATGGCTTGTCCGCATCAGCAGTGACGCCGACAAACTGTTTCTCCGGGCGTCCCGACTAGCGGCTAAGAATTCCCAAGTAAGGTTCTCGGAGACTACGCTTCGCGATGCTCTCCTTGCTCCCGCGACACATCACGGGCCGCTCTAACACTGCGGGGTCTTTGGGCATCCGCGAGAGCGCGGTCGATTCCAGGTGACCCCAGTGAGTTCTGAAGTTGCCGCGGACTTGGCGTCATCGTCTTTCGCTCAACAGGCGGTCGGAAGTATCGTGGCCATGACGCCTGCCGCCGAAGCCTCACTAACGGATCGCCCGTTGAGCTCTCCGTTGATTATTTCCCGCGTTGCAGCTCGATGGTTCCGTCAAAGGAACCGGAAGTGATGCCAGTAACCCCGTTCAAGAAGCGCTGCAGAGTGAAGCTGCCGCTGGCACCCTCGAAACGACCCGTCCCGCCCGTGATCGTCTGGGTCTCCTCGATGAATGACACATCCGGATCGGCCGTTGGTTCAGCCTGGCCGGTAAACTCGGTGAAAAGCAGATCTCCATTGGCCGCAGTGAAGATTGCTGTTCCGACTCCCGCACCCGCCGGGAGCGTGACTTCAACCTCATAGCTCACCGTAAATCGACCGAGATGCGTGGCATGCCCGCCGCCGCTCGCATCGACAAAAATCACCGGGAACTGAACGTCAAGATTCTCAACTGCTTGCACGGAGCCTCGGAACGGCACGGCCGGCGCTGCAACTACTGGGATAACCAACGCAGCAGTCAGTAACATTGCCGTCATTGGCAGATTGCGGATCGATTTGGCGCTGCATCTCATGTTCTGCTCCTTCCGTCCGTAGGGTCGAAACCGTTGAGTCACGCGAAAGTGCCCGGGTTAGCCGCCAAATACTACACCCGAAGAGCGGTCGCTGAACGTGTGGACCAAAACTGCGCCGCACGTCGCGCTGAATGGCGTCCGCGTGCCGCTCGGACTCGATGTGCGTTGCGTCCAGATCACGAGCGATGATCTCGCGCGCGTCATCTTGGCGCTCAGCCGCAACGCCTCGAGCGCCAGCCCTTACGCGTGGCGTACTGGCGCGCGTGTTCGATCTGACGCGATACCGACTTCTGATCGTCCGCGACGCCTGCGTGTTCGGTGCTCTTGCGTGCGTCGCTAGCGGCGATCATGGCGTCCCGCCCTTCTCTTGAAACGCCGCCTTCCACGCGTCGGATCGTCATCGCGCGACCACACGTATAACACCTGTTAGCCGTCGTCGCACCAGCCAGGACCGGTCTTCTGACGGTTGGTCCGATGATCCCGGACCAGCGGAGCGCCGCGTCTGTATCCGCCGGGACTCCCGCAATCGGCGCGCGGCCACACCTAACAATTCTGTCTGTCTGCCAAAACGCAGACATTTATTTTGCTCAGGACGAAAATTCCGACACCTTTGCGGGACACGGCACGTCCCGCGTGATTGCGGCGAGCAGTCGCTAGGGTCACGCTTTCCCACGATTCTTTCGAGCTTTCTATCGAGCGGATGGCCCATTGGTGTTTGGCGTGCGCTTTGCCCTGTCGTCCTCCGACTCTCCGATTCATCGGAGCACAATCGATTTTGTAACTGACGGTTGGAGCCTTGCCATGAAGCGATTCGCGTTGTTGATGGTCGTGCTGGCCTTGCTTGCGCCTCGGGTTCTCGACGCGTCTTATGAAGACGCCAAAGGTCCGAAAGACAAAGCTGAGAAGAACACCAAAGGTCCGCACGAGAAGACAGACAAGGAGAAGGGCAAAACAGTTCCTGTCCCCGAACCCGCAACGATCACACTCCTTGCCGCGGGGGCTGGTGTGGCTGTGGCCCGCAAGCTCTGGAAGAACCGGCAGGGTCAAGGGATCTCCCACTAAATCATCATCTGTGCTGGCACCCGTCTCGAATATTCCTCGGCCTGGAGGTCATGGATGTCAACGGAAAATGTGGTTTGGTGCTGACAACAAGAAACGAACGCGTAGGACGGTTTGATGCACACCCAAGAAATCGCGACGTCGCAGAGCCAGCCGTTGTGGCACCTCGGGCGCTTCGCGTGCGCGCTGTCCCTCCAGTCGGACCCGCCCTTCCTTTGCGTGCTGAAGGATGACGAGTCGATCCTGGAGGTCACGGTGCACTCAACGCTCGAAGCCAACGAACGTGCGGACACCCTCCGAGTCATCGTCCAGCAATATCTTGTGACCGACGAGCGCACGGGCGGTCGGCCGGCCGCATCTTCTGGGTACGCGATGTGCTCCTCCTGTGGTACACGCGACCCAATCGAGACCGATGACGACGCGACTGGCGAGCTTGTGATGCGATGCCGAGCCTGCGGTGACGTGTGGCGAAGACCGGAGCGACGCAGCGGCCGGCGATACCGCCTAGGACACTCGGGCACCCCCAGCATCCGCTGTCCAGTGGAGACGACGTCAAACGATATTGAGTAAACCCGCCCGGTAGACGAAAGGGATCGCTTCCCACGACTTCGGCCTTACAACCGGCCCCGACGGCCCGCAATGTGGCGCAAATCCCTTGTGGCTGAGCTGGCACGTTCCGTGCGGGAAACGATGAGTGTTGAACACTCCGGCCTGTCCTGCGTGCGGGCAGAATGCCGCAAGGTATTTGACGTTCGCGAGCGAGCTCGCGGCTGTCTGGTACTATTGCTGCCCTTGCAGGCACGTCTGGAGCGTGGACAAGGACAACCCGCAGCTGATCCGCCACGTCACGCCACTTCCCCTAAAGCCGCAACTCTCTCGCGAACAGTAGGCGGAGGACCCCAACATGCCGAGCCCCAGCGAACAGGGTGGTCGCCCTGTCACACCTTGCCCAAAATGCCAAACTGCCGACGTCAAAGCGGTAGCTCTCGCGAGCAACTTTGTGTACCTGCGTTGTCGCGCGTGCGCGTTTCTCTTCGTCATTGAAGACCGGCGCAGTGCTGTCCGCCCGGAGCATCAAGGCCGGATCTTTTCCTAGCCGCGGAGGCGTCTCTAAGAACGCTCGCTTCCGACTCTCGAACCTCCCTCTGCCCTGACGGGCCAGCCGGACACCGGACACACCAAGCGCGATTCCATGAACACCATCGACATTCCGGTGTCTAACGACGATGGAGGTCCGCATGGATACGAAACCATTCAGTCCCTCAACGTGGCTTCTGTTTGCCGTAGTCCTGGTTATCGCCACTGCCATTTTTCTACTCGTCTCCGAACGTTCCTAAGCGAGCACGGACCGGGCAGCCGAACAGCGGACACACGAGAGTAGTGTTAGGCGGATAGCGTGCGATCTTCGGCGTGGCGATCTCATCCACTCGCCGCAGCGCATCCTCGCGGCGCGCACACCTCGCCCGCTCGCGCTCGAGGTCGCCTTGTAGATCGGTCACTGAGATCACGGTTCGCATCAGAAAACCCGTACGGGGGTTTGCCTAGTGGCTGATCAAAATCGGTGGCAGTATTCGCCAGGCATCCTCCTAGGCTGACGAAAGGGATCGCTTCCCACGACTTCGGCCTTACAAACCGGCTCTGACGGCCCGCAACTTGGCACGAATCGTTTGTGGCTCAGCTGGCACGCTCCGTGCGGGAAACGATGACGTCCCAACATGCCGAGCCCCAGCGAACAGCGTGGCCGCCTGGTCACTCCCTGTCCAAATTGCCCAACCTCCGTCGTCACAGCGGTAGTCATCGCAGGCAACTTTGTGTACCTGCGCTGTAGCGCGTGCGCGTTTCTCTTCGTCATTGAAGACCGGCGCAGTGTTGTCCGCCCGGAGTATCAGGGCCGAGTCTTTTCCTAGTAGCGGGGTGATCGCGAGGAGTTCGATGTGACTTCACAATCGATTACCCGGCGCGGGTGAGCGGCTCGTCGGTGGAGGTATCCGCCGCCGGCTCCGGCACCGCGACGTCGTGCGACGGCCGGGCGGCAGGTTGGCCTTCTCCGCTGCGGAAATCGCGGAAGTCCAGCTTGCAGCCGTGGCCATTCAGGAAATTGTGGAAGCGGCAGTAGTCACTATCCTTCATGCCAAACAGGCCCAGAACAGACCGATAGTTTCCATTCGTCGCGGTCAGACCTCGCCTGAGCAGCTCGCGGATATCGTGACGAGTCAGATCACGTTCGAGGAACATCGGATGCACGTGATCCCAAAACGAATAGTGGCCTGCGACGAGCGCCTCGAACAGCTGGTCGGCGAGCTGGCGCCGGCGCTCGTGGGTGATGGATATCGTGTGCCTGTTGCGCACGGCTTCCGGCAGGTGTTCCAGCTCGATGCTGTTGTCCTCGGCCAGCCACAGCGCCTGCTCGACCACGTTCTGCAGCTCGCGAACGTTCCCGGGCCACCGATAGCGCGTCAGCGCGTCGAGCGCCTCGGTGGATACACGCGCGCGATGTCCCAATGACGTGATCGATCAGTGCGGGAATGTCTGCCGGTCGCTCGCGCAGCGGCGGCACATCGATCTGGATGACTCGAAGCCGATAGAGAAGGTCTTCGCGGAAGTGCCCCGCCGCCACACGCTCCGGCAGATTGCGATTCGTGGCGCCGATGATGCGGACATCGACGGTTCGTGGCCGCGCTTCACCGACCGGCTGGATCTCGCCGTTCTCGAGGAAACGCAGCAGCATCGCCTGCATCCGCAGGCTCATCTCGCCGATTTCATCCAGAAACAGTATTCCGCCGTCGGCAAGCAGCAGCTTGCCAGGGCGATCGCGATACGCGCCCGTGAAGCTACCTTTAACGTGCCCGAACAGCTCCGATTCGAGCAGTTCCTCGGCGATGCCCGCGCAGTTCACGGCCAGGAACTCGCGGCGGGCCCGATCGGACGCGCTGTGGATCTCGCGAGCGACGACGTCCTTGCCGACCCCGCTCTCGCCCGTGATGAGTGTCTTGGTGCCGAGGCGACCCGCCCGCCGGGCGAGCTCGCGGATGCGCCGCATCTGGCGGCTTGCCGCGATAAAAGTCTGAGGGCGCGCTGATTGACCCACGGGCATACCTGAGCTTAGGCAAAGTCAATACCAGTGGCCCAGGCTCCGGACCGTCTCCCGAAGGCGCGATGAATTCACATTTTCCAAGGTTTATGGCGAGGGATCAGATCTCGTCCGCGCGCACAACCTAACAGCGTCGACCATAAGGTCGCTGATTCGAAGACTTCATGCTGCATCGCGAGGGTGAAATCTCGAAGACAGGCAGAACTTACACAATTGTCGACTGAGTCTCGCGCGTCCCTCAGTTCGTCCGAGGGGGGAATTCGCGCTGCCACCGCGTCCCGACCTTCTCAGCTACGCTGCCTCTGCCTACGGCAGGATCAGGCGAACACGGTGACGGTATGCGACTGGGCGACCGTCGAGCTCCGCCGGTTGGAATATCCACGCCTTGGCAGCACTCACCAGCATGAACTCGTTGACGTTCCGCGGCGGGGTCTTCAGCTTCGCGCTCTCGACCAGTCCGGTCGCGCCAATCACGAGCTCGAGCTCCGTCGGCGGAGCCACTGTTGGATCGAACGGCGGTTCGGGCGGAAGCTGCGGTCGAACTGGACGCGGCGCCGACACAAACCCGTCGTCACGGGAGTAGACACGGCGGGTGTCGCGGCCGCTCACGTCAGTTGCTTCTTCTGGCTCGCTGGCCGTGACGACCAACACTTCGTCGAACACCATGATCGGCAGGGGCGTCTCGTTTGTCTAGCAATAGCGAGGCGGCGTAGGTGTTCGCTGGGTTCGGCGTCACCCTCTCTTCCCGCGCCCGGACTTTGACTTTTTTCGCGGGACGGTGCGGCTGGGCACTCGGCACGCGAACCGCTTCCGTCGGCGCGAGACTCTGCTCCGGCTGCGTATCGGCTACGAGAGCGGACAGCGCCGCTGATATCCCGCTGATATCTGAGGATGGTCCGGGGCGAACCAGATACCAGCCGCCACGACGGCTCCAGCGCCGAGCAACGCCAGCGCCAACGGCGCGGCGACGACGCCGCGGACGCGCCTGTTGCTCCTGCCCTTCGGCACCTCCGGCGCGGGCGACTGCCGCGGGCGCGCGATGCTGCGCGACGGGGCGGCCGCTGCGCGCGCGTAGACGGCGGCAATCAGCTCGCGACGTCCCGGTCGCTCGAAGTACGCCAGCGCCTCCGAGAAGGCCGCGAGGTGCGGATATGGTGACTCCGCAGCAGTGGCTTCATTGATTGCCAGTCGGAGCCGGACCGGCACGTCGTCACCGGCCATTCCGGCGAGCAGGTGACCCGCCGCAACGACCGGGAGACCGGCGCTGTGGCCGAGTACGGCGACCGAGCCGTCCGCCTCGACAGCGATGTCGGCAGCCGAGGGGAACGCGTCGGCCCGGCCGTGCGCCAGTACCTGCTCGCACACGGCCTGGACAAGCGCGACGCCTTCGAACCATTGAATGCCGATGTCGCGGTCGAGGATATCGTCGAGTCGACGCTGAGTCTGCATGGTTTCCTTTTTCGAATTACTAGAGCGTGGGATTCTCGAATGGCCGGACGGTTCGGGTCAAAAAGCACTGCTCATCAGATCGACGGCCGATCGCACCAGGCTTCGGACCGTGCCTTCGAGCGACATCAGCAGTGCTTCGGGACCGCCTGCCGCAGCCGATGCGGCGACGACCAGCGCCGCGATCGGGATCGCCATGATCCACCCCTCCGATCCGCCCTCTCCAGATGTGCGCATCTCGATACATCTCCTTCGCTGCATCACGATCCGACGTGTTACTTCCCTGGCGCCTGATATCCCCCGCTGCTCTGAATGGTGACTTCGGGCGCCGATCTCAACCGAATCCGCACCTCTCGCCAGGATCCGTCGTGCTGGACGTGGGATGACGTGAATCCGACGACATACCGTCGGCGGAGGTCCTCGACGACACGCTGGAACTCGACACGGAGCTCACTCACGTCCTGCGGAAATAGCGCGCGGCCGCCCGATAGCGTGGCCAACTGCTGGAGCGACGACGTGTCGAGCTTCGTGCCAATGCCAATCGTGAACACCGTCGTGCCACTCTCCTTCAGGTCCTTCAAGGCGCCGTTCAGCGTCCTCGTGCTGCCCGGGCCGGTGCCGGCGTTGTTCTCGTCGCGGCCGTCGGTCATCACGACCAGGACGCGGCGACCGCCGGCGTCGCGCAACCGCTGCAGCGACTCGGAGACGGCGTCGAAGAGCGCCGTGCCGCCGTCGGCCTGGTACTTCTGAATGGCGTCGTGGCTGACGTCCCGGTTCGTGGACAGGTCGTGCGCGAACGACACTCCGTCGGAGAAGAGCACCACGGCCAGCGCGTCTTCCGGCCGCAGCGCGCTGACAAACGCGCGGGCGCTCTCGATCACTTCGGCCTCGCGCTTCTTCATGCTGCCGCTCGCGTCGAGCGCCAGCACGAGCGACAGCGGCTGAGAGGCTTCATGGAACAGCTCGACGCGTTGCGGGACCCCGTTTTCCACGACCTCCAGATCCTCAGCGGCAACGTCGAGATAGCGCCCCATCGGGTCCCTGGCCGTGAACTCGATCGTCGGTTTAATCGGGCTCGGCTTCGGGGCGAAGTACCCCGGCCGCGCGCGGACCGCATACTCGGGCACCTCACACCGCACCGAGATCTCACGCCACGAACCGTCCATCTTCTGATTGCTCGGCGTATAGGCAAAGACGTACCGATGACGCACGTCGTCAGCGAGCGTTCCGCGAACGAGTTCGAGCTGGTCCTCGGACGCAGGGAAGAACGCCTTGGCGCCAGTCTCGGCGGCGATGCGACGAAGCATTCGCTCGCCTTTGAACGACACGCCCGCGACACCGCCGATGCCAATGACGTAGACCGTGGCGCGGGCCGCCTTGGCCGCTGCGAGCGCGTCGTCCACAGACAACGTGCTGTGCTCGTCGTACCCGTCGGTGATGAGCACGATGGCGCGGCGGCCCTCCACCTTGGCGAGCCTGTTCGAGAGTTCCGCGAGCGAGTCGAGAATGGCCGTTCCGCCCGTCGACGCGACCGATCCAATGGCTTCGTGGAGCGTCTTGCGGTCGTCGGTCGGTCCTGTCACCGCGCCAACCCCAGTCGAAAACGGCGCCACGATCATGCGGTCCAGAGGCGTCATGTAATCGGCGAGCGTCGCCGCGGTGCGCTGGACGAATTCGAGCCGACGGGACATGCTCCGGCTGCTGTCGATCAACAGCGCGAAGGTGACGCCGAGCGCTTCCTGTTGCGCCAGGTCCACCTGCTGCGGCACGCCATCTTCCAGTATGGTGAACTGCGTGAGCGGAACAGACTTGATGGCGCGTCCCTGCTTGTCCTGCACGGACGCTTCGACCAGCACGCTCGTCACTTGCGTTTCGTCGATGAGATCGAACGGCTCGAGCACCACGCGGTCCGTAACCTCGCGACCGAGCG
Source organism: uncultured Acidobacteriota bacterium (assembly GCA_963797625.1). Classification (GTDB taxonomy): domain Bacteria; phylum Acidobacteriota; class Vicinamibacteria; order Vicinamibacterales; family 2-12-FULL-66-21; genus DATBJJ01. Next base: position 108,856 of record CAWCQI010000035.1, read on the forward strand.
AATCGGTCACTTCGACGGTGATCTCACGCCGCTCGAAGGGGTTTTCGTCCACCCACTCGGCCACGTAGGGGGGACCATCGGTGTCCGTTGCCAGCAGTTGTCCGTCCACCGCGAACCGCACGGGCCCCGGCAATGTGGCATCTTCCGTTCGAATCTGCGCCACGATGCGGATCGCGCCAGGGGTGCCGGTGCGCCCCAGCGGGGACGTGATCCGGACCGACACCGCGGGGCTCGCCGACGCGGTGTCGGCCGGACCCGCAGCCCGAGCCTGCAGCACCAGCGTGAGCAGATACAGGATGATCACCAGGAGGTCACGCATAGACCGCCGGCTCCTCCCGGTCGTCGACGAAGTAGCTGTTGCACGCCGCTTCGAGGAGATCCATCGTCACGTGTGACGGACGCTTGAGGTAGCTCGCCAGCGATAACGCCTGGCGGATCAGATCCCGTGGGTGGCAACCCCGCAGCGCGATCTTCCGGGGACGGTAGTACTCCTGCAGCAACTGTCGCGCGACGCCGGGTTCGGCTGTGGCGCCGAGTTCACGGCAGCATCCCTCGAAGATCCGGAGGAAGTCCTCGACGGTGGGACTCTCCGCAAAAATCTTGTACTGAATTCGGCGGAGGAAGGCCTCGTCCACGAGCTCCGCGGGACGGATGTTCGTCGCGAACACAATCAGCGTCATGAACGGCAGCTCGAATTTCTGGCCGGTCTGCAAGGTGAGGAAGTCGACGCGGCTTTCGAGCGGCACGATCCAGCGGTTGAGCAGATCTCGCGGCGAGCACTGCTGGCGGCCAAAGTCGTCGATGACGAGCACGCCGCCGTTCGCGACCGCCTGCACGGGGGCCTGATAGAACCCGGTCGTCGAGCTGTAGCTCAGCTCCAGGGAGCTCAGCGTGAGCTCGCCGCCGACCATCACCATCGGTCGACGGCAGGTCACCCATCGGCGATCTTCGTCGCTGAGCGTCGTGACGCTCGTGGCATCGCTGTCGTCCCCTGAGAGCGGTTCGTGGTTCACCGGATCGAACAGCCGGATGATGCTGCCTTCGACTTCGAGCGCGTGCGGGATGGCGATGTGGCCGTCGAGCAGTCGGCGAATCGCCTGCGAGATGACGGTCTTGCCGTTTCCGGGAGGGCCGTAGACGAACATGGAATGTCCGGCGTTGATCGCCGGACCGAGCTGGTCGAGCACGCGATCGCTGATCACGAGATGCGCAAACGCCTGACGAACGCGGTCCTGAGAGGCGGTGTGCGGCGCCGCGGCCCGGAACGCCTTCATGTACCGCTGATACTGCGCGAGCGGTACGGGAGCGACGCCGACGTAGTGGCTGCTCTCCAGGAACAGCGCGGCGCGCGTGCGTCCGCTGTCCGTGATTCGATAGCGGTACGACGCGCCGCCGACGAGGCCGCCACCGACGATTTGCACCTGCTGCTGAACCTTGAGCAGCTCGATCGCCGGTGTGATGACGGCGTAACTGAGGCCAAGGCGCCGGCCGAGCTCGGTTCCAGACAGCTCGCCCGCAAAATGCAGCGTTTTGAGCACGAGCTGCAGGATCAAATCGAGACTGAGTCCGCTTTCCTCGATGGTCAGCGGTGCTGTGGGGCGCGGAATCACTTCCTCGGCGGTGGCGAGCGTCGGAGTCATGGCTGTATAGTCCCGGCATACCCTGTGCGGGCTGCCTGAAGTTGAGAATCGGACCTGGCTGGCTCTCTCGCGAGCGATGGCCAGGAGAGGGTTGGCGCGCGAGGCGGCATCGAATGCCGCCACAGCCGCCGGATAATCCCTCGATGCGAGGTGCGCGATGCCGATGTTGTAGAGGCCGCGGCCGGCGTCGTTCGCGTCGATGAACTCCGCCTGGGCCAGGTCCATGTGTCCGCTGGCGGCGTATGCGAGCGCCAGGTTGTTGCGAGCGGCCGACAGCGTCGGGTCGAGCGAGAGGGCCCTGCGGCAGGCGGCGATCGCTCCCTCCGACTGCCCATCGAGGAACGACAGATAACACAGATTGTTGAAGGCGTAGGCGGCCTGGGCGTCGAGCTGGCTCGCCAGGTCGTAGGCGGCTCGCGCGTCTTTGTGGTGACCGAGCGCCTGCATCACGGTGCCAAGGGTGTTGTGAAAAGCGGCCGATGCCGGGGCGAAGTAGACGGCGCGGTGGGCGTCGCCCAGCGCGAGCTGCGGCAGCCCCCAGTCGCGCCAGACGCGTGCGAGCCCGTCGTACCCGGCCGCGTCGCGCGCGTCCAGCTTCACCGCGGCGTTGTAGTGTCGATAGGCGGCGTCCAGCACGCCGCGCGCTCGATATCCCTCAGCGACCGCACGATGTGCGGCGGCGGTTGGCGCCTTGGACAGACCGGAGCAGATCCGCCGCGAGATCTGCATCCCGGCTCTCCAGCGTCTCTTGCACGGACGACTTTGGCACTGACTGTGCGCTCGCGCTCAGATGGCGCACCTTGGCCATGTAGTCCGACAGGTCGGTGCCGGACGCTCCCGTGTCCGGAGACACCTCACCGGTCGAGGGCGGACGCGGCGGCCGCCCCGTGGTGTTGGTGCGAGCGGCGCACCCGCACAGGAGCGCCGCGGCAACAATCACCAGACTCTGAGTCAGCGATACGCGCATCGCCGTTAGTCCTCCTGGCTGAGACGCCCGTTGCGACGAACCATGTAGAGCACGAGGAGCACGCCGCCGACGACGACGAGAGCGATTGTGGTGGTATCCATTGTCTTTGCCTCCAAATGTGAATGGTTATTTAACGGCTGTATGGAACACACGAATGAATTGAATGACCGCCGGGCCGAGAATCACGACGTACAACGCAGGGAACAGAAAGAACACGAGCGGAAAGACCAGCTTGACCCCGACCTTGGCCGCACGCTCCTCGGCGCTCTGCCGACGCTTGGTTCGCGAGGTTTCCGCGTGCGTCCGCAACGCCTGCGCGATGCTCGTGCCGAACTTGTCGGTCTGCACGAGCAGCGCGACGAGCGATCGCACGTCGTCCACCTGGGTGCGCGCCGCGAAGTTCTTGAACGCCTCGAGCCGGGGCTTTCCGGCGCGGATCTCGGTCGTGATCAGCCGGAGCTCGTGCGTCAGCGCCGGATACGTGATGTCCAGTTCATCTGACGCCTTGACGATCGCCTGATCCAGACCGCATCCGGCTTCGACGCAGACGATGAGCAGGTCGAGGGCGTCGGGTAAGCCGTCCTGGATCTGCCTCTTCCGCTTCTCGGTCTTCCGCGAAAGGAAGAGGCCGGGCAGCAGGTAGCCGATGGCGGCCGCAAACATCGCCACTACCCACCCGCTCCGCATGCCGATCACCGTGAGCGACAGCAGGACCAGCACGACAGGCGTCACCAGCGTGGCGACGACGTAGATGAACATGGCCTGCGGGCTGTCGTAGCCGGCCCGGACCAGCTGTCGGCGAAGGCGATTCATGTCCTTCGGGGACTTCGGCGCGAAGGGCAGACGCTTCAGGCGCGGGTCCACCGTGTGGGCGAGCACGCCACCGCCGACACCGAGGGTCAGCTCGGCCCCGCCCGCTGTGGCGAGTTGCCGCAGGCGACGGCGTTCGGGAGACACAGCCGACAGGGCGGCCGACACGCCGACCGTCGACACGAGCCCAATCAACAGGAAGATGGCGACGAGTGTGAAGATTACGTCGATGCGTCATGACATGGTTCCTAGTAGCGGACGTTCACGAGTTTCCGGATGATCAGCGTCCCGGACACCTGAAGGACACCCGCCACCACCAGCATCTGAATGCCCAGCGGATCGGTGATGAGAGTCTTCATGTGACCGGGCGAAACGAAGCAGAGCACGCCGGCGAGCGACGGCGGTAGACCCGCGAGAATCCAGCCGGTGATGCGGCCATGCGCGGTGACGACGCGCACCTGTCGCTTCACCTTGAACCGATCGCGGATCACCGTGGCTAGGTTGTCGAGCACCTCGGAGAGGTTTCCACCCGTCTCGCGTTGCGTCAGCACGGCGGTCACGAAGAAGCGGGCGTCGATCACCGGAACCCGCTCCGCCAGGCCTTTCAGCGCATCGCCAAGCGGCATGCCGAAGTTCTGGCGGTCGTAGACGAGCTTGAACTCACTGCCGACTGGCGGCGCGAGCTCGTCGGCGACCATGGTCAGACCGGTTGGAAACGCGTGGCCGGCCCGCAGCGCCCGCGCGAGCAGCTCGATGGCCTCCGGGAACTGCTCCTCGAAGAGTCGCATCCGCTTCGTTCTCGCCACGCGAACGACCATGAACGGCACCATGGCGCCGAAGGGTGCCGCCGCGAGGCCAAGGTAGGTGAAATACGTGAGCCACTTCACCACCAGGTAGGTCACGCATCCGAGCAGTGCTGATGCGAGCAGGAGCGTGCCGACCGTGACCTTCAGGCCGGACTGCGTGATCATGCGCTCCAGGGGCCCCGAAATTCCGCTCGTCCGCGACAGCAAGACGTTCAGCGCCTGCACGCGGCTCAGACGTTCGGCAGGACGCTCGAGCGCGCCGACGCCTGCCTGTTCCGGGGCGATCGAGCCGCGCAAGCGCTTGCGGAGCGCCGCCTCTTCGCGCGTCTCCGGTCGGAGCACGAAGAGAAAATAGCCGCCGAAGATAATTCCGAGCACCAGACTGAAGGTCAGGAGAACGAACGCCATCATTGCACCTCGGTTACGCCACCAGGTTTAGGCCAGGGTTAGCACCAGGGTTAGGCCACCAGCTTCACGTGTTCGAACATGTCCATGGGCAGATGCACTCCAGACGAGGCCAGCCGCTCGGCGCACTTCGGTCGGATACCGGTTGCGCGAAATCTGCCCCGCACCTTGCCGTCAGGTCCGAGGCCCGACCGCTCGAACAGGAAAATGTCCTGCATGGTGATCACCTCTCCCTCCATGCCGGTCAGCTCGGAGACGGCGGTGACCTTGCGCGTGCCGTCCGCCATCCGCGAGATCTGCACGACCATGTTCACGGCCGACGAGATCTGTTGCCGGATGGCCTTTTCCGGGATGTTCAGATTGGCCATCGCCACCATCGTGTCGAGCCGGTACAGCGCCTCACGCGGACCGTTCGCATGGATCGTCGTCAAGCTGCCGTCGTGGCCGGTGTTCATGGCCTGGAGCATGTCGAGCGCCTCTTCGCTTCGGACCTCGCCGACGACGATGCGATCCGGGCGCATACGCAGGGCGTTGACGACCAGCTCGCGCTGCCGCACCGCACCCTTCCCTTCGATGTTCGCCGGCCGGGTCTCGAGCCGGACGACGTGTCGCTGCCGCAGCTTGAGCTCCGCCGCGTCCTCGATCGTCACCACGCGCTCGTTGTCGTTGATGAAGCTCGACAGGATGTTCAAGAGCGTCGTCTTGCCCGCGCCCGTCCCGCCCGAGACGATGATGTTCAGGCGGCAGGCGACGGCCGCCTGCAGGAAGTCGCGCATCGGCTGCGTCCAGGACTCGCGCCCGACCAGGTCGTCGGCGCCGAGTCGATCGGTGCGGAAACGACGAATCGAGAGCACCGCGCCGTCCAGCGCCAGAGGCGGGATGATCGCGTTGACGCGCGATCCATCGGCCAGCCGCGCGTCGACCATCGGGCTCGATTCGTCGATCCGGCGGCCGATCGAGCTCACGATGCGCTCGATGATCTGCTGCAAGTGACGCTCGTCGCGGAAGATGGTCTCCGTGGGCTCGAGCTTGCCGAGGCGTTCGACATACACCTGGTCGTACCGGTTCACGAGGATGTCCGAGATGGACGGGTCCTGCAGCAGCACCTCGAGCGGGCCGAGCCCGAACAGCTCGTGCAGGACGTCGCCGACCAGGTTCTCGCGTTCGAACAGGCTCAGCGGCGTGCGATCGCGCTCGCGCTCGAGCATGCCGCCGATCAATGCGCGGATTTCCGGCTCGGCGTCTTCGCGCTTCACGCGCGTCAGCCGATCCAGGTTCAGCCGGTTCAATAGCTCCTGGTGGATCTGTCCCTTGAGCTCTTGATAGCTGGCGTTGCGTGTATCTACCGGTGCGGTCGTCAGATTCATCGCCTGAAATCCTCCTAAACTTCCATGCCGCTCAGGATCGGCGTCCCGCGAGGAGACCGATCAACCCTGTTGGTCGCTCTGCCGATCGCTCGGGTTTGACGCCCGCCAATTCCTGGGCGAGCGCCTTGAACGAGGCGGCGAGGTCGTTGTGGTTGTCGAGCGCCAGCGGGCGCCCCTTGTGGATGGCGTGCAGCGCGCGCCGATAGTCGCTCGGGACCTGGAACGAAATCGCACCGCCTACGGCGCGCTCGATGTCCTGCTGTCCAATTTCGGAGCGGCGATCGGTGCGGTTGATGACGGTCATGACCTTCGCCTTGCGGTACCTGGACCGTAGCGCCGACGACATCCGGCCGGCGTTGGTGACGGTCGCGAGCTCCTGATTGGCCACGACCACGATCGTGGAGGCCTGATCCAGCGAGTCGATCACCGCCGAATCGGAGCGCGGCACGTCGAGCACGGTGTAGGGATACTGGGTCGCGGCAAACTCCACGACTGAAGCGAGGCGCTTGGAATCGATCGGCTTCGCCGATGGGCGATCGGCGGACGCGAGCAGGTCAACACCCGAAACCGTCCGCGCGAGGAGGCTGTTGAAGAAGGCCGCGTCGAAACGGTGCAGGTTTTCAACAGCGTCGCCGATCGAGAACCGCGCACTGGCGCCGAGAAACACCGCCGCATCGCCGTAGACCTGGTGCAAATCGAGGAGGACCGCACGGCCGTCCGACAGGGTGGCGAGCGACGTCGCCACGTTGACGGCCAAGGTCGTGGTCCCGACCCCGCCCTTGGCGCCGACAAACGCGAACACGGCCCCCGCGGCGGCCATCGTGCGCTGGCCCAGGAGACGGTTCACCGCGCCGCTCACTTCCGCCTGCGCGAGAGGTTCGGCAATGCATTCGTTCACACCCGCGCGCATCGCTTCGAGCATCAGCGCGGTATCCATCGCCGACGCAATCAGGATCACCTTGATCGACGGATGCTTCCGCTTCAGCAGCGGCAGCGTGGATGGCAGCCGGTGCTGGCCGCGCACGTCGATCAGGACGATGTCCGGCTGGGCTGCCTCAGCCTGCAGCAGGGGGTTGAGATCAGAGATCCACGTCGTGGACGAGACGTGATCCGTTCCGCGCAGTAGTTCCTCGATCCGTGAGTCGCGAGCGCCGACGATCGTGTAGGTAATAGGCACAGGAGTCCTTTATCGAACGAGAATGATGGAGCGCAGGAACGAGGCGCTGTTCGGGAGAGACGACGTGCCCGTCGCCATCGACGGAATCGTCATGATTCGGCCGATGACCGACTTACCACTCGCTTTGAGCGTCATCTGGCCCGTCACCTCGTCCACATCTCCCATGCCTTCGATGAAGAACCCGTAAATGTTGACCATCCGAAGGACACCGTTGGCCCCACTGGGGTTCTGCGACAGGAAGTCGTCGATGTCCATGACGCCGATAGGAACGACGCGTGGGCTCGAGGTCCCGGGGCTGAATCTACTGCCCGTGATACCGCTTGCTCCCCAGACGGCACCAGCATCACGAGCGAGGAGTTCTTCGATACCCTGCCGCGTCGGACCAACCTTGTTGCCGGGCTCGGTCGCGTAACACCCACGCTCGGCCCAATACGCCATATCGTCGTTCCCGATATTCGTGGGACACACGGTGCCCGGCTGCGGCGTAACTCGACGGCAGGCCGCCGCAAGACCTGATGTTGTCCCGATAAACGTCGCCGCCGTTCTGACCGTCGCGACGTGGCAGACGAATGGCGCGGAACCAACCGGGGGACATGGTCGAGCTCGTATTCGAGTCCACTTTGATCCCGAACCGACGGCCCTCGTCCTGAGGCAGCCGGAAACCGGTGCCCGGCGAACCGCTTGGGCCTGGGGTCGGCCGCACATAGAGATCGTTCTCCTGGGGCGGTTGGCTCCCTTGACCGGTGGAATACCGGTCGAACGTGGACGACGGTAAAAAGTCAGGATCCGGATTCGGGTACTCGGCCTCCGCACCATTGGTGGCGGTGTTGTACTCATCCCAGCGATCGAGGATGGCCCACGGCTTGAGGCAGTCGGTCGTGTCTCCGGTGATGATCTGAGCAGTCGCGGTGGCACGGACACCCTGGTTCGTGATGCCGACGAGGCGGCTGAAGAACACCGGTAGCGGGCTGCCGCCCGCGCGCTGATTCCGGAATACGTCCACCTTGATGCACGTATCAGGGAGCCCGGGTGCTCCAGGCGGGCACGGCGGGAATGTCACATCCGCGTTGGTGATATCCGGTGCCTGGGTCCATACCTGATTCCGGCGCGCCAGGGCGATGGCTTTCGCGCGTGCGCCGTCTTGATCGGTGCCGCTATCAAACGCCAGAGAGATGGCGCCCGCCAACGCTCCGGCATCGGCCGAGTTCTGCGCCTGACCGCGGCTGGCCCACATCACGCCGTAGTCGAAGACGAACGAGCTCAGCGCAAGCAAGGCCAGCAGCGCGACTGCTACCTGTATGAGCACGCCGCCGCGCTCGTTCTGCGCCCAGCGCCGGTCGATGTGTGATTTAGTCATGGCTATTTTCCGCCGTTCGCGACGTGTTGTCTTCTTTGCCGGCGCTCCTGCCGGAGCATCGACCACTCCCCCGCCGCCTTCGAGCTGCTGACCGATATCCCCCTTCTTGATGAAGGGGCGGATGCTGGTGGGCAAGGTCGGCACTTCATCGGGGTTGAGCGGCCGCACCAGGCGCGGCGTGATGAGCACCATCAGCTCGGTCTGTTCGGCGCGGGCCGCCTTGCTCTTGAAGAGCGCGCCAATGATCGGAATTTTGCTGAGAATCGGAATCGCTGCGTTGTCATCCTGCGAGACGTTGTCGAGCAGCCCGGCAATCGCGAAGGACTGCCCGTCGCGCAACTCCACGTCGGTCTCGGCGCGTCGGGTCGTCAGCGCCGGAATCCGGAACCCGGAGAGCGTAATTCCGTTGGCGAAATCGAGCGTGCTGACCTCCGGCTTGACCTTGAGCCGGATCACGTCCCCGGCAATGGTCGGCGTGAAGTTCAGACGGATGCCGAATTCCTTGAAGATGACCGTGACGGCATTGTTGCTCTGACCACCCTGGACGACTGGAACCGGGAACTCGCCTCCGGCGAGGAAGCTCGCCTCCTGGCCGTTGTAGGCAATCAGATTCGGTTCGGCGAGGCTCTGAAATGCGCCCTTCTGTTGCAAGGCGCGGAGCGCCGCGCCGACTCCCTCCTGCCGATCGAAGAAGAACAGGTTCAGGAAGTCGCTGAACACGAGCCCGCCCGGCTTCGCGTCGTCGAACTCGGGCCCGGCGAATTGCTGCGTGGTCGACCGCGCCGAGAACCGCTGGCGGGCCGCAAAGAGAGACAGGCCGAGCTCCGTCAGCTCCCGGCGGTTCACTTCGGCGAATCGCACCTGCAGCATGACCTGCTGGCTCGTGGTGCCGCCCGGCACCTGCAGCAAGTTGATGACCTGGCTCTTCGCCGCAGACGCCTTGGCGATTTCGCCCGCGCGCAGCATCACTGCGGTGCTCGAGACCTGACCCGAAAGGACGATGGCCTCGTCGCTGACTTTGACGGCGATGCCTTCGCCGGGAAACAGCGTGTGCAGATGTTGCTCGAGCGTGGTGATGGCCGGTTCGACGATGACATCGGTACTGAGTCCGGCCGGTGGCCGACCAGACGATCAGGCTGACGGTTCCCGGCTTCTTCCCATCGACGAGGACCTCACGCGGCGAGACGACGACCGCGTCTGCAATCTCGGCGTTCGTGATGGCGATTCGCGTGATGTTGAAGTTCGTCGGCACGACGACGGATCGTCCCGCCGTCAGCGACACCTTCCCCGGTGCGGCAGGAGCGGCGGCTGAGCCTGCGGCGCTGCGGCACCGGCGGCGCCGCCGGCGCAGTCTGAGCGGCGGCGTTCGCGCTCGTCACCAGCAAAGCCAACAGCAGGCCGCCTCTGGGGCCGATCTGCCGCACACGTGACCTCAAGGAGATGCTCATCGGACTACTTCCTCAGTTCGCTTGGCGCCCCTGATCGCCTGGACCGTGTAGGTCTCCGCGACGGGAGCGGGTGCAGGTTGTGCCACTTCGGCTTTCACCGGTCGGGCGCGCTGACCGAGTGCGGGCTTCGGTGCCGCCGCCGGCGCTGGCTGACCGAAAGGCCCGCGGTGCGCACGCCCGTCGTCTGCGTTGGGGTCGTGTCGAGCGGGTTGCGGAGCGCGAGCATGAGTTGTCCTTCGGACGCCGCCAGCGCAATCCGCTCGCCGTCCTGCGGGGAGACAAGGAGCGTCACGACCGTCGACGGAATCGGTGCGCCCTCCTTCGCCTTTTCCTGGTCGTAGCGCGTGCCTGCCGTCAGCACCTGTGCGTTGCTGACGACCACGCGCGTCTGGCTGTCGGTGTTCTGCTGCCGGCTCGACAGCGTCACCATCACGTCGACGCGCGTGCCGGGGACCACGAAGCCGGCCACGCCAACCACTTCATTGACTTTCACCGAGACGGCGCGCATACCTGGTGGAATCGACGGTGGCAGGCCGGCACCCGCCTCGAGCGGCGCCAGCTTTGACTCGGTCAGCGGCTCGTTCTCACCGAGATCACTGATCAGGCCGCGCTGAACGACGTCTTCGATCTTCGAAAAGCTGTTCGGGACTTTGCTGTCGACGGGCCACTTCACAAGCTTCACGTGATCGGATGTCACGCGCGTGCCAAGCTTCAGAGGATGCCGGGCGACCACGGTTTCCACCGTTGGCGCCTCGACTGGTCCGGTTGGCAGCCGCGACACGATGCGATAGACGCCCAGACTGGCCGCGGACGC
>CAWCQI010000036.1:0-286585 GCA_963797625.1 uncultured Acidobacteriota bacterium
TTTGCTGCTCGACTCGCCGTGTGGGGTGTCTGCGGCGCGTCGGTGGCCGCAGGTCTCAACCTGTTGCGCCTATGGGGGGGCGCCGAGCGATCCGAAAGCCCGGCCGCCGCCTTCGTGCAACTGTTCCTGACCGAACGGGTGAACGTGCATTACGGCGACCTCAACGCCGCTGGTTCGTACTTCGTCATGGCCCTGTTTATGGCTGTCGGTCTGGCGATCCGGGCGAGGCGCCTGCCGTGGCTGGTCTCTGTGGGGCTGCTCGGATGCGCAGTCTGGCTGTCAGGATCGCGGATGGCCGTCATGGCCGGCATGCTCGCACTCGTTCTGCCGGCGGGGGCGCGGACCTGGCGGACACACCGGGGCGGTCTGCGCGGCAGGACCCTGGCCGCCGCAGTCCTGCTTGCGCTCCTGACTGCGCTCGCGGCCTACGGAATCCCCGAACGCGGCAACCAGCGATCGGCAGCGACCGCAGCGCATGTTCGATGGGAACTCGCCAGGACGAGTTTGCGGATGACCGAGGCGAACCCGGCCTTTGGTGTCGGGATCGGCCGTTTCTATTCGAGGTCCGGGGAGTTCAGTTCTCCGGAGCTGCTCAAGAGCTTCCCGCCGGCCGTCCACGAAAACGCGCACAACAACTTCCTACAGATTCTCGCCGAACTGGGCATCGTCGGGTTCGGCGTCATGATGTGGCTGCTGTGGACCGCCGCGGGATATGGCCGACGGCTCCTCGGCGCCGATATGCACGACCCGCTGCGATGGGGCCTGATGACGGGACTTTCGGCCTTCGTGCTCTCGTGGTTGGGTGGGCATCCGCTGCTCATCGACGAGCCCGCGTTCGCGTTTTGGCTCGTGCTCGGCGCCGTTGCAGGCTGGGGCGCATCACTCGGCACGACCGAGAGCCCACGATTGGGGACGTGGCCCGTCACCCTGGCGGTAATCGCGATCGCCGCTTCGATACCTGTGCGTGCTGATCGCCAGAAAGCCGACTTCAACCTTGAACACTACGGCATCGGTCTCTCAGTCTGGCACGACGCAGTGGACGGTGTCCGTTACCGCACGTCCGGGCCTGCGGGCAGCGTCTTCCTGCCTAGTGACGCGCAGATGGTCGTCATCCCACTGCGTGCCGCCAGCATGGCGACCGACATCAAGCTCGAGCTCCGCCTGGACGGCCGGCCCGCAGACATCGTCAATGTGCCGTCGGAGCGATGGCTTGTCCTGCGTCTGCCGTTGCCGCACGACAGAAACGCCCCGCGATTTCGGCGCCTCGACCTGAGGGTCGCCAACGCCCCCGCAGGTGCGGAAGCGGTTCTGATGATTGGAAAGGTGGAACCCAAATAGGGCGATCAACCGGCCTCGCGCCGCCGTGCCTTCTCGGAGCGTTTCAAGGCGATCCAACCGCGGTCCAGGTAAACTTCGAGGCTTGCGACAGAGATGCGGCGCGCGCGCTGCACGGCTCGCCGCTTCCTCAGCAGACGCGGCACGCCAACCAGCGCGTCGAGCTTGCCGCGAATCGCAGCACCGCCACGGCCGCTGGCAATGTAGTGAGCCACGCCGGCGAGCGAATACACCAGGTGTTCAGGGAGCGTTCGAAGCAAGAGACCGGCCGGCGCGTTCTTGAGCCAGGTCCATTCGAGGTTCCTTTGACCGTAATACACGGCTTGCGCGCTCACCGTACCGAGCGTGGCGCTGCCGGCGTGACGAACGATTGCCTCGGCTGCATACCAGCACCGATGTCCGGCCAGCCTGGCGCGGTACGAGAGAATCGACGTCTTCGTAGACCATGAAGAAGTCTTCGTCGAATCCAGCAAGCTGGTCGAAGACGTCCCGGCGAATGAGGAAGCCAGCGCCGCACGCGCCAAAGACTTCACGTGACTGCAGCCATGCTCCAATCGGAGTGCCGTGCCCCCGCTTGTAAGCTCCACCGGCGCGCAAGTATCCATCCCCGGCACTGTCAATGTAGCCCGGGAAGGCAAGAGATTCGAGGCGCGATGTCACAAGGGGGGCCCCTTCACGCGCACCGGCCGCCTGATCGAGCCGGGCCAGCCAGTCTGGAGCAGCGACCGTGTCGTTGTTGAGAAACGCCAGCCAGGCACCGCGCGCGTGACGAGCCCCGGCATTGTTGCCGCCGGCGTAGCCGAGATTACGTCCGGTTTGCACAATGCGAACGCTCGGGTATCGGCTCTCGACGTAGGCCGACGACCCGTCCGTGGAGCCGTTGTCGACCAACACAATTTCGAACGCAGGCGCATCGACCTGCCCGACCAATGCGTTCAGGCAGGCACTCAGCCACTTCAGACCGTTGTAATTGAGGACGATGACGGAGACATGGGGTGCGATCGTGTCCCCGGCTTCATCTATGACGGGCGCCTTCCCGTTCATGAGTCCAGCAGCGACCGATAGACGGCAGCCGTCTCGCGTGCCGTGCGAATCCATGAAAACGTCGAGGCGCGGGCCAACCCCGCCGCGCGCCTGCTGGCGCGGAATTGCTCGTCCCCCAGCATGCGCCGGATCGCCTCCGCCCAACCCGCTTCGTCGTCAGGATGGAGCAGTACCGGCTGCGTCGCCTGTCACTTCGGGAATGGATGACGTCCTCGCGGCAATGACAGGGGTCCCACAGGCCATCGATTCGAGCAGCGGCAGACCGAACCCTTCGTACCGCGATGGATAAACCAATGCAGTCGCCGATCGATAGGCGGCGAGCAGCGTCTCCTCCGACGTGATACCTGCCTGGAGGATCGGCGGCGCCCCTCCGGGCCCTGAAGCGAGCAGCGCTCGGAGAGCCTGGCCGCCGCCGTAGTCGGCTCCCATGAGAACGAGCGTCAGGTCCCGCCGCGCACGGTCATGTGCCCGCACCGCGGCGAGGGCCCGTGCGACCATCGGCAAGTTCCGCCGTTCGTGCAGGTCGCCAACGTGCAGCACATACTGCGTCGGCCAGCCGGCCGGCAATGGGAGCGGGGGCCCTGGTTGAAACGCTCGCCCGGCCGCTAACGGCACGACCGTGATCGAATCTGGAGGCAAGTCGTAGGCCTGGATGATCTCGGTTCTGGAGAATTCTGAATCGGTGATGATGCGGTCAGCGCTTGTGGCGCTTCGCCGATAGAACGCCCGTCGTATCGGATCGCGTTTGTACGGATACCACTCCGGATGCCGCTCGTAGCTCACATCGTGGATCGTGACCACGAGCGGTCTCGGACCTGCGACGGGCGCCGTATACGAAGGAGCGTGAAAGAGGTCGACGCGCGCGCGTCGGGCGGCCCGCGGCAAACCCATCAGCATCCAGCCCGCGTTGGTTGGCAGGGACACCCCAGCGGCGGCGCGCTCGATCCCAGCGGGCAGCGCTACCTCAGCCTCTCCACCTACCGCAACAATCCTGAATGTCGGGTCAACTTCGGCTAGCGCCCCAAAGAGCTCACGGGCGTAACGCCGCATGCCCGCCGCCGGCGACGCGAGAGCGCGACCGTCGAAGCCGACGCGCCAGAGGTCACCTTCGCCGACAGGCTGTGCGCGTGCGATGGGGCTCATCATGCTGGACTAGTCGAAGACCTCAAGCGTGCCAGATTCGTCATCGGGAATCCGACTGAATGTTGTATCCTCTCAGGCAGTATTCTGGACCGTTTTCGTTGCCCGGAGTGTCCTGGACGATACCGGACGCGGGTGCGACGAAGTTCGAGACGACATCCATTCAGTGGCGCACGACAACCACGTCATTGCGTTCCTCATCGGCTTCCTCTCCGCATTCGCCCTGACGCCGTTCATTGGGCGCTTCGCGATGCGGTCGCGACTCTACGCGGTGCCTGTCAACGATCGATGGCACACGCGCCCCGTGCCGTTGCTCGGCGGCGTAGCGATCGTCCTGGCCTTCGGCACCGCCCTCATCGGCTCCTCCGGAATGGCAGCGGTCGCGCCCGTCCTGCTCTGCGCCGGCCTCATGTTCGTGCTCGGCCTGGTGGACGACATACGGCCCATCGGGCCAGGGCCGAAGCTCATTTGCCAACTGCTGGTGGCGAGCGTCGTGCTCTCGACAGCGGCACCCGTCTCGATCACGGGGTGGCCGGTCATCGATCAGCTGCTGGCCTTCGTCTGGATCATCGGTATCACGAACGCGTTCAATCTGCTCGACAATATGGACGGTCTGGCAGCGGGTATCGCGGCCGTGGCGGGCGCCTGCACCTTGGCCGTGCTGCTTCCGCAAGGCGAAGGCCCCATAACAGTCGGCCTGGCCGCCTTCGTGGGAGCGGTGCTCGGCTTTCTGGTCTACAACTACCCGCCCGCCGCGATCTTCATGGGCGACGGGGGCAGCCACTTCCTGGGCGGCTTTCTCGCGAGCGCGAGTCTGTTCGCGATACCGGGATTGCAGAGCCAGACGATTCCGGCCGCTCTCTTCCCCGTCCTGATCCTGCTCGTCCCGATCTTCGATACGACTTTCGTGACGCTCACCCGGCGGCTGGCGGGTCGGCGCGCGCTCGTCGGAGGACGCGACCACGTCTCTCACAGAATCGTCGCGTTTGGAGCCTCCGAGCGCGTGGCAGTCCTGTCTCTCTATCTCCTCGCCATCGTCGGCGGCGGTGTGGCGATTGCCCTCCAACGGTTCCAGGGCGGTTCCGCGATTGCCCTGGTCGCGGCCTATCTTCTCGGCCTGTGCGTGCTCGCTGTGGTGCTCGGGCACGTGCGGCATCCTGAAGCCCAGGACACGGCCGAGAATCCGCCGCTCCTCTGGGAGATCGCTTATCGTCAGCGGACGTTCGAGCTCGCTCTGGACATCGGCCTGCTGACGCTCGCGTACTATGGGGCCTTCAGGCTCCGGTTCCCGGAAGGGGACGCATCACTGTTCTTCCCGCCGTTTGTCCGGTCGCTGCCACTCGTCGTCGGTGCGCAGGTCGCCGGTCTGTACGCCGCGGGCAAGTACCGCCAGGTCTGGCGAACGCTGACGACGCCCGAACTCGGCACGCTCATCAAGGGACTTCTGTTCGGCATCACCGCATCGATGATGCTGATGCTGACGTTGTATCGTTTCGTCGGGTTTTCGCGCGGCGTCTTCGTCCTCGACGCGCTGATCGCGTTCTTCCTGCTGGTGGCGGCGCGAGGTGCCGCCAGCAGCATCGATGTCTACCTGCGAAGGCGGCGAGCGATGGGAACCCCGGCGTTGATTTACGGCGCGGGTCGCGGAGGCGCGCTACTCGTTCGCGAGCTGCTGCAGAATAGCGACATGCAAATCATGCCTGTCGGCTATATCGACGATGACATTCGAAAGAGAAATCTCAGCATCGAGGGCATCCCCGTTCTTGGCACGCTTGACGACTGGCGTCGCTCGCCAGTCGCCACGGCGCCTCGGAGCTGCTGGTGGCGATCCGCGACATAGACGCCAGCCATCTCCAGCATGTTCTCGAACGAACCAGCCAGGTCGGCCTGACGCTGAGGCGCATGCGCTTCAGCGTCGACGAAGTTCGTTCGGTTCCGAGCGTGCTTCGGCATGAGCGGTAAGCCGAACCCCGTCAGCGAAACACTTCTCGAGCGCCCGACAGAGATGGACGCCTGCAAACGATGTCAAAACTGAAGCTGGGGGATGCGTACCGGGAGTTCGTGCGATCGCTCAGCCGTCGTCACACGACACAACGAGCGATGGAGCTGGCGATCGGCGGCGAGTTTGTCGCGTTTGGCATTGTCGAGCGCGAGATCCTCATCCGCTACGGCCTGCAGCCCGCCCAGTACGTGATCGATATCGGGTGCGGCTCGGGCCGGCTCGCCAACGGCCTGTCCCCATACCTGACGGGCAAATACCTCGGCACCGACGTCGTCCCGGACCTCGTCGATTACGCGCGCAATCTCGTCGGACGTTCCGACTGGCGCTTCGAGGTCGCCGGGGGCCTGGATATTCCCGAGCGCGATAGTCGGGCCGACCTGGTGTGCTTCTTCTCGGTCTTCACGCACTTGCTCCACGAGCAGTCCTACACGTACCTGCAGGAGGCCCGGCGCGTCCTGAAGCCTGGTGGCCTCATCGTGATCTCCTTTCTGGAGTTCGCGATGCCATCCCATTGGAACGTCTTCAAGACGATGCTCGAGAATTCGGTTGAAGGCCACTTAAACATGTTCGTTGAACGCGGGGCGATCAGCGCATGGGCCGAGCACCTCGAGCTAGAGATCGTCGAGTTCGTCGACGGCGACAAGCCGCAAGCCCGGCTACCGCACCCGGTGACGATGGACGATGGACGAGTGATGGCGGAGTGGGGGAGTCTGGGTCAGTCTCTGTGTGTGCTCAAAAAACCCGACTGAGCCCCGGCTGAGAACGCTAGCGAGTTCCGTGCAACTTTGACTCGGCCTCAGCAGTGTCCCGAAAGTGTCCCCGGGTTACAGAAGTGTGCAGAGTGCCCGGAGTTCTGGCACTTCGATCCGATAAGCACGCCCTCTTCTGACTACCGGGCTGGGCATGCCCGTTGCTTGGACATAGGTGTCGTTTCGAGGCACCTCGTTCAATGGGACACACAGTGCGTAGCCTTCATCAGCGCGTATCGGTTCGCTTTGTCGCCATCTTGGCTCTCCTCTGCGGGTTCTGGATCGCGCTGGCACCTGACCTGACGGCCCAGGGAGGCATCACCATCACCTCGCCCTCGGCCAATGCGCTGCTCCGCGCCGGCCCTGATTTCGCGTCCGACATCATCGGCGATGCCTGGGACATGTCGAACGCCGAGGATATCAGTCTCGATCCGATGCAGCGCCGCGGCTGGACCGAAGTTTCGGATTCATTGACGGGCGCGTTGGTGGCACCCTCGCGACTGTTGATGGGGCCACGAATGGAAGCCACATCACATTCCTCGAGCGCGCGTACTGGGGCGGCCTGAAGACGGGCCGCACAGGCGCGAAGTATCCGATCGATGCGGGTTCGTATACGAAGCTCTCGTTCAAGATGGGAATGGGGGCCGCCGGCCAGTTCCCGCGCGTGTACTGGTTCCTGCGCGATCTCGGTCATCCGGCCGGGACAGGCGGCGGGTGGCGTTACGTCGATACCCAGACAGCATCGCCGACAGGCGATAGCATGGCAGTCGTCAACCTCACGCAATCCCTCGGTGGCGGCGATCCGTGGAGCGGGCTGATTCGAGGGTTCGCGCTCTACCCGAACAGCGGTACCGTCGGATACCGCGTGACGTTCGATTGGGTTCGCCTGACCACGGGTGATGGACATCCTTCTTCGGCGATGCTGCCGATCGAATGGTCGGGTGGCAGCGGCACGACGACTATTCAAGTGATCGATGCTGTCGACACGGTGATGACGATCGCCAGTGGCAACGTGACCTCGCCATTCAACTGGAATTACGGCGTGCTGCCACCGGGCCAGTACACGCTGCGCGTCACCCGTGGAGCCAGCGTCGGAAACACCACCTTCTCGGTCAACGCACCCCCAACGCTGCAGATTACCGACCCTGACGAAACTGGCGGACAGGACTTCGCGTCAGCCGTGCTCGGCAATCCATGGGACATGAGCGACGGCGCAGACGTCCGCGCGGTCGCCCAGGATCACCTGATCTCCCGGTCCTTCAGCGGCGGCCAGTTCCATGGCATCAGCGATGGCGTTCCCGTCGCGACAAGTCAGGATGGCATCCCGGTCGGCGATCCGATCGTCTATCCGCTCGCCAACAACGGCGTCGTCAACACATCACGGTATCGCTACCTCACCGTTCGCATGGCGGTGGATGGGAATTACGACCTGCTCCGGGGCTCGGTGGGCCGTGTCTTCTGGGGATCCCAGGCAGGCGCGCCCTACAACCTCACGGTGTCTGGCTTCTTCCTGGCCTGGCCAGGCATGCAGACCTACACGTTCGACCTTGGCAGCCTGACGACTGGCGCCGATGGCGGCATCGAGCCGGCGGAGGGCGCCGGTGTCGCCTGGACCGCGGCGGGCGTCCGCTACCTACGCATCGATCCGCACGAGTTTGCAGAGCAGCGCGGCTTCCATATCGATGATGTGAAGCTTGCGGCGATGGATGAACCGGCCAACGGAGCGTTCACGATCAGGTTTGCCGGAGCCGATGCCGATGGCCACCCAGCGACCGTTGCGCTTTACTACGACACCGATCGCAATCCATCGAACGGCCTGACAGCCATCACCGCGAACGTTCCGCTGAGCAGTGGCCAATACGTGTGGAATACCCAAGGGGTGGCGACCGGCGTTTACTACATCTACGCCGTCGCGAGCGATGGTCTGAACGCGCGGGGCGCGTAACTCGACCGGGCCCATCCAGGTATCCACCCCTAGCCTGCTGACAACCATCGACACCCCTGGGAACGGAGCCACTGTGGCGCAGCCGTTTCAAGTAGGGGGCTGGGCACTCGATCATGGAGCACCGGCAGGCACTGGCGTGGACTCGGTTCAAGTCTACGCATTTCCGAACCCTGGCTCGGGCCAGGCAGGCATCCTTCTTGGCTCGACTTACGGACTGGCACGAGCCGACGTGGGCGCGGCGTTCGGAGGTCGGTTCACCAATACCGGCTACAACGCGGTGGCGAACTCGCTGCCGGCCGGGACATATCTGATCGGCGTGTACGCACACAGCACGGTGTCCGGGAACACGCAGCTGAGTTCGGTGACGGTCAACGTCACGGGTGGCCCGGCGATGTTCCTCGACCAGCCGGGTGCCGGAGCGGTTCTCCAGCAGCCGTTCACGATGGGCGGCTGGGCGCTCGACGGCGCCGCCGCATCGGGCACGGGCGTGGACACGATCCACGTCTGGGCATACCCGAACCCCGGCTCGGGGGCAGCGCCAGTGTTCGTGGGAGTCGCGCAGTACCGGTGGAAGCCGACCCGATGTCGCCGCAGCGTATGGCAGCCGATTCAACAATTCAGGATTCAGCGCCTCAGTCCGAGGCCTTGCGCCAAACGTGTATCAGTTGGTCGCGTTCGCGCGCAGTACCGCAACCGGAACGTTCAATCAGTACCAATCGGTGGTGGTGACGGTTCGGAACTCACCCGCCATGGCGCTCGACACGCCGTCTGCGGGAAGCCGTCCCCAGCCCTTTACGGTGGCGGGATGGGCGATCGACGTCGCCTCGACCTCCGGCACAGGCGTAGATTCCGTGCACGTCTGGGCGTATCCGAATCCAGGATCGGGCCAGCCACCGATCTTTCTCGGCGTCGCGACCTACGGAGGCCAACGGGCCGACGTCGGTGGAATCTTCGGCTCACGATTCGGGCCAAGCGGGTACAGCCTCGCCGTCAACAGCCTCACCCGGGCGTCACCTACGACATCGCGGTTTTCGCCCGAAGCACGGTGTCGAACAGCTTCGACATCTGGCGAGTTGTGAGGGTGACCAGTCCGTAGTCCTGTCTGACTGACGATTGCAGATTGAGGATGGACGCGTGCGGCTTGTCGGTTGAGGATTGACGATTGCGGATTGGCGGGCATCCAATCGACCATCGCAATTCACAATGGACAGGCCGCAATCGCCAGCACCATCACACACGAGCGGCGAGAGAGCGTTAATGAATCCGGCATTCAGCGCACGGAATCCTCAGGGAACCGTGACGCGCGCGATGCGAAAGATCTCGAACGCCAGCGTGACCGAGCTCCGCGCAAACACGACCAGGTCGTAGGTGCCAGGCGCAACCGGACCGACGACGAGATTGAAGCCCGAGTTCGTGAAACGAGCGCCGAACGCCGCGCCGACGTCCGGCCGCGAGACGCCGAGCTGCGCCGCGCCCCAGAAGACCGGCGGCGTGCCGGAGCCAGGATTTCGGTACGCCCACACGTGCACCGCGTCCACACCAGTACCGCTTCCCGGACGAAGATCGAGCGCCCAGCCGCCAATCAGGAACGTCGACGAAACTGTCGCGCCGGTGGTCGGTACTCCAATCGACAGCATCGGACCCGGCAGCACGGTAAAGGACGACCCGGTGAACGACTGCTCCAGCCCGTTGGATGTGAGCCTGTACCGTAACCGAAGCCAGTAGCTCCCTGGACCGAGGTCGTGGATCGTTGCGCTGAATCCGGAGTTCTGGAACCTCGCACCGAAGATCCCAGCAACATCAGGACGGCTCATGCCGTAAGCCGCCCTGTTCACCTGGAGGTGCTGCCCAGTGGTCGCCGAGAATACATCCACCAGCACCTCGCTGATTCCCGTGCCGTACGCCGCTGGCGCGGTCGCCACAGACCGATCGATGGCCCAGCCGCTGTATGTCGCGGGAAGACGCAGCGATCCCGTCGGTGTCTGATCCTGAAAAAACGCGACCTGTGTGATGTCGAGCGTCGTGAGCCGGGTCGCAACGATCTCAAACTGACCGGTCACGACGCTTCGGCCGTAGGCCGCGATGAGCACCGGTCCTGGAACAAAGAACTGCGTAGACGTCACGCGGAACCCCGAGAACGTGAACTGGGCGCCAAAGACTCTCCCGACGTCGTCGCGTTGCTGAAACGGCGCGTTCAACGCACCTAGAAAGACCGGCGGCGGCGGAGCTGGACTCGACAGTCCCGCGAATGCATAGATGTGGACCGTGTCGATGCCCGATCCCGTCGTCGCTCTGCGATCGATCGCCCATCCGGCGATCTCGAGTGACCCGGGCTGGGCAACGACGGAGTCGATGGTGAGCAGCGGCGCGCCTGGCGTGATACGAAGAATCTCGCCGCGGCTCAAGCTGACGACGTAGAGCTCACCGGCCGCATCCTGACCGAACGCGCTGACGTTGCCGATCGCGCCGAGGTCGGCGGTGTGGTCGCGCAGGTCGGTGCCGACGATGCCGCCCGCGCCGTTGGGAGTCAGGGCAATCGACCAGACCCGGGCCGTGATGAAGTCAGCGAAGAAGTAGCGGCCCACGAACGAGGGGCCGAGCGCTCCGCCCCGATAGACGAAGCCACCGCTGATCGACCGGCCCGCTGCGTGGTCGTACTCGAAGATCGGCTCCTCGAGCGGCAAGAACGCCGGGGTCTTGCCCGGCGTGAAATCATGGCCACCTTCTCGAAGACTCCATCCGTAGTTGCGCCCGCCCGTCGCTGCCGGTTCGTAATTGATCTCCTCCCACAAGTTCTGTCCGACGTCGGCGATCAGGATGGCGCCGGTTGCGGCATCGAACGAAAACTTCCAGGGATTGCGCAGCCCGACATCCCAGATTTCCGGCCTGCCCACGCCGATGAACGGATTGTTGGCCGGCACGCCGGCATCGCCGTTGTCAACGCTCACATCGATGCGCAGGAGCTTCCCCAGCAGGCTGTCGAGATTCTGGGCGTTGTTCGGCGTATCGCTCCCGCCGCCGCCGTCGCCGACGGCGACGTACAGATAACCGTCCGGTCCGAATGCGAGGTGCCCTCCGTTGTGATTGTCGTTGGTTGGATGGGAGATCCACCGCAGGCCGGTCGACCAGCGAAGGTCGAGACGCGAGCCAGGATTCGCGACGAGCGGGTTCCCCGACCGCATGAATCGGGAAACGACGAGATCGCCCGCGAGGTTGGTGAAGAAGATGTAGAAGCGGCCGCTCTCGCTGTAGTCCGGGGGAAACGCAAGGCCGAGCAGCCCCTGCTCGCCCCCTGTTGTGATGTCGCCCGTGAGATTCAGGAAATCGGTCGTCTGGAGCGCGCCGTTGCTCAGGACGCGAATCCGTCCTTCCTGCTGGACGATGTACTGAACGGCGGGATTAGAAGGGTCCTGGACAAACTCCAGCGGGCGAGTGAGGCCGGAGACCACCACCTGCGACCGCAGCTGCGCCGACGCAAACGTCGGGCTCAGCACGAGCGCGAGAAGCAGCACGTGGATTTGGTTCCGTCTCCTTCTTTGACGTCGCATCCGGTTCATCGTTTCGGATCCAAACAGAAAGTGATTCACAAAACACCGGTCGGATAGAGCCACACATGGACGCCGCCGACGCCGAGATGAGTGACGTAACGAGGGTCGAAGGCATGACCTGCAGATCTAAGCCCGCGTCGAGCCGTAACGGCTACCGAAGGTCGCCCCCGGGAAACCACGTGCGCAGAATCTAGCGCTGTAGCCGGCCCTTTGTAGGTCGGTGGCCGCAAAATTGTAGCGCAAGAGGGAGGAATAGCTGTCAGCTCTCAGTTGTCAGCTATCAGCAAACCAACTCTTAAGCTGAAAGCTGAGAGCTGATTGCTCAGTTCACCGTCACTCGCACGATGGCGTAGATCTCGAACGTGCCGCTGACGAGCGTCCGCGCAAACACGACGACATCGTAGATCCCCGGCGCAAGCGGGCCCGCCATGAGGTTGAATCCCGAGTTGGTGAACTGCGGTCCGAAGACGGCACCGACGTCAGGCCGAAAGACGCCATAGTCGGTCACACCGAGAAAGATCGGCGCCGTACCTGAACCGGGATTGGGGTACGCCCAGACATGGAGCGTGTCCACGCCAGGCCCACTCGACGATCGCAGATCCAGAGCCCAGCCGCCGATCAGGAACGTTGATCCCACGTTAGCGTCATACACGGGAGCGCCGATGGCGATCATCGGTCCGGGCTGTATCAGTGAAGGCCGATTCGCCAGGCACCGACCATTCGCCACCGCTGCGCCTGACATAGCGCACCCGGTACGAGAACTCACCAGGCCACAAATTGGTGATCGTCGCGCTGAAGCCAGAGCCCAGGAACCGGGACCCGAAGATGGCGCCGACATCAGGCCGGGGGAGGCCATACGCGGCGGGAATGGTTCGGAGGAGAACGCCCGTCGGCGACAGAATATCGACGAACACGGCACGAATGCCGGTGCCTTCGCCCGGCGGCGCGGTCGAGGCCCAGTAGTCGAGCGCCCATCCGGTCACGAGGATTGGCTCGCTGACTGTGCCGGCTGGTTTCTGATCGACCGCATGCACGAACTGCCCGCTGTCCAAGCCAGAGAAATACGCGGAGGCAACCAGTTCGAACACGCCCGTCGCCATGCTCCGGCCGTAGGCGACAATCAGCGTCGAACCGGGCGGAAACCACTGATTCGTTACGATGCGGAAGCCGGACTGCTGGAACTGCTGGCCGTAGAGCTGGGCCACGTCGGGTCTGGAGACGAAGGTATCGGCCGCGCCAAGGAAGATCGGCGCCGCGCCGGATCCAGGGTTAGGAAACGCGTAGAGGTGGATGGAGTCCACGCCGGACCCGGACGTCGCGCGCCCATCAATCGCCCAGCCCGATACCTCGAGTAACCCTGAATGGGGCGTCACCTGCTCGAGACTCACCAGCGACCGAACCGCGGTAAGCCGAAGGACCTCTCCGCGGGTCAAGCTCACCAAATAGATCTCTCCCGCGGCGTCGACACCGATCGCGCTCACGCCACCGAGGTCGGATGATGCGCCCAGGTCCGCCGTGTGATCTCGAAAATTGCTCGCCGTCGCCTCTCCTGTTGCGGGGTCGATCGTCAGCGCGAGGGAGAAGAGCCGCCGGGCAATGAAGTCAGCGAACACGTAGCGGCCGACGAACGATCCCGGCAGGCCGCGGCCGCGATAGACGACGCCCCCGATAATGGAGCGCCCAACGGAATGGTCGAACTCGAAGACAGGCTCGCGCAGCGGGACGACGACCGGTGGAATCGACGGATCATAGTCGTGCGTGGCCTCACGAATCCGCCACCCATAGTTGCGACCGCCCTGCCCAGCTGGTTGGTAGTCGATCTCCTCGTAGCGATCGTGACCGACATCTCCTATCAGCATCGCGCCGGTGGCCGCATCGAACGAAAACTGCCACGGATTGCGAAAGCCGAGCGACCAGACCTCCGGCGCCGCGCCAGAGACATTCACGAACGGGTTGTCCGACGGCACCCGGAAACCCTCGGGATCCGCGTCGTCAACGCCGACGTCGATACGAAGGATCTTGCCAAGCAGGCTGCCGAGGATCCTGGGCCTTGTTCAGAGGATCCCCGGCGTCGGATCGCATCAGCGCCGCCGTCACCGGTCGCGACGTAGAGATTTCCATCAGGACCGAACGCCAGATGGCCGGATCGGTGGAGATCGAATGTCTGACGAATGAAACGCTCGCCCATCGACCACTGCAGATCGAAACGCGAGCCGGGATCTGCGACGAGGGGATCGTGCGTCGACCGGTGGAACCGAGCGACGACAGTATGGCCTGAGCCTTGACCGAAATCGGCCGCCGAGAAACTGACATAGAAGCGTCCGGTGGCCCCATAGTCCGGCGGAAACGCCAGCCCGAGCAGGCCTTGCTCGCCGCTGTTCACGATCGCACCCGACAAATCCAGAAAATCGGCGCCCTGCAGGCTACCGTTCCTGAGCACGCGAATCCGGCCGCCGTGTTGCGGGATGTATTGTGTTGCCGGATCCGACGGATCCTGCACGAACCCCACCGGGCGTTGTAACCCCGTTGCGACGACCTCTGTCCGAAGCGGCGACTGGGCGTTGGCGAGGCCCGGAACCAGCAGGAGCAACCCGACGGTCGGTCGGAGCAGGAACCGAAGGAGAAAATGTTGCGGAAATGAAACATGCATGTTGGACTTCAGACGTACTTATCGAACCATCGAGCGCAGGGCGCCAGACCATTAGACCCGGGGACAGCCGATATTGGTTTAGGGGATCCGGGCGACCGGGCGTTTCCAAGTGGCCGCCAGGGGCGGACCGCCACCAGTCAGTCGCTTGCTCGAGGCCGCTTTCCAGGCTGATTGTGGGCGTCCAGCCGACTTCCTCACGCAGCCGGGCGACGCGAGCCGTCAACCTCGGCTGCTCGTGCGCAGGAAGCGGACGCGCTCCCAACCGCACGAGTGACTCCGCGCGCATCTGGCGGCCGATGGTCGACACGAGGTCCGCAATGGAAACCGGAGTGCCAGACGCAATGTTCACGGCGCCATGCACCGGACTGTCGAGCAAAGCAACGAACGCGCCGGCGACGTCGGCGACATGGAGAAAGTCCCTGACTTGAGTGCCTGGTGTGCACAGGGCCGGCCGGCCGTCGAGCAGACTGCAGATGACCGACGGAACCAGCCGATCCGGATGCTCGTGCGGCCCGTACAGATGAAACACTCTTCCCCACGCCGTCGACAGCCGTCCGTCGGCGAACCTCTCCATCACAAGGTGGAGCGCGTGCTTACAGGTGCCGTACAACGTCGATGGCCGAAGCGGGGTGTCGTGCTCGTCACAGTCGACCTCGCTCGGCTCGTACTCCGCGCACGATCCCGCGGCGACCAATCGGCGGCCGCCAACCGACTCGAACACACGCAGAAGCTCGAGGCTGGCCTGCACCCACCGAAGATTCTCCGGCGAGGTCCAGAACTGTCCAGGGACCGCGAACCACGCGAGATGGAGCAGGTGCGTTGGCTGCACCCTGTCCACCAACTGGGATACGTCACGTCCATTTCAGGAGGTCTGACTGATGCCATTCGGCGACGCCTTCAGATGACGCCTGCGCCCGTGAGCTGACGGCGTGCACCTCGAATCCGCGACCGGCGAGAGCCGGCAGCGCATGGCGCCCGATGAAGCCAGTGGCGCCGGTCACCAGCACGCGCTTCATGACCGCCTTCGTGCCGTGTCCTGGAAGTCAGGATACGTGCGGTCGCGATCGTTCATCGTCCGCGTGTCCTCGGGCCAGGCGATGCCGAACGCAGGGTCGTCCCACCGCGCGCCTTGGGCGTGGTCAGGACTGTAGTCCTGGCTAATGAAGTAAAGAAGCTCGGTATCATCGCAGAGCGTCTGAAAACCGTGAGCGAAGCCTTCCGGGATGTACAAGGCGCGACCGTTCTCGGCGGTCAGCTCGGCACCGACCCACCGTTTGAACGTTGGCGAGGTTGCTCGCAGATCAACGGCCACGTCGAAGACGGCGCCCCGCGTGCACCGCACGATCTTGACTTCGGCCATCGGCGCGGCCTGGTAGTGCAGGCCCCGGAGCGTGCCTTTCTTGCGATTGAACGAGACGCTGACGTGCGCAAGCCCGGCACTGAGGCCCCTCTGCACCAGCGGCGCCGGCTCCCAGATTCTGGCAAAAAACCCCCGACTGTCTTCTCGTCGCTCGGGTTCAACCAGATACACATCCGGCAGCGCTGTTTCGTTGAAGATCATCGGGGTCAGGCGACGCGAACCGCAGGAACGGGAATGATGAAGCGCCCGCCTCCCTGCCGGAACTCCGCCTGCTGCGCGAGAATCTCGTCCGCGAAATTCCAAGTCAGGAGCAGCACGCAGTCCGGGCGATCCTCGAGCAGCCTGGAAGGCGCATGTATCGGCAGGTGCACACCGGGCATATAGCGGCCCTGCTTGTGCGGGCTCCTATCGACGACATAGTCCAGATAATCGCGACCGATACCAAAGTAGTTCAAGAGCGTGCTGCCTTTGGCGGCAGCGCCATATGCCGCCAGCCGCTTGCCCTCAGCGCGGAGGTCGGAGAGGACCGCCAGGAGCGACCGGCGAAGATCGGCCACGTCGTTGGCGAACCGCTGGTAGAACTCGAGCCGCGTCACTCCCCCGGCCTCTTCTTCATCGAGCAGCCGCCCAACCGCGGGCGAGGGCGGAGGGCCGCCGGCATGACCGATCGTCACCCGGAGCGATCCACCGTGAATCGGCAGACGCTCGACGTCAATCACGGCCAGACCGTGGCTCGCGCACAGGCGGTGGATCGCCGTCAGCGAGAAGTAGCTCAGGTGCTCGTGATAAATGGTGTCGAACTCGCGATGGTCGATGAGGTCCCTCACGTAGGGCGCCTCGACAATCGCGACGCCGTCACGCGACAGCAACGTCGTGAGACCCCGGGCGAAACCTGGCAGGTCCGGCACGTGGGCGAGGACGTTATTGGCGTGAATCACGTCGGCGCGATCCCCCCGCGCCGCCAGCGTGCGCGCGCACGCCTCCCCGAAAAAGTCCACGACCGTCGGAATCCCCCGCTCCTCGGCGACCTTCGCAATGTTGGCGGCCGGTTCGATGCCGAGCACCCTGATGCCAGCACGACGATAGAACTGCAGCAGGTAACCGTCGTTACTGGCGATCTCCGCCACGAGCGCATCACCGGCCAACTGACGATCGCGAATGACACGCTCGACAAGCGTCTCGGCATGTCGGAGCATCGTGTCGCTGAACGACGAAAAGTACGCGTAGTCGGCAAAGAGGCGTGACGGCGGCACCGTCTCGGTGATCTGCACGAGCGTGCAGTCTTCACAGAACACCAGGTCGAGCGGGTAGGTATCCTCGTGAGCGTCGAGCTGGTCGGCGCTCAAGAGCGCGTTGGCGAGCGGCGTGCGCCCCAGCGAGATGACGAGCGGCACGCGGCGACCGTCGCAGGCGCGGCAGCGGAACTCTCCCTTGGTCACGCAGTCGCTCCAAGAAAGCGCCGGTACCAGTCGATCGTCCGCCGCAACCCTTCATCGAGCGAGAACAGCGGGCGCCAATCCGAGCATCTGCGCGTGCCTTCTCGGCGCTCAGGTACTGATGCCGGATCTCGTGCGCAGCCTCGTTGCGGATATCCGGCTCGAGCGTCGAATCCATCAGCTCGAGGATCCGTCGCACCAGGTCGCAGCACCGTGACTTGAATCTCGTTGGAGAAGTTGAACGCCTCGCCCGCGCAGGTCGGGCCGGCGGCGAGTCGTCTCGGCCAGCAGCAGGTACGCGGCGGCGCCGTCCTCGACATAGAAGTAGTCGCGGACGTAGCTGCCGTCCGATCGGATGATCGGGCGCTGGCCGCGGAGCACCGAGCGGATCGTGCCGGGCACGATCCGGTTCCAGTTCAGGTCGCCGCCGCCGTAGAAGTTGCCGCAGCGCGTGATCGCCACCGGCAGCGCCGTAGGTGACGGCGTAGGTGTGAGCGATGAGATCGCGCGCACGACTTGCTCACGTCGTAGGGATGCGATCCGCTGCAGCGGGCGTCTTCTCGTCGTACGGGCAGCGTCCGCGATCGCCGTAGGCCTTGTCGGACGAGCGCGAGACGATCTGCTGGACCGTGGGACTGCGGCGGCAGGCTTCGAGCAGCGCCCAGGTGCCGCGGATGTTGGTCTCGAACGTCGAGACCGGATTGCGGTTGGCGATCCCGACGATCGTCTGCGCCGCGAGGTGGAAGACGGTGTCGATCTCGTACTCGCCGAGCGCGCGCTCCAGCAGCGCCTGGTCGCGCACGTCGCCGCGCACGATCTTGACCCGCTCGACGTCGGCCGCTCCGGACGAGCAGTCGCTCTGCGGCACCCAGTCGCGCACGAGGCAGACGACGTCGGCGCCGAGCGTCGAGCAGCCGATCGACGAGCCAGCGCCGACGAGCCCGGTGGCGCCGGTGACGAGCGTCGGCCGGTCCGCGCCAGAAGCGCGGCACGTTCACCACCAGACCTTCCATGGCGGCCTCGCCCTGCGTCCCACAGCTCGTTCGAGGTGCTGGTAGTCGCGATACGTGTCCATGCACTGCCAGAAGCCGTCGTGCTGGTAGACCGACAGCTGGCCGTCGGCGGCGAGGCGCTCGAGCGGCTCGCGCTCGAGCACGCAGTCGTCGTCATCGCTCGAGGTAGTCGAGCGCCTTGCGCTCGAAGACGAAGAAGCCGCCGTTGATCCAGCCCTCGTGCGTCTGCGGCTTCTCGCTGAACTGCGTCGACCCGATCGCCGCTCGACGAGCAGCTCGCCGAAGCGCGAGCTCGGCCGCACGCCGGTGACCGTGGCGAGCGTGCCGTGCTGGCTCGTGGAACGCGAGCAGTCGCCGAGATCGACGTCGCTGACGCCGTCGCCGTAGGTCACCATGAACGTGCTCGCCGTCGACGTAGCGGCTGGCACGCTTGATCCGCGCCGCCGGTCATCGTCTGCAGTCCGGTGTCGGCCAGCGTGACGCGCCAGCCCGTGCTCGCCGTGGGCGTCGTAGTAGGCGACGGCATGCGGCTTGCCCAAGCTCGACCGTGAAGTCGTTGTTCATCGCCTCGTAGTTGAGGAAGTACTCCTTGATCATCTCGCCCTTGTAGCCCAGGCAGAGCACGAAATCGGTGAAGCCGTGTGCGGCGTAGCGCTTCATGATGTGCCAGAGGATCGGCCGGCCGCCGATCTCGACCATCGGCTTGGGCCGGTACTCCGTCTCTTCGCGCAGCCGCGTGCCCATGCCGCCGCAGAGAATCAACGTCTGCATGCGTGACCACTCACCTCGCCGCGACCCGGCAGTCTGGAAAATCCCGACTGAGGTTCGGGTTGTAGTACGGATCTGCGTCCAGGGCCGCGCCCCAGATCTCACGCATCGCCTGGGTATCGTCCGGATGCTGCACCCGTGATCCAAAACTGCCGGACTCGTGGTGGTACAACCTGGCGTACGGAGTGAACACGATGCGGTAGCCGGCCGACCGCACCCGGAGACAAAAATCCACGTCGTTGAAATCTACCGCCATTCTCTCGTCGAATCCACCCACCTCATCGTAGACGGCGCGACGCGTCAGCAGGCAGGCGCCCGTGACCGCCGAGCAGTTTCTGACGGCGAGGGCCGCGTAGCCACAACCGGTGCTGCTGCCGTCATGCTGATGGAGTAGATGCGCGGCAATGCCGCAGACTCCAGTGGCGACGCCCACATGCTGCAGGCGCCCGTCGGGATAGAAAAGCTTCGCGCCGACCACTCCAATGTCGCCTTGCGTCGCATATTCTAACATCGCCGTCAGCCAGTCCGGATTGATGACTTCGACGTCATCGTTGAGCAGCAGCAGAAACTCCCCGTGCGCGCGAGCGACCGCGTAGTTGATCTTCCGGGAAAAATTAAACGGCCCCGTCCACTGATACGTGACGCACTGGTGCGGGACGCGCGCGAGCAGCGCAGCGGCATCGGATGGAAGACGTCCATTGTCGGCAACCAGCAGGTCGTAATGCCGATATGAGGTCCGCTCGATGACGCTCCGGATGCACTGCGTGATGAGCGCCTGTCGGCCCGACAGCGTCGTGCCAACCTGTGCGTCCGTTGGGATCACAATTGTGACGTGCGGTGCGCCTGCCAGACGGTGTCGCACCCGCCAGATACCGGGCGCGGCGCCGGGCAGCACGACCGCGTCTCGTCCGGTCTCACGACAAGCCGCCTCGAGCGCGAGACGCTCGGACGCGGACGCCTGGGCGAGAGAGGGCGTGCCGGGATTGCTCGCGGCACGATGGCACAAGATTCTGGGCACGTGAACGACTCGCGCACCGGCCGACGTGATCCGGAGCGCAAGATCGTAGTCGTGCGCACCCTCGAACTGAGGCCGATATCCTCCAGCCGGTGGAATCAGCGCTCGCCTCACTGCCAGTAGACTGCCGAGGTACATCCGCGCGAACAGCAGCTCGGGTGACCAGTCCGGCTTGAACCGCGGTTCACCAGGACCATCCGCCAGCATCCGATCTTCGTCCGAATAGAGTACGCCAGCATCCGGGTACCGGGCGGCCGCCGTCGCAAAGTCGAAAAGCGCCTCCGGCGTCAGTTCGTCGCCGGCATCGACGGCCGTCACGAAGTCCGCAGCCGTGACACCCGTCAGGGCATTCCGCGCGTCAGTCTCGCTGGTGATCTCGGGCCCGAGCACGTGGAACCGGGAGTCACGGAGGACTGCCGCAAGATCTGACGAACCACTCGCTCCACGAGGCCAGACCCACGTCTCCCAGTAGGGATACGCCTGGCGCGCGATTGACTCCAGCGTCGGCTCGGCGGCGTGACTTTGGTCCACGATCACCAGCAGCGCAAACCGCACGCGCGACGCCAGCGTCGCGGACTCGGTCCTCATGCGTTCGAGGTCCTCGTCTCCCGGACGCTGCGCGTCGAGCCAAGACCGGTAGGCCTGGTCACGTTCGCGGGCCATCGCGAACCCGTGCGCACGAACCCGGCGCCAAAGGCCCGTCAGTCGATATTGCCGAAAGGCGCGAAAGATCGTGCGCCCGATCTCAGTGGCGCTCCTTGGCCATCGCAGCACCACGGAGCCCCAGACGGGTCTGCCGGTTGCTGATGCTCCTGGGACGATCTCGGCACGGAGCGTGATCCGCGCGGGAGCGCCTCCGTTTCGTGGAGTCACGGGGACGTTCAACGACACCCATCGGCTGCCGCCCGTCACTACGACGTGGCGCGTGGCTCGAGGCGTCGTCACCTCGAAACGAACCAAGCTAGCTGGAGGCCCTTCGATACCGCAATCGACGGTGACCATCGCTCCCGGTGGAGCATAGAGGCGGCAGACAGCCTCGACGCCGGGCGGGAACGTGACACCTGCGAGTCGCTGCCCATTCTGGACGGGACCGTCGACGAGCGAAATCTCTGGCGGGTCATCGCCCTCCGATCCAATCGCGGCGATCTCGAGGAGTGGATCGAGCGTCGTGCGGCGCCACCGGAGCCAACCGTACGCCACACGGCAGAGCCGGATTGGGCGAAGCATCAAGGAGTGGGTCCGTGTTCTCCGTTTCGTCCCGAGCAAGGGTGTGACCGACGACTCATGCTATGCTACAACACGCGTTGGCGTGATTTTTCCGCTCCTTCAACGGCCCGCCGCATGTCTCATCGGCCCGCGCTGCTGCGGCGCCGTCTCGGTCGCACCGCTCACGATGCCACGGGAGCTTTCTCGCCGATGCTCGACCCGACCCGGCAGGCCATCGCGAGTCAACAGAGATCAATGAAGAGACCCGCACGCCGATGGCGCAACTGACGGTGAAGGCATCGCAGTGGGCGGCGCGGCTCAGGCCGCTGCGTAGGCGGCTCGCACCTGACGGCAGCCGCGCCCACACGCTGCTGCGGCGACTACTGCTGGGACGTGCGAACAGACTGAACCCGGTGCACGGGCCAGAGCAAATCACGCTGTTGCTCCCGGTCGAGTCGCTTGACTCGCCGAGGATCCTGGACACGGTCTCCTCCCTCCTCGAACAGACCGAACCCCGCTGGCAGCTCCTGCTCGTCGGCGATCCATTCATGAGCCCGGCCACGGAGGCGCCGAACATACCTGCCGATCGGCGCATCGAGCGGTGCGCAGCAGTAGACGCCGGCCGCGCCGCCGCGCTCAACGCCGGCCTCGCCAAGGCCTCCGGCACGTTCGTTGCCGTCCTCGAAGCCGGGGATCAACTGGCGCCAGAGGCCCTGCAAACAATGCTGAGCGAGGCGCTGAGGCTACACGCCGATGTCGTCTACTGCGATGAGGCCACGCTCGCGGAGGCCGGTCCGCCAGGTGACGTCTTCGCAAAGCCGGATTGGTCACCCGAGCTGCTGCTGTCGTTTCCCTACACGGGCCGACTCTGCATGCTCCGGCGCGAGATGGTCCAGTCGTTCGGTGGGTGGAACGCACGAGCCGCGGCCGCGGAGGACTATGCGCTCGTGCTTGCCGCGGCGCGCGCCGGTGCGGCGATTCGGCGGGTCGACCGGACACTTTATCGCCGCTATCGACGGCACATCACTCAGGTCTGCACGAGCCCAGAGGCCATCGAAGCCCGACGCATCGCCCTCGCCGAGCATCTTTCTGCACTCGGCACGGTCGCGGACGTGGCTCCAGACGAAGGGCCGGCTGGACTTCGTCTGCGATGGCCGATCCCGCACCCGCCCCTGGTCAGCATCGTTATTGCAACCCGGGACCGCATCGAGCTCCTCGATCAGTGCATCCAGAGCATCGTCAACAGAACTCGGTATCCGCGGTATGAAATCGTCATCGTCGACAACGACAGTGCCGAGGAGGCCAGCCTCAAGTACTTCGAGCAGACACCTCATCGACTCGTCCGCGCGCCGGGGGCATTCAACTTTTCCGCGATCAACAACGCCGGGGCGCGAGAAGCGCGCGGTGAATACGTGTTGTTTCTCAACAACGATACCGAGGTCGTGGCGCCCGAGTGGCTGGACGCCATGCTCGAGTGGGCTCAGCTTCCCGACATCGGTTGCGTCGGTGCGAAGCTGTTGTTCGCGGATGGCCGCATCCAGCACGCCGGCGTGACCCTGCACGACGGATCGGCGTTTCATCCAGGTTACGGGCAGCGGCCGACCGACAAAACGTGGGTCGAGTCGGAAATCGTCCGCAACTTCAGCGCGGTGACCGCCGCCTGCTTGCTCCTGCGGCGGTCCATCTTCGACGAGGTTGGAGGCTTCGACGAGAGTTTCCCGGTGGTGTACAACGACGTCGTGCTCTGCGTCCGGGTGATGCAGAAGGGCTACCGCAATCTCTACACGCCATACGCGGTGCTTTACCACCACGAATCTTCCAGTCGACCGCCCGGCGTGAAGCTCTCGGAAAACGAGCACCTGCAGCAATCGGTGGGACAGCTGCTGTGGTCAGATCCGTACTGCCCCGCAGACCAGCGGTCGACGCCGGGTCGGCCAGACTCTCTGCAGCGGTTCCCCTCGCACGCTCGCCGGCAGTGGGGACGTGCATTGGCTCGGGCGACCGCGGTGTGGAGCTCGGTCGGGTCGCGGCGCACGTCACTGAGACACGCCGACATCGCTGCTTCGATCGATCCTGCTGGCAGTGAAGCCGCCGCACAGGAAGCCTCGGCCGTGCGATGGCTCGACAGCGTCGAGATTGCCGAGTATCGCCGGATCGCGCTCTTCATGCACCCTGACGCGCATCGCACCTTCAGGGTGACCGTTCCGAGACGCGGTCGATTTCTGGCGTGGGCGGCACTGATGCCGGACGTGTGGACGAAGAACTCCGGTGGGGTTCGCTTTCGAGTCACGGTTCAGATCGATGGCCGCGCGCATCAGACCTCAAGCTGGGTGATCGACCCGGGCGCCAGACCTAGCCATCGGCGTTGGCGACGCATCTCGGTGTCCCTGTCCGCCGCCGCGGGGCGGGAGATCGATCTCACGCTCGAAACGACCCTGCCTGAAGGCGCTGCGCCGGCGCACGCCTGGGCGATCTGGGGAGACCCGGTCATCCTCGAGCGTAAGAGTGTCGGCGAAATCGTGCGACGGCAGGCCGGTGTCATCAAGGCCATCGGGCTGAAGGCGGCGGTCCGTCGCTATGGGCGCGTTCTGCGCGGTCAGCCCGTCGACGCGGCCCACTACGATACCTGGTTCCGTCGGCATCAGGACGCCGGGCGAGATGCCGATCGGATCCGGCGTTCCATCGAGACGTTCAACTATCGGCCGTGCATCAGTCTCATCACCCCAGTCTTCAACACCGATCCTCGATGGCTGCGCCGGCTCGTCGACTCGGCCAGGGCGCAGACATACCCGTACTGGGAGCACTGCCTTGCGGACGACGGATCCACCCGTGAAGAGACGCGGACAATGCTCGCCGCGATCGAACAGGAGGACTCGCGTATCAAAGTCGTGCGGCTACCGCAGAATGCGGGAATTTCCTCTGCTTCAAACGCCGCGCTCGCGCTGGCCACCGGCGAGTTCGTCGCTCTCGTCGACCACGACGACGAACTGGCACAGGACGCGCTTTTTGAAGTGGGCGAAGTTACTCAATGCCCACAGTGACGCAGACCTCGTCTACACCGACGAGGACAAGCTCGAGTTCGACGGCACGCACGCGGAGCCTGTACTTCAAGCCGGATTGGTCACCGGATACCTGCGATCGACGATGTACATTGGGCACCTCAGCGTATATCGGCGCGCGCTCGTGTTGAGTGTCGGCGGCTTTCGTTCCGAGTTCGACGGATCGCAGGACTACGACCTGGCGCTGCGCGTGACCTCACAGACCGACCGCGTGCATCACATCGCAAAGATCCTCTACCACTGGCGGAAGATCCCGGGTTCAGCGGCCGGTGACACGACAGCGAAACCATGGGGATTGAGCGCCGCGCGGCGAGCGCTCGAGGATCACGTCTCGCAGTTGGCCATCCCGGCGAGCGTCGAGGATCAGCCAGGCAATGGGTTCTGGCGTGCGCGCTATCGGATCGTGGGCAACCCGCTTGTCACCGTGCTGATCCCGACCGACGGCCGGGTGGTGCAGAGCCCGGCGGGCAGTCGCGATCTCCTGTTGAACTGTCTGCGCAGCATTGTCGAGCGCACGACCTACAACAACTATGAACTCCTCATCGTTGATAACGGCAGACTCTCGCCGCACGTGCTGGACCTGCTCTCGACCGTGCCGCATCGACGACTCGTCTACGAAATGACCACGCCGTTCAACTTTGCTGCCAAGGTGAACTACGCCGCGCGGCAGGCCAAAGGCGACCACCTGCTGCTGCTCAACGACGACACCGAAGTCATCACCGGCGAGTGGATGACGGCGATGCTCGAGTTCTCGCAGCAACCCCAGATTGGCGCGGTCGGCGGAAAGCTGTTCTATCCGGACGGACGCATCCAGCACGTGGGCGTGGTGCTTGGAATCGGTGGCGGGGCGTGCCATGTGCTGGCCGGCCAGCCAGGTGATTCACCGGGTTATTTTGGCAGTGCCCTGGTCATCAGGAACTACTCCGCTGTGACCGGCGCGTGCTGCATGACTCGGCGTGCAGTGTTCGAGGAGGTCGGCGGCTTCGATGAGCGGTTCGCGCTCGACTTCAACGACGTGGATTATTGCCTGCGGCTCCGCGCGCGGGGCTACCGGATTGTCGGCACTCCGTTTGCGCAGCTCTATCATTTCGAAGGTGCCTCTTTCGGAAGCCGTGAGCACGTGGTCAACCCCGCTGAAGTCCGAGCCCTTAGCGAGCGCTGGAGTCCGATTATTGAGGCGGATCCTTTCTACAATCCGAATCTGACGCGATCAGGTCTCGACTATAGTCTGCGCCTCTAGCCGCCCACATGTTCCGCGCGCGCCGGCTGATCCCTCACCCTATCCACCAGGTGGTCGCCGAATCGGCCAACCGCTGGCGGGCCGATGGTGCCGACCCGCAATTCCGTCTCGATGGGCCGTTCGCGCGCGGTTTCTGGGAGTTACGATTCGCCGGCGCTGCATCGGTCCAATCGCAATACGACTCGGTTCGCCTGTACCTACGCGGCTGATGGGCAGTTCACCGATGCGGCGTCGGTGCGCTTTCCCGGGCTCGGCGACTGCGAGGCGCGCCATCGGTTGCGGTTCTGGCTTCCGTTCGATGCCGCATGGATCCGATTCGATCCGTCCGAGTCGGCCGGGACAATCCACCTCGGTCCCATCGAGGCGATCCATCGATCGCCAGCGTGGGCCGTGCTGCGTGGCGCGGTCGCCCGGCTGTGGAGCTCCCCGACGCGCGCCTGGAACGAGTTTGTGCGGATCCTCACGGCCGCCCGTCGCGATCGCCACGAACGAAACCGGTTGCTGGTTGCGCTGGCGTTGCCGGAGCAGGAGAACGAATACGGCCGTTGGCTGTCGAGCCGCCTGTCCGCACGACCGGCCGAGTACCCGGCCCGGGCAGACGCGGGCTTGTTCTCGTTGCTCACGACAGTCTATGACACGCCCGACGAGTTCATCCAGATTCTCGCCAGGAGCGTGCTCGGACAGACGTGGCGCGACTTCGAATGGGTGATTCTCGACAACGGGTCAGGCGTGGGCGCAACACGAGCCGCGCTTGCCCGCGCTTGCCAACGACCCGAGAGTGCGACTGTTCCGTGTCGAACGCAACCTCGGCATCATCGGCGGCATGAGCTACGTCCTCGACCGCGCATCGCGTCGATATGTGCTGCCTCTCGATTCCGATGACTACCTGTTTCCAGACGCCCTGGCCATCGTCGCCTCAGTCGCGCAACGACACGACTATCCGCCGCTGCTTTTCTCCGATGAAGACAAGCTCCGCGACGATGGTCACACGGACCCTTTCTTCAAGCCGGATTGGGATCCCGTGCTGCTGCGGAACTGCTGCTACATCGCGCATCTCTGCGCAATCGACCGGCAGCGCGCGACACAGCTCGGCGCTTACTCCGATCCGGCAGCGGAAGGCTGCCACGACTGGGACACATTCCTGCGCTTCGTGCGGGCTGGGCATGAAGCCGTGCACATACCGGAAATCCTGTACAGCTGGCGGATGCACCCGGCTTCGACGGCTGCCGACATTGGATCGAAGGCTTACATCGTCGACTCCCACCGGCATGTCCTCGAGAAACACGTGGCGTTGACGGGGCTGTCCGATCGCGTCGAGGTCGTGCCTAGTCCGTTTTTTCCAGCGTCACCGGACTGGTGGTTTCGACGGAGGCGACTAGACGGCCCGCCAGTCACCCTGGTGGTTTGGAACTCCGGAGACCGCGATCTGTCTGGGCCTCGTTTGTCGCAACTTGGAGATTATCCCGTTGCGCAGATTTGGGTCGCCGGACCGTCCGATGCAGAAGCCGTTTCCACAACCGCGGCCGCCACGATGCGTGCGCACCACCCTGGTGTGCGCGTCGAACAGTTGACTGGGACACTCGGTCAGACGCTCAGACGGGCGGCGCAATCCGGGGGAGCTCTCGTGGCTCTGGTCGATACCGCCGTTTCGATTACCAGCGACGAGTGGTTATGGGAACTGGTCGGGTTGAAGGAAGCGTTTGCGAACACGGTGATGTTAGGAGGACGGCTTGTCGATTCGAACGGCCGCATCGTGAGCGGAGCCGGCATTTTCGGGCTCGGTGCAGGAGTCGACTCTCCTGACCGTGGTCGATCAGAGAGCGACGCGGGATACTTTGGAACAGCGTTGAAGCAATGTTCTACCAACGTGGTCTCCGGCGCTCTGTGCGGCTTCGATCCGGCGTTCCTGTTGACGATTCCGCTGGAAACCCTCAGTAGCCCCGAGGCGGCAGCCCTGGCTGTGGCACTAGAGGCACAGAGGCGCGGTCGCCGTGTCATTTTTTCACCATTCGTCCAAGGTCGGATCGCGTTGCGGGCATCGGATGACCCTTCGCTCCTCCCAAACTCATCAATTCAAGAGAACCATCACTACTATCACCCTCTGCTGTCACGAGAAACCGGGAAGCTGTTCCGGCCTCGAACTTGAATGAGCGCATCTCGCGCAGACCGCGACGGTCGGGTGTCCCGGCAACCGGAGAATGATTAGATATGCGACTTTACGTGCAATTCTGTGCTCTCGGCCTCGTGTTGGCGCTCTCCGTCGGTCTGCCGACGGCACAGACACCCCAGTCGGCACCAACGGTCAGCCGGCTGATCTGAAAAAGCGGAGCGTGACGGCGCGGTTCGGGTAATCGTCGGCGTCCGTTCGGCGTTCACGCCCGAAGGCAGGCTCGATCAGTCCGCTGCCGGGCTTCAGCGCGGCTCCATCGCGCTGGCGCAGTCTGCCGTAGTCGATCAACTCGCCGGACTTCCGGTCGACAACGTGCGCCGGTTCGAGTCCATTCCGTTCTTTGCGGTACGAGTGGGACGGTCGGCTCTGGAACGGCTGGCCGCAATGCCCGACGTGACCAGTCTGCAGGAGGATGTTGCTGAGCCGCCGTTGCTGTCAGAATCCGCCGGGCTGATTCGAGCGGATGTCGCGTGGGCTGCCGGGTACACCGGCAACGGCTGGGCCGTGGCACTCATCGACACAGGGGTCAATCTGGCCCACCCGTTCTTCGCGGGGAAGATCGTTTCTGAAGCGTGCTACTCGAACGGGGGAATCCCCGGAACACTGGAGGGAGCATCTAGCGTTTACCCAGGCGGCGTTGCTTCGTCGACCGCTGCGGGCTCAGGCAACTACTGCTCCTTTGGCTTTGATGGCTGCCTGCACGGCACGCACGTCGCCGGGATTGCGGCGGGACGACAGTACTCAGGAGGGCCGGCAATCAACGGCATCGGACAGCGAGCGTCGATCATCAGCATCCAGGCGTTCACCGGATTCGACGCGCTAAGCTGCGGGGGCTCACCTTGCGTGTTGAGCTTCGTCTCGGATCAAGTGGCGGCCTTGCAGCGTGTCTTTGATCTCCGCAACACCTTCACGATAGCCGCCGTGAATATGAGCCTGGGTGGCGGCACCTACACCGATCAGCAGGGCTGCGACAGCAATAACGGGGCGCGCAAGGCGATGATCGACCAGCTTCGATCTGTCGGGATTGCGACGATTGCCGCATCTGGCAATGAGGGGACGCCGAACGCTTTGTCGGCGCCCGCGTGCATCTCGTCGGCCGTCAGCGTCGGCTCAGTCGACGACGGCAGCTTCGGGACGGTGGCAAACGTGGTGTCGGAGTTCAGTAATGGCGCTCCGTTTCTTTCGCTGCTGGCGCCTGGCCGCTTCATCACGTCGGCCCGACCGGAAGGATTCATCGAAGACGCCGGCACGTCGATGGCGGCGCCTCACGTGACGGGCGCGTGGGCGCTCCTCAAGCATCGAAAACCGCTGGCCGGCGTGGCCGAGATCCTCGGGTCGCTCAAGAGGACAGGTCTGCTCGTCTCCGATCCGCGACCAGGAGGAACGGCCCACACGCGAATCGATGTCGCGGCGGCCATCAACGACCTCCGTGTCGACTACATGGCGTTTGACACGCCCACCCGCAACGCAATAGTCACGCAACCATTCGCCTTGAGCGGCTGGGCCCTCCACATGTCGGTGCGGCCGAGCGCCGGGACGGGCGTGGACTCGGTCCACGTATGGGCGTATCCCGCCTCCGGATCCCCGGTACCCATCGGCGTGGCCCAGTATGGGGCTGCCCGCAACGATGTCGCGGCGGCCTACGGTGCTCAGTTCCGCAATACGGGATGGAATATCGTCGCGCGCGGACTCCCGCCTGGTGTGTATACCCTGGCGGCCTTCGCGAGAAACACCTTCGACGGACAGTTCTCCCAGTATGCGTTGGCGGAAAACGTCACGGTGGCGCGGACCCGCGTTTGCAAATCGAAACGCCAGTGAGCGAGGCGGATCTGTCCCAGCCCTTCACGATGGTGGGGTGGGCGATCGACCGGGCGGCCGCCACAGGTACTGGTATCGACGCCGTGCACGTGTGGGCCAGATCCCTGGATCGGGCGAAGCCCCGGTGTTTGTCGGATCGGCCAACTACGGTCTTCCACGGACGGACATCGCCACGCAGTTCGGCGCGCAGTTCAGGAACAGTGGGTTCAGCCTTCCGGTCTCGACGCTGCCGGCAGGGCGCTATCTGCTCGCAGTCTATGGCCGCGGTCACGGTGTCGCAGTCGTTCAGCGCGCTCGAGACGGTCGTGGTGGATGTTGCCGGTGCGCTCGCAACGATCAGCAGCCCGCCAAACGGTTCCTCGCAGAGCCAGCCGTTTGCGATCACCGGCTGGGCAATCGACCAGTCGGCGGCATCCGGCACGGGCATCGAGTCGGTCCACGTCTGGGTCTACCCCGATCCCGGGTCAGGCACGGCCCCGAGCTTCGTCGGGCTCGCGACCTACGGGACCCCACGCCCAGATGTGGCGGCGACCTACGGGCAGCGCTTTACGAACAGCGGCTTCACGATCTCGGTGAACGGACTTGCGCGCGGTCACACCTATCAGTTCGCGGTCTTCCCGCGCAGTGCGGTGACCGGTCAATTCACCCTGCGCACGGTCGTGGTAACGATCCCCTGACGCGTCAATTCACCGTGACCGACACCATCCGGAAGTTGTTGAAGGTGCCGGTCGCAGTGCTGCGCGCGTAGACCACCAGCAGGTACGGGCCTGGCGCGAGGCCGCTGACCTGGAGCGCATAGCCGGATGGTGTGAATCGGCTCCCGAAAATCGCGCCAACGTCCCCACGAGCCGCTCCGTACGTCGCAGTGCCCACAAACACCGGGGGTGTACCCGAACCGGGATTGCGATAAGCCCAGACATGCAGGGTATCGACACCTGTTCCCGTTGGTGCGCTGCGATCGATCGCCCAGCCACTGATGTTGAACGGCTGTCCAATTGCCGACCCGGCGGCCGGCCCGTCGAGGGCCATCAGCGCTGGCTCGGCCAATGTCGCCTGCACCGTTCGCACGATACTGAACGTGCCCGTCACGGTACTGCGCGCGTAGACGTTAATTTGATATGCGCCGGGAGGAATTCCGTTCACGTTCAGGTTGTAACCAGAATTCGTGAACGAGGCGCCGAAAAAATGCACCGACATCAGGCCGTGAGGCACCATACGTCGCCGCGCCGAAGAAAATCGCCGCCGCGCCCGATCCAGGATTGGGAAATCCCCAGACGTGGATGGCGTCCACGCCGGTTCCCGTTGCGGCGGCGAAGTCCAGCGCCCAGCCGCTGAGGTTGAACGGTTGGACGAGCGTGCTCGCCGGCGCCGGCGCATCGATCACGAGTTGCGGGTTTGCCTGCACCACAACGCCGGCAACACCCTGGTTCTGGTTGAACGTGCCCGTGACCGTGCTGTGTGCGTACGCCTGGAGCGTGTAGGTTCCGGGAGCGAGACCGCGAATCGGGAGACTCCACCCGGAGTTGGAGAACGAGGCTCCGAAGAGCGACGCGATATCCGGGCGCATGGCACCGTAGCTGGCCGCGCCGACAAAGCTGGGAGACCCGCCGCCACTTGGAAACGCCCAGACGTGCACGGTGTCCACGCCGCTGCCCGAGGGCGCGGATTGATCGATGGCCCACCCTGACATGTAGAACGGCTGCGCGAGAGTGACCCCAGTCGTCGGCGCGCCAATCGCCATCCGCGGCTGCAGGTGCGAGCCGAGCGTGATGGTGACGGTGAAGCCTGTCCCGCTCGGGCTGTTGCCGTTCACCTCGATACTGATCATGTTCGCAGCATCCACGAACGTTTCCCCTGGCGTCCACATCGCACCGGCATCGTTCGGGTTGCCGTTGCCGTCGGCATCGACGACCTGTGCATCGCGATCGGTGCGCGTCGTCAGCACGCGGTGAATCACGATCGCGTTGTTCGGGATGGCGAGGTCGTAGCCGATCAGTCGACGTGCCTCGACTGTGTAGAAGTCCGTCGTGGAGCCCTGGACCGGAATCTTTGCCATCAGATACGTGCCGGCCGCTGTTGGCAGGGCGAGACGTTCAAGGTCGATCGTATGCACGCCGACGGTGGCGGTGAATTTTGCGGCAGGCGGGATCCACAGCGCCAGGTCTTTGTGATGCGTAATCGTATGGACGGGCGTGGGTCCAAATGCCGACGGAACCTTGTTGTTGTGCGCGTTGCTCATCGGATCCCAATTGGAGTCGTACGTTTCATCGTACGGTCCCGATG
The DNA here is from genome assembly GCA_963797625.1 of uncultured Acidobacteriota bacterium. GTDB lineage: Bacteria > Acidobacteriota > Vicinamibacteria > Vicinamibacterales > 2-12-FULL-66-21 > DATBJJ01. The sequence continues at coordinate 31,782 of CAWCQI010000036.1, forward strand.
AGTGTGGGAAGCCGAAACCGTGGCCCATCTCGTGCGCGAATACACCCGAGGTCTGGCTCCATGGCGGCATCCATGTCATTCGATACGAGCGGCTCTGACCGTCGAGGGTCAGCTGGCGGCCTCCGCCCCACGCACAACAGTCCAGATCCTGATTGAAGACGAGATTCACACCGATAAACGCCGGAAAGTTGACAGCGGCGTCCGCGGCCTGCGTGCAGTCCTGGCTGAGCAGATTGAGGTTCGCAACCTCTTGACCGTTCTGGATCGTGAAGTACGCACTGCGCGACTTCGGCAGGTTATACCACCCGACCACGGCAGACCCGGTCAGGTCGATCATGTCGTAGGAGACCTCGCGCCAATAGTTGTCCAGTCCCGGCTTGGTACCTCCCATCAGGTCTTGATAATAGGAGACAGGCTTCGGCGTCACCCCCGTCGAGTCTCCGAACCGGCAGAGAATCGTGACCCAGGGCTGTGGACCGGCGATCGGCTGCTCATCGGCCTGAATGGCATCCGCCGCGGTGCGGAGCGTGACGCCGGTTACGACCAGGGGTGAGGAGATGCCGGCTTGGGGCCGCGCGAGCGGCGCGCGCGCGGTGAGCGTCACCTCGCGTCGATCGAGCGCGCGCAAACCTCCAGCGGCCTCTAGAACACCAGGGTCGAAGGCGAGCTCGTGCTCCTGCCCTGCTCGCTCGGTCAACATGGCGCGGACGAGTGGTTCACCGGTCGCGCTTGGGACCGGATCTCCCCAGACGACCGTCAACGTCCCATTTAGGGTTGTCTGGCTTGCGGGCTGCCCGTGGACGGTCTGATAACCCGCCGCAGCGGCGAGAAAGAGCGCAAACGTCCCAGCGAATACAAACGAAACTGAACGAGCCATGGCTGCTCCCTGTCAGGAGCCTGGCTGGGGAGGCCCAAGCTCGTCCTTAAGTCAGTTCAGGGTAGCACACCTCGTGTGCGGGGGCTGAACTGCGCCCTAAACAAGGTTGAGCTTGGACGGCCCGCCATGCGGAGGAGCGCTGCGACGACCTAAGTCTTGTCGCGTCTTGGAGTTGAGAAGCATCAGAACAGCTGGCAGTGCGAAGCAGGGCACACCAGATCGAAGGGTCCCGCCGTCAGCGTCTGAAGATCTCCTCGACATACCCGTTCCGCATCCAGTAAGGCCGCCGGTCGACCGAATCGAAAACGCGTAGCTCCTGATGCAGTTGGAAGACACGGAACGGATTCACTTCATGGTTCACGCTGAACAGGACCGGCGAGCACTGGGCTGCGCGCTGGAAGTACATCGTCGCCACTTCCTTTCCGAGTTCGGTCAACGAATCGCTGTTGACCACGAGGTCGAACCGAAGCTGGTCGTCCGCAAAGAAGCGTTCAGGGTTCAAAATCTTGACCGCATCCGTTCGAGACTGAGCGCTCGGCTCCCCATCGAATATCACTCGGTCCTCTCCGAGCGCGCTAGCGAGAAAATGTCCCTGCACGAGGCTAGTCATTGGGATATCGACGATCCAATAGTCGGTGAGCCCCATGCGGTGACAGTAGTGGGCGAGGCGGCCGAGGCCCGCACCAATCTCGAGGATCCGGGGAGCCGTCGTGCCGCTCGTGAGCTGCTGCAGTCGCCAGGCGCAGTAGAGCGAGTTCAGCACTCGCTCACCCAGAATGCCCCGATCAGTATCAAGGCCGTAGTAAAACGGGTACGGATCGGGTGGGCTGATGGAGATTCCAAGCACGTCCTCGATGTGCTCGAGCAAAAAGGACAGCTGAGGAATCGCGATAGTCCTGTCTGGTGCTTCCGGGTTTGCCAAAGCGAGCACACCCAAGGCGCGCGCCAGGCGATGTACAAGTTCGTAACAATGAGCGGCGTAACCAGTCCGGCGCTCGGGATGCTTGTAGGCCTCAACGCTCCATACGCCGAGATCCTCGAAGCCGTAGAGAAGATAGCCCTCGTGGGGCCGTCGCAGGATTTCTGATACGGCGTCGACGTCGCGCGCACGAAGGGCCGCAGCAACCGATTCCTGCATGCGTCTGATCGTGGACCATTGCGAATCATCGCTGTAGAGGCCGCCCTCGTTCGCCCGCAGATACGCATCAATCAGCCGTTCGACGAGCGGCCGCCCGATCGCCCTTTCGGTTGACCCTGTCACACCTAACCTGATGTCTGTCATCTTTCCGTCCTCTCACCCCCGAGCCGCGGGCGGCCCAATGCCTCGGCCGCCTTGCCGCATAGAGGACTACGGAAATGTTGTTGCCGACTCCCACCGGCGAGTGCCAGCCCCGACTCCCAGTTACGGTCAGATCGGCTTCGACAAATGCGAAACCCGCTGCGGCTACTAGCGTCCCAGGTTAACGGGTGGTGAGATCGGCCCAGTATGCCCAGTCGCTGTCCGACCGTCCGGCAGAGAGCGTTTCGAAAATGAGCGCGCGTGAAAGACCGTCTCGCGGAAGCGTCAAGGTCACCCGCTGATCGGTCGGCGCACCCGGAACAGGACGCCACACTCTCGACCAGAGGATTCGTTCGCTGGGCCGGTCGGAGGCAAGAACGCGAAACTCCACGCCGTCGGTCGACGAGGTGGCGTTGATCGCCTCTGGCAAAACCCCGAAACGAAAGTTGATGCTTGCGGTCTCTCGAGGCAACTCGATTGAGAACCTGGCGTGCGGGTGCGCGAACAAGATGATGCCGTCGGCTCCAGGGCGCAAACCGTTGATGCCGAACTCGTCGGTTAGCTTGGTCCGCGACAATCGCTCCAATGCTTCGTTCTCCGGTGCGTCACGGTAAGGACCCACGCGCAGCCGTTTCAATGTGCTCTTGAAATAGGGGATACGCTCCGTCCCCGGATGGATCAAGCGATCGTACGAGCTTTCATTCTCGCCGGCCGCGTAGGCGATCGCCAGCAGCCTGTCGAACCTCCTCACCTCTGCATAGATCTTCCACGAGCGGGCGTACGTGAGTGTGGCGCACGCGACTACGATCAGCCACAGCGCCGCGGGCACCATCTGTCGCATGCGACGTGCAGATGACTGTCCAGCTGACGGGATGAGCGTCGCAGCATACAGAATCGCGTAGATCGCGCTCGAGCTATAGATCGTGTAGCGACTGGCGTTCGCGTTCGACACGCCGAACTCGTCGAACTCCGCTCGTCCAAACCCGGTCAGGACAGCCGAGCCCACCGCAAACAGCGCGAAGCCCGCAAACGCTCGCGCGGCAGTTGAAGTTCGTCGTGCGCGGATAATCCCGTACGCACAGGCTGCCAGCACCACCACGAGGACCAAGCCTGCAGCCGCATTCCTCGCGGTTACGCTGGGAATGTCGAACTGCGATTGATAGGGGAACCAGATGAGCGCTACGGCCGGCGATCCGAGATAGGCCAGGACAAAGACAAGCCAGTGGGCCAGCGATGGCCTCCCGCCACCTTCGGAGGGGAGACCCGGCAAGTACAGGATCAGCAGGAGTACGATGTTCGACACCCAAAAGAGCGTGAATCTGTTGGGGCGGCGCGGCGACTCACAAAAAAGCTGCGTCACGACGGCGCAGCATACGAACGCGACCAGACCGTTGGTCATCGTAAACGCTGCCAGCCAACACGTCAGTGCAGCAAGGCACGTGTCGCGCCAGTTGTTCGCACGCCACGCCACCAGCGTGAGAGCGATCACAATAAACAAGTGGGCCATGTCGAACTGGATCAGCATGGACCACCAGTGATTGTTGTGTGCAGCCGGGGAGAAGCTCACCATTGACAGGATGGCAACGAGCGCGAGCATGCGCTGTGGCGAGCAGCTCGCGCAGCACCGCCGCAACAGCAACACCTGAACCAGGAATGCGCTCACGAGCGCGCCCAGGAGGTAGACATACTCGGAGCGGATGTCCCAACCAGTGAGCCAGGCATTGGCGAGCAGAAGTGCGCGCCACGTCGCGGGACGGGTGTGGTTTTGTGGCGCGAAGAGATCAGATAACGCCAGCGTCCCGCTCTGCAGCTTGTCGAAAAACGGAATTAGTTCACAGTAGTCCCAGAAAGGATGGGTCAGCGCGCTGTGTTGAACGGCGACAAACAGGAACACTGGTGGCGCAACAATCGCGGCCCATATCAGGCTTCGAACCAGAAAAGGTAGCGCCCCTGTAATCACGGAGGACGTTAAGCGGGTGACGGAAGCGAGGGTGACGTCAATGTCGTGCTGCCCGATCGTCATGCCTAGTCATGGCTGGCCCTTCGCGAAACGAGCCGGCCAGCGTGCTGCATTCTACTGGATCCTCGCGGCGCTCAATGGCGCCTCGCGCCCTTGACCCTGCTCACCGCAACCCATAGAATGACCGAGATCCCGTCGGCGGTCGGTCGCTCACGCTTCAGCCGTCCGAGCGTGCCCGCCAGTTCGTCCAGCCGGGCACTCGGTGTCCAGCCCGGGCGCTCACACATGGAAATCGTCCACGCCGCGAATCACTCGGATTATCCCGCCAGCCCGCTGGCAATCCTTTCCTCGGTGCGACACCACTGGAAGCTGATCCTGTCGCTCACCAAGCGAGATCTCGCTGAGCGATTCCAAGGGTCACTGCTTGGTCCGCTTTGGTTCGTGATCACCCCTGCTATTCTCATTCTCACCTACACGCTGGTCTTCGGCATGGTCTTCAAGGTCAGGGTCCCGTTTGCGCGCGCGGCGGACAGCTCGCACCTCGAGTTCGGACTGTTTCTGTTTTCCGGGTTGCTGATCTTCACGGTGTTCTCGGACGTCGTCTCTCGCTCCCCGTCTCTCGTCGTCTCCAGACCAAATTTCGTGAAGAAGGTCGTGTTCCCGCTCGAGATCTTGAGCATGGTCACGGTCTTGTCGGCGCTGGCGGGCGGGCTGCTGTCGTTCGCGCTGCTGGTCGTGGCAACAACCGTGATCAGCGGCGGCCTGACGATGACGAGCTTTCTGTATCTCGGCTCGCTGGCCCTGCTGACTCCCATGCTGATCGGTCTGTCCTGGCTGCTGTCAGCACTGGGCACCTACATGCGCGATATCGCGCAGATCATTGGTCTTCTGCTGACTGTTTTCTTGTTCCTGAGCCCGGTGTTCACACCCCTCAGCCAGTTTCCGACGGTGGTTCGCACGTCACCTCCTCCTCAACCCAGTGTCGGTACCCATCGAACTCGGTCACACGACGTTTTTTCTGAACCAGATGCCGCCACCGTGGATGGTCGTGGGTTACCTCGGGTCGGCTCTTGCCGTGATGTGGCTCGGCTGGGCATTCTTTCAGAAAACGCGGGCGGGCTTCGCCGATGTCCTCTAAGCCCCTCATCGAAGCCGAGAACCTGGGCAAGGTCTTTCACATCTACGATCGGCCGGACCTGCGCCTGCGGCAGTTTCTGCTCGGCTGGCGCAAGCAGTACTACCGCGAGTTCTGGGCACTGCGTGGCATCGCGTTCGAGATCGGACGGGGAGAAACCATCGGGTTCATGGGCCGCAACGGCGCGGGGAAATCGACGCTGCTGCAACTCGTCTGCGGCACTCTCACCCCCAGCGAGGGGCAGGTCATCGTGCGCGGGCGCATCTCAGCGCTGCTCGAGCTCGGGTCTGGCTTCAATCCGGAGTTCTCCGGGCACGACAACGTCTATCTCTACGGATCCCTGTTGGGGCTGAGCGCCGCCGAGATTGATGCGAGATACGATCGCATCCTGACCTTTGCGGAAATCGGGCAGTTCATCGATCTGCCGGTCAAGACCTACTCGAGCGGCATGCTCGTACGGCTGGCGTTCTCGGTTGCGATCAACATCGACCCCGAGATTCTCGTCGTCGATGAAGCGCTCGCGGTTGGCGACGCGCGATTCACGGCGCGCTGTATGACGCAGCTGCGCAAGCTGCAGGACAAGGGAGTGTCGATCCTGTTCGTGGGTCATGACCTCGAGGCGTTCGCTCGACTCTGCACTCGCGCCTACGTGTTGCACGATGGCCGTCTGGTTTACGCGGGACTGCCCCGCGAAACGGTGAGCTGGTACTTGGCGTTCGCGTCGACCGACTTCGACCAGAAGCGGATGCAGATGTTCGACCCGTCCGGTCCCGTTGACGCCTCCAGTCCGGTCGTTGACGAACACACCGTTCCCGAGGTGGCTGGACCATCGGCACCTGGCGTCGAAGTTGCTGACGGCGCGCTCGAGCCCGTCCGCGGACGCGACGACCTGCCCGAATTCAAGCTGTTTCGCTACGGCGATGGCACAGCCCGAATCGTCTCTTGTGTGGTGCGCGACGAATGGCGGCGTCCTACGACCAGCATCGAGATCGGACGCAAGATGATGGTCGAGATCGTCTGTGAGTTCCACGAGGATCGACTGCATCACCTCGTCGGCTTCTACATCAAAGATCGCCTGAATCTCAACGTCATCGGCATCAACACTCACCAGGAACACGTCGAGCTGCCAGCGGTGCACCGTGGCGACCGCTATTCATATCTCTTCGAGTTCCAAGCCGACATCCGGCCCGGCTACTATTCGGTCTGCCCCTCCATCGCCTACAGTCAACTCGAGCACAGGTGGATGGACTACATCGAGAACGCCGAGCTCTTTCGCCTCGTTGATCCGCTCCGCGACCGCACGGTCTTCGGCGTGTGCCTTCCCCTGATCGCTCCGTGCGGGTCGCCCTGCTTCCCAGGGAAGTCGACGACCAGGCCGCTAGACCGGTGGAGGCGTAGTGCACGCCGAGGCAGACCCCCGGCTCGGCTTTCAGCCCGACATCTATCAGCGCTACGGCTTCCTGGCGCGGCTGATCGAGGCCGTATTTGGCAGCGCCAGCGACAGCGACCGTGGCGAGACGACGCCCGGCTACCGACTGCTGGATGTGGGATCGGGCCCGGCCCGACTGGTCGAAACGTTTCTGCCGACCTGGGTCGACGTTGTCAGGACGGACGTGACGACGTTCGACGACTCGAGCATCGTCGAGATGGCTCCGGACGGATCGCTGCCATTCCCCGACCAGTCATTCGACATTGTCCTGGCGATGGACGTGCTCGAGCACGTGCCTGGAGGACGTCGCGCGGGTCTGCTCGCGGAGTGTCAGAGAGTTGCACGGCGCTCGGTCATCATTGCTGGCCCCGTCTACTCGCCCGAGGTGGTTGCCGCAGAACGGGCGTTTGCCGAGTTCGCGAGGACTGTCTCCGGTCGAGAGCTCGAGTTCCTCGCTGAGCATGCGCGATTCGGGCTTCCGGAATGGGACGACATCCTCGCCGCGCTCGATCGTCGCGCGTGGCACGTCGTAACTGTCGACAACGCTCCGCTGGCCGAGTGGCAGCTGTTCAACACGATCGACTTTCTCTATGCCAGCGATGTGGGCGAGGGGGAACCCAAGCGCGCGACCAACGCGCTCATGAACGGCCGCGCCTTCTTTCGCCGGGAGAGTGGGCCACATTACCGGACGTTTATCTGCGCCTTCAGCAATGATGCCGACGCCGCTGTCGCGAGGCTGCTCGCAGCGTCCGCCGCCGTTGTCGGACCGCCCCTTTCACCCCAGGAGCTTGCGGCACACAGCACCGAATTCCTGCCGCGACTCCAGCTGGATCTGCGCGCCGCTCGGACTGATCTCGAGCACGTCATCAGCAGCAAAGATGCGCAGATCGCCGCGATCGCGGAGAAGGACGCGCATATCGTCAAGTTGACGGACGAGATTCGTCAGATGTCCGACGATGTGCACGATGCCAACAAGAAACTGGCCGCGCTGCAGCACGCGGCGATTGCCAAGGACGCCGGACTCGCGGCGCTCGAAAAGGAGATTGCCACGGTGCGGGCCCTCGAGCCCGCGCTGAAGGCAAAGGACGAGCGGATTACTACGCTCGAGCGGCGGATCCAGGCGCTGCAGCGCCTGGCAAACGAAAGGCTTCAGAACGTCAGTGATCTCGAGCAGGCCCTCGCCGCTCAAGCCAATGCTGCCGACCAACTCGCTCGCCACGTGGACAGCTTGCAGGCCACGCTCGCATCTATTCGCTCGTCGCGTTCGTGGAGAGTCGGGCGCCCCCTGCGGGTGGCGGGCAGAACCTTCCGACGCCTCCGCCGGCCCGCCGCGGGCCTTGCGCAGCCGCCTCCGAGCGCCCCCGCGTCGGACCTTCCCGTCGACTCGCATCCGTTCGAGTACACCCTGGTTTCGTCGAGCCCGCTGTTCGACCACCAGTGGTACCGGAATTGCGGGCCCGAGCTCAGCGACGCCGTCGATCCAGTCATGCACTACCTGACTCAGGGACGGTACGAGGGTCGGAACCCGCACCCGCTCTTCGACACGGCGTTCTACCTCGAACAGAACCTCGATGTCGCCGTCGCGGAGATCGATCCGCTCGTGCACTACATCACGCACGGCGCCGCGGAAGGTCGTCGTCCACATCCGCTATTCGACAGCCCGTTCTATCTCGCTCGGAACGCCGACGTTGCCCAGGCAGGCATCGATCCGCTGACGCATTACGTCACGCACGGTGCGGCGGAAGGGCGCACACCCCATCCGCTGTTTGACAACGCGTTTTATCTCGCGCAGGCGCCTGGCCTGACCTCGAACGGTGTGAACCCGCTGATTCACTACCTCACCTGCGGCGCCGGCGAAGGTCTTGACCCTCACCCGCTCTTCGACACGACGTTCTATCTCGAAGAGCACCCGGATGTCGTGGCTGCCGGCATCAACCCGCTGACACACTTTGTCGTTCGCGGCGGCGGAGGACACGATCCACACATCTTGTTCGACAGCTCGTTCTATGTTCAGCAGAATCCCGATGTGCTGGCCGCCGGCACCAACCCGCTCGTCCACTACTTGGAAGTTGGTGCCGCCGAGGGACGTGACCCTCATCCATTGTTCGATACTTCGTTCTACCTCGACGTGAATCCGGATGTCGCTGCCGCCGGCGTCAACCCACTGATCCACTTCGTTGGGTTTGGCGCCACCGAAGGACGCGATCCGCACCGGCTGTTCGACATCTCGTTCTATCTCGAGCAGAACCCGGATGTCGCCGGCGCCGCGTCGAACCCGCTCGTCCACTACTTGACGGTCGGCGCTAGCCAGCGTCGCAATCCGCATCCGTCGTTTGATACGTCGTTCTACCTCGAGCAGAACCCTGATGTGCTGGCCGCCGGCATCAACCCGCTGATCCACTACGTAACGCACGGTGCCCGAGAAGGCCGACCGGGCACTCGACCTGTCTCCAGCGCGCAAGGCGATAGCAGCTACGTTCCCCCTGAGGGGCTGCTTCCGTGGTTCAGTCCTCTGAAGATCTCGGTATCGGAGGCGCTCTCATCGTCGCCGCGGCTCAACGTTCTGCTCCCGGGACTGGCAATGGCGCACATGTCGGGTGGACCAAATACGGCCATCGCTCTGGCCACTGCACTTGCCACAAGGGGAGTCAGCATCAGGTTCGTCAGCACCGACGCGGCGGTGGACGCCGACAGTGGGCCCTTCTGGGATCACGTGCGGACGCTCACCCGCATCGAACGCCTTCCTCAGAACATGGAGCTCGTCGATGCGCACGATCGATCGCGGACGACGTCGATCGGGGCCAACGACCTCTTCATGGCAACGGCCTGGTGGACCGCGCAGCAGGCCAAGTACACGACCAGGCTCACGAAGCAGCAGACCTTCCTCTACCTGATTCAGGATTACGAACCGCTCCTGCATGCGGCGTCCACCCAGTATGCTCTGGCAAGCGAAACCTACGAGCTGCCTCATGTTCCGATTATCAACACGAGCCTGCTGCACGAGTTTCTGACGGCTGAAAAGATCGGCCATTTCAAGGATGACGCCTTCGCGCGCTCGGCGCTCGTGTTCGAGCCTGCTCTCGACCAGTCAATTTTTCATCCTCGCGAGGCGCGGGGCTCGGAATCCCACCGGCGGCTGCTGTTCTATGCACGGCCAACGAACGGCCTGAGAAATCTCTTCGAATTGGGGGTGGCGGCACTACAGAAGGCTATCGGCGACGGCCTGCTCGACCCCGCGTGCTGGGAGTTTGTCGGCATGGGGGAACCGTTCTCGCCGGTGGCGCTCGGGCGCGGCGCGGTGCTGCGTCCAGCGGAGTGGGTGAACCTCGAGCGCTACGCGCACCAGATGCGCGAGAGCGACATCCTGCTCTCGCTGATGCTCTCTCCCCATCCGAGCTACCCGCCCCTCGAAATGGCAGCCAGCGGCGGGATCTCCGTGACGACGACGTTTGGGACCAAGACCGCGGACCGACTGGCACAGCTGTCGCGAAACATCATTGGCGTCGAACCGACGATTGAGAGCATCGCCACTGGACTCGGCGACGCCGTGCGCCGGCTGCCGGGCCACAATCAGCGTCCGGACGACGTCCATCTTGGCCTGCCGCAAAACTGGTCCGACAGCTTCGCGCCGATATTGCCGCAGCTGATGGACGAGCTCGCGCTGCTGCAAGGAAGCCCCGCCCGGCCCTCTCGTGACTGGCCGACGACCGGAGCGGCGAGGCCCTCGAAGGTCTTCCAGGGATTTGGCGGCTGGGCGGCCAATGATTACGACGTCTATCGCCGCGCGTCGATCGTCAACCGCCGGACTTCGTACCCGGCGACAGAGGCAGATCCGGCGATCATCACCTTCTTGACGACGGTCTGGAACACCGAAGCCACCTACCTCGAAGCACTCGCCGCTTCAGTGCTCGGGCAGGATACCGGCACCGGCTTCGAGTGGATCATCCTCGACAATGGAAGTGCCCGCGCAGAAACCCGCGAGTACCTCGGACGTCTTGCCCAGCACCCGGCAGTCCGACTTCATCGGATCGATCGTAACGCGGGCATCATCGGCGGTCTGCGATTCTGCCTCGAGCGGGCCGAACGCCGCTACGTCGTTCCCCTCGATTCGGATGACCTGTTGACGCCAGACGCGGTTCGAGTGCTGTCGCATGCCTTGAAGCGCTCCGGATATCCGGCGCTCGCGTTCTCGGACGAGGACAAGGTTGAGGACGGATCACCCAGGGATCCTTACTTTAAGCCGGAGTGGGATCCTGTCCTGTTCGTCAACTCCTGCTATATCGCGCACCTCTGCGCGATCGATCGCCAGCTTGCCCTCGAGCTCGGAGCGTACACCGACCCCGAAACCGAGGGGAGTCACGATTGGGACACGTTCACGCGATTCCATCACGCCGGCTACGTCCCGCTGCACGTGCCGGAGGTCTTGTACTCGTGGCGCATGCACGCCGAGTCGACTGCAGGAAACATTGGCAGCAAACCCTATGTCTATGCCTCGCAGCGCAGGGTGCTCAGCAAGGTGCTGTCGGCGGCGCCCGATCCGGCGCTCTACGACCTTCAGCCAAGTCCTCTGTTCAATGGCACGCCCGATTGGTGGATCCGGCGCGGGCATCGCGACCCCTGGCCGGTGGTCACTGTAGTCGTGACGGCACACGAAGGCGAGCGGCCTGAGAGTCACGTGAGGAGGGACTTGCCCCATCAGGTTGTTCGGATCCATCCGTCCGACGGTCCTCGACGACTGCAGGAGATCGCGGCCCGCTGCGCGGACACGGGAAGCCTCGTACACCTGCTGTGGTCGGACACGACCATCGAGGATGAGGAGTGGCCCTGGGAAGCCATGGCGCATTTCGAACTCTTCCCGGACACCGTCATGATTGGCGGCCGCATCCACGACGGCCGGCGGATCCGCGTGGCGGGCCGTTATTTCGGCTTCGGCAGCGGATGCGATTCGCCGGACCGCGGTCGCTTCGTTAACGATCCCGGCTACTTCGCGCAGATGTGGAAACAGCACTCGGTGAGCGCCGTTTCGATTCAGCACTGCGTCGTCCGGCCGCAGTTCCTTCGAGGAGCGCTTGAACCCTTGTCCGCGGCTCGTGTGTCGCTCGCCGGATTGAGCCCATGGCTCGGAGCGGCAGCGCGGGCGGCAGGATACCGCGTAGTGTATTCCCCATTTTTCTGTGCATCGACCGGAATCGACCTTGACGCCCAGGTCAGCGCGGTTGAACGAGCAGCATTCAGGATCGGGTGCCGCGCGCTTATTCCAGAAGACCGCTACCTTTCGCATTCACTCGGGCTTGCGCCAGCGACCGCGTACCGACCGGTGACCGAGCAAGTGCGGCTCGCCGAGCTGGAAGCCGCATCGGCACTTCCATCGTATGCCGACTGGACGGCAGCCGAGGCAACGGCTCGGTCCGTCAGATATGCGGGCGACGCCGGACACCTCACATTCTCGATCCTGACCACGCTGTACGCCGGCACGGATGCAGCCCTCTTCCGTCAAACCGCTCAAAGCCTCTTTGAGCAGACATTCCCGTTTGCTGAATGGGTCATCCTCCTTCACGGACCAATCGCGCCGGCTGTCGAGATCGTCGTCGCAGATTGTGCGGCCGACCCTCGAGTGCGCATCACTCGCCGGGACGAGAACGTCGGCATCGTCAGGGGCCTCGGACTCTGCCTGCAAGAGGCTTCGAGTGAGTACGTGGTGCCCATGGACGCCGACGATCTCCTCGCTCCAGATGCGCTCCATGTGCTGGCGGCCGAAATCCGGTCAGGCCGCCCGGACCTGATCTACACCGACGAGGACACGTACCGCGACGGAACTGCCGATTCGCCTTTCTTCCGACCGGACTTCGATCGCGTGCTGAACGCTGAGAGCTCGTATATCTGGCACCTGTGTGCCTACCGGAGAGATGAAGCGGTACGAATCGGTGTGTATACCGACCCGGGCGCCGAGTTCTGTCACGACTGGGACACCGTCTGCCGGTTCGCGCGCGCCGGGGGCAGAATCACCCACGCGAACCATGTTCTGTATCACTGGCGCGCCCATCCTGCGTCGCACAGCAACAGTGGAGGCCAGCATCCGGGCTCGCTCGCCTCTACGAAGTTCGTCCTGAACAGGACCATCGACGAACAGTCCAACCCGAGCCTCTATCGGATCGTGACCTTCCCCATCTTCCGCGGCGCCGAGGAATGGTGCATCGAGCGGTTGCCCGTGAATCCGCCCACCATCGAGGCGGTGATACTGGGTGAGGGTGGCGCACTCCGCGATACCTCTGCCACGTTTCGGCGTTGCGGGTTTCCGTTTCGGGCGATCCACGACTGCGACGCGGATGGTGCGACAGACTGGTCCAGGGCACTTCGCAAGGCGCTCGAGACCGGATCCGAGTACGTCATCGTTGTTAGCGGCGAGTGTGAGGATCTCGATGTCTCGGGCATCTGGGACGCGGTCAAGCTGCTCGAGATGCATCCGGAGGTCGCGGTGGTGAGCGGGAGGCTTCTGAACGCCGCGGACATCGTGGTTTCGTGTGGAAGCGTTCCAGACAATCTCGGCCGGTTGGTCCCGCCTTTCGAAGGTCTCGGAAGAACCGACCCTGGTCCTTTTGCGATGGCTTTGAAGGCGCACTGCATTTTGTGCCCGACGACAGGCCTCTTTGCTGTGCGGGCGCCGTTTCTGGAGCGCGCTCTCGATCGGAGACCGGCTGATCTGCCGCTATCGGCGCTATCACTGTGGCTGGGTGCGTGCGCGATCGCGGAGAAGCTGAGAATTGCCTACGCGCCCCTTCTCCAAGGACGAACCCGCAGGCAGGCACCTCGCATGTCGACGGCAAGACGCGAGTTCTGGACATTTCTCGCCGCCCTCGGCGTCGAGAGTCGCGAGTGGACACCAGGGGTGATTGGGACCGCGGGATTTCTCGATGCTCGACACGTGATCGGCGCCGGCGCGACCGGGCTGCCAGCTGTCCGATCCGATCAGCCAGCAGAGCGGCTCGAACCCGTGCACCCGTAGAACTGGTGCATCAGGGAAGCGGCTTGCGCGCCACGAACCAGGTCTGCCGGCCCATCACTCTCCAGACCGGCCGGACGGCCAGATACAGCGAACCAGCCAGGGGGCTTGCGGGATTGCGCTTCTGGTCGTATAGGGCAAGAACCGGGGAATGACCTCCACGATATCGTAGCCGACGCTCTGGGCCGCCTCGACCAGCGTGATGTGGGTCAAGGGCAGATGATGGTCGACGACATCCCAGTAGGCGGCGCCGACGTAGCGGATGTTCGGCTGCAGGGCGAGCAGCCGGCCACCTGGCCGGAGCACTGTGCGAATCTCTCGCAGGGTGGCGAGGAATGTCGATGTGTCAGGCAGGTGTTCGAAGAAGTTGCTGCAGAACACGACGTCGACTGAATCGGGCGCAATATGCGCGGACAATTGGTGGCTCGGGGTGATGAGCTCGCGTGTGCCAGGTGGAAGCACTCGGCCGGACAGCCGCTCCACGTCGACCGCGATCCGAGTGCCGCATCGGATGTGTCTCAGGAACTCGCCAAGGCCGGCGCCGATGTCCAGCACGACATCGTCCGGTCGGACATATCGCTGGAAGAAGTTCGAGCAGAGGACTTGCCAGATGGCGTCTTTGGCGGCGCGGTCCTCTTCCGGGAAACGTACGGCGTAAAACGAATCGAGGCTCAACTGGTCACTCGGCAGCGCTCCGTACGGGTGCTCGGCTGCTAACGAGTCTCGATGCCGGCGGTCCCTGCCACGGGCGAGAGTCGAGCGAGATCCGCGTCCACCATCATCCTCACGAGGCTCGTGAAATCAACCTCCGGCGTCCCAGCCGAGGCTCTTTCGCGCCTTGCTCGAATCGCCGACCAGCAGGTCGACTTCCGCCGGCCGCAGGAACTTCGGGTCGAGTCGCACATACTTCTGCCAATCGAGGCCGACATGACCGAAGGCGATCTCGACGAGCTCGCGAACGGAATGGCTTTCCCCGGTCGCAATCACATAGTCGTCGGCCCGCTCCTGCTGCAGCATCATCCACATCGCGCGGACGTAGTCGCCCGCGAATCCCCAATCGCGATGCGCGTCGAGGTTGCCGAGGCTGAGCGAATCGGTAAGACCCAGCTTGATGCGGGCCACCCCGTCGGTGACCTTGCGGGTGACGAACTCCAGCCCGCGGCGCGGCGACTCGTGATTGAACAGAATCCCCGAGACCGCGAAGAGGTCATAGCTCTCGCGATAGTTGACGGTGATGTAGTGCGCGAACACCTTCGACACGCCGTAGGGACTGCGCGGATAGAACGGCGTCAGCTCGGTCTGAGGCACCTCGCGCACCTTCCCGAACATCTCGCTCGAAGATGCCTGGTAGACCCGAATGTTCGAGTCGACCTGCCGAACCGCCTCGAGCACGCGGGTGACACCCTGCGAGTTGAACTCGCCGGTCAGCATCGGCTGATCCCATGACGCTGGCACGAACGACATCGCCGCGAGGTTGTAGAGCTCGTGCGGCCGCACTTCGTCGATCAGCGCGGATGAGCGAGAGCTGGTCGAGCAGGTCTGCCGGTTTCAGCACGACTCGATCGAGCAGATGCTCGATGCGCCAGTAGTTGAGGCGCACTGGCGCGGCGCACCATCGCCATAGACCTCGTAGCCCTTGTCGAGCAGCAGCTCGGCCAGGTAGGAGCCATCCTGCCCCGTGATGCCGGTAATGAGTGCGCGTTTAGCCATGATCTCGACGGTTCAGTATATCAGCCGTGGCCCGACCGTTTGCTGAGCGGGCGCGTGGGGCAACCTCGATTGCACCACGACGCATAGGTTGAAGCGAGGCCGTCTCTCTTCACGACGCGGCAATTGGTCGCGCAGGTGCGGCGGCGGCAGCCGGACGGGCGGCCCTGACGAAAGCGAACAACGCAAGCAGGTAGCACACCCACCCCGCCCAGAACGCGGTCGAGATCGACCAGGTCAGCGCGATGCAGACGCTGAGCACCGACGCGAGCACCGAGGCCGCGCCGTTCAGGCCCCAGAACCACGGCGTCAGCGTCGCGCGCGCGTGCCGACGGCGAGCTTCATGCCGAGCGGAAACGCCATCCCCATGAACAGCCCGGCCGGAAACAGCAGCAGCACCGCCGCCAGGATCCGGACGGGCGTCGTCATGCGGCTCGATCCATCGCACGACCGACGGCGTGACCAGCGCCAAACGCCGCGAGCACAGCGACGAGCGCCAGCAGGCGACGTCGGCCCGACGCCGCCGCCGTATCTGCCGTGACGCCGACTGGTCAGGAAGCTGCCGAGCGCCGCTCGACAGCAGCAGCGCGAACAGCACCACCGACAGCCCGTAGGTCGGATGGCCGAGCGCGATGATCAGCCGCTGCATCTGCGACGTCTCGATCAGCATGAACCCGAGCCCGATCGCGATGAAGAACGTGAAGCAGCGGTCCGGCGCCGGAGAGGGTCACGCGATCGCGCGTCAGCCAGAGCGGCAGCAGGATGCAGAGCGCGGTCAGGACGGTCACCGTCACGAGCAGGACGCCGAGCGTCGCGACCGCCTTCATGTTGTGGCTCAGCTTGCCGAAGTCGAGCAGCGACGGGCCGCACGATGTCGCGCAGCCGCAGCATGTTGAAGAAGAACGGGCTGTCGTCGGTCGGCGCCGTGATGTTGACGGGATAGCTGCGCAGGAACGCGGCGACGGTCCCCGCGGGCGTCGGTCAGCCGGGCGAACGTCTCGTCGTGGCCACCCGCGGGCTGAACGGCACCTCGAACTGCAGCCGCGCCGTCTCCGCGATCGAGCGTGTCGAGCTCGGCGTCGGTGAACGGCCGGCGGCTGACGAGAATCGTGCCGACGCCGTCGGGCGTGTCGGTCGGTCGAAGCCGTCGTCGGCCGCATGTTGCGGACGATCGACGATGTGGCGGCGCGGGTCGGTGACGCCGAGCCGCGCGCAGCGCCTCGACCGCCAGCGTCGTCGTCCGATACATCTCGGCGGGCCGGTCGTGGAAGTACCAGCGCGAGACGCTCAGCATGCCGTCGTCGGTCAGATGCTGCAGAAACGTCGTCCACGCCTCGACCGTGTAGAGCGAGTTCTCGCTGAGCACGAACGCGCCGGCGGCCGTCGCCGCCCAGGTGTCGATGAGCGAGATCTGGATCGTGCCGAAGCGCTCCGGCGACCGGGCGATGAAGCTGCGCGCCTCGTCGTTGACGAAGCGCACGCGCGGATCGCGGTCGAGATGGCCGGTGAAGTCGCCGAAGCGGCCGTTCACCGTGCGGATGATGTCCTTGTTGATCTCGACGGCGGTCACCGACCGCGCGCCGAACGCCAGCGCCGACAGCACGTCGCGTCCGCCGCCGGCGCCGATCACGAGGGCGTCGTGATCGCTGCCGGAGGTAGTAGCCGATGTTGGTGACGTCGTACTTCAGGTGCTCGACGGCGCCGCAGATCGCCGTCGAAGCCGGTCATCACCGTGCCCGCCCCGACGTCGATGTCCATCTGCAGCTGCCGGACGCGCGTCGCGCGGCACGCGCCGGGCTCAGCCCCCAGCCCTGCGCGGGTAGCTCAGTCGTCTGCGGATCGCCGGTGACGCGCACGCGCGAGTACGAGTTCCACTTCTCGTAGAGCGGCCGCGCCTCGAACGACGCCCTTCGATGTAGAGGATCCGGAAGACCGGGAACTCCCGCCAGACGAGGACCGTGTGTCCCGCCGCTGCGAGCCACCAGCAACACGAGCGACGACGGTCGCCGACGCGACGCAAGCGCTCGCGAGCCGCGCGTCGATGGCGAACGCGACGCCGCCGATGGCTCGCGAGCACCGCGACCCACAGCACGGCGGTCGGGCCATCGGACCAGCCGAGCACGACGATGAGGAGCACGCAGCCGAGCGCCGCGCCGGCGAGGTCGGCCGCGTAGAGGCGGCTGACACGCGCTGGGAAACCCGGTCAGCGCCAGGCACACCACGACGCCGCTGACGACGAACGGCACGGCGATCACGGCGTAGGTGAAGGCGATCGCGTAGATGGCGACGATCGACGGGTGCACGCTGAAACGGGATGCTGAGCTGCGTCAGGAAGCTGAGGACGATCGCGATCGGAAACGCGACGGCGGCGAGCGCGAGGCGTGCCGCGCAGGCGCTCGGGCGGAAACAGCTCGCGGCGCGAGATAGACGATGAGCGCGCCGGCCGTCATCCCGAACATCGCCAGCGACAGCGCGACGAACGCAAAGTGATAGAGCATCGTCACGCTGAAGATCCGCGTGAGCAGGATCTCGTACATCAGCGTCGCCAGGGCGACGAAGAAGAGGCCGATGTACGTGGAAGCGCGAGGTTCGGGGGGCAAAGAGGTCTGGTCTGGACTCAAACACGTCATCATACAATGTAGTTGCCCCAGATGACGTCAGCCCTGAATCCGCCCGTCAGGTGGATGATCGCGATCACGCTCGTGTTCCTCGCGCACGTCGTGTATCTCAACTGCGTCGCCGAGGACGCATTCATCGCTCTGCGGTTTGCGAAGAATCTTGCCGGCGGGCACGGGCTCGTTTGGAACCCTGGAGCACCACCCGTCGAGGGCTACACCGATTTCCTCTGGGTGCTCGCGAGCGCCGGGGCCATGGCGGTCGGCCTGCCTGGCGTCGGGTTCGTGCAGGGGCTCTCGATCGCCGCCGGGCTGGCGACGCTCGGTCTCACGTATCTCATCGGACGCCGGCTGATGGCCTGGCCGCCAACGGTTGCGCTCGTGCCCTGTGCAATGCTCGCGGTCTGTGGCCCGTTTGCCACGTGGTCGTCGAGCGGCATGGAATCGACGCTTTTTGGCTTCCTCATTCTGGTCGCGGCCTATCAGTTCGCGCTCGTCTGGCGAACGGGGCGACTGACTGCTGCGCTTGCGGGCGCGTTGGCCCTGCTGCTCTCCACGCTGACGCGGCCGGAGGGCATGCTGATTGCGGCCCTCCTCCTCGAGCCTGAGCGCGGCCGTGGCCGTCTTCCGCGCGCGAGATCGGATCGCACCAGTGACCCTGGCCGCCGTCACCTATGCTGCTGGGTTTCTGGTGTACTTCGCGTGGCGGTATTCGAGGTACGGCTACCTCCTTCCGAACACTTTTTACGCAAAGACAGGGGGCGGGGTGCCGCAGGTGCTTCGCGGCGGTCTCCTCGCGTACCTGTTCCTGATGCAGTTCGCGCTGCCCCTCGCGCCCGCGGTGCTCGTCACGGCATGGGAGGCGGGAGCACCTCGGTTATCGAAGCTGCGCGAAATGGCCTCGGCGGAGTGGTTCCGGCGCTCATCGTTCGTCGTGTTTGCAGCAACGATCGTCATCGCGTCTACCGCAAGCAACGTGCTCGTGGGAGGGGACTACATGGCCATGCATCGGTTCTTCGTCCCGGTGCTGCCATTCATGTACTTGCTGTTCGGATTACTCGTTTCGGCGCTATACGCGCGCATCGCCCGGCCGGCGAACGCGTTCGGATTCTGGAGTCTCCTCGTCGTTCGTCGCGATCGCAACGTTTTTTCCGTCCACGCCGCTCGAACGGTCGTTTTTTGCGTCGCCGCCGCAGCAGCATGGCGACTACCGCGGCGTGCAGATCGAGCGGTGGCATGTAGCGCGGCTGACCGTCATCGGCCGGTTCTTCGACACCTACAGACGACAGCCGACGGAAAGCCTCGCCACGACGGCGATCGGCGCGATTGGCTACTACGCGGACATGCAGATCCACGATATCCACGGGCTTGTCGACACCCACATCGCGCACCTGCCGCCGCCCCCCGACTTTGCGCGGCACCGCGCCGGCCACGGACGGAGTGACCTGGAGTACACCTTCTCGCTCGAGCCGACCTACGTGATGTTCTCCCGCGACCTGACGCCGGAACCGATCGACCTCTGGCGATACGTGCCGGACGAGCTCCGCGTCACCGTCGAGCGCGATTACGCGCACACGTCGGCATGGCTGACCGACGAACGGAACGGCGAAAGCGGCTATTTCACTTTCTTCGAGCGGCGTGACTCGGCGCAGCGGCGTCACGCGAGTGGCTCCTGACGACATGCGCAGTGACGTGAAGGTCGCGGTCGTCATCCCCTGCTACAACACGGGCGAGGCGTGCGTCGATGTCATTACCGGAGCCCGCGCGGCCGCGAACGCCGTCCTCGTCGTCGATGACGGATCCACGGACGACACGGCGGAGCACATCAGACAGTCAGGCGCGGCGTGTCTGCGGCTCCCCTCGAACGCAGGCAAAGGCGCAGCCCTCAAGGCCGGCATCGAAGAGGTCCTCAAGGGGCGTCAGGGTCAGCTCGCCGACGTCTTCGACTACATCCTGACCGTCGACGGCGATGGCCAGCATGACCCGGGCGACATCCCGCGATTCGTCTCACTGGCCATCCGCGAGCGTGCCGACTTCGTGATCGGCGTGCGCAACGTACGAGTGATGCCGCCAAAAAGCAAGATCGGCAACTACTTTTCGCGTCTGGTGTTCTTCCTCGGGACCGGCCGCTATGTGCCCGACACACAATCCGGCTTTCGGCTGTTCTCTCAGTCTCTGGCCGAGGCGCTACTGAGAGCGGTCGCGTGGCGACGCTACGAGACCGAAGCGGAAATCCTGACGAAAACCGTCTCGCTGGGATACACCGTCGCGACAGTCGAGATACCCACCATTTACTTCGACGAGAACCGCCGCACCCACTTCGATCCCTTGTGGGATTCCATGCGCGTGGTCGCGGTGCTCAGCCGGTACGCGCTCTCCTCGCTGGCGGTCACGGCGGTCGACTTCAGTGCGTTCGCACTCCTGCTCCCCTATGTCTCCGGCAATGTCGTGCGCGCCAACATCCTGGCGCGGGCCTTTGCGGTCGGCGCGCACTTTCTGCTGAGCCGCGAATACGTTTTCAGGGCGAAGGGCCAATTTCGGTTGTCCGAGGTCGTCCGCTACGGCGCGATCGTACTCGCCAACCTTGCGCTGACCACGTGGATGCTGCTCGTCTTTCAAGGATGGGGCGCGAGTCCGATCCTGGCGAAGATCCTCGCGCAGCTGGCTGGCTTCCTTTTTACGTTCGTGGTACTGAGATCGATTCGTGTTCAGGGGCCCTGGGGAAGAACGGACGAACTGGGAAGAGGACCATCGTCACCCGTTTCCAGCGTCGCGCTGGTCACGGGGCATCATGAGCGCAATGCTTCGCGACCTCATATCAAAGCACGCGCCCCGTCGCCAACCGCTCTCCGTGCTGGAGCTCGGCGGCGGCAACTCCTGCTTCCTCGACGGCCTGATGCAGCACTTCAGCATGGCGCCATACGTCGTCCTCGACAATTCTCCGGAGGGCATGCGTCTGGCGCGCGAACGGTTCGCACCTGCCTACGGCGATCGGGTCGGCTACATCAGCGACGACGTGTTTGCCGCCACTCCTGACCGGCGATTCGATGTCGTCTTCAGCGTCGGGTTGATCGAGCACTTCGACGACCACGCCATGCAGAAGCTGGTTGGCCTGCACCGACGTTGGGCGGCACCCGACGGGTTGGTGCTTATTGCCGTGCCAACGCCGACGATTCTCTACCGCATCTTCCGGACGACCGCTGAAGTCCTGGGTCTGTGGAAGTTTCCCGACGAGCGGCCCGTCCCTCGCGCGCGCCTGGCGGCGCTGATGCGTGAGGAGGGGCTCGAGGTCATCTTCGAGCGAACGCTGTGGTCCCAGGTCCTGACGCAGGCAATCATCGCGGCGCGCCCGGCGCCGGCAGCGGCCGCGCGACGGTCAGCGTAACCATCGCTCGGTCCGCATCCGTCTCGACGCCCACCGCGATCTGCCCCGTGCGATATCGAGCGAGCGCCGCGCCGTCGAGCGCGACGATACCCGAACACCGGAACCCGACTCGGTCAGCGGAGGGAGTCTCGCAGGCCGTTGAGACGAGCGAGGGATCCAACGACGTCTCATCAAAGTGTTCGAAGATGGCGGTGGCCCGGCTGTTCCTGGCCCCGGCGGCTTGCCACACCACCAAGCCGTCGTGCCCAAGGTCTGCGGGCTCCACGTCGTAGAGGATGCGGGTCGTGCCACCGCTTGAAGGCTCCGCGCGCCGCGGCGAGACCAGACGAAGATCGGACACGCGCAGCCAGACGCGATTGCCGGGGCTGCGAGACAGGAGCACCCAGCGGGGATCGCCGGGCGGGACGTGGTATTCGTGGCTGGCGAACACGTCGCCGGGCCGAACGCGATCGAACGGCCAGAGGCTGAGCGCGTGGGCGCCGCGCTCGAAGAACCGGAACAGAGGGTAGGTGACGAGCACGTGCGCCGCGTCGGTTCGGCCAGCCAATGCGGAAATGAAGCGGTACTCCCGATCCAGCTGAGGATAGAACAGGGCAACTTTTCCGGCGATCCCTCCGCGCATCGCCCTCAGCCGAGCCGGCAACGCGCGCTCACCCCCTGTGAGCGACGCGAGTCGGGCTTGCGCGTCCTTGAGAAGACCCCCCCCAGCGAGGATCAGGAACAGTCCCGCAACCACTGCGATCACGTTGGGCCAGATCACCTGGGGCCGTGCCCGCCAGAGCCATGCGGCGCCAAAGCTCACGCACAGGGCGAGCGCCGGCAGAAGGCCGAAGATGTTCCGCTGATCGGACGACGACCAGGTACAGCCAGACGGCGGCGTAGACCAGCAACACGGGTAGCGTGGCACGGCCGAACCACGACGCGAGAGACGCCCCCAGACAGATCGCGAGAAAGGCCGTGAACAACAGCCGCAGCGTGGCCGGCACGTCGTAGCTGTTCCAAAAGCGCAACTGGACCAGCCCTGCGCGCACGCCGGCATCGCCACCACGATAAACAGCATTCGCATCGGTCGAGAGCAGCGTCGGTATCTGACGAAGCGAGATGTTCACTTCGAATGGATCAGGCTCCCATCGACCAATGCGCAGCTCAGACGCCCCTTGCTCGACGACGAAAGGCAGCATCCCGAGCGCGGCGATGCCGAGCGCGCGGTGGACCACGCGACCGACTGAGGCGCCCCGCTCGGCCGAGATCGGATACCTCGTTCTGGAAGCCCGATCGAGAACGACCAGTAGCAGGAGCCCGGCGCCGCCCGTCCACTTCGTGAAGATGACAGCAAATGCTGCAGCCCCCAGCACGACCGCCTCATGCCGCGCGCGCCATGTCTCGCGCCTGAGCCCGAAATACAACGCCAGCAACGTCGTCACGAGAGCGCAGACCAGCACGTCCACCGTTCCGGCGCCGGCGTGCTCGCGAAACTGTATGGACCCCAACCCCGCGAGCACGACCGGCCAGGCCGGCGTGTCGAGGAGCTGCGTGAGGCGGATGGCGGCGAGCAGGAACCACAGCGCAAACAGCACGTAGAAACCGTGCAGCGCGAAGAAATCGAGCGGGAGGAGATCGGAGTGCGCGCCGGTCAGCTTGTACATGACCGAGACAATCCGCGGCACGAGTTGCGGGTAGCCACCGACGACGTAACCGGCACTCGACGTGCGACGTCCCCAGTCGGCGGCCCATTTTCCCCAGGAAGCCAGGCCATCCCACCACGTGATCGGCGAGGTCCACGCATCGACGAGATACACGAGCAGAAAGCCGGCGGCCGCGACGACCACCGCGCGATCAATGGCGTCGAGCCGCCGCACGGTATCTCTGGACGGCGCCTGCGGCGGAGCGCTCGGGACTCGGGCCGCCGCAGATCGCGCATAACTCCACACGAGGTAGACGAGCGGCGCGAGCAGCACGACGATTGCAATGGGACGGAAATACAAGCCGACCAGCAGGAGGGTCGTGACCGTCAAACTGGTAGACGCGGCGCCCGCGGTGAGACACGCGAGCAGCCGGTCGAGCGGCTGATGCGCTCGAGAAGCCGGCCGCTCTCAGAAGCGCCCAGCCCGGAACGATTAGACAATAGAGCAGCAGCCCGACGCGAAGCGCCAGCGGCAGGACCAGGTCCATCAATGAAGGAGTAAGGTTACATCATGAAGATCTCGCGCCATCATCTATCGATCGCCATGGCGGTGTTGCTGCTCGGAGGAGGGCACTCAGCTGCGCAGACACCTCGCGATCGAGCCCCGGCAGCGTCCGCGACTGACTCCGACCTGGCCGCGCTAGGCAACGGCTGGGCCGCGCTTGCGGGGGGCCGGTCTCAGGAAGCGATCAAGACCGCCGACGCGCTGTTGACCCGGCGGCCCACCGATCACCGCGCGGTCGACCTCAAGATCGAGGCGCTCGCGCCGGGCGAGCCGTTGCGAGCGCTCGACGCATACGAGGCGTGGCTGGGGAAGGTTCGGATCGAGGATGTCTTCCTGCTGCTCCCCGTTGCGCGAGGGACCTTGAAGCAAATCGCCTCGGGCAAGGACCGCGCGCTCGCCATGCAGGCGCTGCGGCGGCTGGCGCAGAGCGGAGATGCACAGGATGCCGCGCGGCTGCAGGAGTTTCTGAAGTCGGGAACCGGTGCTGGATCCGAGCCGGCTCCCAGCCCACAACAGGATCTGCAACTGGCGCTGCAGGGCGACGCGGCCGCGGCCAAACGGCTGACAGCCCCGCAGGCCGCGAGCGCTGTGCCTCCGCAGTCGCTGGCCCGAGCGTTGATGTCGGCCGGGCCGGCTGCGGTGCCGATGCTTCGCGCGCTGCTGAAAAACCCCGCCGCGCCCGTGCGGATGGAGGCCGCGCTGAGCCTTGGAAAAATCGGCGCTGCTGAGGTCCTTCCCGACCTCAAGACGGCGATGAAAGACCCCGAAGTGCGGAGCTACGCGGCCGTCGCGCTTGCGAGGCTCGGCGATCCTGATGGCGAGGCCGTGGTGCAGGAGCTTCTCGAAAGCCCGGTCCTCGACATGCGGCTCCTCGGCGCCCAGGCGTATGAGGGGAAGGGTGCCGGCCCCTGGGTGCAGGCGATTATGCCAGCGCTTCAGGATCCCAACGGCCTGACCCGTATCCGAGCCGCCGAATTGCTTGCCCCCGTGGCTCCGGAGGCGGCGCTGCCTGTGCTCCTGGAAGCGTCAAAGGACCCCAACCCGGTGGTCCGCGCCGATGTCATGCGGGTCTTCGAACGGACCGGGCTGCTCACTCCCGGTCAACAGCTACAGACCAGTACGACGGCCGCACCCGATGCGCCGATGTCGCTCGAGGCCCTTCGACGCCTGCTCAGGGATCCTGAGCCTGGCACCCGTCTCCATGCGGCCGGAGCGATCGTCTCCATGGTCAAGGAGGCTCGCTGACGGACCTCACCTGCACATTCCTGCTTTACATGAGGTGCAGCCAGCGCTTACCCTATTGCTGCACTTCCCCAGATCCGATAGGCCGGTTGAGAGCCTCTGCTAACGGTCGTAGCAGCTGGCCAGCACCGGTGCAGCACCAATATGAAGCACAGACGCCTCGTCCTTGCCCTCGGACTGTGTTCGTGGCTCTGCGCCGCGCCTGCATCCGCCCAATTGGCACGCCTCGGAGAAACCTTCTCGGTCTGGAGTGACACTTCGCGCGGCTCCGCGGTTGGGTACGACACAAGAAACAACGTCTACCTGGTCGTCTCGGCCCATGGACGGGTCAACGGGCGATTCGTCAGCGCCGACGGCGCCGTGCTCGGCGACCCGTTCGTGCTTCAGGCGGTGGTGAGTTTCGGACAGTTCCCGCAGCTGGCCTACAGCCCCGACGCGAACGGTGGGAATGGCGCGTTCCTCGTCACGTGGCACGAGAGCGACGGCCCGGCGCCAAGTATCCACTCCCGGATGGTCAGCTACTCAGGCGGGTTCCTGACTCCGGACCGTCAGATCGTCGGGAACGACACGTACCACGAAATCATGGGTGCGCCTGTCGTGTACTCCACCGTCAGCCGCGAGTTTTTCGTCATCTGGCGCCAGTACTCCGACGTCAACATCTTCGGCCTTCGCCTGAACAACAGCGGCGAACCCATTAGCGGCGGGATCGGCGTCGCCGCCGGCCCGCTCTTCGAGAGCGACCCGTCGCTCACGTACAACCCGGCGACCGACGAATACCTTGCCGTGTACCGCATGGGGTTCAGCCCGACTAGCGTGATGGCCCAGCGGATTAAGGCGGGAACCGGGGCGCTGGTTGGTGGGCCGTCGATCGTCTCCCAGGCTTCGACGATCAACACGACGGGAGTTACCTACAACGCGTCGACGGGCCAGTACCTCGTCGCCTGGCATCAGATGCCTGGCGACCTCATCGCCGGCCGCGTTGTTGCGGCCGATGGCACACCGCTCGGCAACGTGACGGCGCTCTCGACGAGGGTCGGCACTTACGATTCGTTGTCGATTGACGCGAACGAGGTGTCTGGAACCGTCCTGCTGGTCGGCCACGACAAACTGAGTGTGGAGGTCGGCGGCGTCGAGGTCAGCGCCGGCGGCGCGCCGCTGAGCGCCGGCGAAATGTTGACGGCGGCCGGCGGCGGCGGCAACCACGTCCCGAAAGTCTCGAGCAACCCGTCCCGGCGCGAGTGGATGGTCACGGCAGCAAGGAATTTCGCACAGACAATCGCTCAGCGCGTCGGCACATCGAGTGGTGGCGGGCAACCCCCACCACCGCCGCCCCCACCACCGCGGACTACAGCGGACACGCGCCTCTACGTCGACTCGCCGCGCAACGGCGCGACCGTCGCCGGAACGCTCGCGATCTCGGGCTGGGCGCTCGACGTGAATGCATCGGCCGGCAACGGCGTCGACGCGGTGCACGCGTACGCCTTCCCCCTCGGGGGCGGGCAGATTTTCCTTGGGTCTGCCGCGTTCAGCCAGCGTTTGGATGTCGCCAGCTATTTCGGTGACAGTCGATTCAGCAATTCAGGGTTCACCGTCTTTGCAGACCTGCCGCCCGGCATCTACACGATTGGGGTGTACGCGCGCAGCACCGTGACCGGCACTTTCCACGCCGTGTGGACCGCGCAGATTCGGATCACGCCGCCTTCCAACCCTCACATGGCGCTCGACCAGCCTCTCGCCGGGTGGCCGGCCATTCCGACGAGCTTCTGGATCCGCGGCTGGGCGATCGACGCGTCATCATTTGAGGGGTCGGGCGTCGAGGCGGTCCATGCCTGGGCCTACCCGGTGATCGGCTCTGACCACGGGGCACCCGTGTGGGTTGGCGCAGCGTCGGTCGGGACCTACAGGCCGGATGTGGCGCAGGCAATAGGCAACGCGCAGTTTGCGTACGCAGGCTTTGAGATGGTGGGAACCCTCCCGCCAGGCGTGTATGACCTCGTGGTTTACGCACGCAGTTGGATCGCTGGTTCCTTCAACAACTGGCGGATGGTCAGAATCACCGTCAATTGATGCTGATGTAAGAACTTCGGGATAGATCGCGCGCTCCGTGTAAAATCCTGACGTCTCTCCGACCAGCCGTCGCTCCTGCCAAGCCGGGCAGGTGCTGTCAATCTCAGCCGTCTGCACGTGCTCTTGTCGGCATCGTCGCGCCGAGCGCGCGCCTGTCGACCCTGATTCCGTGTCAGAATCGCAGGTCCCCGGAAAATTCTGCGCAGTCCTGCCCTTCCGACGAGGGCCCCGTCCGCTCAAATTCCCGCCAAAAACACCGGTTTTAGGCCTGATTTCGCCATTCTGTGACAGGGCATGGGCCTTGCTCTGGCCGACCTGAACCGGGAGACGACTGACCATGAGTGCACGAAAGGCTGTACGGGTGTGGCTGGCCTTGTGTTGTGCCTTCCTCTTGAGCGCGTCGGCGCAAGCCGCCACGCTCACGTTGCAATGGGACCGCAATTCCGAGCCGGACGTTCAGGGATACATCATCAGGTACGGCACGCAGAGCGGCGTCTATACGGTCGAAGTCAACGTCGGCAATCAGATTTCGCATACGCTCACGCTGCAGCCGACGACAACGACCACCTACTTCTTCGTCGTTCAGGCGTACAACGCCACGGCGCGAAGTGCGAATTCTGGACAAGTCAGCACGACGATCGCCGCGACGGCGACCTCGCAGAGCATGCTGACAGTCGATCGCCCGTTGGCCGGAGGCGTGCTGCCAAGCGATCTCTTGCTGTCGGGGTGGGCAATCGACCGCGCAGCGACCACGGGCACGGGCATCGACGCCGTGCACGTCTACGCATTCCGAAATCCTGGTTCCGGAGCCACCCCCACGTTCCTGGGCGTCGCCTCCTACGGTGGATTTCGTCCTGATGTCGGCGCCGCAGTCGGGAGCAGCCGCTTCGCCAATTCCGGGTTCTCACTTCCAGTCGTAGGTCTGGCCGTCGGGACCTACGATTTGGCCTTCTACGGCCGGAGCACGGTCACCGGCACGTTCAACGTGGTTCAGACGCGCCGGGTCATCATTTCCGCAGCACCACCGATCACTGGCCCTGTCGCCGCTACCGGTCTGCCCGCAATGAACGCCATCGTCCGAAACTGGCTCTCCATCGGTGGATGGGCGCTCGACGTCCGCTCGACGAGTGGCCCGGGGATGGATGTCGTGCAGGTGTGGGGCTATCCGAGTCCAGGCTCCGGCCAGGCGCCGGTGTTCCTTGGTAACGCGCAGTACGGAATCGGCCGCCAGGACGTGGCCAATGCGTTTGGTAATAGCCGATACAAGAACTCCGGCTTCTACATGGATGTGTTGAGCATGCCGGCCGGAGTGTGGGACATCGTGGTCATGCCACGAAGCACCGTCACCGGAGCGTTCGAGGTGGCCCGGGTCACGCGCATCACCGTCGACCCGGCCGTTCTCATCACAATCGATGCGCCGGCCGCGACCACCACGAACCCGTTCACGCTTCGTGGTTGGACAATCGACCGCCGTGCCACGAGCAGCGGCGGGATCGATACGCTGCACGTCTATGCGTATCCGAACCCAGGATCCGGCACCCAGCCGATCTGGCTTGGCGCAGTTACACCAAACCAGTCACGGCCCGACGTCGCGGCGGCCTATGGATCGCAATACAATCTGAGCGGCTACAGCCTGCCGGTTGGCTTGGCGCCGGGGGTCTATGACCTGGTGATCTTCGCGCACAGTTCGCTGACCAACTCATTCGACAACGCACGACTGATACGCATCACCGTTCAGTAGGTGCTGCTCTTCCACCTGGCAGAGTGCGTCCATCAGGACGCGCTCTGCTATGATTTTTGTCGGTGGAGGATCCATCCAACGTCCTTGCTGACGTTCTTATCGTCAATTACAAGAGCTACGACGAGCTGGGGCGCTGCCTCCAGTCGCTTGAATCCGAGCGATCGCGGCTGGAACAGGTGCTCGTCGTCGACCACGAATCCGATGTGGCCGCGGCCGCCAGCCTGACTCAACGCTTTCCGTGGATCAAGCTGATTGAACGATCCACTAACGAAGGATTCGCGACCGGCATCAATCTAGGGGCGCGCCTGGGGCGCGCGCCCTTTCTGTTGCTCTTGAACCCCGATTGTGTGGTCACTCCGTCGGCATGCGACCGACTGCTGCGATTCCTCGTTCCGCGTGCCGATATCGCCATCGCGGGGCCGCGCATTCTCAACGCCGACGGGTCCGTGCAGGGATCGGCGCGTCGGTTTCCTGGCGTGACGACCGTCGTCGCGGGCCGCAGCTCCTGGCTGACCCGACGGTTCCCGCGTAATCCCCTGTCCCGGCTGAATCTGCCAGGACTCGATGCCGGTGAGCAGCCCCTTGACGTCGACTGGGTCTCCGGGGCGTGTATGCTGGTGCGCCGGAGCGCCTTCGAACAAGCCGGCGGCATGGACGAATGTTTCTTCCTGTACTGGGAAGACGCAGATTTCTGCCGGCGACTGTCTCAGCTCGGATGGCGCACGACGTACTTTCCCGGTGCGACGGTCGTGCATGCCGGTGGAAAGAGCAGCATTCACGCGTACCGGGAGTCACTCGTGGCGTTTCACGCCAGCGCGTTCCTCCTGTTCCGGAAGCACGCGCGCTGGCCGCTTCGAGTCCTGACGCCTCTGGTCTACGTGACGCTTCAGCTTCGGCTACGAGCGCTGCTGTCGATGCGGCGACTGCGGGCGAACGGAAGTGACACCAAGCCGGACGATTGAGGTCGTCAGCGCCGGATGTGATTGATGTGCCGCGCGAGTGCATCCTGCCAGGTCGGCATCGCGACTCCGGCTTCGTATCAGCTTCTGGTTGGAAAGCGCGCAGTAGCGGGCCGGCGGGCACGAAGCTTGACGCTGTCGCTGTTCACCGGGATGAGCTCCGCATCGCGATCCAGCGACCGCGGCCGCTTCCTTCGCGACGCCAAGCCACGTGGTTACGCCGGTGTTGACGCAGTGGTAAGGCCCGCAGGCGCTTCGCGTTCATCAAGGCTTCGGTTGCTGTGGTGACATCATCAACGTAGCTTGGCGTCACGGTTCGGTCGGCAAACACACGGACGGGTTGGCGTGCCGGATGGCGGTCAGAATCCTGTCGATGCTGCTCTTGGCCGCGCTGGCCCCCGAAGAGACTCTCGACTCGGAGCACGTAGCGCCGACGGCGCCTCCAGCGCAAACTACTCGCCAAGCAACTTATCGACATGCCATAGGTGCTCAGGGGCCGGCAGGCGACGGTCTTCGCGATAGGGCCGGTCGGCGGTGCCGTCGAAGACGAAGTCAGTGCTGTAGTGGATCAGCGTGGCGCCGCTTGCGGTCGCGGCCCGGGCGAGCGACTGACACGGCGAGGGCATTCCCGGAGTCGCGCTGCTGCCGCGGCATCCTCTGCGGCCTCGACATCGTTGTAGGCTGCGCAGTTGATGACGACATCAGGATCGAGCTTGGCCGCCGTTTCTCGAGAACTGTCGCTGCGTCGGCGAGATCGAGATGCTTTTCGCGTGCAGGCCATGACGTCGCATTCTTCGACATCCTGGCCACGATGGCCGAGCCGAGCTGGCCGGCCGCGCCGGTCACCATGACCCGCGTCATTCACCGAGACCACCGACGCGTGACGGGCGCTCCTGCGAGCGGCCTGCGACGACGAACTCCTGCTGAGCGACGGTCAGCTCGCCATAAATAGGAAGGGCCAGCGTCGATTCGGAGGCGGCTTCCGCGGCTGGAAAATCGCCACGCGCGGTAGCCGAGCGTCGCAAAACACTCCTGCAGGTGGAACGGAACGGGGTAATAGACTTCGGTGCCGACGCCACTCTCGGTCAGAAGCGCGCGCACCCGGTCGCGTTTCGGAACGCGGACGACGAACTGGTTGTAGATGTGAAATCTGCCCTCGGGCTCGATCGGCAGCACGACGGCCGGGTCGGTCAGGGCCTCGCCGAAGAGGCGGCGGTACCGCGCCGCGTTCTCGCGCCGCATCGCCGTCCACGCCGGCAGGTGCGGCAATTTCACGCGCAGGATCGCCGCCTGCAGCGCATCCAGCCGGAAGTTGCCCCCGACCTTCTGGTGGTAGTACTTCGTCTCCGAACCGTGATTCCTGAGCCGCCTCATCTCGCGGGCGAGCGACGCATCCCCCGTCGTCACCAACCCGCCATCGCCGAATGCGCCGAGGTTCTTGCTCGGAAAGAACGAAAAGCAGCCGGCCGTCCCCATCGATCCGGCCTGCCGCCCGTGATACGTCGCGCCGATGGCCTGACATGCGTCCTCGATGACCGGCACACCCGCCTCGGCGGCGATCGTCAAGAGCGGATCCATGTCGGCGCAGAGACCGTAGAGATGGACCGGGATGATCGCTTTAGTGCGGGGCGAGATCGCCGATCGGACAGCCGCCGGCGAACAGATTGTAGGTCGCGGGATCGATGTCGACCAGGCGCGGGACGGCGCCGAGGCGCGCGATGCACCCGGCAGTGGCAAAGAACGAGTACGTGCTGGTAATGACCTCGTCGCCCTCGCCGACTCCGAGCGCCATCATCGCGACGAGGAGGGCGTCGGTTCCCGACGAGACGCCGATCGCCTCCGCCACGCCGAGGGCCGCCGCTAACTCGCGCTCGAGCGCTTCGACTTCGGGCCCCTGAATGAAACGCTGGCTGTCGCAGACGCGGATCACAGCCGCCAGCACATCGTCTCGGATCGGCCGGTACTGGGCCTCCAGATCGAGGAGCGGAACCATGGCTCGTCCCGCCATCGTCAATGGGGTGGACGACGCACGAGCGTCCTGAGACTGCCGCGCGCGGCTAGCGCACGACAATTTCCGGCGCGCCCCAGACGGCAAGGTCGTTACGCAAGTCGCCTGCCTTCCCCGGCGAGCTCGCGTAGGTGTTGAGCATCACATCGACCTCTTCGCCCGCATAGGCCGACAAGTCGACCATGATGGGGATCCACTTGCGGTCGGATTGATTCACAAAAGGGTTGACGTCCTGGACGAAGAGCTCGTCCGACGCACGACCGTCGGAGACGAGCGCCATGAAACGCACGCCGTCGCCCTCCTGTGTCCAGGCTTCCGGTTTCAGGCCGACGGAGACGCGCAGCCACCCGTCGTCGGGGACGCGGAGTTTGAACGTGAGGCGAGTGCCAGCCTGACGGCGTGACGGCGATGGATTTCTTGGTTTCGCTGTTGATCGTCACGTCCTCCACGGCAAAGACACCCGGAGTGGCCGGCCGCTTGTCGGCCGCCGCGAAGCGGTCGATGAGCTCAACCGCACCTGACCCACCGCCCCTGCCAAAGAGCCACCAGCCCAGAATCAGAATCGCCACGACGCCGACTGCAATAAAAAGCGAACGATTGCCTTTCATCAGGCCCATTTCCTCCACAGAAACATATCAATCTACCACAGAGCCCGGAGGCGAGGGACCGGGGTGTTACCGCCCCCAAACTTGCAGCACCATTCTCCCGTGACTGGCGGTCCGCTCGAGCCGAAGTGGAGGCAGGCCGACCGCCGGCTCTGGGATTGCGCGACACGAGAATCGCGCCGGTCCGCTGCTCGGCCAGGAGAGCACCGAGCCGGTTACCCGAT
Source organism: uncultured Acidobacteriota bacterium (assembly GCA_963797625.1). GTDB lineage: Bacteria > Acidobacteriota > Vicinamibacteria > Vicinamibacterales > 2-12-FULL-66-21 > DATBJJ01. Next base: position 64,204 of record CAWCQI010000036.1, read on the forward strand.
TCGATCGTGTCGGCGAGGAATACGATCTTGCGATCGTAGAGCGGAAACAACAACTGCGCCGTAAACATGTCGTCGGCCACGACGACGCGCTCCGATGACGACGCCGCAGCGCGGATCGCCAACGCATCGTCGGCATTGCGCTGCCTGTAGGCGGGGATGGTACCACCGAGGTGGATCACTACGGCTGTCGCAACGAGCGCCACGCCCATCCAACCGACGGCGCGATCGACTGCGCCCGGCGAGTCGAGATACGAAGCCATGGTCACGATGGCCGAGACCGACAAGAGCGGCAACAGCGGCAGCAAGAGCCGCGGACCGAGTGACTTGCCTCCACTGGTATCCACGCCTGCGAACGCAATCACCAGATACAAGAGCGCCGTCATCCCAAAAGCGAGTGGCAGCCAACGCTCCCCGCTGGTCGCTCCAGGCTCCTTCCGCGTTCGCCCGACGGCAAACGGAAAGGCGGCGAAGACCACGAACGGAGAGACGCGAACGAGCCCTGCGAGCCATTTCGGGAGCGTCACGACTTCCCACAAATCGCCCGCCGCGGTGACACTGAACGCGAGCAACCAAATCAGGATTCCAATCGAGGATCGCCACTTCCACCGGACGAGGAGAGCGACGACCAGTGCCGTCACAAAGCCAGCGACCTGGGCGTCGGTGCCACGCCCGAGCGTCCAATAGGTGACGACCGTGTCGTACCGCTCGCGGAGCGACATCGCGCGGAGCACCGGGAGTTCCGGGTTGGGCTCGTCGGTAACGTGCAGCGCCGCCTGGACGAGGTGCACGGCGTGCCTCAGGTGCGCGGCAGCCGGGCGGTCGAACCACCACACCTCGATCGCGGCGGCAATCGCGAGCGGGACGAGCAGCCCGACCATGGCGGCACCCATCCGCCGCCACCCACGCTCCCGAAACCACAGCGTTAGAAGCAGCCCCGGGGCGAGGAGCATCACTTCGTCGCGCAGCGTGGCGCCGGCGCCCACCATCGCTCCCGCGATCCACGGCGCGGAGCGAGACCCTGCCGGAGACCTGAGCACCCATGCAAAGGCGGCTGTTCCCAATGCAACTGCCGGCGCGTGCTCCCACCCGCTGACTGCATAGAACCACAACGGTCCGCCCAGGCCGACCGCGATGACAATCGCCAATGCGTACCGGGGGGGCGCCAGCATGGAGGATGCGATCAACACCACTGCAGCAGAGACGAGCGACAAGCGCGATAAGACCACGGAACCCACCGGCCGCAACCGCAAGGGCCTGCAAAACCGCGGACGCTGGCGGAAAGATGGCTTGGGTCGTGCCGCCGGTGATGATCACAAAGGGCGGCCGAAGAGGAATGAACTCCCGCGCGGGATCCAGGAATGCCCCCGGATACGGGCATATCAAGGCTCGTGAAGCGGTGGTCCGCAAGCGCGCGCGCCTGCACGTACTTCACGCCGATGTCGCCAGAGTAGACCGACTCCGGCGACAGGATGACGAGGCCCAGCACCGCATAGAACGCGATGACCGCTGCCGCCGCCAGCCATCGCGATCATTCGCGCCCGCCCGAACCGACAACCATACCAGGCTGGCAGAGCCGCGTCGCCGACACGATCCTACGCCTCGTCCGGTAAGTCGATCTCCAGGATCACTTTCCGGCGGAACGGAGCCGCGGGATCGGCAGACGAGCTCACGAATTCTCATCAGCAATACAATGGACGTCCTGTTCCTGATGCCGTTGTCTCGAGCGAGTATCGATTTGAGGCAATGCCAGACTGTCAAAAATGGTGTGCCGGCTGCGCTCAAATGCTATCACCTTGCGCGTCACGGAAGCTGACGCAGACGTCTTGATCTGAACGTTTCAACAGACAATATTGTGTTGATGGAGAGCATCGACACACTCATTATCGGAGGCGGCGTCACTGGACTCGCAGCCGCTGGCCGACTCGCCTCTGATGGCCGGACCGTCTGCGTCGTCGAACGTCACCCGCGGCCAGGCATGGAAACCAGCACGCATAACAGTGGGGTCATCCACGCCGGGCTGTACGACCCGGCAGGAACGCTCAAGGCGGTCCTATGCGTCGAGGGCGCCCGGCGGCTATACGAGTTCTGTTCGACCAACGCGGTTCCCCATGAGCGTTGCGGCAAACTGGTGGTTGCCTCTGCCGATGCCGAGCTGGCCGATCTCGAAGCCCTCTACGCGCGAGGCACAGCAAACGGCGCTGGCGATCTGGAGCTGGTGGATGAACGGTTCGTTCGTGCGCGCGAGCCCCATGTCCGGGCTCGGGGAGCGCTCTGGTCCCCGCAGACAGGCCGCGTCGAAGCAGAATCGCTCGTTCGTGCTCTGCTGCGCGTGGCCGAAGCACGCGGGGCTGTCTTTCTCCGAGGCACTCGTGTCCTAGGCGCCTCCGGCGACACCGGGGAGTTTGTCGTGCGGCTCGAACGCGAGACGATTGGAGCCCGTACTGTTGTGAATGCCGCAGGACTGTTCGCCGATGACGTCTCGGCAGTTTGCGGAGGCGAGTCCTTCAGGATTTATCCCTGTCGGGGCGAATACGCCGAGTTGAAACCATCGCGCCGCGGCTGGGTGAACGGACTGGTGTACCCGCTGCCACATCCCTCTGGGCATGGGCTTGGGTGTCCACCTATCGAAGACAACTGGCGGAGCCGTGACGCTTGGCCCGACGATTCGCTATCAGGATGAAAAAGACGACTATGAAAGAGACCGCTTGCCGCTATCGTCGTTTGTCGAGTCGGGGCGGCGCCTCCTTCCCGAAATCGGCCTCGACGATCTCACCGTGGGCGGCAGCGGCATTCGCGCAAAGCTTCACCCTCCGCAGGAGCAGTTCGCCGATTTCCTGATCGGACATGATCGCCAGCAACGGGGGTTGATTCACGCGGCGGGCATCGATTCTCCAGGACTCACTTCATGTCTGGCGATCGCCGAGCGTGTGGGGGCACTGGTGAAGGAGGTGTTGGACTGACCGACCATTCTAGATTCCACTGCTGCCGATCTTGCGAAGACTACCTCACCACGGATTGCTATCGGCTGCGGCGCTCCTTGACCGCGGCCCGCGTTTCTCGTTCGGTCTCGCGTCGTTTGATCGTCTCGCGCTTGTCGTGGGCTTTCTTGCCCTTGGCGAGGCTGATCGCGACCTTGACGTGGCCGTTCTTGAAATACATTCGCGTCGGGACGAGCGTCATCCCCTTCTCGACAGTCTTGCCAATCAGCTTCCGGATCTCCTGCCGATGCAGCAGAAGCTTGCGGCGCCGTGTCGGCTCGTGATCCGAGTAGCCGCGGTGACTGTAGGGGCTGATGTGAACGTTGTAAATCCAGACCTCCCCCGCTTCGACGCGCGCGAAACTGTCGCGCAAGTTCACGTTGCCCTCGCGGATCGACTTGACCTCTGTCCCAAGCAGCGCCACTCCGGCCTCGAACGTCTCGACGATGTGATAGTCATGGAACGCCTTTCGGTTCTCGGCAATGTTCTGCTGGGCCAGCTCACGTTCTGTTTTCATGCTCGTTGAGTATGCGTCATAGAGAGCGGACGGAGGTCACGGTTTTCACCACGGAGACACGGAGCGCACGGAGACGCACGGAGGCTGTCACGCTGCACTCACGTTCACACTGTTCGTCGTTGAAGGGCAGTAGATTGAGACTGCTTGGACCGCGCTACGCGCGGTGGGGTTGATGCGAGGGACCGGAATCGCAAGCACCCAGTGTAGCTCGTTGGGTGTTTGCGATTCCGGTCCCTCGCATCAACCCCTACGCCGGCCTACGGCCGGCGTCCAAGCAGTCTGCAGTTCGACAGCCTCCGTGCGTCTCCCACTCGTTCGGCTCCGTGCCTCCGTGGTGAAAACCGTGACCTCCGTCCGCTCCGAAAACAGTTCACCCACGCGCGCCCGCCAGCCGGGCCGCGAGCAACACGGCGTGGACGAGGCTCGACGGATCCGCCACTCCCCGCCCGGCAATATCGAACGCCGTGCCATGGTCGACCGAGGTCCGGACGATGGGCAGCCCCAGGGTGACGTTGACTGCGTGGCCGAACGCGACCAGCTTTACGGGGATCAAACCTTGATCGTGGTAGCACGCAATCACGGCGTCGAACTCGCCACGCATCGCCCGCACAAACACGGTATCGGCTGGGAGTGGCCCGTCAATCGCGATCCCGCGCGCCCGAGCGGCCGCGACGGCTGGCGCCAGCACGGCGTCGTCTTCGAGCCCCATCAGGCCGTGCTCACCAGCGTGGGGATTGAGCCCGGCGAGGGCCAGCCGCGGCGTCGGCCATCCAAATCGTGGCATCTCTGACGCCGTCAACGCGATGGTCTCGTCGAGTCGCTCCCGGGTCAACGTTCGAGAAACGTCGGCAAGCGGGATATGCACGGTCGCCAGCACGACGCGCAGGACGTCCGAGTAGAACATCATCGCGACGCGGTCGCTGCCGGTCAGGTGCGCCAGCAGCTCCGTGTGCCCGCGCCAGGGGACACCTGCTGCGGCAAAGGCTTCCTTATTAATCGGCGCGGTCGCGATCCCGGCGATTCGGCCACGCTGGGCATCCCCGACGGCGGCGACGATGGCTTCGTACGCGGCCTGACCGGCCTTGGCTGACACCTGTCCGATGGCGAACGACTCGTCCCCTCGTGGCCCGTAGAGCACGGGCGTGCAGACTTCGAGGACGCGGGGATCGGCTGCCGCTTTGCTCGCTATCTCGGGACCGATTCCGGCGGGGTCTCCAACGGTGATGCCGATTGCCGGCTTTGACCGAGTGGCCATCAGCGTCCGACGTCAGTCCGCGGGATCGACGGGAACGCCATCAGTGTCCACAATTGCCGCAGCCGCCGCTTCCGCAGGAGCCGCAGCCACCTGCGGCTCCGGTCGGGTTCGAGCAGCTGCCACAGCCGCCCTCATCAGCACATCCGCCGTGCTTCACGCCCTTGCCGTTCGGCAGTTCATAGCGAAGGCAGCACTTGAGGCGGCCGCACATGCCCGACAGCTTCGACGGGTTGAGGCTCAGCTTCTGCTGCTTGGCCATCTTGATCGAGACGGGCTCGAACGATTGCAGCCACGTCGTGCAGCAGAGCGGCCGGCCGCACGACCCGTACCCGCCGAGCATCTTGGCTTCGTCGCGGACGCCGATTTGCCGCATCTCGATCCGCGCCCGAAAATGCGCCGCCAGATCCCGCACGAGCTCGCGAAAGTCGACGCGTCCTTCAGCCGTGTAATAGAAGATGAGCCGTGAGCCATCGAAGATCTGCTCGACGCGCGCCAGCTTCATGGCCAGGCCGCGCTCACGGATCTTCATCAGGCAGATGCGCTGCGCGTCCTGTTCGCGCTGCCGGTGTTTCAGGCGGGTGACGATGTCCTCGCGCGTGGCTCTCCGGACAACGCGGTCGGGCGACTCGTCTGCCGGCCGCTTGCGGGCCGCGATGCTCGGGATTGCGCGCATCACGGTTCCGACTGCTGGCCCCTCCGCAGTCTTGACCACTATCGCGTCGCCGGGGGCAAACGCAGGCGCTGGCGGCGACCCTTCCGGCGCGAAGTTCCGCATCGAGATCCAGGTCCGGCAGGAGAAACGTGTAGGTGCGGCCAACCGGTGTGAACTTGACGCTGACGAACGGACGTTCCCGGCCTTCGTTCATAAGGCCTCTATATATAACGAGCGAGGCGCGGGCCCGCTCGGCAGTGAAAATCCACCCGAACGTAGAAGCTATCTCACTATCTCACAACGGATCCGTGTGATCCGTGCTCGTCCGCGTGATCCGCGTTCTACAGCTGAAACGCCAGCCAGTCCGCCACAATCTTCGGGCTGGCGTTCTTGTCGATCGCTTCGAGCGCGCGGTCGATCGCTGCAAACGCCCGTGAAACGCGCTCTCGATCGAAGGATCCCGCCAGGCGCCGCAGCGGCTCGCCGAGGTCGGCATTTGCCAGGCACTTCTCGTCAGCCTGCGCGCCAAGCGCGCCGAGGTCGCGCACCATCGAAGCGAGCGCCCGAAGGCGCCGCCGCAGCTCATCGCGATCGCCGCCGCCCACCAGGACTCTCGCGGTGTCGAGCCGCCGCCGGGCGTCCGTCGTCGTCGCGACGTGCCGCAACACTTCGCTCGCCGCGTCCCGCGCCTCGGCGAAACCTTCCGACCCGCTCTCGAGCGCCTGGCCAAGGCTTCCATCGGCCGCAGACGCCGCCGCTCGCGCGTCCGAGGGCGAGTAACCGTGCGACTCCATCAGCACACCGGCAATGTCATCGGGAGTCAGTCTCCCGAACCGCAGCCGTTGGCAGCGCGAGCGAACCGTCGGCAGCAGCTCGTCGGAACGTGAGGTCACGAGCACGAACATCGAAGCCGACGGTGGCTCTTCGAGCGTCTTGAGCAGCGCGTTCTGCGCCTCGGTCAGCATCGCGTCCGCCTCGTCGACAATCACCACGCGGCGCCGTCCCTCGAAGGGCCGATAGCGCCGTGCGCTCGACGACGTCCCGGACCTGATCAACCTTGATGACGCCAGTGTCGCCGGGTTCGACGAGGTGCACGTCGGCGTGGACGAGTCGTGCGATGCGGGTGCAGGACGGGCACGTGCCGCAGGCATCTGGACTGCGATCGGGACCGCCGCCAGCCGAGAGAACGGGCGCATGGCAGTTCACCAGCTGCGCCAGCGCTACCGCCGCCGCGCGCTTGCCAACGCCATCGGGACCGGCAAATATCAGGCTCGGCGGCAGCGATCCCCGCGCCGCCGCAGCGGCCACCAGATCGAGAAGATGCCGATGGCCGACGAGATCACGAAACGGCAACGTTAGCCACCTTTAGCTCGCCGCTCTTCTGCCTTCTTGCGCTCTTCCTCTTTCTTCCGTTCCTCGTCCTTCTTCTTGCTCGTCGTCGCTGCGCCCGAAGACGCGGGACCAGAAACCGCGCTTCTTCTTGGGCTCCTCCACCTGGGGTGCCTTCGAGGCATCGGCAGAGGTGGCCGTCGGTGTGGCAGGCGCGCCCGATGTGGCGGCGGCCGGCGGCAACCCAACATCCGCGGCCGAGACCGGAACGCCCACGTCCTTGCCGAAAATGCCGGCCAGACGATCCGTGAACGACGGACTGTGGAGCGGACAGATCTCGGCAGGCTGCGTGCCGCGGACGAAGAACTCGGTGTAGACCATCGAGCGCTTCTCGACCAGGCCGTCGCGGTTGACGACCGAGACATGGTCGCAGCCGCCGGTCGGAAGCTTGCCCGACATCCGGCAGACATTGAGCCCAACGACGTTCGCCGGGCGCTCGAACCAATCGGGCTTGTCGCCGCGCGTGGCGCGCTTCATGAACGCGCCCCAGATCGGCACTGCGAGCTCGCCGGCATAGCCGCCCGACGCGATCGACTTCGGCTGATCGAAGCCGACCCACACGCCGGTCACCAGGTGGGGCGTGAAGCCAACGAACCACGCGTCGTTGTAGTCGTTGGTCGTGCCGGTCTTGCCGGCCGCGGGCAGGACGAATCCACTCTGGCGCGCGCGGTACGCCGTGCCGGCGTTGATGACGTCGGCGAGCATGCTCGCCATGAGGTACGCGGTCGCTTCGCTCACCGCGCGGTGCGATTTCTCTTCTTCCTTGTAGAGCACGACCCCATCGCTGTCTTCCACGCGCCGCACCAGGATCGGCGTCCGGACAATGCCGCCGTCGGCGAAGGCACCGTAGGCAGCCGTCAGCGAGGCAAGCGTGACGTCGCTCGCGCCGAGCGCCAGGGACGGAACGCTCGGCGGCTTGCCGACGTTGAGTTTCTCGGCGTAGTCGACCGCTTTGGGAATCCCGACCGACGCCAGCATCTGCACCGCCGCCCGGTTGCTCGACGTGCGTAGCGCCGCGCGCATCGTCATCTCATCGCCAGTCGAGTGATCGTCCTCAGGAAGCCAGGCGCCCTTGACGGTCAGAATCGGATCGTTGAGACCCGTGATGAGCGAGGCTGGCGAGTATCCTGCCTCGAGAGCCGCCGCATAGACGAAGGGTTTGAACGCGGATCCAGACTGGCGCTTGGCCTGCGTCGCGCGGTTGAAGTGGCTGTCGCCGAAATCCCGTCCGCCGATGAGCACGCTGACGTGGCCGTTCGATGGATCCATCGCCATCAGCGCGCCTTGAAGATACGCGGGCGGCTCGGAGCCAGCGGGCGCAGTTCCAGCCGACGAGGCCCGCTTCGCGTGCTTGAAGCCACTCCGGCGCTCGATATCCTGCAGGCCTTCCTCGAGCACCGCCTCCGCGGCTTTCTGAAGATCGGTGTCGATCGTCGTGTAGACGCGCAGGCCGCCCTGATAGACGCGCTGCCAGCCAAAGCGCTCGACCAGCTCGCGGCGCACCTGCTCCTTGAAATAGAGGCCGAAGGTTTCTTTGATCTCGAGCGCGTTGTTGATCTTGACCGGCGCGGCCTTCGCGCGCTCGGCGGTCGCCGCATCGATCGCGCCAGAGCTGACCATCGTCTGAAGAACGACGTTCCGGCGCGCGATGGCGCGGTCGAGGTTGACCGTCGGCGCGTAGCTCGACGGCGACTGGATGAGCCCGGCGAGGAGCGCCGCCTCGTCGACGTCGAGATTGGACGACGGCTTCCCGAAATAGCCTCGACTGGCCGCTTCGACGCCGTGCAGCCCGTCGCCGAAATACACCTTGTTGAGATACATCTCGAGGATCTCCTGCTTCGAATACAGGTTCTCGAGATATGCCGCGACGATGATTTCCTTCAGCCTTTCGCCGGTAGGTCTTCCCGCGGCTCAGGAACATCAGGCGCGCGAGCTGTTGGGTGATGGTGCTGCCGCCCTCGGAGCGCCGGCCCGACTGCATGTTCTTCACGATCGCGCCGCCGATGCGTACGGCATCGATGCCGCTGTGATCGAAGAACCGCTGATCCTCGACCGAAATGACGGCATTGATCAGGTTCTTCGATACCTTGTCGAGGGAGACCTCGATTCGCTGCTCTTTGAAGATGGTGAAGGCCGGCCGATCGCTGGCGTCGAAAATCGTCGTCGCCTGGACCATGTCCCCCATGTCGCGCAGCGCCTGGCGGTTGGGCAATCCCGTCGTCAGGTCGTACGCGAACCAGGCGAGCCCGACGGCCGAGGACAGGAAGGCGATCGCGAGCACCACATTGGTGGCGACGAGCGCCCGCGGCCGGCCCGTAAAGGTGCGCGCGACCAGGGCTGCCGCGCGGTCCTGGAACCTGAGGAATGCCTGCTGGATTGGAATCAGACGGCGATGCATGGCGACTTGGAACCGCAACGCGAGAGACGTTCCCGGATCGACTGTCGCGGGTGGCGACCGAACCTCTTGATTATCCGTCGCTTGCCGCCCCGGGGGCAAGGCAGATGGCAGAATCAGGGCTCAGGGCTCAGGGCTCAAGGCTCAGGCAAAACCTTCGACGCTGCTCGAAGATCTGCTGCCTGAGCCCTGAGCCCTGAGCCTGACCTGAGCCCTGATTCGTAGCCGCTAGACCGCGGCGCCCCTGCCGCGCTAGTATGCCGGCGCTGTGCGTTACGGTCGTTTCTCGAGAACGGCGCTCGCACTGATCGGCAGCCTCGCATCCGGTCCGTGGGCCTCCGCGCAGACGCTTGCGCCGGCGTCCTTGCCAACCCTGACGACGATCAAGTCCATTCGCGCGCTCTCGCAGGACGAGGGCGCCAGGGGCTACCGCGTTCGTGTGCGCGCCATCGTGACGCATTTCGACGAGCAGGCCGACACCGGGCTGATCATTCACGACGGGCAGCTGGGCCAGTACGTTTTATCGCCCTCCGCGAACGCACCAGTGCCAGCCTGGGGGGATCTGCGGCAGGGTGATCTGATCGAGCTCGAGGGGCAGACCGTCCGCGGTGGTTTCGCGCCGAACGTCGTGCCCTCCGCCGTCCGGCGCCTGGGTGAGAGCGAACTGCCCATCCCGAAGCGCATCCCGTTTGCGTCGATGTTGACCGGTCGGCACGACTGCGATTTCGTTGAGATCGACGGTGTCGTCCTGCGGACATGGCAATCGCCTGATCCTCAGATGCGGACGCTTTTCTCCGACGTCGCGTTCGAGGAAGGTGTGCTGCGCGTCACCTTCTGGGACCATACGCCTGCAGACCTGGAGCGCTTCATCGACGCCCGTGTCCGGCTGCGCGGCAATGTCGGGACGCTTTTCGGTCCCTCCGAACAGCTGCGCGGCGTGTCGCTCTTTGTCGGCCGCACGAGCGACGTCGAAGTCCTGGAGTCCCCGCCCGATCCTTTCTCGATGCCCGCCAGAACGATCGAGAGCATCTACAACTACTCGGCCGCGGGCGAGCTCAACCGCCGGATGCGGGTCCGCGGCGTGGTGACCGGATACATTCCCGGCCACCCGGTCGAAATCAGCGATTTCACGAGCACCGCGCGGTTCCGATTCGTGCGCCACGTGGTCTATGTCGACGACGGCAGCGGCGGCGCGCGGGTCGAGACCGAGCAACCGCAGAGGGTCGCTCCGGGAACGATCCTGGATGTCGTGGGATTCCCGACCGCCACGGCGGGTCGCCCAATCCTGACGAACGCGATCTTTCGAGTGGTCGGCACGGCGGCCCAGCCCAAGCCGGTACCGGTGAAAGCCGAGAACGTCCTCTCGCCGGAAAACGACGCCACGCTGATCCGGATGGAAGGGCACATGCTGAGCATCCTGCGGAACCCGCGGGAACGGGTGCTCGTGCTGCGGGTCGGCGAATCCGTGTTCGACGCGAATCTCGAGGCAGGTTCAGAGGGCGCAGCGCTCGAGCGGATCACGCCAGGGAGCATGGTCTCGGTGACCGGCGTCTATTCGTATCAACCCGGCCCGCCACCGACGTTTCATTTGTTCCTCCGCTCGGCTGACGACGTCTCGGTCGTCGCCGCCGCACCCTGGTGGACGCTCCAGCATTCCGCGGTCATGGTCGTGATGCTGGGCCTCGTGGCGGGCGGCGCCGGCGTCTGGGTGCGGACGACCGCCAATCGCAAACGCCAGCAATATCAGGCCGTGCTGAACGAGCGCAGCCGCGTCGGGCGCGAGCTGCACGATACGCTCGAGCAGGGGCTGGCAGGCATCGCGCTTCAGCTCGAGGCGGTCGCCGGCAGCCTGGAGACGTCGCCTGAGGCCGCCCGCCGGTCGCTCGATGTGGCGCGGCAGATGCTGAGGTACAGCGAGGAAGAGGCGAGACGCTCCGTCGCCGACCTCCGCTCGCAGGCGCTCGAGAGCGGCGACCTCGCCGGGGCGTTGACCGACATGGCTCGCCAGATGACGCAAGGCACGAGCGCCCGCGCCGAGGTGCGGGTCGAGGGCTCGCTTCAGCGGCTGGATGCGTCGCAGGAGCACCACCTGCTTGCGCATCGGTCTCGAGGCGCTGACCAACGCGATCAAACATTCGGGCGCCCAACAGATCACGATCACGCTGCGCTTGCGCGGCCACGCAACGGATCTGTCGGTCGAGGACAACGGATGTGGCCTCGGGCATGGCGCGCAGGACATGCCCGGCAGCCGGTTCGGCCTGCAGGGCATCCGGGAGCGCGTCGACAAGCTCGGGGGCGTGTTGCAGATTGATAGCGAGCCGGGGGCGGGCACCCGGCTGTCGGTGACCATTCCGACCGGGCCACAGCGGGCGGGCGATCTCACTGCCGCCAGACTGGATGAATCATGGCGGACAAGCTGAGAATCATGCTGGTCGACGACCACTACCTGGTCCGCATGGGCCTGGCGAGCATCATCGCGCTCGAGCCCGACATGATGGTGTGCGCGGAGGCGTCAACCGGCGAACAGGCGCAAGCGCTCTTCCGCGCCCATCGTCCCGACGTGGCGCTCGATGGATTTGCGGCTGCCGGGCATGAGCGGCACGGAAACGACTCAAGCCATCCGCGATGAGTTTCCAGACGCCCGGATCGTGATGATTTCGACCTACGTCTGCGACGAGGAGATTTACGGCGCCCTCCAGGCTGGCGCCATGGCCTACCTTGTCAAGTCGGTGCAGCGCGAGGAGCTCATGCGCGCGATTCGAAAGGCGGCCGCGGGCCAGCGGCACATCCCGCCGGAAGTGGCGGCGCGCCTCGCCGACCGCGTCTCCGGAACGCAGTTGTCGGCCCGCGAGGTGGAAGTGCTGCGCTTTCTCGTCAGCGGCCGCAGAAACCGCGAAATCGCCACCGCCCTCGATATTGCCGAGGGGACCGTGAAACTACATGTCAGCAGCATCCTGAGCAAGCTCGGGGCGGTCGATCGCACCGAAGCCGTCACCCGCGCCCTTCAGCGAGGAATTGTTCAGCTGGAGATGTAACGAGCGATATGTCTTTCGACATATCCGTCGCCCCCCCTTCGGCTAGTTGACGAAACTGCAACTCGACCCTACTCTTCCGCAGGCCCGGAGTGTAATGGTTTTCAGTTATTGGCCGCCGCCGCCCTTGGCGGCCGTCAAGCTGATGAATCCCGGGGGAGGAGAATCATGGTGCGAGTCCGTTCGAATCAGGCAGCCCGTCGTCGTCCTCTGGACGCTGTGCGCGCTGCTACTGACGACGGCCCACGCGTGGGCGCAGGGCTCAACAACAGGAAGCATCCGGGGCACCGTTCAGGATTCGAGCGGCGGCGTCCTGCCGGGTGCAACCATCACGCTGACCAACACCGGCACGAACGCGACGCAGAACGCCGTCAGTGACGGGCGCGGCCAATTCATTCTCGGCGGCATCTTCCCCGGCACCTACGACATGAAGGTCGAGCTCTCCGGGTTCAAGTCCTACGAGCAGAAGGCTATCGCCATCAGCCCGACCGACAATCGCGGCATCGACGTCAAGCTCGAGGTCGGCGCGCAGAGCGAAACGGTCACCGTGACGTCCCAGGCCGAGATCATCCAGACCGAGACCGGCGCGCGCGAAGGCCTCATCACCGCCAAGCAGATCGAGAACCTGTCGATCATCGGCCGCAGCGCGCTCGAGCTGATGCGCATCCTCCCCGGCGTGGTCACGGAGTTCAACATCGGCGAGTCGGTGAGCTTCGGCGGCGGCGGCAACAACACCCAGGGCTACACGGTCAACGGCATCCGCGTCCTCGAGCAACACCGTGTCGCTCGACGGATCCAGCCTGATCGACATCGGCAGCAACAACGGCGTCATCGTCTCCCTGAACAACGACATGGTTCAGGAAGTCAAGGTGCAGAGCTCGAACTTCGCCGCCGAGTACGGCACCGGCGGCATGAACGTGAGCGGCGTCACCAAATCAGGCACCTCGAAGTTCCACGGGACGCTGTACGACTACTGGCGCGACCACCGTTTCGCGGCCAACGACCGCTCCAACAGTCACCGCGGGTACGGAGAAGCCGAAGAGCACCTATCAGTATCCGGGCGGCAACATCGGCGGCCCGATCACCTTCGGCGACAGCTACACCAAGAACCGGGATCGGCTTGTTCTTCTTCGTCGCGTTCGAGGCGCAGCGGCAGCAGGTCGACTCAGGGTCGCACTTCACGCGCACCTATTCGCGACGCCATGAAGAACGGCGACTTCAGCGAGCTGCTGGCCAACCGTGGCTCGAACTTGAACAGCATCCCGCAGCTGCGCATCCCGCAGGGCTTCCCGAACGCCGGCGAGCCGGCGCCGAACAACGACATGCGGCCGTACATGACCGCCACCGGCCGGTACTTCGCGAGCCTGTATCCGCAGCCGAACTACGTCGACCCGGCCAACCTTTACAACTACGTCTACAGCCGGCTCGAACCGACCAACCGGCACGATTTCAAGGGCCGGTTCGACTGGACGATCAGCAACAGCACCCGCGCCTACGTCCGCATCGCCAACGAGGGCGAGACGGTCGAGAGCTCGCGCGGCGTCTGGTGGGCGCCGGCCGACGTCGTGGCGCTGCCGACGCCGAACATCGGCGAGAACAAGGGCCGGTCGTACGCCGGCAACATCGTCTCGGTCCTCAGCCCGACGATGACCAACGAAGTGCTGGTCAGCTACAGCCGGCTGACGCTCGACAATCACTACAAGGATCCGAACATCGCTCACTGCAGGGCGCCGGCGGCATCAACTTCCGCGGGATCTTCCCCGCCGCGGTGTCGAGCCCGTACCTGCCGACCGACATGCTCCACGGCTGGGGCGGCAGCGGCCAGGTCGGGCAACCTCTGGGCGAAGGCCAACGACATGTTCGCGCACAACGACGCGCTCCAGTTCAGCAACAAGCTGACGAAGCTCGCCGGGTCGCACGGCCTGAAGTTCGGCGTGTCGGTCGAGCGCGGCCAGAAGCAGCAGAACTTCCAGAACCTCGAGGCCGGCCAGCTCTGGTTCGGGACCGACAACGACACCGGCACGGGCAACTCCGGCGCGGACATGCTCGTCGGGCGCGTCGGCCAGTTCACGCAGGGCACCGCGCGAAACGGTAACCCGGCGCCCGGCCAGCCGGCCGGCAAGTGGCGGTACTGGAACTTCGACGCCTTCGCGCAGGACAGCTGGAAGCTGCGGTCGAACCTGACGCTCGAGTACGGCGTCCGCTTCGGCTACTGGACGAACAACAAGGAGCTGAACGGCCTCGGCGGCTATTTCACGCCCGACGCTCTACAACCCGAATGCGGGCTCGTTCCTCGACCCCGGCACGTACCAGCGCCTGAACGGCGTCTGCTACGTCTACACCGGCTGCGCGCCCGGACGGCATCGCTCGACAACCGTTCGCCGTTCGCGCTGCCGCGCGTCAACGTCGCGTGGGACATCGACGGCGAGGGCAACAACGTGCTCCGCGGCGGCTTCGGCATGTTCTACAACCGGAACATGGGCAACGTTGAGTACGACAACACGCTGCGCCTGCCGCCGAACTGCCTACCAGGTCGGCACGGATTTCTGGGCCGGCGGCGGCTACGGCGGCGGCGCCGGCCTGACCTACGACACGATCAGCGAGGCCACGCTGGCCAACCGCATCGGCAGCATCGGGATCAACTCGCTGACCCCGGATTCGTTCCTGTGGCCCAAGACGAACAGCTACAGCATGTCCTACGCCCGGCGCATCCCGTGGAATCAGGTCGTCGAGGCTGCCTACGTCGGGACCCAGCGGCTACGACCTGGTCAGCCGGAGCAACGGCAACGTCATGCCGTATGGCGCGCTGAGCTCACGGCACGTTCAACGGCGTCGATCTGAGCGTGCCGGTGAACCGCGTGGCGGTCGCGAGCGACGACGCGCAACCTGGCGGCGTTCCGCCCGTACAACGCCCTGAACGGCATCACGCATCTACGACTTCCGACGGCGAGTCGAACTACAACTCGCTGCAGGTGACGTTGAGCCGTCAGACGAGCCGCAACCTCCAGTACTTCGTCGCCTACACCTACGGCAAGACGCGCGGCACGCTCGCCGACGAGTACCGGTGATCGACCCGTACGATCCGACGCGCACCTACGGCGTGCTCGACCAGGATCGCACGCACGTCTTGAACATCTCGTGGAACGCGTTCCTTCCCGACGGCGCGCGTGGGGCGATGGACAACGCGTTCGGCCGCGGGTTGCTCAACGGCTGGCAGCTGTCCGGCATCTCGTCGATGGCCAGCGGCGTTCCGTACCGGCTCAGCTTCAGCGGCGCCGCGGCGGCCGAACTCGATCGCGGCGGCGTACTTCGGGACGGCCGACGTCGTCGGGCCGGCGCTCAGCGGCGGCAACGGCCTCGCGCCCGTCTACACGTGCGATCCCGACCCTCGGCGGCAAGGATGTCGGCGAGAAGATCCTCGACATCAACTGCATCGGGGTGCCGGCGTTCGGCGAGAACGGCGAGCTGAGTCCGCCCTACAACCTGCGCCAGCCGACGCGATCCAACCACGACCTGACGCTGTTCAAGAACTTCACCATCCGCGGTGAACAGAAGATTCAGTTCCGCGTCGGCTTCTTCAACCTGTTCAACCAGGCGTTCGCGACGACGGCCGTCGACGGCAACGACATCAACCTGGTGCTCGACACGACCTGCAACGTGACGCGGCAACGGCGTTCCAGACGGGAACGGCGGCACCGACGGAGACGTCTGCGATCCGACGCGGCGGGTTCTCGTTCACGCCGCAGACGATCTCGAACTTCGGCAAGATCAACCTGAAGCGCGGCCACCGCGTGGTCGAGTTCGTGCTGAAGTATTACTTCTAGAACCGCGGATCACACGGATCACGCGGATCTCACGGACGCGCGGCATCGGTCGGTTCGATCTGCACGAAATCAACGGGGGCGAGAGCCGGGAGGCTCTCCCCCCGTTCGTGCTATCAGGCGGTATACTTCGGGGGATCCCTCGCGGCATTACCAATGGCCCGCACACCGACGCTCCCCCTTCTGGTCCTCCTCGCAGCCGCACTCCTGACGGTGTCTGGACCGGCGGCCGGACAAGGGCAAGGCGCGCCGGACGCCGAGCGGCTCTTCGCGCGGGCGATCGAGCTGCATCAGGCCGGCGACATCCTCGGCGCAATCGACTCCTACAAGGCTGTGCTCGCCATAGCCCCCGACCGCGCCGACGCCCTGTCGAACCTCGGCGCCGCCTACGTCCGGCTCGGGCAATACGACGATGCGATCGCGCAGTATGCGCTGGCGCTCAAGGCCGATCCCGGCCAACGCCTCGATTCGCTTGAATCTGGCGCTGGCCTACTACAAGTCGGCGCGACCCCAACCTGGCAATTCCCGAGCTCAGGCGCGTCGTGGCGTCGGACCCTGAGGCGCGCAACGCCTATCTCGTGCTGGCCGAGTGTTACCTGCAGACCGGCCAGGACAGCGAGGTCGTCGCGCTGCTGAAGCCGCGCGCGCAGCTCTTCGGAAACGGAAACGATCCGGCCTACGCCTACCTGCTCGGGACGGCGCTCCTCCACATGAACGAGATCATCGAGGGCCAGAAGTACGTGAACGTGGTCTTCGGCGCCGGCGAGTCGGCCGAAGCGCACCTCCTCATGGGAATGGCCTATCTCACCCAGCAGGATTTTCGCGGCGCCAAGGCCGAGCTCGAGCGCGCGGTGAAGCTCAACCCGCAGCTCCCGACGGCGCACTCGCTCTACGGACGTTCGCTCCTCGCCCTCGGCGAACCAGAGGCCGCAGAGCGCGCGTTCCGGCGGGAGCTCGAACTGAACGTCAACGACTTCGAAGCGAACCTGCAGATGGGCCACATCCGGCGGGGCGCCCAGACGGTTGGACGATGCGTCGATGTACCTCGAACGCGCGAACACCATCCGTCCGGGCGACCTGACCGCCCGCCAGCTGCTCGCGAGCCTGCGCCTGCAGACCGGCAAGACGGACGAGGCCGTCGTCATGCTCGAGGCCATCGTCAAGGACGCGCCCGAGCTCATCGAAGCGCACGTCCAGCTGGCGACCGCGTACGGCCGCTTGAAGCGCACCGCGGACGCGCAGCGGGAGCGCGAGATCATCGACCGCCTGACCGCCGAAGCGCAGGCGAGGCAACCCGGCGCCAAGCCGGCGGGCAAGGGCGGAGGGGTTCGGTGATGACAGGCTGCGTGCTCGGCTCTCTGCCGCGGCACTCGCTGCTGGTCTCGTGCTCGAGCTGCGCCAGTCGCTTCGCGCAATCCGCCGACAAAGTCCCGCCCGCGAAGGCGCCCGCCAGTCGGCCCGCCGCCAAGGCGGCGCCCAAAGCTGCGATCCGCCGAGTTCGACAAGGTCGTGAAGGCGGCGACCGAGGCGCGACTGGCGGAGCGATGGGAGGACGCGATTGCGCTGTACGGCAAGGCGGTCAAGCTGAAGCCCGACTACATCGAAGGCTACTGGTATCAGGGCACGGCCTACTACACGCTCGACAATCACACGCAGTGCCGCGACATGTTCCGGCGGGTGCTGCGTCTCGCGCCGAAGAACGGCGCGGCCTACGCGTTTCTCGGCCTGTGCGAGTTCGGCTTGAAGGAATACGACCGTTCGCTGCAGCACCTGCTTCAGTCGCGGACGCTCGGTGTCGGCGACATGCCGGAGCTCGGTAGGACCGCGCGATATCACGCGGCGCTGCTGATGACCCGGGCGGAACAGTTCGAGCAGGCGCTCGAGACGCTCGGCGAGTTTGCCGCCGAAGGAAACGACAATCCGCGCGTCATCGAGGCGATGGGGCTCGCGACGCTGCGCATGGCGCTCCTGCCGACCGAGGCGCCGCCGACCGCCGCGAGATGGTGCTGATGGCGGGCCGCGCCAGCTACATGATGGCGACGCGCAACACGGCGGCCGCCGAGAAAGCGTTCCAGGCGCTGGTGGCCCGCTATCCCGAGACGCCGAACGTGCACTACGCGTTCGCCGTATTCCTTCTGCAGGAACAGCCGGACAAGGCGATCGAGGAGTTCAAGCGCGAGCTCGAGCTGCAGCCCGGGCATGCCTCGTCGCTGATGCAGATCGCCTACGAGTACGTGAACCGCGGCGACGCGCAGGCGGCGCTGCCGTGGGCGAAGCAGGCCGTCGCCGCGGCGCCCAACTCGTTTGCCGCGCGACAAGGCGCTCGGACAGGCGCTGCTCGACACCGGCGACGTCGAAGGCGCAATCAAGGAGCTCGAGCTCGGCATCAAGCTCGCGCCGGAGAGTCCCGGCCTGCACTTCACGCTCGCGCGCGCCTACCAGCGCGCCGGGCGCCTGGACGATGCCGCGCGCGCGCGCGCCGAGTTCACGAGGCTGGATCGGCTGGCCCGCACGCAGCGGAGCGGCGCGCAGTCCGTGGGGGGAAAATGACCGTGTTGCGCAGTGCCGTTCGGCGTTGCCGTTCTCAGCTCTGCTGGCGATTCATGCTCGGGTCGGCGCAGCAACAACGCCGCACCGCCTGCGCCGCCAGCGCACGGCCGGAGGCGTAGCGAGGGCGTGCGGGCCGTGCTCGTGGATGTCGTGGTCCGCGACAGGCGCGGGCAGCCGGTGCGCGACCTGACGCAGGCCGACTTCGAGGTGCTCGAGGACGGCGTGCCGCAGACGATCGGGTCGTTCACGCCAGTCTTCGAGAGCGCACCAGCTCCCGTGGCCGGCGGCGCCACGGCCCCGCGCAGCCGCAGCGCCCAGCCGCGAACACGAGCACACCGCCGCCGTCGACACGGACCGACCGTCACCGCGCTCGTCTTCGATCGGCTGACCCCGGAGGCCCAGCGCCTGGCCGTGCAGGCGGCGCAGGGCTACTCGGCAACGAAAGAGGAGCGCCGAACTACATCGGCATTTCGGCATGGATCTGGCGCTGACGCCGTACGCGCCGTTCACGCGCAACGCGAACACGCTGCGCCAGGCGCTGACGAAGGTGGCCGGGCGCGAGCTCGTCGGCGTTCAACAGCCCCGAGCGGCAGCAGCCAGGGCCGACGCCGACCGGCGGCGGCGAGCGGCAGCGCAGACCGCGGCGAGTGCCGCGGCGGCCGGCGGCCCCGGCGCGAGCGCGGCGATGGGCACGCGCCCGGCGCGGCGCAGCTCGCGCAGATGGAGTCGCAGATGATCCGCGACTTCGACGCCATGGAGCGCGACCAGCAGGGATACTCCACGACCAACGGCCTCTTCGCCATCATCAGCGCGCTCCGGAAGCTTCCCGGCACGAAAGAGCCTCGTCCTCTTCTCGGAAGGCCTGGCGATTCCTCCGGCGGTGCAGCGCCTGTTCCTCGGCGTCATCGACGCCGCGAACCGGGCCAACGTGAGCATCTACACGATGGACGCGGCCGGCCTGCGCGCCGAGAGCGAGCAGGCGAAGATTCGCGACCAGGTGAACCAGGCCGGCCGGATTTGGCATCAACACCGCCTACGCGAGCGCCGGCAGGCGACGAGCCGCTGACCAAGGCGCTCGAGAAGAACGAGGACGTGCTGCGCCAGGATCCCGCATAGCGGGCTCGGGCAGCTGGCGCAGGAGACCGGCGGCGTGCTGTTCGAGAACACCAACAACCTGCGCCAGGGCTTCGAGCGCATCGAGAACGACCTCCACAACTACTATCTCCTGGGCTACACGCCCGCCAACGACGTCTACGACGGCCGCTTCCGCAAGATCGAGGTGAAGGTGAAGCGGCCCGGCGTGACGGTGGCCGCGCGCAAGGGCTACTTCGCGGTCCGCGATCCTGGCGGCGTGCCGGTCAACGCGTGGGAAGCGCCGGCGCTCGGCGCGCTCGAGCAGAAGCCAGTGCCGAACGCGTTTCCGGTGCGCGCCGGCGCGCTGCGCTTCCCCGAGCGCGATCGTCCCGGCCTCGTGCCGGTCGTCGTCGAGTTCAAGACCGCGCCGCTCACGTTCCAGCCCGCGGCGGACGGCAAGACCTACACGTCCGATTTCGCGGTCATCGTGCGCTTCCTCGACAAGGAGAACCAGGTCGCGCGCAAGGTCAGCCAGCACTACGAGGTCAACGGGCCCGCTGGCCGACCATCGACTCGCGCGAAGCAGGGCGAAGTGATCTTCTATCGCGAGCCGGAGCTCCCGGCCGGCGTCTACACGATGGAGACGGTCGTCTACGACGCGCCGTCCGCGCAAATCGAGCGTGCGGCTGTCGACGGTGGAAGTGACGCGAGACGATCCGGCGACAGTTGCGGATGAGCAGCCTGGTGCTCGTCAAGCGCGGCGAGAAGATGCCGGAGAAGGATCGGCGCGCCGACAATCCGCTGCTCGTCAAGGACGTCGTGCTCTCGCCGAACCTCGGCGACCCGGTGAGCAAGGCGTCGAAGGAAGTCGGCTTCTATTTCGCCGCCTACCCGGCGCAGGGCAGGCCGGCGCCCGAGTCCGATGATCGAGCTGCTGCAGAACGGCAAGCCGGTCGCGCAGATTCCGATGCCGCTGCCTGCCGCCGACGCGACCGGCCGTATCCAGCAGGTCGGGCGCCTGCCGATCGGCGAGCTCGCGCCGGGCAACTACGAGCTGCGCGCCGTCGTCGCGCAGGGCACCGAGCAGGTCGTCTCGCTCGAGCATGCTGAGGATCGTGGAGTAGAGCCACGGCTTACACGGACAACACGGATCTGCGGCTCGCGGCTCGCGGACTGAAGCTGAAGCTGGAAGCTGGAAGCTGACAATGAAGCCCATCCTGCCTATTTCGGCGGCGATTGCGCTGGTGCTAGCCAGCGAAACGGGGCTCTCCGGCCAGTCCGATCGGCCCCGTGCCACGCAGTCGTTCACCGCGACCACGACCGCCATCCTCGTCGACGTGGTCGTGCGCGACAGGAGCGGACGGCTTGTCGTCGATCTCTCGGCCGACGACTTCGCCGTCGCCGAGGACGGCGTCGCGCAGCAGGTCGATTCGTTCACCCGCGTCACGCGCGGCGGCGGCATCGGCGTCAACGTCGCGTGGCGCTCGCCCGACCAGACGATAGCCGTATCGCCGACGAGTGAACGCGGGACCGTCGCCACGACCGACGCGGCCGACGAAGAGTCGACGACCGCGCTCGTCTTCGGCCACCTGTCGTCGGAATCGCTCGGGCTGGCGCAGCGCGCGACGCTCGACTACATCCCTGCGAGCGGCGAATCGAGCGCGCGCGTCGGCGTCTTCGCCACCGATCCGGGCATTCGCGCGGTGCAGGGCTATACGACCGACCGCCGGCTGGTGCGGCAGGCCGTTGCGCGGGTCATCCCGTCAGGAACGAACGCGGAGGAGCAGAACGGCGAACCGCACCGACGAGCTGTACGGCGCGGCGGCGCACGCTCCAGGGAGAGGGAGCATATGCCGGCGGCAGCAGCTGCCTCCGGCGGCGGCGACGGCCCTGGCTCGCTACGCGCTGGAGAGATCGGGCGACGCGAGGCCGAGCTGCAAATGATTCAGCAGGAGCTGAACATGATCCGCTCGTTCGA
Organism: uncultured Acidobacteriota bacterium; assembly: GCA_963797625.1. Classification (GTDB taxonomy): domain Bacteria; phylum Acidobacteriota; class Vicinamibacteria; order Vicinamibacterales; family 2-12-FULL-66-21; genus DATBJJ01. The sequence goes on from CAWCQI010000036.1 coordinate 85,845, forward strand.
GCAGATCGATCGCGACTACAAGGGCTACGACGTGTCGCAGGGACTGCAGGCGGTCGTCGAGTCCCTGGCGCCGTTCCCAGGCCGCAAGACGATCGTCTTCTTTTCAGAGGGCCTTCCGGTATCGCCGGCGATGTCGGCGCGGCTCGATTACCTGATTGAGGCGGCGAACCGCGCCAACGTGACGGCATACGCCGTCGATGCCAACGGCCTGCGGGCGAAGAGCACGACCAACAATCTTCGCAAGGAGATCGACGTCTTCAGCGAGGAGCGCATGCTCCAGAACGCGACCGGCGTCGTCCGCACCGAGCAGCCGCTGACGATGTCGTTCGAGCGGGTCGAGGACATGCTGCAGCTGGATTCGCGCGCGGGCCTGGCGAGGCTGTCGGCGGACACCGGCGGCTTTCTCATCGAGGGATCGAACGATCTGGGCGCGGCGTTCAAGCGAATCGACGAGGACAGCCAGTTCCACTACCTGCTGACCTACTCGCCGAAAAACGCCGCCTTCGACGGCAAGTTCCGAGCGATTCAGGTGAGCGTCCGGCGTCCCGGCGTGCAGGTCTTCGCGCGAAAGGGCTACCGCGCCGTGCAGCTCGCCGCGGTTGACCGACACGTCGAACTACGACCGTCCGGCGCTGGCGCTGCTCGATCGCACGCCCCTCCCGAACGCGTTCCCGATCTACGCCTCAGGTTTCAGCTTTCCCGATGCCGCGCGCCCGGGACTGACACCCGTGCTGGTCCACGTCGGCACTGAGTCGCTGCGTTTCGACGTCGATGCGCGGCAAACCGCGTATTCGGCTCAGGCGGCGGTCGTCGTCCGCATCCGCGACGGGCAGGGACGAGAAGTGCAGAGGCTGAGCCAGCAGTACCTGCTGAGCGGGGACATGAAGGATCTCGAGGCGGCGAAGCGTGGCGAGATCCTGTTCTATCGCGAGCCGGACCTGGCTCCCGGCATCTACACGATGGAATCGATCGTCTTCGACATCGTCGCGCAACAGGGCAGCGCGCGCGTCGCCACGCTGACCGTGCCGAGTCCGGCGCCGAGAGCGCTGGAAATGAGCAGCCTGGTGCTCGTGAGCCGGATCGAGGACCTCGGCGAAGCCTTCACGCCGTCGTCGCCGGTGGTTGCACCGCTCTACGTCGGCCGCACGCTGATCTATCCGAATCTTGGCGAGCCGATCACAAGGTCGGCCTCGAGCGAGCTGCCGTTCTATTTCACGCTCTACGGCACGCTCGACGGCGTCAAGGCCAGCGCGGAACTGCTGCGGAATGGTCAGCGGCTAGCCGAAGCGCCAATCGAGTTACCGCCCTCCACGCGATCACCCGTCCAGCACATCGGCAGATTCCCGATCGGAGCGCTTCCCGGCGGCACGTATCGAGCTACGCATCCGCGTGAACAACGACCGCCAGGAGATCGCGCGCACGGCCTTCTTCACCATTCGCGATTGACGGGCTCGGCGACTTCTCGCCGTAGTGTCCGGCTTCAGCCGGACTTCGGATTCTCAGCGATCGGCGACACGCTTCTTCCCCTGATTCGTCCAGACATCGACTGACTCGGCCGACCGCTTGTCGGTGAGAAAGAAGTTGCCGACGACGATGTCGGTGTCGCCGTCGCCGTCGATGTCGCCGAGGTCGAGCGTCGCGTGGCGCGGGAATCCCCTTTCGATCGTGTGCCGGACAAACGTGCCCCGGGTCGTCTGCTCCAGCCAGACGAGGGCCGGGAGGAGCGTTTCGTCGACATCCGAACCGCCGGCCAAAAGCGCCGCCGCGACGACGTCGAGATCGCCGTCGCCGTCGAGGTCAGCGGCCTGGGCGCGATGGACGCCCGCCATTTGCGCGAGCGTGTGCTCGACGAACGGATAGCTGCCGGTGTTCTCGAGCCACTGGATCCCGTGGTACGGCTTCACGATCCCGTCGTCCCACGTGTCGCCATGGGTCAGGAGCACGTCGAGATCCTTGTCGTTGTCGAGGTCGACGAGTTGTATACCTGAGGACCCCCAGTTGGGATGCGGCGCAGCGTAGATCACCTTCTGGTCGAAGGAAAAATCGCCACTGCCTTTGTTGATGTAGGCCAGGACGGTCTCGAATTCCTGCGCGAGCAAGACGACGAAGTCCATCTTCGCGTCGCCATTCAGGTCGGCCGGAATCATGTGAATGGCGCCAGGACGCTTATCGATGGTGTGGTTCTGAAACGATGGTTGCGAGGCGCTGGTCGAGCGATTCTCGACAATCGTCACGTGCCCAGTCGTGCGCCACCCGAACGCCGCAACGGCAAGATCGTTCTTGCCATCATCGTTGAAGTCCGCCGTCTCGACATCGGCGACGCGTGGCCACTCGTCGAGCCAGAAGGCAGCGCTGAACTTTCCCTTGCCCAACCCGCGCAGCCAGATGACGGCTCCCTTTTTGTGGTCGGCGGGAAAGAAGGCTCCCATGTCGCCGACGAGCAGGTCCCGGATGCCGTCGCGGTCGACGTCGACGTAGGTCGCGTGCGAGGGATACGGGACGCTGGCGACGACCGACATCGCCGCCCCCGCCGAAGGCGGGCCGCTGAAGACGACGCCCTGACGCATGTCCGTGCCGAGCACGTCGAGGCGATTGTCGCCGTCGAAGTCCACCAGGGAGACGTGCGAGACCGCCGGTAGTCCGGGCATGTCGCGTACCGACAGGCTGTGTCGCGCGAATCGGATCGGCGACTCGGCAGGATCCGGCCAGGCGTCCGGCGCCGGCAACCGTTCAGGCGCGCGGGCCACGTAGTAGGACAAGACCTGGGTGAAGTCTGGCGGCAGTTGCACTGATTTGTAGACCGTCTCCGGAGCGCCTATCGGTGGCAGCCGGTTCTCGCGGATGAATGTCATCCGGACGAACTCGTCGCGCCACCGGTCACGGGGAAGGATCTCCGGCGGTGGGAAGGCATGGCACCCGCTGCACGTCGCGCGCGCCATCTTTTCGTCCGCCTCGCCGGCGGGCTGAGCCTGGTGCTCGAGCGCGAGGAGGCTGACGCCGCAGAGCGCGGCAGCGATCCAAATTGCGGTTTGGCTCTGCCAAGTCTTGGTCTTGAACATTGACATGCGATTCTATCGTGCCCATCAGGCCGCGTCGTATCCGGCGTAGCTGAGCGAAAAAGATCTTCACCGCTGAGAGCGCTGAGCCCGCAGAGTCATACTCTATTTTCTCTGCGCCCTCGGCGTCCTCAGCGGTGAAAGGCTTTCCCAGTGAGAGTTCTGGGGCCTAGCAGGAACGATTCCAAGCTGCCTCGTGCCTGAGCCGTGCTAACATCCGGGGCTGCCCGCGTCCCATGCCCTACCCGTTCACCCCATCCAGATACGGACAGCCACGCCGGGAGTTTCTGAGGCTGCTTTCGCTCGCCGGAGCGTCAACAATCAGCGGGCTGCCGTGGTTCAGGACCGGCGCAGCCGCGGCAGGGCCACTGTTCGAGGAAATTCCAGCGAGCGCGAGCGGCATCACGTGGATCCATGAAAACGCGATGTCCGCGGACCGGCACCTGCCGGAAACGATGGGGCCCGGCGTCGCGTTCTTCGACTACGACAACGACGGCTGGGTCGACATCTTCATGGTCAACAGCGGCGCGAGCGACTTCTACCAGCCGAAGGCGCCGCTGAAGAACGCGCTCTACAAGAACAACCGCGACGGCACCTTCACCGACGTCACCGACAAGGCCGGCGTCGCCGGCGGCCGCGAGTTCGGGATGGGCTGCGCCATTGCCGACTACGACAACGACGGCTACCCAGACATCCTGGTCACCGCATACGGGCGCTGCACGCTCTACCGGAACAACGGCAACGGCACCTTCACCGACGTCACCGACAAAGCCGGTGTCGCCGCGCCCGGCTGGACGACGAGCGCCGTCTGGTTCGACTACGACAACGACGGCCGGCTCGACCTGATGCTGTGCAGCTTCGTCCAGTTCTCGCTGGCGAACAACGTGTTCTGCGGCGACAACAAGCTCGGCAAGCGTTTCTACTGCATCCCGCGCGTCTTCAAGCCGACGCCCAGCCTCCTCTATCACAACAACGGCGACGGAACGTTCACCGAGGTCAGCGCCGGCACCGACATCCAGCGCGCCCTCGGCAAAGCGCTCGGCGTCGTCGCCACCGACATCAACGGCGACGGATTGATGGATCTGTTCGTCGCCAACGACACGGTGCAGAACTTCCTGTTCGCGAACCGCGGCAAGGGCAAGTGGGAAGAAATCGGGCTCGTCTCGGAAGTCGGGTTCAGCGTCAACGGCCGGCCGAGGTCAGGCATGGGCGTCGACGCGGCCGACATCAACGGCGATGGCCGTCAGGATCTGTTCGTCGCCAACGTCGACCAGGAAATGTTCTCGCTCTATCAGAACGAGGGCAGCGAGTCGTTCTCCGACGTCGCCGCATTTCACGGCGTCGCCCAGGCAACGCGCCTCTTGAGCGGCTGGGGCCTCAAGTTCTTCGACTACGACAACGACGGCCTCGTCGATCTGTTCCTCGCCAACGGCCACCCCGACGACATGATCGAGAGCTACTCGCAGCAGGTCCGCTACAAAGAGCCGCTGGTGCTATTCCGGCATGACGGAAAGAAACTTCAGAACGTCAGCGCTCAGGCAGGGCCGGTGTTCACGAAGATGTTTCCGGCCCGCGGCCTCGCCACCGGTGATTTCAACAACGACGGGCGCATCGATGTCCTCATCGGTAACAACGGCGAGGCGCCGGTGCTACTGAAGAACAACGCCGGAGAGGGCAACCACTGGCTCGGCGTGAAGCTCCAGGGCACGACCTGCAACCGCGATGGCATTGGCGCGACGATTACGTGGTCGGCTAACGGCACGACGCGCAGCCGCTACAAGGCCAATGGCGGGAGCTATCTTTCCTCGCACGACATGCGGGAGGTCCTGGGGATTGGCGCGGCCACGAAACTCGACTGGATCGAAATCAAGTGGCCGCTGCCGAGCGGCCGCGTAGAGCGGATCTCCGATCTTCCGATTGACCGCTACGTGACGATTGTCGAGGGCAAGGGAAGGGTCGAGGGTTAAGAGGTCTCTCGCGCGTAGTGTCCGGCTTTAGCCGGACGTCTGAAGGTCCGCCTAAAGGCGGACACTACGTGATTCACGCCATCGGACTACAGCGTCTTCAGATACTCGATCAGCGCCTTCTTCTGCGCCGCCGTCAGCTCGACTCCGTACAGATGACCCGCGTTGCTGTTGCCGGGCAGGCTCGTGTCGTACAGCATCCCTGCGTGCTTGACGCTGTCCCCTTCCGACACGAAGCCGACGCGAATTGGATCGTAGACGTTGTAACCACGATAGAAGGTCGAGCGACGCCCGGAAACCGGCTCGAAGAGCTCCTGCAGCGAGGGCACTGATCCGTTGTGCAGATACGGCGCGCGGAGCCAGACGCCATCGAGTGGCACCGCCACGTAACCGTTGGTCTTGCGGAATCCGGTGAAGTCGTAGGGGTAGCCGTTGGTGTAGTTGTTGTAGGCCACCGGCGCGGCCGGCGTCCACATGTCCAGGCGATGCCGATCGGTCCCGACCTCTTCGACCGGCACGACCGTCCCGGTGCGCGTTCCGCCGGGCGCGTGGCACTGCGCGCACTGCTGATCGTAAACCGCGCGCCCTTCACCGGCGAGCGCCTTGTCGACGTCGTACGGATAGGCCGGCGGCTGCACCTGCAGCAACCACTCCTCGATCCGGGCAAGGCCCGGCAACTGGATCGACTTGCGGCTCGCGCCGTCGCCGAGCGCGCTGCTGAGCACGACTTCGCGCAGCGACGCGCTCAGACCGTCCCAGTGCAGCGACATCCCCTGCCGCGCCTTCATGTTCCAGATCGGAACCATGTCCGAGTTGCCGATGGTCTGATCCACAGGCAACTTCAAGATGCCGAACTTGACCGGGTTGAAGGGATCGATACGGCCCGGTCCCCACACGGGATTGCGGTACATCCAGTCGTAGTCCTGGCGCTGTCTCCTCAACGCCTTCTTCGCCGCGGGAATCAGTATGTAGCGATACTGCATGCGCTGCCGCCACGAGAGTGACGTCAGGCCGCCAATAGCGTCCAGCAGCTCGCCTGAATCGAAGCGAGGATCCTCGGCCACCGCCTGGAGGAACTTCACGTAGGCCTGCGGGTTGATCTGGTTCCCGGGGCCGGCGGCGATGAGCCTGGGAGGCTCGAGCTCGCTCGTACGGACAGACGCCGTGTGACAGAACGCGCAGTTGATCGCGACGCGCGGACCGCCGTAGAGGTCCACCTTGGAAAACCCGACGGGCAGTTCCTTTCCAGGCTCCCACTGGAACCCGAACGCCGCGTAGCCACCGGGTCGCGGCAGCTTGTCCGCGAACACGCGCGGCAAGACCTGCCAGATCCAGTACGGGAGGCCCTCTTCGGACTCGATGCCGACGGAGCCGTACTTGAACTGCTCCTCGACGCTGTCGAACTTCGGCAGCGACTCCGGCCGCATGCCACGGCTTGCGCACGCCAATAGAAGCCCGCACCAGCAGGCGACAACGATTCGAAGGATGGCCCGTCCGGTCATAGAGTCTTCAGGTATTCGAGAAGCAACTCGCGATCCTGTCGCGAGAGCGTGGCGCCGTAGACATGTCCGGCGTTGCTGTTGCCTCTGAGGGATGTGTCGAAGCGAATGCCCCCGGCCTCGGCTTCCGGACCACTCGAGACGAACCCGACGTTGGTCCAGTCGTAGACGTCGTATCCGCGATAGAAACTCGCCGGCCGCTCATCCGGAAACAGCAGCGCGCGCAACGTCGGCACCGAGCCGTTGTGGAGGTAGGGGGCGCGCAGCCACAAGCCGTCGAGCGGCATGTTGGCGTAGCCGTTCGTCTTGCGGAAGTGCCTGAAGCGCCACGGCTTCCCTTCGCCGATCGTGTTCATTCCCACGGCCAGCTCCGGGGTAAACGAATTGAGCCGCTCGGCATCGGTCCCGACGTTGTCGAGGCTCGTCACCTGCCCGACCATCGGACTCTCAACCGAGTGGCAGCTGGCGCAGGCCTGTTCCCACACCTTCCGGCCTTCATCCGCGCGCGCCTTGTCGATTCGGGCGGCAGGATACGGCGGCGGTTTCAGATCCAGGATCCAGTTCTCGATGCGCGCCATCGACTCGAGATCCAGCGAATCCGGCGTCGCACCCGCGCCAATTGCCGCGCTCTTGTTCCGTTCTTCCACTGAATCGTTGTTGCCATCCCAGTGCAGCCACATCCTCGCCCGCATCCGCTGGTTCCAGAGCGACGGCAGATCGACGGTACCGACGACGTCGTCGATCGGAAGCCTGAGCATGACTTTGTAGGGATTGAAGGTGTCGACGCGGCCCGGACCGAAGGGCGGGCGACTGTCGAACCAGACGTTCTCCCGAGCGCGTTCGAGGATGCCTCGCTTCGTGGCACGGATCACGAACAACTTGTAGATCAGACGATCGAACCACCCGATGTTCGGGTTTTCCTTGCGGATGGCGGCCATCAACGTCGAGTAGTCGAACCGCGGATCGTTGGCGCAGGCGGTCAGGAAATTCGCATACCCCTGCAGGTCCATCTGGTTGGCGGGCATGCCCGACACGATTTGGCGCGGGCTCGATGCATTTTCCCGAACGGTGCCGACATGGCACGTCGCGCAGTTGAGCCCGACCCTGGCGATTCGGCCATCTTTGTACGAGGTGCCAATCGGGCGCGCATGGCGCTTGTCGTCCTGAAGAAACCCGATCCGCTCCCAGCCGACGCCCGGACGCTTCGGCAGCTTGTCCTCGAAGACGGTCGGCAGAACCTTCCAGATCCAGTACGGCAGGCCAACGCGCTCCTCGGTGCCAATCGAGCCGTACCTGAAGTGATCGTCGGCATCAGGAAACGTGTCCGAATCGGGTGTGGTCTGCGCCCTCAGGGCGATCGTGCAGACGAGCACGACGAGCCGCGCCAGCAAACAACACTTTGATCAAACGAGATGGCAGCCGCAGACGACGCATCAGCTATGCCCCTCCTGTGAACGGCGGCGGAACGAAGACCGACATGATCTGTCGCACCATCTCGTCGCGCGACGCGAAGCGCGACTCTTCGTAGCAGCCGAGGGGATTTTCGACGGCGTTGACCAGGCACTTGTTGCAGTAGGTGCAGGGCTTCTCGGCGCGCGCGGCGCCGCCGGCAAACACCTTCACGAGATCGTTGTTGGCGATGAGCGGGCGGGCGATGGTCACGCCGTCGCACAGTTGGTCGGTCAGGGCTTGTTCGATGACGGTCGCGGTCTGGAATCCACCCGTGCACAACACCGGAATCTTGACCGCCTGCTTGATCCGGTGCGCATCGGCCAGGTTCATGCCCTCGATGCTCGCGAAGTCGCCGCGGGCCCGCTCCCAGCGGCGCTTGAAGAAGTCGCTCGTCAGGCGGCCCTTGAATAACAGGTAATTGCGCCCGGTCAGGAGCCCGCTCGAGATGAGCGTGTCGTAGGTCTTGCGCAATTCCTCGATCGGCAAAGTCCCTGCCGGGTTGCGGGGGTGTGGAAAAAAGCTTCCGCTCGAGACGTGGATCGCGTCGACGCCTTCGGCCTCGAGTAACTTGCAGACCTCGACCGAATCTTCGAGCGTGTTGCCTTTGGGCTCGTCGTCGAGCAGCGCGTTGTTGTATTCGATGGCGCTGATCTTCATCTGCAGGTGGAAATCGCGTCCGACTTCGGCGCGAATCGCCCGGACGATCTCGATGACGAATCGCGCCCGGTTCTTCAACTCGCCGCCGTAGTCGTCCTTGCGATCGTTGATCCCCGAGCTCAGAAACTGCGTGATGAGATACCCGTTCGCGCCATGCAGCTCGACGCCGTCGGCGCCCGCTTCGCGCGCGCGCCGCGCGCCCTGGCCGAATGCCTTGACGACGTCCTGGATCTGCTCGACCGTCATCCGCTCGCACTCGAAACCGTGCAGCGGGTCATCCTTGTCGGTCGAGCTCAGGCCCTTGGCGTATTCGATGCCGGGCACGTCCCGCTGACGGCCGCCGTGGCTGAGCTGCAGGATGTACTTGCAGTCGCTTTCGGCGTGGACCTGTTCGACCAGCTTCTTCCAGAAAGGCACGGTGGCGTCGCGGTCGATCGTCGCGTAGTTGGGCATGATCCGGCCGCGCATGGCCACCGGCACGAACGACGAGATGACCGCGCCAACACCGCCGCGCGCGAACTTGACCTCCCAGTTGATCCGGGCCTGGTTACCCGAGCCGTCGTAGTTGTCGAATCGCCCGGCGATGTTCGATCGGAACACGCGGTTCTTCACGGTCAGGTTTCTGAACTTGAGCGGCGAGAAGAGGTGCGGATAGAGGGCGAGCCCAGGGCCAGACTGTGTGCCTGTCTGCGCGGACGTCTGAGGCGCCGCCTCGGACCGAGCCGTTGCCCACGGCCGCGCGGCCGCGACCGCTGCCGCCATCGTCTCGAGCACGCGTCTACGAGAAATCATGGACTGACCTCAGCTTTCAGCTTTCAGCTCTCAGCTCTCAGCTCCGCTCAGCATGATCGAGCTGTCAGCTGATAGCTGACGAGCTGAGAGCTCTAAAATGTTTTCAAAAACTCGATCAACGCTCGCTTGTCTTCGTCAGAAAGCTCGGTGCCAAACATGTGACCGCGGTCGAGCACGAAGTCGGGCGCCTGATTGCGCTCGATGAAGCCGTTGAACAGCTGGCGGTCCGAGAGCAGGTTGAGCACCAGGCGATTCTGGGCGAGGCGCGGCACCTCGCGCGGATCGACACGCGCGATGAGGTCGACCGGTGTTCCCGCGGGGATGCGCACGGGTTGATCGCGGTCCGGGATTCGCAGCTCGGTATCGATCGATGTCACGATGATCGATTGCACGCCGAGGCGGCGCTCCGGCCAGAGCAGCTTTTCGGTTGAGTCGTAGAACGACAGCATCCGGCCGCGAACCGACGGGTCCTTGACGTACATCCCGAGCGCGTTGTTGTGAAGATAGGGCGCCGTGGCCCACATCGAGATGAGCGTCGGCGTCCGGTAGTAGCCGCGTCCGCCGCCCTGGAGATCCCAATTGAGCGGCTCATCGGGATCGAGCGGGTTGTAGAGGCCCCAGATCTTGCCTATGGCGGGCAGTTGCTTGTAGGTCTCGGACGAGAACTCGGCCCACACCTGCCCGGCCATCGCGTTGGTACCGGCGGCGCGCGCGATGTTGGTGCCAAGCTGATACACCGGATACCGGCGATCGTCGGAGAGGAAGTTCTTGTCGAGGAAATCGGGGCTCAGCACTGATTCGCGATACCAGGCGTCGACTTTGACCCGATCGGTCGCGATCTCGGCCGGCGGCTGCTTGCTCGAGTGGCAACGCGCGCACTTGTCGGCAAACGCGATCTTGCCGCGGCGCAGCGTGTCTTCGCTGGCCGTCTGGAATGACGGGCCGTCTGGCGCGTCCTTGAGATACATCGGACCAATGGTCTTGAGAAAGGCCTCGGCGTTCTCCATCCGGGCTTCGGTGTTACGCCAGTCCGCGCAGTTCTTTCTCGCCTCCGACGATCTGGAACGGCTGCTGAGGCTTGCGGCCGTTCACCGGATCGTGCAGCGTCAGCCACTGATCCGAGCACATCCCGATGTTGACGTAGACGCGGAGCGACGCGCCCGCGACGCCGATCGAATCGGCCCCATCCTTGAGGATGTGATGCACTTGACGGGTCGTCCCGTCGGCCATCCGCTCCTCGGCCGTCGGCCGGTAAGCCAGGTTGAAGACGGCGTTGATCGCATTCGGATTGTTGATGTGATCGGTCGCAAAGCGCGACGTGTCCGACGTACCGGGTGGCTGACGATTCCCGACGTGCCAGCGGAAATCGGTCGACGGCATCCGCAGGTTGAACAACCGGCCTTCTTCCCAATACTGGTTTCCGATCGCGCCGGCGAGGTTCGACCATTTCGGCGCTTCGGGATTCTGCGGCGGGTTGAGCGGATTGAAGCCAACGTGACAGAACCCGCAGGCCATGCCGATGAGGTAAGGCGGCTCGGTTGTGCCAGGGTGTTTGAAGTACTCCTCGGCATTCCAGTTCGCCTTGTCGAACTTCGGATTCGGAAACCTCCGCAGCCCGACGATACCCGCTGGCGCGCCAGGGACACCCGGTACCTCCGGCTGCTCGCAGCGGTCCATCCACAGGCCGTACTCGTCAGGGCCAGTCGCGGCCTGGCAGCCCGGCTGAGTGATCGCGCCGAGCGTGGCGAACCGCCGGCCGTGCAACCGCGAATCGACATACGCGAGCAGGTTGACGTTGCCTTCGGTCAGCGCCGCCATCTTCACCCAGAACTTTTCGTTGCCCCCGGTCCAGAAGTACCAGGTATCGCGTCCTGCGCGCTGCGCGTCGTTCAGATAGCGCGGACCGTACCCATAGTCCGCCTCCGCGTCCTGACTGGTTGCCGGCGTCTGTGCTCGCCCGCGGTCGTCAACGCCGCCATTGAGGACGATGACCGAGATAACGGCCATCAGCCAGGCCATGCCACTCGCCGCCATGGCGGCGACGCCTGGCATGCCCGGAAGTGCCGTGTACCTCGCCTTCATGCGTCATGTGCGTGACATATTCGACATGTGTGACATGGTTGAGCTCCAGGGATTCACTTGGGCCCTCCACGCCTTCGCCTCGACGTGGCGCGTGCACGGGACGTCCTGCCTGGCCGGCGCGATGCTCTGGCGCCTGCCGCCCCAGCCACTTGAAGGCTAGAGTCGACGGCGCCTGCCGCCACGCTCGACGCGGCGGCTACTGCCGCGGCGCGCATGCGTTCGCTCGGTACTGTGCCCTTCAGGGCGATCCGCCCCTTCGACACCTTCACCGTGATGCGAGACGCATCGAGGTAGGGATCGAGCAGCAGCCGTTCGCACACCTGCTCCTTCACGTGCGCGTCCGAGCGCTGATAGCCTTTCGGACCCACGCCCCGGAACGCCGCTGGCGCCGCAGCGGCGCGAGCCGCTGCCGCAGCGGGACCTGGTGTCGCAGGCCAGCCGCCGAGCGCGGTCGGCGCGGCAACCGGCACGCGCAGCCCCGCGCCGGTCACGACGAAGCCAGCCTGGCTGCGGCCGGCGTCATCCCACGGATCAGTCATGATGTCCTCCAGCAATCACCGGGCGCAGCCACTTCGCTTCCCGGGCGTCAATCGATCACATCCAGGTCCAGCGCGCGAACGTAGGCGCCGGCCGCGTAGTTCACGGCCGCATCGAAGTTGCCCGGCGACACGCAGGCAATCTGCAGCAGCTTCGATTTGTCGTACACGCTTCGGGTTGGTCAGACCTCGCGCCTTGCAGCGCGGCCGTGAAGAACGCGTCGTTGGCAGCAAACAGTTCCGCGTCGTAATCGAGCAGCTCCTGCAGCGTGAACGACCGGCCCGGATGAAACCGGACGAACGTCTCGACGATGACGTCAGGATGGTAGTTCCCGTTCCACATCTACAACCTCCTACCGATCACCAACGGCAAAGTTGACGCCGAAGCCGATGAGCCAAAAATCGTCCTGGTTGCGCAGCTGTCCGTGCGGGTTCACGCCGTAGTAGTAGCGCAGGTAGATCTCTTTGATCGCGAACCGGAAGTTGCCGGGCTGCGAGCGGATCCCACCAAGCAGGTTGACTGACCACTGCGTGTCCTCCTTGATGTCCGCGCTCGCCTTGTTGAAATTGAGCACGATCCGCTGCCTGAGGTCCATCGACACGAAGGGCGCCCAGCGCACCGGGCGCTCGAACGCACCGGCACCGCTCTGGAGTGCTGGCCCTGGCACGGCGCCACCGCCAGGCGTGCCGAACGGATCGACAGCGTTCTTGGTGCGGTGTGGCGCGAAGAACTGGTACTGAATGTAAGGTTCAAAGTTGCGCTTGGACTTGGCGACGTCGCGCTGCGACTCGATTGGAAACTCGAGCGTGTGGTCGGAGTAGTAGCCGTGCGACGGGTTGACGAGGCCGGTGGTGCCGCCGCGAACCGAATGCTTCAGGCCGTCGCCCCGCTCCCAGTTGAACGCGCCGGTGATGTCGTAGAACTCGAAGCTGACATTCTGCCGCTCGAACTCGGGATGCGCGCCCTGACCGTTGATGACGAACTCGTCGCCGAGGTGCGTGCTCTCGTGATGGTAGAGGTCGGCGCGGAACGCCAGCGACTTCCACCGGCGGACGGGATTGGGCCCGGTGGTCGGTGGCGAGACCGAGATGACGCGGTAATACTTCAGCTTCGCCAGGCTGAAGCGATAGTCAGTATTGATGATCGGATTCGACGGGTCCTTGCCCATGTCTTCGAGCATGTGGAAGCTGACATCGACCCAGAATCCAAAGCCCTGCGATCCCTTGAGCCCGCGCGTGGCATCGTCGAAGTTGGCGCGCGTGAAGATCGGAATCTCGCGGCCGAGGCTGACTTCCCAGGCAAGCCGGTTCCCTGGCTCGACCGAAAACTCCAATTCGGGAATCCACGCCGGAAAGGTGAAGGCAATCTGCGGCGCGCGCGGTTCGGCAATCAGTGGATCGAAGAAGTCGCGATCGCGAAACCACTCGTTGCGCCACTGCCGTGTGACGGGTGCGGGCTGCACGCTCCCAGTCGCGGCGTCGACCGAGACCGCGCGATCGGCCGCACGAGTCGCTTGCGCGAGTGCAGGATTGGCCACCAGCAGCGGCGCGCCCGCCAACGCGACAGTCGTGCAGAACACACGAACCGCGAAGCAGACCTGAGGCAAACAAACCTCCCACGAGAGAGTCGGGAGACCCGCGCGAGGGGCTGGTCACACCTCGCACGGTGTCACTGAGGATAACGCCGAGGCGGCGGAAACCGAACGGGGCTTGCGCAAAAATGCCTAACGTTTTTGCGGCTGAGGTAGCACAGTCGGCAGTCGTCGGTCGGGAGTCTTCAGTCGCCGTCTTCAGTCTCAGTCGACAGGCGGCGTCCAGGATCCGCAACTCCAGTGTTGTCCGTGTTATCCGTGGCTTGCGTCGTCCGTGCCGTGTTACCCGCGGTCGAGGCCGGCAAGATCGAACAGCACGGTCGCGAGCGCCGAGTAGTCTGTATCGGCGTGACCGGCCGCCACGAGTGCCGTCACGAGCTGCTGGACGACGGCCGCGACCGGCGCGGGCGTTTGATATTCCGCGAGCGTATCCGCCGCAATCCCAAGATCCTTCGCGAAGAGTCGAGTTCGAAATCCCGGAACGTAGTTCGAGTTGAGAATCCGCTCGCCGTGCGCGTCGAGCACACGGCTGCTGGCGAAGCCGCCGAGCAGAACCGTCCGAACGCGTGCCGGATCGACGCCCGCTTTACGCGCGAGCGCGAACGCTTCGCTGACCGCGGCGAGTGTGCCGCCGATCACCATCTGGTTGCAGACCTTGCAGAGCTGGCCCGATCCCGAAGGACCGATGTGCACGATGCGTTCTTTGATTGCCCATCGCCTCGAGCACCGGGCGCGCGCGTTCGACCGCCGACGCGTCGCCCCCGATCATGATCGAGAGCGAGGCGCTCTTGGCGCCAACCTCGCCGCCGCTGACCGGCGCGTCGATCATCGCCGACCCGAGTTCAGCCGCGCGAGCCGCCAGACGGCGAGCCACCGCCGGCGCGATGGTGCTGCAGTCGATGATCAGGCTGCCCGGCGCAAGCGCAGCGAACACTCCGTCGGCCCCCTCGAGCACGGCTTCCACATCCGGCGAGTCGGGCACCATCGTCACGACAATGGCCGACTGTCTCGCGACATCGGCAGGCGTCTTTGCGGCCTGCGCTCCGGCCGCGACCAGCTCGTCGACTGGGCCGCGGCTGCGGCTGTGCACCACGACACTGAAGCCGCGCGCGAGAAGATTCCGCGCCATGGGCCTCCCCATGACTCCAAGTCCGATGAACCCGATCCGTTCACTCATGGAACCTCCTGAGCGGCGCGCTCAGCGAGAGCGTACAGCAAAAGAAAACGCCCGACATCCTAATGGATGCCGGGCGTGGCTCCGGGGGAGGAGCGTCGAAGCAGGGAGGGCAAGCTCCCCGCGAAGAAAGTTATCCAAGGATGAGAGTCAGTGCACCTTGGCTGTCGACACTACAAGGCAACTTCAAGGCCAGACTCCGCACGAGCCTCTAAGACACATTAGGCTCCAACTCATTGCAAAAATGACACTTCCGTCAGTGATCCCAAAGCCGAAGTCCGCCGACAGGCAGCCTTTCGTCGTCGAGACTCGGGTCAAGCGTCTGCCATTCTTGTCCCGTGAGTGGCTCGTCGGCCTACTCGGCTCCCACCGATCGCCCGTGCCGGCAGACGGATGACTGCACCCAGGAACTCGAACACGCCATCGACCACGATGCCGACGAGGCGGAACGGGAGCAAGAGGAGCCAGACGACGGGATAGGCGACGAGCGCCAGCAGTGCCAGCGGCCAGCACACGACGAGCAGAATCAGCCAGATCAGAAACTTCACCATATTCACCTATACGATGGTCCAAGGCTCCGAGTGCCCGGCCCATGAAGACTCGAGATCTCGTCGCGATTGGCATTCCGGCCGGCCGCCCGGCTGAGGCCGCCAAGCAGATCCTGCAGAAGGCTCAGAGTGAAAAACGCGGTATGGCCGCGGTTCTGGGAGAGCTCGGTCGCGTCGCCGCATCGCCAGCCGACTTCCTCGACGATCAACGATGGGCGGGACTCGCGCAGCTGCTGCTCGAGCGCACCACCGCGGAGGGGACGTTTGTTCCGCGAGACGCGCCATACCGAATCTGGGGCGACAACCTCGACTCGACCGCCGTCGATCAACTGAAGAACGCGTGCAAACTTCCCGTCGCCGTCGCGGCCGCGCTCATGCCGGACGCACACGTCGGCTACGGACTGCCCATCGGCGGGGTACTGGCGACGCGAGATGCGGTCATCCCGTACGCCGTCGGCGTCGACATCGCCTGCAGGATGAAGCTGACGGTGCTCGACCTTCCCGTCCACACACTGGCGACCGACAGAGCCGCCTCACCCAGGCCATCGAGCGTGAGACACGCTTCGGAATGGGTGCGTCCTTTGAGATACGCCGGCAGCACGACGTCATGGATGCCGACTGGCGTGTCTCGAGCGTCACGGCACGGATGAAGGACCGCGCCTGGGAGCAGCTCGGCACCAGTGGAAGCGGCAACCATTTCGTCGAGTTCGGCCAGCTCACCGTGCTCGACGCGGCGTCGGGCCTCGCGCCCGGCACATACCTCGCCCTGCTCAGCCACTCCGGCAGCCGCGGCACCGGCGCGCAGGTCGCCGACCACTACAGCCGGCTCGCGCGCGAGCGGCACCCGGAACTGCCGAAAGCACTCTCACATCTGGCGTGGCTGGAATTGTCGTCAGAGGCGGGCCAGGAGTACTGGGCCGCGATGGAGCTGATGGGGCGATATGCGGCGGCGAATCACGCGCTCATCCACGCGCACATCGCGCGCGAGCTCGGTGTCGAAGTGCTGCTCGACATCGAAAACCACCATAACTTCGCGTGGCGCGAACGGCACCGGCTTCAAGATGGGACGGACGCCGACGTGGTCGTGCATCGAAAGGGGGCGACGCCCGCCGGCGCAGGGGTGCTCGGCATCATCCCCGGATCGATGGGGACGCCGGGCTACGTCGTTCGCGGAAAGGGCGTTGCGGCGTCGCTCAATTCGGCATCACATGGCGCCGGACGCAAGATGAGCCGAACCAGGGCGAAGGAGATGTTCACGTGGGACGATCGCGCAGCGATTCCTGCGCGCTCGCGGCGTCACGCTGCTGTCAGCGGGACTCGACGAAGTCCCGATGGCGTACAAGGACATCGACGAGGTGATGGCAGCGCAGATCGATCTCGTCGAGCCGCTGGCCCGTTTCGAGCCGCGGCTCGTCAAAATGGCCCCGAGCGGTGAACCACCAGAGGACTAGAGCCACGGATTACACGGACAACACGGATCGGGGTTTACGAGATAGCTCTCGCGTACCGGATCGGCCACAGAACACGGACGACACGGATCTAAGCACACAGTGTTATCCGTGCTAAGACGTCCTGGCGGTTCATGAGACAGTGTTCATCCGTGGTCTGGCTAAAGAATACGGCTGATCACACGATCCAAGAAACAGTGTTATCCGTGTCGTCCGTGGCTAAAAGACAGTGTCATCCGTGGTGTCTGGGCCGCGGCGTCACTCGTCGCGGAGCGCGACGACCGGGTCCACCTGCGTGGCGCGACGCGCGGGAAGATAGCTGGCGAGTAGCGCAATCGTGGCCAGGATGACTGGCACGGCCGAGAACGTCACGATGTCGGTGGCGCTGACGCCAAAGAGCAACGTGGACATGACGCGGGTGAGCAGCACCGCGCCGACGAGCCCCGCCACGATGCCGGCACCCGTCAGTTCCATGGCCTGACGCACGACCATCCACACGATGCTGCCGCGCTGGGCGCCAAGCGCCATCCGTACGCCAATGTCATGCGTCCCCTGACTGACCAGATACGACATCACGCCGTACACACCGACCGCGGCGAGAATCAGCGCGAACAGCGCGAACGCTCCCAGCATGATGGCCGCGAACCGCTGCCGGGCCATCGAGTCGCTCATACGGTCGGTCATCGTTCGGACGTCGAAGATCGGTATCGTCGGATCGAGCGCGTGAATCTCCCGGACGATGGCCGCGGCCGCGGCCGCCGGATCGGAGGACGTCCTGGCGACCTGGTACGACAACAGATTGAGCGCAGGCCGATACACGACGATCCGTCCGTCGACGTCGAGTCCGTACTGTTTCACCGTGCCGACGACGCCGACGATTGCCAGTTTGCGCTTGGGATCGTTCCAGACCTGCTTGCCGATCGGGTCCTCGTTCGGCCAGAACCGCTGCGCGAACTTCTCGTCGACGATGGCCACCGGCTGCGCGTTGGGCATCGCATCGAAGTCAGCAAAAAAACGGCCCCGCACCAGCGGAATCTCCATCGTCCGGAAGTAGTCCGGCGTCGCCGCGCGCTGATCGACCTGCAGTTCCTGGCCTGGTTGAGGCGTCCAGCCTTCGACATTGATCGACCCCCAGCCAACCGACGACGTGAACGGCAGCGCCGAGACGCCGCCGCGCGCCTTGACGCCGGGCAGCCCCGCAATCCTGTCTCCGACCTGCCGGAAAAATTCGATCGCTTCCTCGCGCTTCGGAAAGCTGGCGGCCGCTCGCGCCCAGCCGCATCGAGATGACGTTGTCGGGTGTAAATCCCGGCGACACGCTCTGAAGCTTGACGAAACTCTTGATCAGCAATCCGGCGCCGGTGAGGAGCATCAGCGAGAATGCCACTTCGGAGACGACCAGCAGACTGCGCAACCGGCGGCGCGAACTGCCAAGACCGCCCTCGCCCTGGGTATTCCTTCCCCCGGCCTTGAGCCCGGTATGGAGATCGGCCCTCGCCGCGCGGACTGCTGGCGCCAGGCCAAATACGATACCGGTGAGGATCGATACGGCGAACGTGAACGCGAGAACCGATCGGTCGATGCCAAGCACGTCGAGTCGCGGGATGTTGCCGGGATTGACCGTCCGGACGACATAGAGGCCCGCCAGCGCGATCAACAGGCCGACCGCGCCGCCCATCAGGCCGAGCAGCACGCTCTCGAGGAGCAGCTGTCGCACCAGGCGCTGCCAGGCCGCGCCGAGCGCGGTGCGGATCGCCACTTCCTTCTGGCGGCTGGTGGCGCGCGTCAGCAGCAGGTTGGCGACATTCGCGCAGGCGATGAGCAGCACGAGCGTGACCGATCCGAAGAGCACCAGCACTGCTCGACGCACGTTGCCGACGACCTGCTCGAGCAGCGGAACGACGCTGATGGTAAACGTCCGGTCGCGCTTGTCCTTGTCGCGAATCCTGGCGGCAATGACGCTCACATCGGCTTGCGCGTCGGCCATCGTCACGCCCGGCTTGAGGCGCGCCATGATGTTGTAGTTCTCGTCTCCCCTTCGAGTCACGGCATCGGCGCCGAGCGGCAGCGGAAGGAAGACGTCCATCCGCCTGATGCTGGCGACCGTCGGCATGATCTCGTCGTTCAGCAGAAAATCCGGCCCGAGCACGCCGGCGACCGTGAACTGGTTCTTGCTTTCCCCCGATCCCTCGACGACACCGTTCATCGTGATGCTGCGGCCGATGACGTTCGGGTCGGAGTTGAACACGCGCCTCCAGAAACCGTAACTGAGAATCACGACCGGCGGCTTGCCCGGCGTGTCCTCCTCGGGCAGGAGCAGCCGGCCGTAGAGCGGCCTCGCGCCCAGCAGGTGGAACAGGCTCGACGACGTCCGCAACGCTTCGACACGCTCCGGCTGATCGAAGCCGAGCAACGTCCCGCTTCGACCCTGCGAGATCGACATCTCCTCGAACGACCGGTTTTCGGTCTGCAGGTCGATGTACTGGCCGGGCGAGGGCCAATCCTGCGGAATGTTGATCCCAGGGGAGCGCAGCCAGAGGATCGCCAGACGGTCCGGGTCTGGATACGGAAGGGGCTTCAGCAGAAGCGCGTTGACGACGGTGAAAATCGCTGTGTTAGCGCCGATGCCGATGGCGAGCGAGGCCACGATGACCAGCGTTGAAGCCGGGCTTCTCCTCAACGTGCGGATGGCGTAGCGGAGATCCTGCAGGAACGCGTTCATGTCTTCCCTCCGTGGGTCACACCGGCCGTGAACCCGTGAATTTTATACTGGCCATTCGGCACCGAGAGACGGTCGCGTCCGATTCCAGTTAGACGTGAGCAGAGACGATTTCGGGCCTCGAAATGTTCGTCAGCCCTGATAGGATGTCGCGGTGATCTTCCGCTCTCCGGAGCCGGATCTCGTCATTCCAGAGGTGGCGCTGACGCCGTTCCTCCTGGAACGCGCGGCAGCACGAGGCGACAAGCCGGCGTTCATCGACGGACCGACAGGCCGGACGCTCACGTACGCCGGGTTGGTCGAGGCCGTCCACGGAACGGCAGCCGGACTGGCTGCGCGAGGCTTTCGCAAGGGGAACGTCTTCGCGATTTATAGCCCCAACCTGCCGGAGTACGCGGTCGCGTTCCACGCCGTCTCGTTGCTTGGCGGGATTGTCACCACAATCAATCCGTCCTACACGCCGGCGGAGCTCAGCCTGCAGCTCTCAGACGCTGGCGCGAGGGCGCTCGTAACCGTCCCGGCGTGTCTCGATAAGGCCAGCCACGCGGCTCGCGACGCCGGAGTACGTGAGGTGTTCGTGTTCGGCGAGGCAAACGGTGCCACCAACGGCGCCACGCCCTTTGCGTCGCTGTTCACTCGGGGCGGCGCTCCGCCGCCGGTCGCGATCGACCCTCGGACGCAGGTCGTCGCGCTGCCGTACTCGAGCGGAACGACTGGCCTGCCCAAGGGCGTGATGCTGACGCACCACAACCTCGTGGCCAACATCCTCCAGTCGGCGTGCGGAATGAACATCGACGAACACGACACCATGCTGGGCGTGCTGCCCTTCTTTCACATCTACGGCATGGTGGTCATCATGAACCTGGGCCTGCACATGGGCGCGACAATCGTGACGATGCCGCGATTCGACATGGAGCAATGCCTGCAGATCATGCAGCAGTACCAAGTGACGTTCGCCAATGTTGTTCCGCCGATCGTGCTCGGCCTCGCCAAACATCCACTCGTCGACAAATATGATCTGCGTCATTTGCGCACGCTCGTCTCGGGCGCTGCCCCGCTCGGCGAGCACGTGGCGGGGGCGGCAAGCGCCCGCCTGGGCTGCTGGGTCGTCCAGGGTTACGGGCTCACCGAGACATCACCAGTCACCCACGCCACGCGCATCGACCGCACTGCCGCACCTGGCACGGTACACATCAAGACGGCCGGCATCGGTCCGCCAATCGCGAACACCGAAGCCAAAGTGATCGACGTGACCACCGGAGCGGAACTGGGACCGAAGCAGGAAGGCGAGATCTGCGTGCGCGGTCCGCAGGTGATGAAGGGCTACTTGAATCGGCCGGAGGCCACGGCGGCGATGGTCGACCCGGAGGGCTGGCTTCACACCGGCGACATCGGCTTTGCCGACGACGACGGTTGCTTCTTCATCGTCGACCGGCTGAAGGAGCTGATCAAGTACAAGGGCATGCAGGTTGCCCCGGCAGAGCTCGAGGCAGTGTTGCTCTCGCATCCGTCGATCGCCGACGCGGCGGTCATCCCGATCGCCGACGAGGAGTGCGGTGAAGTACCCAAAGCATTCGTCGTGCTGAAGGCCACCGTAACGCCGGAAGAAATCACGAACTTCGTCGCGGAACGAGTCGCGCCGTACAAACGGTTGCGCGCCATCGAGACGATCGATCAGATTCCGAAATCGCCATCGGGCAAGATTCTGCGACGCGTGCTCATCGAACGGGAGAAGGCGCGGAGCTAGGAACGAAGGCAGGGCCAGGCGTCTCTCTCGACGAGGCCGAACTCATGTTCGAAGCAGCCGAGCTGGGGCGGAAGGTTTCCAGCCACGATTACAAGGCGTTGGCGCCGGCGCTGCGCGAGGACCTGCTCGACGCGCAGCTCAGGCTGCGCGAGGATCGGCGGTCGTCGGTCATCATCCTCTTTGGCGGGGTGGACGGCGCGGGGAAGAGCGAAAGCGTGAACCTGCTCAACGAGTGGATGGATCCACGCTGGCTGCTGACGCGAGCCTACGGCCAACCCTCGGAAGAAGAGCGCGAACGTCCTGAGTACTGGCGGTTCTGGCGCGACTTGCCGCCGAAGGGCCGCATCGGATTCTTCCTGAGCGCCTGGTACTCCCGTCCCTTGATCGACCGGGTCCGCCGGCGGAGCAACCGGGCCGAGTTCGGCGCGCGGCTCGATGAGATCATCGACTTCGAGCGCACACTGACGGCTGACGGCGCGCTCATCCTGAAATTCTGGATGCATCTCGACAAGGGCTCGCAGAAAGCCCGGCTGAAGAAGCTCGAGAAGGATCCCTTGACGCGCTGGCGCGTCACCAAAGAGCAGTGGCAGAACTGGAAGCGCTACGGTCGTTTCATTGACGCGGCAGAAGAGATGATCACTCGGACGAGTCTCGCGGCAGCGACGTGGACGATCGTGGAAGGCGCCGACGAGCGCTATCGCAGCCTGACGCTCGCGACGATGGTCCGAGATGCGATCCGCAAGCGGCTGGCCGGACCGCAGGGTGACGTCATCCGCATGCATCGCGATGCGACACAACAGCAGCCGGCCCCCGTCTCAGCGAAGACGCGCATGACGCTTCGGAGCGAGCAACCCACCATCCTCAGCCGTCTGGATATGTCACAGCGCGTGGACCGCACGCGTTATGAGACGCGGCTCGAGGAACTGCAGGGACGGCTCAACGCGCTTCACCGAAAGGCGCAGCGGCGAGGAACTTCGGCGATCCTCGTGTTCGAGGGCTGGGACGCGGCTGGCAAAGGAGGGGCGATCCGCCGGCTGACTGCTGCCATCGACGCGCGTGCCTACCAGGTCATCCCGATTGCCGCGCCGACCGATGAAGAGCGGGCCCAGCACTACCTGTGGCGCTTCTGGCGGCACCTGGCCCGCCGGGGCCGCATGACGATTTTCGACCGAAGCTGGTACGGGCGGGTGCTCGTAGAGCGCGTCGAGGGATTTGCGTCAGAAGACGAGTGGATGCGGGCCTATGCCGAGATCAACGAGTTCGAATCCCAACTCGTTGCCCACGGCATCGTCGTGATCAAGTTCTGGATGCATATTACCGCGGACGAACAGCTCAAACGCTTTCGGGATCGCGAGAAGGCCTCGTACAAACGGTGGAAGCTGACCGACGAGGATTGGAGGAATCGGAAACAGTGGGACGCGTATCAGCAGGCGGTCAATGACATGGTCGAACGAACGAGTACGCGTCAGGCCTTGTGGACGCTCGTGGCGGCCAATGACAAGAACTTCGCAAGGTTGAAGGTCCTGACAACGGTCTGTGACGGTCTGGAGGAGCACCTTGCGTCACACTGAACGGCGTCGGCCGCAGCCGGTGGAGGCCGTTGCACAATCCTGACGAATCCTCCCCTGACAATTGTCTTCGCCGAGCCGCACGTCGCCGCACGCACGAGAAGTGTCCGGCCCGATTAGAACAGGGGCCGGAGGGATGATCTCGGATAAGATGCGGCTCACACCCGATGGGCCCAAGGTGGCTGGCCGCTTCGCTCGGCGCAGACCTGGTGACGCTGGACGACCGGCTCGCGGGAGCCGTGGATGTACTCGCCGCCCCGGCTTGATGGCGAGAACTACATGAAGCCGGTAGGCGAAAACCCGGCCTCACCGACTGACGGGAGCCTGGTAGAGGCGCAGGCGCTCGATCGCCCACATTGCACCATTCTCGGCCGTCGCGGTTTGAGTGATACGCACGACGCTCGCTCGCACCGGCGCAAACGCAATTGCCGTCGTCCGGCCGCTGCCTTGACCTTCGGCAACCGGCGCGCTCCATGACGTCCCGTCAGTGGATACCTCGACACGGTACGCCCGTGGGAACGTTGGCGTCGGCTGGGCTCCTCTCCCACCGCCGATCGACGGAGAATCGAACTGAATCTCGGTCAGCATCACGGGTGCAGGCAACGCGATCTGAATCCACATGCCCGGCTGCTGCGGCGCGTCGCTCGTCCAACGCGTGTAGTCGAGCGCGCCCGCCGCGCGCGCGGAATTATGGCTCGCCGTCGCCGACCACGTCGCATCAGGAATCAATAACCGTGGCAGCGACACTTCGAGCTCGGCGAGCGTCCACTGGCTCGTTCGACCGATCGTCGCGGCTCGAACCCTGGCGACGTCGGCGGCGGTAACCCAGGTCGCTGCGTTTCCAAAACTGTTGCGGACAAAGCTCGCGATGTCGGCGATCCACTGGTCGCGGTTCGAACCGAGCGGCGCCATGACCTGAGGATACGTCCTGCCGTCGATCGGCCCTGACATCCCGTGCAGCAGCGGCTTGATCACATAGTCGGGATGTCCCGTGACGCGGGTCGAGCCGGAAAGCGACGGCGCCATGACGCTGCCAACGCGTGCGCCTGGAACAGGCGTCCCCCGCCCGTCGTCTCCGTGACACGAAAAGCACAGTTCCGCGTAGATCGCACCACCTCGCTCCATTGTGCTCAGCTGATCGGCCGTCAGCGGAACGCTGCGGCCAGCGGATGCCGCGCTGGAGGGCGGGTTCACAATGCGATCGCCGACAAACTGGACACCCCGCGCTTTGTGGCTCGCCATAGCTGACGTGACCGTCTTGGCGACGTCGGCCACTTTCAGCACATTCATGGTCAGCATCGCCTGGATGACGACGTCAGTGTCGGTGTCGCGGGCAAGTGCGCGCCAGTCGTCGGCAAACGACCTGTCGCCAGCCTTGTAGAGCGACTCGCTGGCGCGAATCGCCTGGATACGCATCCTTGGGTCCTTGTCCCGCAGCGCTGCGCGGGTCAGCTCTGCGTCGAGGGCGCCCAACCCTTCGAGCGTCCAGAGCGCATGGAACCGGGCCAGCAGCCGATCGTGCGCGCGAGCCATCCGTTGCAGCGCCGGGACGACCGAACGATCCTGCTTGAGGACGAGCAACTGCTGCGCCGTGTCGCGCCACCAGCCGTTGGGATGTGCCAGGTGCGCGACCAGTTGCGCCGCGGTCTCGTGGAGCATCCGCGGCTTCGTCTGATCGCGCGCGATGCCGTCGTAGGTCAGGCGCCATACGCGGCCGTGGCCGAGGATTTTGTCCAGTTGGTACTGCTCGATCTTCTGGCGCAGGTACGTGCCCTTCATCGCCCACGGCGCGCCTTCGATGATGCCGCGGTACATATCCGCGATGTAGAGCACGCCGTCGGGCGCGGCGGCGATGTCGACGGGCCTGAAGAGCGGATCGAGCGACCGAATGAATTCGGAACGTGGGTAGACGTTCTGCAGCGTCGTGAGCCCCTCGGTCTTGACAGGTCGCAGCCGGCGAACGATGCGAGCCACGGTTTCGCCGTAGAGGTAGTCGCCGAGCAGATCCTTGGGCAGTCGATCTCCTCGGTAGATCTCATTGCCGGCCGACGCCGTCGCGTAAATGAGCGAGCCGTCAGGCATCCGCGTCCCAGGCAGCCCTGCCTGAATGTCGCCGATGAGGATCGGCGCGCCCCACGTGATGTTGAGGTTTGGCTCGAACTGCTCGGACGCCGGCGGCGCGAAGTTGCCATAGTGAACCGGGAACTGGAAGTAGGCCGGCATGCCGCTCGCGCCATGCTGGAACCACGCCTTGCCGTCGTCATCCTGAGTGACACTCCACTGTGCGCCGTTCGGCCCCGTCGCCTCGCGGAGAACGCCAGTCGGCGTCCAGCGAATGCGAAACGCGTTGACGGTGCTGTACATCCAGTTGTCCAGCGCCCAGAACAACCCCGCCTGCTGCGACTCGAGGTGGCCGCCACGACCGAAGTTCGTCGTGAACAGTTCCTTCTTGTCCGCGACGCCATCGCCGTTGGTATCGGTGTACTTCCACACTTCGTCCGCGTTGGTCTCCATGGTCAGGACGGCGTTGGCGCCGAACGGCATCGCAAAGCGTGGAAACAACAATTTGTCGACGAAGACCGTGTGGTGCTCGAAGGTGCCGTCGCTATTCCGATCCTCGTGCGTCGAAATCCTCCCGACCGGGGCAATGGCGTCGATACCGTCCAGGGTCTGCTCGTATCCCCGCAGTTCGACGACGAACATGCGCCCGTTGCCGTCGAACGTGATCTGGGCGGGCGAATCGATGATCGGGTCAGCGAGGACGGGCTCGAGCCGATAGCCCGGCGGCAACCAGAAACGCGTGGCCTGTTCGGCTGGAGACAGCGGCAGGACCGGAGGCTTCGGCGACAGGTCGGCGTCGGCATTCGCCGGATTCCCGGCATCGGGCGCCGCCCCAGGGCCCTGACCGCCTGACGCGGTCTGGATGGCGCCGCGTCCAGAACCCTGTGCTGGCGTGGCTTGTGCTCCGGCCGTCTGCGGCGCGTTCCGCGCCGCTGCCACGACGAGCAGAAAGCAGATCGAGATGATCGGAGCTGCTCGAGCGATGCCTGTCATACGCTTTGTTTCTCTGCGCCCTCGGCGCTCTCAGCGGTGAAATGCTTTCCCGAGTGAGGGTTGCTGGAGTGAGCTCCTCCTCAGCGACCTTTTGCCGCAAGGGACGCCAATTCATCGTTCGTCCACGGCCGAGTCCGGCTCGAGGTCAATGCGCGCACGGATCTGATCGTTTCAGGATCGACGGCCGTGCCGGTCTGGCCCCACTCGCGACGGACATAAGTGAGGACGCTCGCGAGATCGTCGTCGGTCAGCGTCGAACCGATTGGTGGCATCAGCCCGACTGCACCCTCCTTCCCGTTCAGGAGAATGCGCGCGGTGATATCCGGCGCCGCCAGCGCCAGCGGCGAATCGATCAGGCTGGGCGCGAGCTTGTCCTGACCGCGGCCATCCGGCTGATGGCAGGCCTGGCAGATGTTCCTGTAGATCTCGCGGCCGGCGTCGTAACGCTGCTGTTCCTGCACGGTCAGCGGCACAATCGGTGAGGCGGCGCCAGGCTTACCGGGCCAGTTCGCTCGATCGAGCAACGCCGCAACCCGCGGGCCGAGCGCTTCTCCTCCAGCGGCCATCGCCAAAAGCTCGGTCGGTTCGCGGGTCAGCTGCAATGAACGCGCGCCGCCGCGGCCTCCCGCGCGCCCTGAAGCAACAACGAAGTCCTCAGGCGTCGAGTACGCGTACGCGCCGCCTGGACCAGCGCGACCGCCCGGACACGTCGGACATGGTAATGATGCAGACGGCGGCGCTCCCCGTCGTCCGCCCGGAGTGCCGGGCATGGGAGCGCCGAGCCACGCGACCTCGGCTCCACGGAGGAGCGCCGCGCGTTGCCAGCTCGCCCGGCGAGCGTCGGCGATCCACTCGAGCAAGGCCTGCACCGGAGCGTCCTGCGCGCTTCGCGCGATCGTGGCGGCGAGCATCGTCACGACCGTTTCTCGATCGGGCGTTGGTGGCCGCGAATCGCCCCGAATCAGCCGCTCGAGGACGACCGCTTCGCTTCCCCGCAACCCGCTCAGCACTGCATCGACTGCAATCGGATCGCCCGCGTGCCGTTCGAGCATGGCCACTGCGGCGCCGTCGCGCACGCCTGGCGGCATGGCGCCAAGCGACGCGGCCAGTTGGTACCGCACCATCCAATCGCCGTCGTCCAGGCGTTTCAACACCGCCGCTTGAACAGGATGATTCTCCTCGCCAAGCCATCGCTCGGCGATGCGGATTGCCGAGGCGCGCACATCCCGCGATGGATCGTCCAGCGCGCGGATGACGGTCGACGCTTCGATCGCATCGAGCCCGTCGAGCGTCCAGAGCGCGCGGACGCGCGTGCGCGGCAGCTCTGCCCCCTGCGCCAGCTTCACCAGCAACGGAGCGACGGCCGCGCCGGCGGTGGCGCCCCGCTCGACGAGCAGGCGCTGCGCGGTGTCGCGCCACCAGCCGTTCGGATGCGAGAGGGTCTCGACCAGCTGCGCGTTCGACGACGTCACTCCTCGATGCGAAACGGTGTCGCGCCGGGTCGTCTCGTGCACGACCCGGTAGATGCGGCCAAACCCGGTCGACTGGTCGAGCTTTCGTCCGAGGATGTAGTCGCGCAGATAGACCGTCAGAGACAGCCGATGCTCGATGATCCCGCGATACATGTCGACGACGTAGAGCGTGCCGTCGGGAGCATTCGTCAGAAAGACCGGCCGGAAACGCTCGTCACTCGATGCGAGGAATTCGCCGCGTTCGTACGCCTTGCGCGCGCGCATCGTCGCGCCGTCATCGGACAGGACGATACGGCTGACGAGGTTGGCGGCAGGCTCGGCGACGAAGACGTTCCCGTAAAGATCTGGAGGCAGCCGATCGCCACGATAGACGAGCGGCGCGCAGACGGAGGTAAACCTTTCGAGCGAGCCGTCAGCGCGATCGATGCCGGTCTGATAGGCGCGATTGGTTCCCGGATTCGGTCGCACCGGCCAGATGACGTTCAGCGCATCGCCGTCGGCGCTGTTGGCTTCGGCGCGCAGCCGTTCGTAGCTGCCGCGCGTGCGCAGGAGATTCGGGTTGCGCGCGAAGTAGGCGGTCGGGACGAGATCGACGTGCAGCGCTGACTCGTTCGTATTGCGATAGATGTGCCCCGCATCGTCTTCGGTGACGCCCCATTCGCCGCGTTGCAGCGTCCGGCGCACTTCGAAAGCGCCGTTCTTCAGACGAAGCTGCACGTCTGACTGACCGGCGGTGTACATCTGGTTGTCGAGCGCCCAATGGAAGCCGTTCGCGTTGTTCTGCGGGTCGCCGTCGCGGCGCCCGTACTGGCTGGTGACGAGCTCCTTGGTGTCCATGCGCAAGTCGCCGTCGGAGTCGCGCATCAGCCAGACGTTCGGCGGCTCGGCCACCAGGACGCCGCGATCGAGAATCTTGATCGACCGTGCCAGAACCAGACCGTCCGCGAACACCGTGCGACGGTCCATCCGGCCGTCGCCGTCTGTGTCTTCGAGGACGACGACGCGGCCGATCGGATCGAGCTCGTTCGAGCCGGTGATGTTGGCCATGAAGCCGGGCATCTCGACCGCCCAGAGCCGGCCGTCGACGTCCCAGTCGATCGCGACTGGCTCCTGAATCAACGGTTCGCTCGCGACGAGCTCCAGCCGGTAGCCAGGAGGCATGTAGAAGGTCTTCAGCGCGTCCTGCGGTGACAGCGGTTTCGAGTCACCGGACGGCTTCTGGAGGTCGGGCGGCCACGCACGATTGGGGGACGAACTTTGTTGATAGCCGTGGCCGGTGACGGCCATGGTCACCATCAGGAGGGCGACGCTGAACTTGGCTCGCAACATCGGTACCAGGACGAGGCTGCTGATCGTGCAGAATACCTACCGTGCCGCCAATGAACGAGGCGCCCATTCTATCCCGTCGCGAGGTCCTCGCCGGCTTGATCGGATTGGCCGCGACCGGCCGACGACCGGCGCGTGCTGCCGCCAAGGACCAGACCGCGCCGGTGGCCGCTCGAGCCCGATGCGATCATCGACATCCATCAGCACCTCGGATACAGCGGCCGCCCCAATGACGTCCTGCTGACCCATCAGCGCGCCTTGGGCGTCACCACAACCGTTCTTCTTCCGGCCGGCCGGGCTGTGAATCGCGCCTCCACTCACGCCGGCGTGGCAAACGGGCTGCAGGCGCAGGCCCTCGGCAACGAAGCCTGCCATCGCTTCGCGCGAGCGCATGCGAAAGCATTCCGCTTCGGCGCCAACGAGGTCCCGGATGTCCCTGGCTCGATTCGAGAGATCGAACGCTATCTGAAGCGTGGCGCCGTCGTCATCGCCGAACAGAAGTTCGGGGTGGAATGCGACGCCCCGGAGATGCAGCGTATCTACGAGGTCGCGCGCGCCCACGACGTTCCGGTGCTGATGCACTGGCAATTCGAGATGTACAACTACGGGTTCGAGCGGTTCCACCGAATGCTCGAAAAGTTCCCGAAAGTGAACTTCCTCGGCCACGCGCAAACCTGGTGGGCGAACATCGACAAAAACCACGGCGACCAGTCGGTGCTCTATCCAAAGGGTCCGGTCACGCCAGGCGGCCTGACCGATCGCTATCTGAGCGACTACGCGAACATGTACGGCGATCTCTCTGCTGGCTCAGGGCTGAATGCGCTGAGCCGGGACGAGGCGTTCACGCGCGACTTCCTGACCCGCCATCAAGACAAGCTGCTCTTTGGCAGCGACTGCAGCGACCATGAGGGCGCCGGGCCGAAGTGCCAGGGCGCGCAAACGATCGCCGTCCTTCGGCGGTTGGCGGCCAGCAGGGCGATTGAGCGGAAGCTGCTGTTCGAGAACGCGAAGAGACTCTTTCGGCTCCCGGGATGACGACTCCCGCCGTGTCCGCGACGATTGCCACAGTCGACGAACCGAGTCAGCGGGCCGGTTTTTCTGAGTCTAGGCCGCCAGCCCTTATCGTCGCGGCACAATGCCACGAGCGTCGGGATTGCCCACGAGCGGCCCTAGCGACTCGGGATCGAATTGTGACGGCAGCCCCTGCGGAAAGCGCGAGAAGGCGCGGGCGAGATCGTCGTCTTTGAACACGCCGGCACCCCGCTCACTCGCCGCCGCAACGAAACCCGCGATCACCCACATCGGCGCCGTGAAGATCAGCAGTGCCCCGTGGCTCAGTGTGGACGCTCCGCCTGCGCTGGCCCAGATGGCAATACCGCTCGTCGACGAGCCATAGCCGACGATGGTGATCCGGTATGGCGAGGAACGCGACACCGAGCGCAGGCCGGTGGCCGCAAGCACATGGAACGCGTCGTCGTCGACCGCGATCAGCTCACCTTCCACATAGGAGACGTCCTGGGACTGCGCTTCAGACGCGAGAGACTCGACGACAGTCCATGCGCCGCGCGAGTTGTGCTGGGCCTCAGCCGGTGGTGGACGCCACGCCTTCGGTGCAGGGTTGTGTGTGCAACCTGGGAGCAGAGACGCAATCACGAGCGGCAACACGATCCGCATGTTACTGTCGCGCATATCGACTTCCCCAGAAGAGGGATTCCATCTGAGCCTCCTGTCGCTTGAACTCAGGGGCCACGTCCCTGAGCAGCTGCGCCGGATTCAGCATAAGTTGCGCCGCCCGCAACGGGTTCTCGTCCGACAACCACTCTTCGCGCATCCATTCGAGGTAATAGCCCCGGGTTTCGAGAAAGACCTCGTGAGACGCGCCGTTGCGGGGCACCTGGAACGTGTAGGTGTAGGTGTCTCCTGGGAGTGTCGTGAGCGAGCCCTTGGAGATCGATCCCGCCATCGTCGTCCCGCACTGAGATCGGCTCGAGCACCTCTGGCTCGACACGCGGTCCGAGCCGAACCGATGCCAGGTAGTCGATGCGCCAATGGCCTTGCGCGAGACGCAGGCGGACTCGACCCGTCGCACTCCGGGGCAGCGCAACGACCAGGATGTCGGTGGCGAGTGGCCCCATCTCCCGGACCTCCCCGGCGGTGATCCACGTGCCCGCTCTCGTTTCCACGGCGACCTCTATGCCGCCGAGGACCTGTTGCAGCCGCTCGAGAGCGCCGCCGATTGTGCGGTCGCCCCTCTCGAGGGCTGCGATGGTGTCGCCGGCGGAACGGCCGAGGTATGCGAGCGATTGATAGAACAGATAGGTGCTGGCGAGCGACTGGCGTGAGGCCATGACGAGCCCGCGTGGCCCCTCGCCGGGCGGCAGTTGCAGCTCGAGGATCTCCTTGCGCGCGAGGTCCGCGCCATCAGTGAGGCTGAAACGCTCGACGCCGTCGAAGGCCTGCATTTTGCTCAGGCAGTCGCCCTCCTGCGCGGCGCAGGCCTCGAGTGCCCGCACGTCAGTCGCCTCGCGGAACTCGCCGTCGAGTGTCGCCAGCACGCGCCCACCAGACGGTCGACGCGCCGCAAGCACCCTCACGTGCCGCACGACGTGCGTTTCAAGCGCCGTCTTCATCGTCACCGTGAGAACACCGTCCGCAGGCAGTCGCGCCCGGTACAGCGCATCGATGTCGGGCGCCTCGAGTGACGGCGCGACGCTCGATGAAAACCCTTCAGCCTGGAGCGAGGCACCCGTGGCGCCTTCCACATAAAAGGTAGGGCACGAACCGAAACAGGTCTGGGCTGGGCGATACAGAACGCGGTGACCGCGCGGAGATGCCGGTGACCACGGCCAAGGCGGCGACCGCTGGCGAATGTTGAACCACATTGGTTTCGATAAGGGCCACATCGTCGAGCGAGACGGTGAACGGACCGGTTCGGTACCTCGCGGGCTAGGTTCAAGCGGTCGCCGCGGCCGGAGATCTGGCGCGCCGTTTCGTCGGCGCGCCACTGCGAGAGCACGTAGAGCTGACCGTCCTTCGCGTGTACCTTCAGATAAGCAGTGCGGCGATCGAGTGTCTGGAGTTCGCCCGGTGTAGTCAGCGATCGCGTGAGCCTCGTCCCGGCGCAACCATTGGCAAGAAGGCCTGCCACGAGCGTTGCCACAGCGAGCGCGCGAACACCGGACCACGACCGGCGGCTGTTCGAAAGTGACCGTCGCATCGGGAATCTCTTTCGAGAGTGGTCTAGCGGATCGTGGCATCCCCGCCAGCAGGCCGCTCGCCCTCAGTCACCCAGCGAACCAGGTCGTCGAACGCGGTCAGCACTTCCTGTTGATTGATGGCGCAGTGGCCGAAGCTGTTGACCGTGCGCTGCACCAGCCACGCGCCTGGCGCCAGCGTCGCATATTTCGTTTCATGGAACAGCGGCACGACCGGATCGCGCGTGCCGTGCACCGTCATCACCGGAAACGAGATGTCTCCCGATGGCGAGTAGAAGCGGTCGAGGTAGTGCAGGCCGCGGCGATCCGCAGTGAAACGCCCGACGATCGCGTCGACGGCAGGCGGGTAAATCGTGTCGAGGTTGTCGTAGAAGGATGTTCCGCCAGTGCGGGCGAGAAGGTCACCCGTGAAGCGGAGATTGAAACCGATGGCGTTCATCGCGCCGGCGATGAGCTCCTGCACCGAGATGAATGGCAGCTTCGCGGCGGACGCAAACGCGAGCGTTGGCGTGCCCGGCGTGAAGAGCCCCTGCTGCAGAGCATTCAGCACGGCCATGAACAGCGGCTCACCCGGCTGAAATGGCGCTGGCGGGGTTGGAACCGCCAGCACGTTTCCTGGCAGCACGCCTGGGAAGTACGCGTCGAAGAGCACCCGAACGTCGCCAAGATACTGCACCTCGGGTCCTCCCCCGCTGACGAAGCCGCACATCGCCAGCGCGCCAGCGTACTTGGCCGGAAACTGCTCGGCCAGCATCTGCACGGCAACGGCGCCGAGCGAGTGGCCCATCAAGTAGACGCGCCCGGGCTGGCGATTGACGCGCGCCTCGAACAGCTCCGGAAGCTCGTTCAGCCGATGGAATGCGTCCTTCAACGCGTAGCCGTTCTCCGAGTAGCTGGAGTACGCCACAGCGAACCCGCGCTCGAGCAGCGCCTCCTTGAGAACGGTGAATCCGTCCTGGGTGGTCGGCAGGGCAATCGGCGCTGCCGGATCGACGATGCCGTGACCGTAGATGATGAGATCGCCGTTCCAGTCGTCGGGAACGGCAAAGGCGTACAACGCACCCGTGGGTGTGGTGCCCTGGACGAGCTGCTGGGCATCCGCCCGCAGGGCCAACAGGGCGGCGAAGAACAGCGCCAGACTGATTCGGAACATCGACCGTGCCATATGCGACCTCCTGGTTGCGGCTCGGTGATGTATGAAGCAGCAGGGCTGCAAACGTTACAGCGAGTCAGCGTACCCGAGGCGGTGGCGGGACCCGGCACTCGAAGCTCGCCGCGTCGTTGGTGTCCCCTGCCCGGCCGATGCGGGCGATGGCGGCGGCCGCGCGCCCGATGGACAGTTGGTTTGGGGTAGCTCCAGGTGGATGTAGATCACCCGCCCCGAGCCCCGCAGACGACCGTTCACCTCGTCAACCCGAGCCATCTCTCGTTCGGCGTCGGCGTCATCACGCCGCGCTGGCTGTTCGTCCTGGCGGCGCGCGACGCCGGCGTCGCTTCGGCGATCCGCGGATCACCGATGAGACGCTCGAGCCGTTCGATCTCGAGACCGTGCAACCCGGCGACGTCGTCGGCATCGGCATCCACACCGGCAACGCGCTGCGCGGCTACGAGATCGGCACCGCGGCGCGCGCGCGCGGCGCGATGGTCGTCTACGGCGGCATCCACGCGACGCTCTATCCCGAGGAAGCGCAGAACCTCGGCGGCGCGCACGCGGTCGTCAAGGGCGACGGCGACGCAGGTCTGGCCGCGTCGTCCTCGACGACTGCCGCGCGCGGGCACGCTGCAGCCGGTCTACGAGGGCGGCCGCATCGACGCCGACCGAGTTCGTGCCGGCGCGCTGGGATCTGCTGCCCGAGGGACGCTACATGTGGGGCTCGGTGCAGACCGTCCGCGGCTGCCCGAAGCACTGCTCGTTCTGCTCGGTCTGGCGCACCGACGGCCAGAAGCCGCGGCAGCGCGACGTCGACGCGGTGATCGAGCGAGATCGTCGAGCTGCGCCGGCGCGGCTTCCGCTTCGTCGCGCTGGCCGACGACAACTTCTATCCGGTGACGCTGACCGATCTGCGCGATGGCCGAGCGCCAGGACAACACGGCGCGCCTCGAGCAGCTGAAGGCGCTGCGCGCCGAGCGGTTCGAGCTGATGGAGCGGCTGGCGCAAGCTGCCGTCGGACATGGTGTTCTTCACGCAGATCACCATGGAGGCGGCCGAGGACGAGCGTTCCTCGACGCGATGCGGCGCGCCCACATCAAGGGCGCGCTCGTCGGCGTCGAGGCGGTCACGCCCGAGGGCCTCAAGGACGTCTACAAGGGCTTCAACGACTCCGGCGAAGCGCTCGTCACGCGCCTGCGGACGTTCCGCGAGCACGGCGTGCACGTCCTCGGCTCGTTCATCTTCGGCCTGCCGAGCGATCGCGCCGGCCACGTTCGAGGCGACGGCCGACATCGCCGAGCGCGCCGGCCTGACCTTCGCGCAGTTCGTGATGCTGACGCCGTTCCCGGCACCGTCGACTTCGCGGCGTGGGAAAAGAAGCTCGGCGACGATCGCGACGCGAGATTGGCGGCATCCCGATCACCCGCCACTGGCTGATCCCGCAGGCGCAGCGGCCCAAGGTCTACACGCCGCATCCGGTGATGTCCGCCGACGAGATCCGCGCGCGGACGCAGGCGGTGTGGGACAGTTCTACAGCCTGCCGCGCATCTGGGCGCGCTCGCGGTGCGCTGATACGCTTACGGTCGCGGCTCGCCTTCGTGCTGATCTCGAAGCTCTATCGGCAGATGTACGCGAACACCGGCATCGCCACCGACAGCGCGCGCGTCAATCGCGCCAACCGGTGGGCGCGGCTGATCGCCAGGCCGTGCCGCCGCCTGTTCGCCGCGCAGCCGATGCCCGATCTGCCGATGCCCGCCCGCAGCGCCGTGAGGTTGCCTGGCGCGGCGGTCGCGCCGGAACCCGCTGGTTCGCTGACCCCCGTCTGACCGTCACTCCTCGCGACTCCCGCGCTGACGAAGCCGCACATCGCGAGCGGGCCATCGTGCTTCGCGGGGAACTGCTCGGCCAGCATCCGCCACTGCCGCCAGCGAGTGGCCCATCAAGTAGTCGCGATGTGGCCGACGATTGCGCGCCTTGAAGGGCGCCGGGAGCTCGTGCAGACGGTGGAACGCGTCCTTCAGCGCCCAGGAGCGGCGCGGCACTCGAAGTTCGCCGCATCGTTGGTGTCGCCTTTGCCCTTGTAGACCGCGACCTGCGGATACGGACAGAGGGGACGCAGCCGGTCGACCACGCCGTTGACGGCGCGCGTCGCCACGATCCGTTCCGGCGCGACGCCACGCTCCACCCATTGCTCGAGCGCCGCCTGCATGTCGAAGGTGTTCGGGCCGGTGCCGCCGCCGCAATGCGCCATGCCCGGCGCCATGAACAACCGGTAGAAGCTCTGCACGTCCTGCAGCGTTTTCTCTCGCGTCCTGACTGCCTGACCAGCCGAAGAACGACAGGACGCTCTCGTAGTAGTTGATGCTGTTGAGCGGCGTGATCAGCTGGTCGTTCCACCCGTGATACTGCAGCAGCTTGCCGCCGCGCTGCCGGAACGCCTGAGGTTCGGATCGGTCGCGTTGAGGATCGGCGCGAACTTGGCTTCGGCCTTCTGGTGCGCCTCGATAGTCGGCGGGATCGCTGAAGTCGAACGTCTTCCAGTCCCAGTTCGGATCGGCGAACACGAGCCACTTGTAGTGCGCGATCGGGATCGGGAACGGATTCGCGAGATCGCGATTCGGCCAGAACGGCTCGCTGCCCGGCACGAGACCCGGATAGAGCTGCGCGCCGGTCTTCGGATCCTTGAGGCCGCCATATACACGCCGGGCGGCCTCGACTTGGGCGGCGTGAGGCACGTCGTCCGCCGCCTGACCGGCCTTGCAGGACAAGCCTGCCGGATCGAACGCGCATTGCCGCGGATCTTCGAGCACGCCATCGACGACGCCGTCCTTGCTGTCGCAGGCGGCGAGCGCCGCCCGATGCAGCAGGCCCAGCGCGGACGGCGGAAGGTTGTTGACGCCGTCCTTGAACACGGCCAGCGTGGCGTCGAAGTCTCCGGCCATCAGCCGCGTCCAGTTGTTCGCCGGCATGCCGGCAACGATGCCGTCGTAGTCGTCAGGAAACCGCTGCGCCTCCATCAGCCCCTCGTAGCCGCCGGACGAGCAGCCGATGAAGTAGGCGCGTTCCGGAGCTTTGGCGTAGAACGCCTCCGTGATCGCCTTCGCCTTGAGCGCCGTCTCGTGGTGGGAGCGATACGCGAAGTCGATCAGCTGCTCCGGTTTCTCGAACGCGAACCGGGCCGCGTTCGTGCCGCCTGCGGCTTCGTGGCCGGTATTGGTCGAGGCGGCCGCATAGCCGCGCCTCAGCTGGTCCGCGAGCGGGCCGAACGAGATGAGTGCCGGCCCACCCGCCGTTGCCGACGCCGGCGAACTTGCCGTTCCACTTCTCGAGCGGCAGCCAGACCTCGAAGAGGATCTGCGAGTCGCTCGTCGGCGCGATCACGCCCGCGACGCGGCAGAACGGCGGCAGGTTCGCGATCGGGTTGGTCGAGCCGGTGGGCGTGAACGTGCCGGTCGTCACGGGCTGCGCGGCGGTAATCGTCGTGTTGGGCAGCTTCTGTTCGGCCAGACTGGCGCACGCGGCGCTCGACGCCGTCTGCGCCGACGCGCGCGTGCTGAAGGAGCAAAAGGCCAGGGCCAGCAGCAGGACCGGGCGGGCCGGCGATCTCATGATTCAACCTCCGTGGGCGTCGGGAGCGTCTGTGCGGGCGGATCCCGAGCGCACGGTATCAAAACACGGAAGGGCGCGCCAAGTTGCATCCACGGTGCGGCCATTGACGCTGGCGGTAGTCGCGAGGGAAGCAAGGAGCTTCTGCCAGTCAACGCTGGCGCCCCTTGGGAGAAATGTGCGACCTCGAAGGTTGCGGCTCGGTGATGTATGAAGGCGGGAATGCTGGATCGTTACGTCCTGTCAGCGCCACCCCGGCCGGACGGGCGCGTAACCGCTGGCCTCGCGACGCCGTCCGGCATTCCAGACTTCCCCGCAGCCGCCGCAACGCCAGTAGCTCTCCGCGCTGACCACCTTGCTCGCAGTGGTGACCTCGCGCGAGCGGCACTTGGGACAATGAGCGGGGACGATGAGGGCAGGTGGCGCGGATGTCTCATTCATGGCGGTTCTCTGTGATCGTCACCGGCGCTGGTCGCGATACGGCGATGCGTGGCACGACGTGGGCGACGGTGCGCGGCGGTTGGTCCTTCCAAAGAAAGAGCATCGCGGCCGGACAGGTGAGCCCCACCAGCAGCAGGAACACGCTCATGGCAACCGACGGCGGGGACCACAGCAGTCCTACCAGCCCGAAGGCGACGAACCAGGCAGCAGAGAGGACGATGCGGTCGAATGCAATGAACATGGTGCTCACCACGGTTTGGCCTAAGGAGAGCGACCAGATGACCTGACTTAGTTCAGGGGTCTGAAGACTGAGGGGAAGCTTGCCGACAATCTGTCATCCACTATGGGTGACAAACTCCGTCCTGTCAAGCGATTAGGCACGGCGCTGCCAATTGAGCGCGTTCGCGGAAGGAGTATACTGGAGGTCCTTTCCTGAGCCTCCCGGCCCGCGACAGCCGCCAGCCTCATCAAAGTGCGTTGGACCAGGGAATCTGCCACGGTCCACTCTTGTATTTCGCGAAATGCTGCCAGACCTGGAAGGTCGCCTGCCGGCTCAAGCCGGACACTACAAGCAAGACTTGAGTCACGGACGACACGCAGAAGGACAGCCATAGAAATGACTGAGGTCCAGATCACGACCGAGATCGGTCACGAGCGGCTCATCGAGCAGCTGCGCGAGCTCATCGCCGCGCTTGACAGCCGCGTCCCGCACCTCGAACGTGAGGGCGAAATCCGAATCGCGGACGAGGCGGCTGCGCTCAGGCAGAAGGCGATCGACCGGCTCGCGCAACTCCAGAAGTGATTTGGCAGGATCACTCGCGGCTCCAGCCCGATTGGTGCAGATCACGGCTCGGCGCCGTGGCGTGGCCACGGCGCCGAGAAGCGAAGTCTGACGGTGTGAGATTAGTGGTGCCTGAATTTAACGCAGAGAAAGTCGCCGTCGATGCGGTATCCGGATACTTCTTTCGGTTCCCTCCGCCCTCCGGGGTGACGATTACTTGTTCGAGCTTGACAGCACGAGTCTGATTCTGCGGCGGAGCGCCGTAGACCAGCCTGAAGTCAATCGCCCTGAACACAAATCGCCACTCATCGGGCATCACGAACTTCAGCTTTCCAAAGACCCACCACCCCTCGTTGGCGGCCACGATAGTTCACGTCTCGCGGCTTGTCGCGATTGGTTAGATCCTTGATTTTCAGCTCAACCTTGCGAACTTCACTGGGCGGGTCCTTACTGGTCGTGCACACCTCGGCCGCACTTGGTCCTCAAACACTTCCACCGTATCGGCCTTCTTGCTCCACTTGTGTTTCTTCTCCCTGTCTCGGTCGTCGAGTTTCGAGTTGACGACGTTGAGATCGACCGACCCGTCTCGGACGATCAGAATCTCGTCTTCAGCTGCACCCAACGTCCCGACGAATCCGACGACCGCGAGCCCCAGGGTCCCTACCATCACGCGAGTACGGATCGACATGACCATCACTCCTGATTTGACTGACGTTACCCGTGTGGGATCGCGCGCAATCGCACAACCATCACAGCCTCAAGTCGGGTCTCGACTCGTATGTCCGCAACGCGACCGGATCGAATTGCGCAACGAAGCGGGCGCGCTGCGCATCCGCCAGCGCCTGCCAGCGCGCCGCGACGGTGGTTTGGCCGAGGCCGGTCGCTGCCTGCGCCGCCAGCCGCGCGGCCATCCACGCGGATTCGTACAGCTCGGCGGCGGCGAACTTCTCGGCCAGTGGGCCCGCAGCCGACAGTGCCTCCTCGTAGCGCCGAAGGCGGAACAGCACTTCACTTCTCGCGAGCGCCGTTCGCGAAATTGGTATTGGATCGGTCGATTCAGGGCCCGCGGCCTTCGCATCGTCAAGGTGCGACAGGGCCTCGGCCGCGCGGCCACTTCGAGCCAGCGCGAGGAGCAGCGTCCGCTGGAGTCCGGCACGCGTCACCTCTGGCACGTCGGCCGGCAAGGCGGCGAGCGCACGTCGGGCAACGGCGGCGGCGCGCTGATTCTCGTTCCGCGCCAGCAGCACGCGCGCACGGCGCAATGCACGGGCCTGTTCGTCCGCTGGCGTCGGCTTGCCCATGCCGGAGTTCGGTCTGAACATCGCATCCAGCTCCCGGTCAGCCTCGTCCAGCCGGCCCAGCCGCCACAGGATGTCGGCACGCATGAAGCGCTCCGTGCATGACGTCGTAAGGTGCCTTGAGCGTTCTGAAGCGCGGTCAGGCTTTCGTCGGCATGCCGTAACGCTGCGACGTACTGCTCCCGCTGAAGCAGCACGCTCGCTGAGCGTTGTCATGCTGGTCGGCGATCTGACCCTGATTACCGCCGTCGACCGCAGTCTTGAGCAGCGCTTCGTAGCTCGCTTCGCGCGCCCGTCAGATCACCGGTGCGCTCCTGGGCCTGTGCGAGCACTGTCAGTGCCCGCGATCGTTGCGCGAGAAAGCCCGTCTGGTCGTAGTAGTCAAATGCAGCCTTGGCCTGGGCCATGGCCTCCGTCGACCGAGCCAACTGCGCATCAGGAGGGCGCCTAGCGCGAGCCGGGCGCGCGCTTCCGACCGGCTGGCGCCGGCGCGAACAGAGGTGTCGACAGCTTGCCGGAAATGTTGCTCGGCCGTCTTGAGTTGCCTTCGATACACGAACGACGTTGCCAAGATCGACACGTCCGAACGCGTTGAGCCCCTCGAACTCTTCGCTGAGGCGGAGCCCCTCGCGCGCGTACTTCTCCGCCTCGTCGTATGCGGCCCTTGTAGCCGGCCACGCTGCTCAATTTGAACAGCACCGCCGCACGCAGGTAATTGCTGTCGACCGACGTGGCGAGTTGTAGCGCGCGCTGCAGCGCGACAACGGCTTCGTCGGAGCGGTCGGCGCGATCGAGCATTACGCCTCGCTCCAGGGAGACACTCGCAACGCCCTCGACGCGGCCGCGCGCCGCATAGAGCTCCTCGGCGCGCTTGAAGGCGGCTTCCGACGCTGCGGTATCTCCCGCCCGGCCATAGAGAATCCCCATCCGCAGAAACGGCGCGGGATTCTCGGCATCGAGCTGTCCGGCCTGGCGATAACTCTCGAGCGCTTTGGGACTGCGCCCATCGCTTCGTGCACGCGGCCAAGATCGACCAGGAGCGGCGCGGACTTCTGGTTCCGGCTCGCGAGCGTCGAGTACGCGCGCAGCGCGGCTGGGTTGTCGCGTCGCGCCATGCCCATGGCCGCTTCCAGGAAGAGCCGCTGATCGTCGGGAATGCGCGACCGGTCTGGCACGAGCGACGAGGCGTGGAGAACCGACTGCTGCGCGCGGCGTTCTTGATCGAGTTCGAGCTGCGCTTCGCCCAGGCGCGCCCAGGACATCGCGTAGTCTGGATCGATCTGGAGCGCCCGGTCGAAGGCGCGAGAAGCCTGCAGATACGCGCCCTCCTGCAGCGCGCTGACGCCGTTGTCGTACCATTGCTGCGCCTTCGGATCGATGATCAGAGGATCCTTCGCCCAGCCCCAACGCCAGGCCGCTCCTCCGAGTCCAACGACGGCGAGAAGTGCGACCGCCGCGCCAATCACGGCACGACGGCTGGGGCGAGGTGGCTGTGGCGGAGCCGGAACCGGGACAGGCGTCGGTTCGACCTCGTGGAGCACCTCGGCTAAGCGCCTGTTGGAACTCGCCCGCATCCTGGAAGCGCGCCGCGGGGTCCCACTGAAGCACGCGAGTAATCACCTCGCGCAGAGCGGCCGGCGCGTTCGGACCCAGCCAGGAATAATCCGGCGTGTTTCCCAGCAGCGCGTAGACGGCATCGAACCATCGGGGACCGCCACCGACGTCGAACGCGCGCTTGCCGGCCAGCATCTCGAAGAGGACGACCCCGAGCGAGAAGAGATCGCTGCGCTGATCCAGCGTCCGGCCGAGCGCCTGCTCCGGCGACATGTAGCCTGGCGTTCCGGCAACACCGCCCTGTGCCTCGGTCGTCTGCGACGGCCGCGCCGCGAAGCGCCGCGCGATCCCAAAATCCAGGATCTTGACGCCGCCCGAGGGCAGCAGCTGAATGTTCGCAGGCTTGATGTCGCAGTGCACGACGCCAGCCGCGTGCGCGTGCCCGAGCGCATCGGCAACCGTCATGCAGATCCGGATCGATTCTGTCACTCCGCAGGGACCTTGCTCGAGGCGATCGCGAAGCGACATGCCTTCGACGTATTCCATGACGATCACGAGCGCGCCGCTGTCGTCGATGACGTCGTACACCTGCGCGATGCCCGGGTGGGTGAGGCTACCGGCGGCGCGGGCCTCCCGAAGGACGCGTGCGTGCGCGACCGGGTCGTCCGCGACGCCGCGCACGACTCGCTTCAGCGCGACGACCCGCTCGAGCCGGGCATCGCGGGCGAGGTAGACCTGCCCCATCCCGCCGGCGCCGAGCAGTCGCATGATCTCGTAGGGTCCGATGCGAGTGCCAGCGGCCAGGAGCGAAACTTCGAGGGGCCGTTCGGCGGTATCGCCAGCGCGAACAATCGTCGCCAGAGTCGGCGCCATCGGCACTTCGAAAAGGCGGCGGAGGTCGCCGCCGGGGGGAAGCAGACCGTTGATCGTGGACCGCAGCTCCGGATCGTCAGAGCAGGCGGTATCGAGGACGGCGACCCGATCGGCGGGTGCGACGTCGAGCACGTTGGCGATGACGTGTTGCACGTGAAGCCAACGGTCTGGTTGCATTGGTCCCTCGGCGCTCAATCAACGCGGGGAACGGCAAGCCCGTGAGCTCAGCCATTCTACTCCTCGGGCCGTACGTACTGCGTCACAATCCCTAACGTGCGGCTGGGGCTCTTCCGTACACTTTCGGTGAAACTCCGTCCGGGATCAGAGCGGACTTTGACAGGCAGGACCGTCAGCGGCGGTCTGGCCCGCCGGCTGACAAGGCTAAACAAAGACGCGGCGCATCCTGATCACTGACCGGCGACAGGGCCGGATATGAGACCAGACGACTGGAGAAACTCCACAATCCCGTTGAAAAAGAGCCCCATCCCCATGGCCGACACGAAGAAACCGGTGATCCGCGTCGCTGCGTCGATCCCTTTCGGCCCCATTTTTTTCAATATGGGCTCGGCGGAGGCCAGGGACAGATACGTCGCCGCCATTGTCGCCACGATCGCCAGGATACTGGCGGCGTAGGTTTCCAGCTCTCCCCGCGACAAGTGCATCGTCGCGGCCATGCCGATGAGGGTGGCGATGCCCCCAGGACCGAACATGATCGGCATCGCCATCGGGATGAAGGCGATGTCCATTCCGTCGGCGCTTCCGCTGCCGTTGGTAGGGACGATGCCGCCAGACGGCGACGGGTTGAATAACTGAAAGCCAATGCGCGTGAGGATGATCCCGCCAACGACCCGGATCATGCTGAGGGAGACACCAA
Source organism: uncultured Acidobacteriota bacterium (assembly GCA_963797625.1). Classification (GTDB taxonomy): domain Bacteria; phylum Acidobacteriota; class Vicinamibacteria; order Vicinamibacterales; family 2-12-FULL-66-21; genus DATBJJ01. The sequence goes on from CAWCQI010000036.1 coordinate 128,323, forward strand.
ACACGTGGAGCAGGAGCGTCCCGAACAGCAGGAAGAACAACATCAGTCCCAGGGCGTAGAGACACGACGTTCCGGGCGACGCTGCGGTGCACGTCCCTGCTCTTACCCTGTAAGAGATTCAGGAATACCGGAATCGCCTCGAGGGGATTGATGATCGCCAGCAGCGTCGCAAACAGGCTCACGAAGTGAACGATGGATGGTCTCACGGTCTCCTACCGATCGAGTTTCAGAGTAACCGTCAAATGGCTCCCACCGGAGTGGTGGAACGCCCGACCCGTTTGTTCTCAGGTCCGTGGTTTCGCCATGACTATACTGCAGGCGCATCTGCTCGCCGGGTGCACCAAGCCTCGAGCACGTTTCCCGCCGCTGGCCAGATTGCCATGTCGCTTCAACGATGTCGTCACACCAAGAATGAATCTTGGTCGGAGTAAGATGACGGCAACGAGTCGTGTGACTAGGCCGAACAACGATCTATACTCACCGTCTCTTGATTCCGTCTCGGCGGACGCCATCGCTGCGCGTGCACAGCCATGGAGGCCAGAGTCGCAGTACTGGGTCGCGATCCTCTGCGGCCCGCTCGTCGTGACGATCCTGGCGTTCCTCAACAGCCGACGTCTCGGGATGGCAAAGGGCAAGCAGCAATTCATCCTGGTGACCGGACTGCTGCTCACCACGGCAACCTGCGCGTTCATCATCTGGTCGATGTCGCCCTCGGCCTCGGCCGGCCGAATGACGTCAAACCAGCCATCACACGGTTGGAACGCGCAGACCCATTCGCGCCACGCATTGCTCGAATCGCGGATCGCCGCGCAGGCTGTCCCACTGCGGACCGACCGCCAGTTCCATGAGTATAGGATCCCGGTCGAGAATGGCCCGATCGAGCAGGACAAATGCCGTATCGAGCTCGCCGGCCATTCCTGCAAACAGCGCCACGCACCGCCGCAGGCACATTCAGGTTACCCGACAATTGTTGGAGGCGGTGAAATGCCCCGACCCGCCCGCCGGCAGCGTAGGCATTCAACAGCGGCTCGAGAGACTCTGGGGCGACACCGGCACACGCGGCGTGCTCGGTCATCTCCGCCAAATATCGAGGGATGTCGTCCTTCTTCAGATAGGCGCCCGCCAGAAACTCCCGGGCGAGCAGGTGCTTCGGATCGAGCGCCAGGGCCTTGTTCGCCCATTCGATGGCATCGTCATAGCGGCGTTGATTCCAGTAGCACAACGCGATCTGCACGTGCACGAGCGGCGACAGCGGGTCGCATTCGAACGCGCGGAGTTTCATCTCGAGCGCTTCCTTCGACCGTCCGAGCGCATCGAGCAGCCGACCATAAATCAACTGACCCTGAAGGTGATTCGGGTTGATCTCGAGCGCACGTCGCAGACACCGCTCACCGCCCGGCCAGTCCCACTCGGCAAAGATCAGGACGTTGCCGAGAGCCACCTGGGCGTCGGCCGATCGGTCGTCCACGGCCAGCGCGCGCAGCGCGGCAGTCCTCGCGTCGCGATACGCCTCGAGAAGGGGCGCCACGCGCATCACCGCTCGAGCGCAATGCGCGAGCGCCAACCCGCATGGGCGGGAGGATAAGACGGATCCAATGCGACCGCGGCTTGAAATGCCTCGACCGCCTTGGGCACCTCGAACATCGACGCGGACAGCAGGTGTGCCCGGCCGCGGCCGCACAGCTCGTACACGTCGGGACGCGTCCGCGACACGCCGGACCAGACGACGCCTTTGTGAGAAACGCTGGCTACCGCATCATGCGGCGTTGCTCCCAGGTGCGACGCCAATGCGTCCGCGGCTGCGACCGCAGCGGCAGTGCCACCCGAGTCCGCAAATTCTCCCTGCCACAGCGCTGCGCCATCCTCCGAGCGAACGAGCCGCGCCGACAGCCGGACGCCATCCGGCATCCGCTCGAACGACGAGTCCACGACCACATCGCTCTGCAGCGTTCGACCGACTGCAGCGGGATCGTCGGCACCGTTCCTGTAGGTGTGCACCGCCCCGGTCGGCCGCACGACGATCGGATCGAACCGTCCGAGGCGATCGATGAGCGAGTCAGTGATCGCCAGTCCGATGAGCGGCGCGCCTTCCCCACCGCCTGCAGGCGCTCGAGACGGCAGCACCGCGATCGACCAGCGGCCCGGAATCACGCGACGGTCCGTCGCGCGCTCGGTCACCGGGGCATGGTGGCAATGAAACGATAGCCGGATCGAGCCACCGTCTCGATGTATCGCGGCGGACGGCTGGTATCACCGAGCGCCTTGCGCAGCGCCGACACATGGACGGTGAGAATGCCCTCCTCGACGAAGGATTCGGGCCAGACGCTGTCGAGTAGCTCCTGTTTGCTGATGAGCCGACCGGCTCGCCGGACCAGCGCCACGAGCAGGTCGAGCGCCTTTGGCGCAAGAGCGACCGGCTCACCGTTGTGAGACAAACGCCGCTCCCCGATCTCGAGGGTGAACCCGCCGAATTCGTACGTCTCGTCAGTCGTCACCGATTTTAGGCGAATCTTAGCAAAACCTTCGGGACCGAGCGGCGCGCAGGCGCGTATACCTGATCGCGGAGGTCATACCATGAAATCGACAGCGCACGATCCACTCGTCGGAACCTGGGTGCTCAACCCGTCGCGATCGCAATTCGACGCGAATCATCGCCCGCAGGCGGGAACCCTGGTCATCGAGCGCGACGATCAGGGACGTTATCTCGTCACCGCGGAAGGAATTGGCGAGAAGGGCCAGAAGGTGACGGAGAAACCGCAGACGCTCGTCCCCGACGGTCAACCGCGCCCGCTCCCTGACTTTCCAGGCCTCGCGGTCACGTCGACGCGTCCGGACGAGCGCACGCTTCACACCGACTGCCGGCGTGAAGATGGCTCGATCGCCGGACAGGGAACTTACGCGGTGTCCGAGGATGGTCAGTCGCTCATCGCGACGACCGCCGGGTTCGATTCACAGCTTCGCCGGTTCGAGCAACGCACGAGCTGGGACAAGCAGGTGGTAGTCGAATCGGCGTGCGGTATAGCGGTGAATTGATCTATGGAAAACGGCGCGGTTGGGGCTCAGCGGAACGTCGTGACCGAGTTTTGTCGCAATGCTGGACTTTAGAGTCCGCCTTCGCGCTATCGCGCTGCGGCGCGACAGAATTCGCCGGATCGAGGCTTGCCTGCCAGACGAAGCTGAAAGCAGCGCTGTCACATGTAGTTGGCGGGGTCGACGGGACTCGAACCCGCGGCCTCCGGCGTGACAGGCCGGCGTTCTAACCAACTGAACTACGACCCCATTTGTACTTACGCTTGCAATGCTGAATGCTGAATGTTGAATGTCGAAGTGAATGCTGAATGCACTTCAGCATTCAGCACTCAGCATTCAGCATTGCCTTAGTGGTGGGCGGTGAGGGTTTCGAACCCCCGACAGCCGGCGTGTAAAGCCGGTGCTCTACCACTGAGCTAACCGCCCTCCGCACGCGCCGACCGCTCACCCCAAACATTGGATTATAGAACCTTCCACACGAGCAGCGCAAGCACGAGGAGCAGCCCGGCGATTGCGCGATACTCGCGATTCCTGACCACGCGCCGCAGGCTGAAGCGACGATCCGCGCCGGTCGCGCGGCCTTGCCTGTACTCCGGATACGCGGCACCGAACTTCTCAGTCAGGTGACTTTCCTCGCTGCGGATGGCCGCGCCATATGTCAGGGCCAGGTACAGGACGACCAGGACCGCTACCTCCAGGCGCGCGGACGCAATCGCAAACCCAAGCGCGATGAGCGCTGAGCCGACATACAGCGGGTGACGCGTCAGCCGGTACGGTCCCGACGCGGTGACCTCGCTTCCCTTCTCGAGGTGCCCGGCTGCCCAGATTCGCAGTCCCTCGCCGACCACCGCGACCGCGGCGCCCACCGCCAAGCTCCGCGCCGTCGGGCGAGCAAGCCAGAATGCGAGCGCCGCGGCGATGAACCCGAGTCGAACGCGATACCGCGCCAGGCGGCGCGACAGATCAGACATCACGTTCCAGACCGATCCGCGTCAGCACCGGCGCCACGACCGAGACGCTGCTGGATCGCCGCCGTCACTTCCGCCACGCTGATGCTCTCGAGGCACCACCGGCTCTCGTGACACTTGCGCTCGTAGTGGCACGCGCAGCCGTCGAATCTCGACACGGTCACATCGGCGGGCGCCCATGGGCCGTTGCGACGCGGATTGGTCGGGCCGAAGAGCGCCACCACGGGCGTGCCGACTGCCGCGGCGATGTGCAACGGACCGGTATCGCCCGACACGATCAACGCAGCGTTGCGGCTGAGGGCAACCAGGTCGGGGATTTCGGTCGGGGGCGCCAGTCGCGCCGCGCCATTCGATGCGGCGACCACCGCCTGCGCGACCGCCTGCTCGCCAGGGCCCCACAACACGATCGACGGCAGCCCGCGGACTTCGCTGAGAAACGCCGCCACTTCCCCGAACCGCGAAGGCGGCCATCGCTTGTTGGGCCACGCGGCGCCGGGATTGACGAGCGCGAACGGCGCCAGGACCAATCTCGCGCCTGACCTCGTCGAGCGCGCGTGAAGCAACAGGGGCGAGCGGAAACTCGATGCGCGGCGTCTGCACGCCGACCAGCTGCAGCAGGTGCAGGTTCTTCTGGATGACGTGTTCTGCCTCGTTGTCCCCCGTGTCGTCTGTTTCCGAGTAAAAGGGCCGCGCGGTTTTCTCGCGCAGGTGCCAGATCGAGAATCCCGCGACGCGCGACGCGCCGGACGCCCTCGCCAGCACAGCCGACTTCATCAACCCCTGAAAGTCGAACGCCACGTCATATCGAGCCTGACGCGCGCGGCGGACGGCATCGGTCCAGGCGCGCAGCGTCCGTCCTTCCAGCGCGACGACGCGATCGAGAACCGTCACCAAATCCAGGATGGACCGGTGCTTTGCCTCGACCAGCCAGTCGATGCGGGCGCCCGGCAGCGCGGCGCGAAGCGCGGCGGCGGCTGGAATGGCGTGGACGATGTCGCCGAGCGCGCCCAGGCGCACGATCAGGACATTCATTGTCCGGCGGCTGCGCGGCGCGCGGCGCCGAGAAAGCGTGGTCGCGTCATTCTGTGTGATCGGCGGCGATGCGGGCCAGGAGATCGCGGGTTGAATGGTCCTTCGGATCGCCGACGATCGCGATCCGCCCGCCGTAGGCGCGGACGGTGTCTCGTTCGGGCACCGTGTCGACCGTGTAGTCGGTGCCCTTGCAGTGGACGTCGGGCTCGACGAGCGCCAGGAGTGGCGTCACGGTTGGCTCAGGGAAGATCACCACGTAGTCGACGCCGCGGAGGGCCGCGACGATCGCGGCGCGATCGACGGCTGTCATAATCGGACGCCCCGGCCCTTTCGTCGCCGCCACGCCATCGTCGTTGACCGCGACGATGAGCCGATCGGCTTCGGCCGCCGACGCCTGCAGGTAGCGGATGTGGCCGACGTGCAGCAAGTCGAAGCAGCCGTTGGCGAAGGCAATGGTCCGCCCGGCGCGCCGATCCGCGCGGACGCAGTCAACGAGTTGTTCGCGCGTGACGATCACGAGTCTGATCTCGATTTCTACCTGGGCCCTACTCACGATCGCGGCCTGCGATCCGCGTCATCGATCTGACCCCAGCGTGTCCGACAGTATTGCCTGCCGGAGCTCATCGGCGGACACGGTCGCGGTCCCGCGTTTCATGACCACGATGCCGCCGGCGTAGTTGGCGAGGCGCGCCGCCTCCAGGAACGTCGCGCCTGCCGCGAGCGCGAGCGTCATCGTCGCAATCACCGTATCCCCGGCACCGGTGACGTCCGCGATTTGATCCGACCCGAAAATCGGGATGTGGGTCGTGGGCCGGTCACGCTCGAACAGCGCCATCCCGCGGCTGCCCCGCGTCACGAGCACCGCGCGGCCGCGCGTCCGCGCCAGGATTTCGCGGCCGGCCTTCTCGAGAACCTTGACGTTGTCGGCAATCCGGATCCCGAGCAGCTGTTCGACCTCGGATTCGTTCGGCGTGCAGGCGGTCATCCCCCGGAAGCCGAAGAGCGCGTAACGCGAATCGACGAGCACCGGCGGGCGGCCGTTGGAGCGCCGGGAGAGTTTGCGGCTGGCGCGGGCGACCGCGGCGGGTGTCACGAGGCCAGTGCCGTAGTCTGAGACGAGCAGCGCGTCAGCGCGCGCGCAGACCTGCCCGAGACGTGACTCAACGACGCGCCGGTCCGCGTCTGAAAACGATGGACGCGTGCCGCGATCGATGCGGACGACCTGCTGCTTGGCGGAGTGCACGCCGCCAGCAAGGATGCGCGTCTTGGTGGGCGTCCGGTAACCGGCGGGCCGTGCCACTGCCGCGACGTTGACCCGCCGCCGCATCGCGTCGAGCAGGCGCCGGCCCGTCTCGTCACGGCCGGCAACACCAACGGCGGCAGGCGACCCGCCGAGCGCGGCAACGTTGGTCGCGGCGTTTCCCGCTCCGCCCGGAACAATCTCCGTCGAGTCGTAGTCGAGAATCAGGACCGGCGCCTCGCGCGACACGCGCGAGAGCTCGCCGTAGATGAACTCGTCGACGATGAGATCGCCGAAGACGGCAACGCGGGTGCGGGCAAAGCTGTCGACGAGGGCCAGAAGGCGGCCGGGATCCACGAGATCGTCGGGGTGGCGGCGTGGCTGGTGTCGTGTGGTCACGGTTGTCGCAGAATCCAGGAAACGGCGCTCATGAGATTGTCGGTGACCGCTGCAGCGCCATGGTTTGAACGCTTCGACTCGATCGCCGTAGCCGGTGCGGACGAGCACGCCCCGGGCGCCGACCGCCGCACCAGCGGCGACGTCGTGCGCGCGGTCCCCGACGACAAACGATCGACTCAGGTCGAGTTGATGATCTGCGGCCGCGCGCCGGAGCAAGCCCGGCTGCGGCTTCCGGCAGTCGCAGCGTTGTCGATAGGCCCCGACGCCCGCCTCCGGATGATGCGGACAGAAGTAGAAGCCATCGATTCGGGCGCCGCCCGCGGCGAGGGTCTCCGACAACGATCGATGGGTCGACTCGACAAACTGCTCATCGAAGAAGCCGCGGGCAATTCCCGCCTGGTTCGTCGCCACGACGACGACGAAACCCCCGCGATTGAGCAGCCGGACGGCATCGATGCTGTACGGAAAGAATCGGATGCGATCGAGCCGATCGAGATAGCCCACTTCCTCAATCAGCGTGCCGTCGCGATCCAGAAACACACCACGCTTCACGTCCGGACCTCATCCCGAGGCCTTCCCTGAATTGCCGGCGCCAGCCGCCGCGACACAGCGCCCACAACCGTGTCAACAGTGATGCCTGTCATGCAGCGATGATCGATCGGACAGTCGCGCAGCATGCACGGCCGGCAGAAGACGGAATGGGTCAACACGTCGGGCATCACCACGTTACTCACCACCTTACCGCTGGCGAGTGGCGACGTCACGCGCTCGTCGGTTGGCCCGAAGATGGCGACGACCGGCACCCCGAGCGCGGCCGCCAGGTGCATGGCGCCGGAATCGTTCGACACGAACGCCGCGCATCTGCTGATGACGCCCGCGAGCAGGCGTAGATCGGTACGCCCGATCAGGTTCACCGCGCGGACGTCGGGCGGCAGCGACGATTCTATCTCACGGCCGGAATCGCGGTCGTCCCCCGCGCCAAAGATCACACACGCGACGTTCGACTCGCGCGACAACCTCACGATCGTTTCGGCCACCATGCGCGGTGGCCATCGCTTTGCGTGGCCGTATGCGGCCCCCGGCGCAAAGCCGATGCAACGGCTGCCGCCTTCCGCCGTGCGTCCGAGGCCGTGGGCCGCGAGCAGTGCGTCTGCCCGCGCGAGCGTCGCCGGGCGAACGGCAACACGAGGGCGCGCGTCGACCGGCGGGATGTCCAGGCCCTTCACCAGATCAAGGTAGTAGGCGGACTGATGCTGCCGGCCGCGCGGCCGGGAAATCGGTCGCGTCAGCAGCCATCGCCGAAGCCCCGCCGCGTAGCCCCAGCGCTCCGGAATCGACGCGCGGCGGGCCGACCACGCCGACCGAAACGAGTTGGGCAGGAGCAGGATCGCATCGAAGCTGCCCGCGCGAAGCGCCTGCACTTCAGCGGCAGGATCGGGGAGCGCGATCACGCTGTCTGGCCCGGCGCTGGTCTCTTCGGCAAAGAGCGGCGCGATCGACGGAATCGCGGCCACCGCGACGTGCGCGTCGCCGAAGGCTTGCCGCACCGCCTCCATCGCTGGCAGCGCCATCACCGCATCCCCGAGCCAGTTCGGGGCGCGGATGACGAGGCGCCGGATGCCGCGCTCGGCCATTCCACGAACGCGAGCCGTGTCGTCCGTGTCGTCAGTGTCGTCCATGTGATCCGTGTGATCCGTGTTATCCGTGGTTGCCCTCCTCGCTCGACGCGGCGGGAAACATTCCACCAATCCGGTCGTCCTTCGCCTCGAGGTCGCGCCAGCGGCGGTGCATCCACAGCCACAGTTCCGGGTAGCGCCGCACGTACATCTCGAGGACGTCGGTGCAGCGCTGCGTGAACTCACGAATCGCGTCGGGATCGTCGGCAGCCGGCGGATCGACGGCGTGCTCGTAGACCATGCGAAACCGGCCGCCCGGCAGCGGCAGCGCAAACACCGGCACGACCGGCGCGCCGGTGCGCAACGCCAGCGCGGCGAGCGCCGAGGTCGTTGCGGCAGGCCGGTTGAAGAAGTCGACGTAGACGGCGTCAGCGGTATGAATGTGCTGATCGATCAGCACCGCGACGGCCTCGTTCGATTCGAGCGCGCGCAGCACGCGCCGAATCGCGCCGCGCCGGTAGATCACGGCGTTGCCGGTCTTCCGCCGCGTCGATTCGAGCAACTGATGGAGCAGCGGGTTGTCGAGCGGGCGCGCGAGCACCGACATCGGCTTGAGCGCGACCGCGTGCACGAGCGCGTTGATCTCCCAGAAGCCGAAATGCCCGGTGAAGAGCAGCGCGCCCTTCCCCTGGGCGTGCGCGGCGCGGACGCGCTCCTCGCCTTCGAACGAGACGCGCGCGAGCATCTGTTGCGGCGTCATCGTGCTGAACTTCAGGAAGACGGTGAGCAGCCGGCCGAAGTGCGAGAACATCCCGCGCGCGATCGCCCGGCACTCGGATCGGCTGCGGAGCGGAAACGCGGCGTGCAGGTTCCGCATCGCGCGCCGCCGGTGCGGCCCGTCGAACCAATAGAACGCCCGGCCGATGAGCCACCCCACGGCCAGGACGACCGGCATCGGCATCAGGCGAACGCCGGCCACCACAGTGATGACCGCCAGATACTCGAGCCGGTGCCGGAGAGACGGAGGCTTTTCAGTCAACGGGCTGTGGCCAGAGGTCGCGGGCGCCGGCGAGCGCTACGGTCAGCCAGCGGCGGAACTCTGGCAGGGGTTCCGGTTCCATTGTAAGGGGCACCCACAGCACGGGCATCGGGAATGGTCGGAACGGCAGAAGGCGGACGTAGTCCTTTTCGGTGGTCAGCACCTGGTCGGCACCAGCCGCGCGCGCGTCCCGGAACATCCGATCGACGTCGGCCCGCGAATAGCGGTGATGGTCGCGAACGACCATCGTTCGCATCAGTTCGTGCCCGGCCGCCCGCAGCCCGTCGAAGAACTGCTCCGGACGCGCAATGCCGGCGATCGCCAGGGACCTGACGGCTGACCCCTGGCCGCCGGCGTCTGCCCCGGATGTGGGTACCCCCATCGCGCGCCGCATGCGAAAGACCTCGAACGGCGCGTGGCGCGGCGTCGGGCCAAGCGAGAGCACTCTGTCGTCAGCCGCGAGCACGGCGTCGGCGGCGAGCAAGGTGTCGGGTGGTTCGCGCAGGCGGCCACTGGGCAGCGTTCGCGCGCCTGCCTCGAGGTCGTCGCCGCTGACGATCACCAAATCAATGTCCCGATCGAGCTGCAGGTGCTGAAACCCGTCGTCGAGGATGTGCACCGTCGCGCCGAGATGATGCTCGGCCAAACAGCCAGCCAGATAACGATCGCTCGACGAGAGGATCGAGACGCCGTGCAGCTGTCGCGCCAGCATCAGTGGTTCGTCGCCGGAGCGATCGAGGTCGGCGCGGATGCCGCCGGGGTCACGGACGACGACCACGCCGTCATCGGCCCGCCGGCGCGCATAGCCGCGGCTGAGGATCGCGGGGCGCTCACCGAGTGTGAGCAGCGACCGCGCAATCGACGCCACCGTCGGCGTCTTGCCGCGGCCGCCCACCGCGATGTTGCCGACGCTGATCACCGGGCGACGCAGCCGCCGGCGCAAATCCGGCCGCGCGGCATAGAACTCGCGGCGGCGGCGCGCGATCGCTGCGTAGAGCGTGCTCAGCACGTTCAACACGCCGACAGAACTCGTTTCCGGAATGCGATCACAGGAGGCAAGGAGCTCACGGCGATACGATGCGTCACGATGACCGCAGGCTGTTCTTCGTGTCCATCGTGGCCTCGTGTCCATCGTGAAGATTCGACGACGCATGATCACCGTTCAGTGCACAATCCGGAACGGCCTGACGTTGCTGGCCGTCTCGGGCGGCAGGAGCTCGGCGATCACCGCGAGGCTCTTGGCGCGCGCGCCGCGATTGGCCTCGACGAGCGCCCTCGCCGCCGCGCCAAGGCTCGCGCGGCGGACCGGATCGCCGAGCAGCTCGAGCAGCGTAGACTCCAGCTCCCGCCCGGAGCGCACCTGGACGGCAGCCCCGTTGTCCAGGAACGTCCGCGCGATCTCCGCGAAGTTGTCCATGTGCGGACCAAAGACGATTGGCTTCCCGAACACCGCCGGTTCCAGGATATTGTGGCCGCCAGCGTCGACCAGGCTGCCGCCGACGAACACGACCGTCGCGACCTGGAAGACCTGGGCGAGCTCGCCGATCGTGTCGAGAATGACGACGTCGTTGCGCGGTTCCGCGTCGACGCGCAGCTCCGTCCGTCGCGCGACGTTCCATCCCGCGCGCCGGACCAGACGCTCGACCTCGTCGAACCGCTCGGGCTTGCGCGGCGCCACGATCAGCAGCGTGTTGGTCATCGTCGCGCGAATTCGCTGGAAGGCTTCGAGCACGTGCTCCTCCTCGCCCTTGAGCGTGCTGGCGGCGATGACGACCGGACGCGCCGGGTTGATGCGGAAATAGCGCAGGACTCGGGTCCTGCCCCGCTGATGGACGTCATGCACGGACGGCGCGGGCATGAACGACTGCGCGTGCGACGGGCGCGAACCGCCGTCGGCCGCGGAGGGCATCTCGAGCGAATCGAACTTGAGCGAGCCGGTGACGCTGACGCGCTCGCGGGGGGCGCCCATCTCGATGACGCGGCGCGCGGACTCCTCGCTCTGCATGCAGAAGCGATCGACATCGTCGAGCACGTGCCGGAAGAAGAATCGCGCGAGCCGGTAGCGCGGAAACGACCGCGTCGAGATGCGGCCGTTGACGAGCGCCGTCTTGACGCCGTCGCGGCGGCACGCGCGCAGCAGGTTCGGCCAGATTTCGGTTTCCATCATGATGAACAGCCGCGGCCGCACCAGCTTCAGCGTCCGATTCACGATGAAACCCAGATCGAAGGGAAAGTAGAACACCGCGTCGACAAACGGCAGGTTGCTCCTGGCGACCTGCTGGCCGGCCATGGTGGTCGTCGAAACGAAGAGGCGCAGGCGAGGGTAGCGTTCCCGGAGTTGAGGAAGGAGCGCGCGAATCGTCAGAACCTCCCCGACCGACACGGCGTGAATCCAGATCGATTCGTCGCCGTCGAGGTTGAAAGAGACGGGGAGATACCCCATCCGCTGGGGCAGGCTGACGATGTATTTCCGGTATCGAATCGCCTGATACAGCAGGTACGGAGACACGACGAGGAAGAACGCCACGATGAGGACGCTATAGGCCGCGTACATGCTTGGGACCGACATAAATGTAACATGGCCGTTTGACCGTTGTGCTTCCGGTTCACTAGAATCGACGGTTTACATCTTGCGTGTGCCGGGGCTTAGAAGGTAGGTCATGAATCGCGGCGGCGCGCGCGAGAGAGCGTGTCGGAGCGCGAACGAGCGGCAGCGAGTGAGCCTGGCGAGCGGAGCGGGGCGTCGGGGCCCCCGCGAGCGCCCGCCTTCGCGCGGTAGGCGCTTCGGCGAGGTCTCGCCGGAGCTTTAGCGTAGGCGGAAGCCAGTCGGGAGTCCGAGGGGCGAAGCCCCTCGGGTAAGAACTAGGAGAGACCTGAGAATGGCCGTCAAAGTAGGGATCAACGGGTTCGGCCGGATTGGCCGGAACATCATGCGCGCGGCGATGGATGACGACTCGATCGATATCGTCGCCGTCAACGATCTGACCAACGCGGAAACGCTCGCCCACCTGCTCAAGTACGACTCGATCCTGGGCAACCTCAAGGCCGCCATCTCGGCCAAGGGCGATCGGATCACCGTCGATGGCGATGAGTTCCAGGTGCTCTCACTGAAGGATCCGGCACAGCTGCCGTGGAAGGCGCTCGGCGTCGACGTCGTGTTCGAGTCGACCGGCATCTTCACCAACCGCGAAGCGGCCGCCAAGCACCTCGAGGCGGGAGCGAAGAAGGTCGTCATCACCGCGCCGGCGAAGAGCCCAGATCTGACGCTCGTGCTCGGCGTCAACGAGGACAAGTACGACCCCAAGACGCATAACATCATCTCGAATGCGTCCTGCACGACGAACTGCCTGGCGCCGTTCGCCAAAGTGCTGCACGAGTCGTTCGGCATCAAGAAGGGCTGGATGACGACCATCCACTCCTACACGAACGACCAGCAGCTGCTCGACCTGCCGCACAAGGATCTGCGTCGCGCTCGCGCGGCGGCGTTGTCGATGATCCCGACGACGACGGGTGCCGCGTCTGCTGTCGGCGAGGTCCTGCCGCAGCTTAAAGGCAAGCTCGACGGCATCGCCATGCGCGTGCCGACGGCGAACGTTTCAGTTGTCGACCTCGCGGCGATCCTGGAAAAGAAGACGACGAAGGAAGAAGTGAATGCCGCCTTCAAGGCAGCGGCCAACGGACCGCTCAAGGGCATCCTGCAAGTCGAGGAGGCGCCGCTCGTCTCGATCGACTTCCGCGGCAATCCGCATTCGTCGATAGTCGACGCGGCCTACACCAGCGTGATGGACGGCGACTTCGTCAAGGTTCTGTCGTGGTACGACAACGAGTGGGGCTACTCGAGCCGCTGCGTCGACCTGCTGCGCTTCATGGTGAAGAAGGGACTGTAAGTTGGCCGCTCGCAGCGTCAAGGACCTGAACCTCTCGGGCAAGAAAGTTTTCATCAGGGTCGACTTCAACGTCCCGATCAAGGACGGGAAGATTTCCGACGACACGCGCATTCGCGCGTCGCTGCCGACGATCCAATACGCGCTCGATCAGGGGGCGACGGTCATTCTGGCGTCGCACCTCGGAAGGCCGAAGGGGAAACCGAGCCCGGAGTACTCGCTTCGGCCGGTCGCGGCACGGTTGGCCGAGCTCCTCGGCCGTCCGGTCACGTTCGCCGAGGACTCGGTCGGTGAGGCGGCCGCGAGCGCGATCGCGAAGGCTGGGCCAGGCGGCGTGGTCCTGCTCGAGAACTTGCGCTTTCACGCGGAAGAAGAGAAGAACGACGCCGTGTTCGCGCAGCAACTCGCCGCGCTCGCCGACGTTTACGTCAACGATGCGTTCGGCTCCGCTCACCGCGCGCACGCGTCCACCGAGGGCATCGTCCATCACATCGGCGAATCTGCGGCCGGGTTGCTGATGGCGAAGGAGGTCGAGTATCTGGGCCGGGTGCTCGAGCATCCCGACCGGCCGTTCGTAGCCATTCTCGGCGGCGCCAAAGTGTCGGACAAGCTCGAGGTGATTGAAAACCTGATTCCACGCGTCGACGCGCTGCTGATTGGCGGCGCGATGGCATACACCTTCTTCAAGGCTCAGGGTCTACCCGTCGGCAAGTCACTCGTCGAGGCCGATCTCCTCGACACGGCGCGTGACGTCGAACGGCGCGCGAAAGAGCGCGGCCTGCGGCTCGAGTTACCCACGGATCACGTGGTCGCGCCCAAGCTCGAAGCGGGCGCCCCGGCGGAAACGCTTGCGGTCGGCGATCCGGCCATCGGCGAGCGCATGGGACTCGACATCGGCCCACGGACAGTGCAGAGTTACCGGGAGGTGATCGCCGGCGCGAAGACGGTCATCTGGAACGGCCCGATGGGCGTGTTCGAGATTGATGCGTTCGCCAACGGCACGCTGGAGGTCGCAAAGGCCGTCGCCTCGGTCAAGGGGACGACGGTGATCGGCGGCGGCGACTCGATCGCGGCCGTGGCAAAGGCGGGGGTCACCGACCGCATCACCCACATCTCCACCGGCGGAGGCGCGTCGCTCGAGTTCCTGGGTGGACGCAACCTGCCGGGGGTGGAGGCGCTGAAGTAAGCTCTCAGCCGCCAGCTTCCAGCTATCAGCTCGGAATCCGAGCCTGAAGTTGCCGAAAGCTGAGAGCTGAGAGCCGAAGCTCGACAGCTGGAAGCCGCATATGCGAATCCCGTTCATCGCCGCGAATTGGAAGATGCACAAGACCGTGCACGAGTCGGTCGTGTTCGTCAAAGAGTTCCGCAGCATGGTGAAGGACATCGACGATGTCGAGATCGTCGTGGCGCCGCCGTTCACGGCGGTGCATGCCGTCGCCGAAGCGGCGCGCAACTCGAACGTCGGCGTCGCCGCGCAGAACCTGCACTGGGAGCGTCAGGGCGCGTTCACCGGCGAGGTCAGCGCCGAGATGGTGCGTGAGTCGGGGGCCGAGTACGTGATCATCGGCCACTCGGAACGCCGCCGGCTGTTCGGCGACACGGACGAGCTGGTCAATCGCCGGCTCGTGGCCGCGCTCGGCGCCAAGCTGACGCCGATCGTCTGCATCGGCGAAACGCTCGAGGAGCGCGACGGGAACCTCACGATGAGCGTGCTCGATCGGCAGCTCAAGGTGGGGCTCGACCAGATGACCGGCGAGCAGATCGCGGGCCTCGTTCTCGCCTACGAGCCCGTCTGGGCGATCGGCACCGGACGCAACGCCACGCCCGAGCAGGCCGGTGAGGCGCACGCGCATATCCG
Organism: uncultured Acidobacteriota bacterium; assembly: GCA_963797625.1. Classification (GTDB taxonomy): domain Bacteria; phylum Acidobacteriota; class Vicinamibacteria; order Vicinamibacterales; family 2-12-FULL-66-21; genus DATBJJ01. Next base: position 143,389 of record CAWCQI010000036.1, read on the forward strand.
TCAGCGGGTGCGACAGTGGTTCGGGGGCAACGCCGCGGATCACTGCCATGTGATCTACGGCGGAAGCGTCAAGCCCGACAACATCCGCGAGCTCGTGGCGCTGCCTGACGTCGACGGCGCACTCATCGGTGGGGCAAGCCTCGAGATCAAGCCGTTCTTCGACATGGTGGCCAAAAGCCGCGGAACCGCGGTGTAGTGGCCCTGACATGAGGAGTGGCAGTCTCGGCAAGAGCGCGGTATAATCACACGTTATGCTCTATTACTTGTTGGCGACCCTGTATGTCCTGAGCTGCCTGTTGCTGCTGCTCGTCGTGCTCCTGCAGCAGGGCAAGGGCGGCGACATGGCCAGCGCGTTTGGCGGCGGCGGAAGTCAGACCGCCTTCGGTGCGCGCGCAGGGGCGACCGTCCTGACCAGGGCGACGAGCGTCCTCGGCGTGCTGTTCATGCTCGGCGCGATCGTGCTCGGGATCTACGGTCGGCAGGGCCCCGGCTCGCTCATGCGCGGCGTCGCCGGACCGGCGCCGGTGACCGCGCCCGCGCCTGTGCCAGCTCCTGTGGAATCGTCGACACCGTCGGCACCGGCAGCGACGCCTGCGCCTGCGTCGTCAGCGCCGACGGGTCAACCGCCGGCCGCGCCGAACCTGGGCGGACAGCCGCCGGCCGCGCCGACGACGCCCGGACAGCCTGAGAAGAAGTAGAGCCGCGGATTACACGGAAGTGCACGGATCACGACGGTCACGGGCCACGGATTACACGGAATACACGGATTTGGTAAGGCCGCGGCCGACGCGGCGCCCACCCCCTCGCGAAAGTGGCGGAACTGGCAGACGCACCAGCTTGAGGGGCTGGCGCTCGCAAGAGCGTGAGGGTTCGAATCCCCCCTTTCGCACCAACCGCAGAAAAGGCCAGAATTATGGGGCCTTTTCGCTTTCAGCACTACTGGTAGCTAACGAACAGCTAACGGGACCGTCCGCCCGTCGAGACGGCGCCCGTCAGCGTTCGACATCTGCGATCGCGATAGCGGTGACCACGTTCATCGGATTCGCGCCCGCCTATTACCTGCGGTGATGGTTCGGCGCGCCACCGACGGTCACGGGCGCGACGACGTAGTCGCCGCTGGCCCAGCTGCACGGCGCCCTCTTCACGGCCAAGGGTCGTGCTGTTCATCGTGCAGACCGCATTGATCGCGAGCCACCGGACGCACGTTCACCGCCGGCTCGGCGTCGCCGGCGCCGTGCAGGCGGCAGCCAAGGTGGTGCAGGCGCGGCGATCGCGTCAGCGGCTCGGGGCGGTGCGCCGCCGGGCGTCGATCCGCTGGCGTTCTTCGGGGCTGGCGTTCATGTTTCTGCTGATAGGAATCATCTACGACGCGGCGTGACGGCGGCGCGTGCACCCGGAGTACATCTGGGGCGGCGTCGTGCTCGTGCTCTCCGTGCCCGTGCGATTGATGGTGTCGGGAACGGCGGCGTGGAACGCGATCGCCCTATTCCTGACGCGCTGACCATCGCAGTACGTCCTGCAGGTAGTCGGCGAATGCCGTCTCGCGGTCGCCGGCGTGATCCTCCGCTCCAGACGAGCTCGACCCCCAGGGAGAGTACACCGAGCAGTTTCCCCCGAGGAACCCGGCCTTTTTTGCTGATTCGCGACCCACACCCATTGGCGTCGACCTTGCACTGAGCGGGACATGGCTCGACCACTGCTTACGCGAACCGACACGCGGCGGACACCTACGACAGCCGCGATGTTCCTGTTGGGCGTGGCCGATCAAGCCAACACGTATTTCGACACGTTCAGCCGCGTGCGCCAGTCCGTGCAGCTAATGGCCGTGGCCGGTAAAGGATTCAGACGTGCATAGGAGGTCTCATGAGATCTCTCCCATTGCTCGTGGTCGTGTTGACGGCGACAGCGGCCTCGGCACAATCGAGAGGCGTCGTGGCCGGCATTCAAGTCTCTGACGCACGCGTCACCGCCGGCACGCTGGTCAAGATGACGATCACGGGATCGAACCCGTGCGGCGCCGTGTTCATCGATCAACAGGACGGCTCGGCAGTCACGTATCCGATCGTGCAGTTACCGACGACGATCCCATATACCTACACGAAGCCGGGCAGCTACCGCATCGTCGCTCGCGGCATGGGCAACTGCGACGGCGAAGCCGTCGCGGCAATTACCGTGCTGCAGCCGCCAAGTCCGCCGCCAAGTCCGCCGCCAAATCCGCCGCCGCCTCCTCACGCTCCGCCCGCGGCGACTCCCATTGCCGATCGCCTCAAGGAGATGGACCGTGACGGCGACGGTGTGATTACGCGCGCGGAATGGCGCGGAAACGAGGAAGGGTTCCGCGCCGCTGACTCGAACCACGACAGCGTTCTGTCCGGCGAGGAGGTCCGACCGCAGCGGCCGACAGGCAATCCGGTGCAGGTCGTCGTCGACGCCAGAGAGCGCTGGACCGATACACGGTTGAACATCCGCGAGGGAGACCTGGTGACGTTCGAGACGAGCGGACGGGCGCAGCTCAGCACCAAGCCTGAGGACGTGGCTGGACCGGGTGGCACGGCGAGCCGCCGTCGCGCGCCCGACGCGCCGCTGCCGCAGCAGCCGGCCGGCGCTCTGATCGGCAGGATCGGAAACTCGCTGCCGTTTTTCATCGGCGGACGAGCGTCTGTCGTTGCGCCCGCGACCGGCCGGCTGTTCCTGGCCCTCAACGACGACGTCGTGGCCGACAACAAGGGCGAGTTCCGCGTCAGCGTTCTCATCGAGCGCTGACTGCGCGCACGGCCGACGTGCTCAGACGTCCACTGCCACGGCCGTTTCGACGGTCGCCGACTTTCCGGTTTCCACGAGCTCGGTGACGATGCGCCGTGCTCGACGGACGAAGGGAATTTCGCGTAGCGAGCCGGCTTTTACAAGGTCTGTGACCGCCAGGGACAGGTAGACGATGGCCTTTGCGGTGCGCTTGTAGCCGAAGCGGTTTCGCTCGGTCGGCTGGAGAGCGGCAGGTCATAGAGCAGCCCAGCCGCAACAAGATTGATGTCATCAATTACCCACTCATCGCGTTTTGGGCCTTTTTTGGGAGGATTTCCGGCGGGCACTCCGCTTGCTGTTGACGTAGGCATGAGAACGAGGCACGCAGTGGCCGCGGCGATCCTGGTGACGATGGCCGGGGCCTGCGAGAAGCTCCAGATCGACGGGGCGAACGCGCAGCGCGAGATGGATCTGGCGTTGAGAGCCGTGCTGAACGGCCGCTCTCCGGACTATGCCACGACGGATTCGCAAGGAGCAAAGCTCTGGAAGCAGACGCAGACCTTCTACACTCGCCGCGACTTCCAGGCGGCCTGGGTCAAAAAGGCAAAGCCGCGGCCGCAGATCGAAGCGTTGATCGAATCGCTGCGCGAGGCCGAGCAGGAAGGGCTCGATCCTCACCTGTACAACCTGTCGATGATCGAGGAGCGGCATCGCGAAGCCTCGAAAGGCTTTCTAACCGACAAGGGGTTCGACCCCCGAGAAGCCGGGGCGCTCGATGCATGGTTCACGTACCTCTACATGAGGTACGCGTCAGACCTCGCCGATGGACTCTCCGATTTGTCGCGGGCCGAGAAGACGTGGAAGATCACCACCGAAAAACTCGACCCACTGCAGCACCTCGAAAAGGCGCTGGCCGAGAACCGCATCTCGGAATCGTTGCGCGAGCTGATGCCCCAGGTGCCCGAGTACCAACGGCTGCGCACCGTGCTCTCGAAGTACAAGACCCTCAAGTCGCAGGGCGGCTGGCTGACGGTGGCCCCGAACTTGAAGCTGAAGCCGGGTCAGCGGAGCCCCTACCTCTCGACGCTCGCCAAGCGGCTCGCAGCCACCGGCGACTATCAGGGCACCCTTCCGCCCGACGGACAAACAGCGGTCTACGAGGGGAACCTTGTCGAAGCCGTGAAGGTCTTCCAGCGGCGGCACGGGCTCGTGGATGACGGCGTGATCACGCCGGCTGTCGCCGCGGAAATGAACGTGCCGGTGGATCGCCGCATCGCACAGATCCAGATGAACATGGAACGATGGCGCTGGCTGCCGCGCAGCCTGGGAAGCCGTTACATCCTGGTGAACATCCCCGAGATGCGTCTCGACATCTACGAGGGAGAAACGCCGACCCTGACCATGAAGACCGTCGTCGGCAAGGAAGATACGCCGACGCCCATCTTCAACGACGAGATGACGCACATCATCTTCAGCCCCTATTGGAACGTCCCACCCTCCATCGCGCAGGAAGAAACCCTTCCGGCCGTCTTGAACGATCCCGGGTTCCTGGCCCGGAACAACATGGAAGTCGTCGATGCCAGCGGCAATCGGGTCGATCCGGGTTCCGTAGAGTTGAGCAACCCGGAGGCCTATCGCTTTCGCCAGCGGCCAGGCGCAGACAACTCGCTCGGTCTTGTGAAGTTCATGTTCCCCAACCAGTTCAACGTGTACCTGCACGACACACCGGCCGACTCACTGTTCGCGCGCGCGACGCGCTCGTATAGCCACGGATGCGTCCGCCTCGAGCAGCCCGTCGCTCTCGCGCACTACGTGTTGCGCGACCAGCCGGAATGGACGGCCGAACGAATCGAGCAGGCGATGCATGCTGGTGAGGAGAAACACGTCAAGTTGCAGGCGCCGATTCCCGTGTATCTCGGGTACTGGACGGCGCGCGTGCGGCCCGACGGCACGGTGCAGTTCCGGCACGACGTGTACGGCACCGACGGGCGGTTGACGGCGCTGCTCGCCGACCGGATCGAGCGCCTGCGACGGTCGTCTGAAGCCGCCGCGGTCGCGACGACGGTGGGAGACGCGAAGGATACCAGGGGACGAAACGGGCCAAGCAGAAGCCGTCGGCGCGGTGAGTAGTGGGCCCGCTGCGACCTGCGCCATCCAGTCACGTCCCGCGGCAGACACCACAATTGTCGCTTGCCGCACACGTGCTGGTGGGAGGTCAAAGGAGGGTCACTTTCGCTGAGCCGCGGCCCCCCGCTGCCGCGGGGCCGGTCGTGTGCGAATTTGTGCGAATAAAGTCGTCGCTGGCGTGCGCGTCAGCACACTCCTGCTCAAGATCCGTTTGCAGGATGCGCGTCAGTTCACGTCAGAGCAGGTTTTTGACCAGCTTGAGGGGCTGGCGCTCGCAAGAGCGTGAGAGTTCGAATCTCTCCTTTCGCACCAGCTTTAAATCACTGAATCGTCGGAAGTTTGCCGACGGGCTGCAGCCCGCTGAGTCCCGACCTCTCGCATCCGTTCTCCCACGCGCCGAGGACAGTGGCTGCGAGGGATGAGCGAAGCACACCCCGGACCGACAAGCGTGCCAACGTCGTCGCTCGCCAAGCAATTGAATCGACTGATCTTGTGAGGCGCGCAGTGTTGCCTGCGCGGCCAAGGGAGAGATCTCACGCCCGAAGATCACGGCCACAGGCCCGTGGCCGTGATCTCCGTTCTACTTCGTCTTGAAGAACGCGCTCAATTGCGACCCGTCACGTGTCCTCAGCGTCGTGCGGAAGCACCGGCCGCCGCCCTTTGGTGACTGCCAGTTCTGAATGAACTGACCCGCGAGCGCGTCGTAGCGGAGCGTCGTCCCTCCGGTGGTCTGGAACACTTCCACTGCCTCTTCGTAGGCGGCCGTGCACGGCACTTCGGCGAGGCTGAACCCATACCCGGCGCCCTGCGCATCCGAGACACTTGTCAGCTCCGTGCCTGCGATGCTCGTGTAGATATTGAACTTGAGCGGAACGGTGGATCCTCCCTTGATCGCGTTCCACACTGGAGCGATGACCGGCGGCGGACCCACAACGGTGTTCTCAACGCCGACTGGCTGATAAAAACCCGTCAGGTGCCACGCAGTGACGGTGAAGCTTCCCGGGGCATACGTGATCTGGTAGTTCGCGCTCACGAGGCCGGAGGGCCGGACGACATAGGTTCCGACCGATGTCGGCACGATCGTGGCGGGACCGTACGAAGTGGGCGGCACGCCTGCGAAATTGAAGACCAGCGAACCGGCCAGAAGCGCCGGTGTATCGGACCCCAGCAAGCCGATGTAGGACACCCCGAACGTCGGCGCGGGCTGCCCGAAGATGATCGAGTAGCTGGTTGCCGCGACCGTGAGCGGCGCCGGCGTAATGCTAAAGTCGGCCGATGCCGAGTTCGCGAAGTAGTTCGTCCCGAGCCCGCCCGCGGCGCACAGCAGCGCGTAGGCTCCCGCATTCGTCGGCGACGCCGGCAGCGCGGTCGTCCCCTGTATGAAGGTGGCCGTCGTGACCGGCGTCTCGCCGAGGACGCCTGTTGCCGTGCACACGATCGCGCCCGCATACGGGAACCCGGTATAGACGGCATCTGCGGCCGACGCGGCGATCGACAGCGTCGCTGGCGTGATCGTGAGCGCACCGTCATTGAAGTTCAGCAGCGTGTAGTCGGACGGCTCGACGAGCGCCAGCGTGCCACGGGTGATCGCGTATGTTCCCACGTTCACGCCAGCAGTGCGCGACAACTCACCGCTGAAGACCGTTGCGGCTGTATCCGCGCCGACCAGGCCCCCGCCGTTGCCGCTGACGACAAAGTTCAGCGCCGGATCGGGATCGCCGTAGGTCTTGGTGGCGCTCACCGCCGCGACGCGAATCGGCCGCTTCCCGATGGTGAACGGCGCAGAGGCGACGTTCGCCACGTAGTTCGTGCCCGGGCCGCCTCCGGCGCACTCGACCGCGTAGGTGCCCGCGTGTGTCGGCGCGTCTGGCAGGGTCTCGCTCCCGCTCTTGAACGTCCGAGTCGTGAGCGGATGTTCCCCGTTTACGCCGTCCGCGGTGCACGTCGTGGCAGCGGCGTAGGGCGCGCCGGAATAGATGGCGTCCGCCGCTGACACGTCGATCGTCAGCGTGGCCTGCTGGATGGTAAAGGACACGGAGCTGGAGTTCGCGAGGTAATTCGTGTCTGTCCCGCCCGCCGTGCACTCGAGCGTGTAGGTGCCCGCATTGGTCGGTCGGCCTGGCAGCGTTTGGCTGCCCTTCTTGAAGGTCTCGGTGGCGGTCGGGTGTTCTCCGTTAACGCCATCCGCGGTGCACGTTACCGTACCCGCGTAGGCGATGCCGGTATAAGTCGCATCAGGGGCGGACACATGGATCGATAGCGGAGCCCGATGGATCGTAAACGGCGCAGACCCGGCGTTCGCCAGATAGTCGGTTCCGCTGCCACCCGCGGTGCACTCGAGCGTGTAGCTGCCCGCATTGGTCGGTGCGCCGCCGAGGGCGATGCTCCCCTGCTTGAATACCCGCGCCGTTAGAGGGTGCTCTCCGTTTACGCCGCTGGCCGCGCACGTGCTCGCACCCGCATATGCTAGACCCGTGTATGTGGCATCTGCTGCGGAGACGTCGAGCGTCAGCGCCACCTGGGCGATGGTCAGCGCAGCCGTGTCACTCGCTGCCTCGTAGTTGGTGCTCGTCGCGTACGAGCAGTTCACCGTGTAGCTGCCGACATGCGCGGGCGCGTCCGGCCCAGGCGTGTATGTGGCCGCAAGCGGGCCGATGTCGGCTCCACCCACTCCCGTGACTGCGCAGGTTCCGGTGTGCGCCGTGCCCGTGTAGTCGAACGCTCCGCCCGTGGCCTCGACGGTTGGCGTCGCTTTGTCGATAGTGAGATCGGCGCTGGCGCTGGCGCTGGTGTAGTTGGCGCTTGCGACATACGAGCAGTTCACCGTGTAGGTGCCCGCGTTGACCGGCACGCCTGGTCCGGGTGTGTAGGTGGGCGTGAGCGGTCCGAGATCAGCGCCGCCGACCCCGGTGGCCTCGCAGCTCCCGTCGTGCGGGCCGCCCGTGTTATCGAACGGGCCTCCCGTAGCTGCGACGGACGGTGTCGCCTTACCGACCGTAAGGTTGGCGGTTCCGGATGCGGCAGCATATGACGCGTCGCCAACAAAGCTCACGCCTACGCCGCTCGACGGTCCCGCGGAATACGTTCCGGCACCGATGAGGGTCCCCGCGGCAGTACCATCACTCGTGAGTTGCACGTCGATTGACGCGACGCCGCCCGCGTTGGTCGTTGCCGTGCCGACGCTGCTTCCGTTCAGCGAGAAGCTGATTGTCTTGCTGCTGAGACCGGTCGCGCCGCTCGACAGTGTCGCCTCGAGCGTGACGGTTCCGCCGTACGTGCCGCTCGCGGCCTGCACCGATAGACTGGGTGGAGCGGCCGCCGCATAGTGAGCGGTCCAGTTCGTGTTGCCGTTCGAGTTCCCACCGCTGACACACACGGACTGGCTCGTTACCTCGCCGGCATTCCAGGAGGAGAAGCTCCTCCCATTCGAGGTTGCCGGTGCCGTCAACCGGATGGTCTGCGTCTCATTGATGGTCAGAGGAATTGTCCACGAACCCGCCGGTATCCTGCGCCGCGACCGTATTCGATTCAACCGACGTTCCACTACAATTCGTGGTGTTGAAACGCGCCCACGAGATTAGCGTGGTTACCCCCGACCCAACGCCGTTCGTCTTTACGCGAACCGTCAGCGCATCTGTGAACGTCGTCTGCGCGCGCGACCGCGAGTCGTGGGCCATCAAATAGAATCGCACGCCCAGGTCGTGCCACTCCGGCGCCCATTGGTCCCAATAGATGTCGCCGGCAGCATCCGCGGTCACCGTCAGCACGTAATCGTCGTGGACGGCAGGATCCTCCTGGAACACGAGGGTCACGTCTTCGCCCGGCTGCCACCCGGTCCCGCTGATCACCGCCCGCTCGCCAGGCGCGTAGTCGTCCTTATCGGTCCTGATTGTCGCGAATCGGTACTGCTCCTGACTCTGCGAACCGCCGCCAGCAACAAACGCCAGTCCTTCGGCGTGACCTGGTCCGCTAACCGCGCCGGCGCGAGCGGCGGACATTGCAGCCGTCGCGGCGAAGGTGCCCGTGCCATAGGAATAGGGATCCGGGAATTCGGCGGGTAGAAACAGATCCGCAGCCGTCTGCGGCACGCCGTTCGACCGGCCGCCCGCAATCAACACGCTGTTGTTGTTCGGCAGCAGGACTGCGGCATGACCACTGCGGGCGACGCTCAGTCCCGTATCGAGGAGCGAGAAGGTTTGCGTCGCGGGATGGTAGATCTCGGCGGAACTGAGGTCGGTCGTTCCGTTGTGACCGCCAACTACCAGCACGCGGCCGTCGATCAGCCGCGTCGCGGACGCGCCCGCGCGCGGGCTCTGCAATCCGGAGGCGAGGGGTGTCGTGCTGTTGGTCGCCGGATCAAACGATTCCGCCGCCGCGACCACTGCGCCATCGGGCGTGACACCACCGACGATCAGCACTGTGCCATCCGCCAGTCGCGCGGCGGAGTGTCCCGTGCGCGCTTGGCCGAGCGCTCCAACGAGCTCCGAGGCCCCCGTCTCGACGTTGAAGAGTTCCAGGTCCGCGACAAGGGTGCCGTCGACCGTGCCGCCGGTGACGAGCACGCGGCCGTCCGCCAGGAGCGTTGCGGTGTGGCCGACGCGCGCCGCCAGCAATCGGCCCGCGGTGATGAGAGAGTTGTCCCAAGGATTCACGATGAGCACGCGGTCGGTGGGCGCGCCGTCTGCGCCGGATCCGCCGACGATCAGCGTGCGGCCGTCTTCGAGCACCACGGCCCCGCCCGACTGGCTCTCCGTCAGCGCGCCGGCGGGCGCCCACGTGCCGACCGCCTGTGGCGCCTGCGCGCTCAGCATGAGCCCTGACGCGCCGAGGACCGCGGTTGCCACGAACGCAGCGACACACTTCTGGCGTGATGTCACAACATGTCTCCTGTGAAATCGGGATCTGATGCCGCGAAATGGTCCCGGTACCGCGCGAATTACACGAGGGCCCGGTCAGGGATATGGCAGGGCAAGGCGTGTGCCCGAATGAGGGGGATCACAGGAGTCCCACGAATTCGGGCAGTATTTCGTCGCATTGGAGCGGTCGACGCCGTTCGCGTCACCGGGGACCGGGGCGCGAGGCGGGATGGTTGTGGTGTGGGCCACACCTTATTCCGTCGGCCAGCAGACTTCTGCTTTCCGGGTTTAGCTGGCTCAGGATCTGCCTGCCCGATAAGCTTCCTTGGTTCGTACGATGTCCCGCGTCGAGCGATTTCCTGGCGCTACCTCGTAGGTGTCTACTTCGCTCACCTTGTTGATCGTGAACATGTGCACTCAAGACCTTCTGCAAATGTCGCGGTCGAGCGTACAGCCCATTTTTAGTGATCTGATGTCTGACTTCCCTGGCGTTCCAGTCGGCCGTGGGCCGTCACCTCCACTCGCACCCTCACTTCCCAACCAACCATTCCGCGCGATCGGCAGCTCCGACAATGATCGGCGAGTTCGACTCATCTCCCGTCGGTCGCCACTCGGGATCGTGGAGGACGTAGAGGTTGAAACGGCCGCCAGCCGGAGCGATCCGACTGGTGCTTTTGATGTCGTACCGATCACTCCCGTCCGTGAAGCTGAGCAACGCGTTCGTGACTTCGCCAGCACGGCGGAACCCGAGCTTCGGGTTCGGCAGCAGCGACATCACGAAGCGGCCTCGCTCCGGGAGGTAGAACCACAGCGCGGCGCCCGAGATACTGCCACCCACACGCGTCGAGGCGTCCAGCACCGTTCCGTTCACGCTGATCCGAAAATCGTCCAGCCGCAGTTCCACGTCAGCCAGGGACAAGTCTCGCACCGGGCTGAGTTCTGCGGCAGCCGTGGCGTTCGAACGTTTGAAGACGAAATAGTCCACGACTTTCTGTCCAGTGGTGGGATTCTCCAGCAGATCGATCGCCACGCTATCTCCCGCGCGCACATCCGGCACCAGGGGGTATTTGAGCAGCGGGACATATGTCCAGGACGGATCAACGTGCATCTCGGCGAGGTCCGTTGCGGACAGGCTGAACGGTTCGATGCGAACCTGGAATGCCCGAGAGCCGTTCTTTGGTTCGACGAGCACGTCGTATGCAAAGTACCGCCTCTGGCTGCGGTCCTGAACGACGCGATGGAAGCGACCGATGTGGATCGCCCTCACGCCCGACGGAATCCGCACTGAACCAGGCTCTATTCGCGCCGTCATCTGAACTTCGATTCCACTATGCATAGAGACCGACACCTGCGCCGCCGCCGGCGATGCCGCAGCGACCACCAGAAGAAAGACGACCGCCTTACCGTATGGCATCGCTGCTCCTTTCGATTCGCACGCTAACGGAATTGACCGGTTGGAAACCTCGCAGGTCGTAGGTGGTGCCGAGCGGTTCCACAGCTGGGATGCGATCGCGAACCGTGAGGATGCTGAGCCACACCAGGGCCACGGAGAACGCAATGGCGACCGGCAATGGGACGCGAACACGCGAGCTCATCAGAATCCGCCACCAACCGAGCGGGGGCTTCCGCTGACCGAGCACGCGCTGTTCGAGCGTGTCAGGAGTCTTGGGGACCTCCCATTCCTGCAGCAGACGTTTCAGCCGGGGATCGTTACCGGGTTCCATAAACAGTGCCCTTCTCCTCGAGTAGCGGCGCGAGCATGCGCCTCAGATTCGCGCGCGCACGGTGCAGTCGTGACTTGACGCCGGCAACCGTCGATGCCGTGGCGCTCGCAATTTCCTCCAACGTGAAGTCCTCGTATTCGGCCAGGATGATCGACTCCCGCTGCAGCGGGGGCAGCATCGCAACGGCCCGGGCGACCATCTCGGCACGCTCCTGACCGAGCAAGTCAACCGGCCCACACATGAAGGCATCCTCGTCAATCGAGTCGTGCGGATGCTCGTCCCTCCAGCGTTTGAGCACCAGGTTGCGGGCGATGCCGAGCAGAAATGGCCGCAGGGCGCCGCGACTTGGGTCGTACGCGCCGGGCTTGCGCCACAGGGCCAGAAAACATTCCTGGACGATGTCCTCGGCGCCGTTCGCCGATCCGGTCATCCGATAGACGAACCGGTAGAGGACGTCCTTGTGCGCGTAGAACGCGTTCCGGAAGTCCGGATCGGTCATGCAGTCTAGTTTCCCTGAATCGGCAAAAGGATTCGCCGCCAGCCTTCGCTCGTGCATACGGGCGCAGGCTCCCGCGCCGGCGCTCGCTAACGCGGCGAAGGCGAGGCTGCCAAGGCCTAGTACCGAGTCGCAAACAAGATCGGCCAGCCTTCGCTCGCTGTTCAGGCGAAGGCTGATAGAGTAGCGCCTCGTCACCGTCATCCACCGTCTTCGAGGTGTCCATGCCTCCAACGCTGCGCAGCCTGGCGTTTCTCGCGATTCTGCTCGTCCCCGGGAGCCACGTCTCGACGCAGCCGTCGCGGCCGAACGTGTTGTTCCTCATCGCCGACGACCTGAACAACGACCTCGGCATTTACGGCGCGCCCGTCCGCTCCCCCAACATCGACAAGCTGGCGGCGCGCGGGGTGAGGTTCGAGCGGGCCTACACGCAATTCCCGCTGTGCAGCCCCAGCCGCTCGTCGTTCCTCACGGGCCGACGGCCGAACGCCACCGGTGTGCTGGCGAACCCAACCCCGGCGAAGAACCCGAATTCGCCGCACTTTCGCGAGCGCCTGCCGGACGCCGTCACGATGCCGCAGCTCTTTCGCAACCAGGGATGGTTCGCGGCGCGCGTCGGCAAGCTCTATCACTACGGCGTGCCGAACGACATCGGCACCTCGAGCCTCGACGACTATCGCTCGTGGGACCTGGCAATCAACCCGCGCGGACGCGATCGCGAGATCCACGACCGCATCTTCTCCCTCAGGCCCGGACAGTTCGGGGCCACACTGAGCTGGCTCGCCGACGAAGGTGAGGATGCGGACTACACCGACGGCATTGGCGCTGCCGAGGCGGTCAAGCTGCTGGAGAGATTCAAGCGCACCAGTCAGCCGTTCTTTCTGGCCGTCGGTTTCTATCGCCCGCACACCCCGTACGTCGCGCCGAAACAATATTTCGACATGTATCCCGTCGAGCGGATTGACCTGCCCACTCTCTCAGAGGCCGATCGATCCAGAACTCCGGCTGCCGCGTATCGCAGCGCATTCGCCGAGCAGGACGCCGCCACCGATCGTCAACGGAAGGAGGCGATCCAGGCGTACCACGCGTCGACTACGTTCATGGACGCACAGGTGGGACACGTGCTCGACGCGCTCGAACGCCTTGGGCTGGCCTCCAACACCATCGTCGTCTTCACCAGCGACCACGGTTACCACCTCGGCGACCACGGCTTGTGGCAGAAACAGAGCCTGTTCGAGCGCAGCGCGCGGGTGCCGCTCATCATCGCCGGGCCCACGGTGACCGCGCGCGGGCAGGTGGCTCGCGGCGTCGTGGAACTCGTTGATCTGTATCCGACGCTAGCCGCCCTGGCCGGCCTGACGCCGGCGGCGCCACTCGACGGCGTGAGCCTGTCCCCGATGCTCACCAACCCCTCGGCCACGGTAAAAGACGCGGCCTTCTCTCAAGCACGAAACGGCTACGCCGTCCGCACCGACCGTTGGCGATACATCGAGTGGGATGGAGGGAAAGAGGGCGCGCAACTCTACGACATGGAGAACGATCCCGCCGAGACCACCAACCTCGCGGCGGATCCCAAGCATGCCACGACGGTTGCCGACCTGCGGGCGCGCCTGGCGGCATACCCGCGGTAGCTCACTCTTTCGTGGAGCCGATCATCACCGCGCGCCGACCGCCGGCCAACCCTCGACGCTCGTCGCCGCACGAACGCCGCGGACGATCGCTTCCGCGACGAGGTCCGCCGCCAACGCGCCGAGAATCGTCAGCGACAGGTCCGTCCGCTGCAGCTTGCCGGTCGACACCGCAAACAGCTGATCCCCATCGCCGGTCGTGTGGTACGGACGGATCGCCCGCGCCCCGCCGCAGTTGGCCATCATCGCCACCTTGGTCAACGCGGTCTTCGTCAAATCCACGTTCGTGGCAACGACGGCGAGTGTCGTGCTGCGAAGCGCCGGATCGTCGAGCGCTGCGCCCGGCGTCTTTGTGACGATCGCGCGCATCGCCTCGACGCTATCCGCAAAGCTTCCGTCCGGCCGCCGCGCGCCGGCCACGATTCGGCCGCTGCGCCAATCCAGAATGTCGCCCGCCGCGTTGACGACGGCGAGCGCGCCGATGACGACGTCGCCGAGTGTGAGGCTGGCGGTGCCCAGCCCGCCCTTCATCCCACCCAGGCCGCGGCCGCGGTGCATCTTGCCGACCGTCGCGCCAGCGCCTGCGCCGACGTTCCCTTCCGGCAACGGGCGCAGTCGAGGCCGCACCGCATGCGGCGTAGGCGGCCTCGCCGTCGGGCCGGATTCGCGGGTTGCCGACGGACAGATCGTCGATCACCGCGGAGACGACGATCGGAATCCTGAGGTCGGGTGTGCCCCAGTCGAAACCGATCTTCCGCTCGTCGAGAAAGCGAAGGACGCCAGCGGCAGCCGGCAGCGCGAGGACGCCGCCGCCGGTCAGGAAGAGCGCGTGGATGCGCTCGACGGGACTGACTGGCTGAAGCATCACGACCTGCGACTCGCCCGGGGCGGAACCGTTGTAGTCGACGCCGGCAGCGGCAGCCGCGTCGAAGAGGATGGCCGTGCAGCCGGTCGGGCGGCGGGGGTCTGTGAAGTGTCCGACCTTGAGCCCAGGCACGTCGGTGAGCGATCCGCGCGTCGCGGGTTGCGTCTGCTGCGCCTGTCGCCCACTGGCGATGGCGACCGCCCCTGCCATCGTCTGCCCGAATTCCCGCCGCGTGTAGTCAGACATGATCAGTCCTCCAGCGAGACCGCGAGGAGTCTACATCCGATTCAAAAACCCGCCGGAATTCCCGGCCCAAAGCCCAGCTCGTTCGTCTAAGCGACTATGACTTTCATGCAGTCCTCACGATTTACGTCCGCTCTGCTGCTCGTCACTCTACTTGTCCCAGCCGCGGCGTCGGGGCAAGGATCCGGACCAATTACCAATGCCCAGATCGTCGATTCTTTGGGCGTCCGCGAAGGCGCGACAATCTGCGAGATGGGCGCAGGCGACGGCGAGCTGACCCTCGCGGCCGCCCGCCTCGTCGGATCGCAGGGACGCGTCTACGCGAGCGAGCTTGGCGACGATCGGGTGAAGGCGCTGCGCGCGAAGGTTACCGACAGTACCCTCGCACAAATCACCGTCGTCGCTGGCGATCCGGTCAGGACGAACTTCCCGGATGCGGGATGCGACGCGTTGTTCATGCGGAACGTCTACCATCATTTCGCCGACCCTGTCGCCGTCAACGCGTCGATTGCGGCGGCGCTCAAGCCGGGCGGGCGGCTGACAATCGTCGATTTCACGCCGCCACCCGGAAACGAGGCCGCGTGTCCGGCCGATCGCGGCAAGGACGGGATGCACGGCATCACCGCCGACACACTGTCGCGTGAGATGAAAGACGCCGGCTTCGAGCCGGTCTCGGCACGCACCGCCCAACGATCAATCATGATCGTCGTCTCGAAGCCGAAGAGCTGAAGCTATCCGCGGTCCGTGTGATCCGTGGCTGACCGGTCCGTGTGATCCGTGTGATCCGTGGCTAGACCGGTCTGTGCGATCCGTGTGCTCCGTGGCTAGACCGTGTGATCCGTGTGATCCGTGGCTAGCAGTCCGTGTGATCCGTGGCTAGAGATCGATCTTTAATCCGATCGAGATGACCGTCTCAGAGAACTTGTAGAACTCTCCCATCGTCGGCCGACCATCGTGCACTTCCAGGAACAGGCGCATGGTCCGGCCGTTCGATCGCGTGACGATGCCGCCCTGCAGGGTCGAGTCGAGGCGCCAGAGCCGTTCCTCCATGCTGGAGAGGTCCAAGGCGACGTAGGTTGCGAATCGGCCGCCCCACAGTTTCGGCCTCGATTCGTATTCGATCCCCACCTGCACCCGCCAGGGCTCCAGCTCTTCGTTCCCCTGGCGGTACGCGATCCCGGTTTCTCCGTAGCCGCGCCACCGCGGCGAGAATCGCCAGGCGGCGCCAAACGCCACCTCCTCGCGGGTGTAGTTGAGGCGATGCACGCCGGTGCGATCCTGGTATTCGTCACCGAGATGGGCCGAAACGTGTTGAACGGCCACCTTGAGAGCGAGAGGGCTGGCCGACGCGGTGGTGACGGTGAGGCCGTAGTTTCCGTCCCAGCCGATCGCGTCGAGCTTGTTCTGCGAGTCGAACACCGTATCGAGGCCAGCCTCGATGCTGATCTGCCATGACCGTCGAGTCGAACCGGCACTCTCGAATCGCAGCATCCCGAACCGACCGCCGGCGCTCAACAGTGTGCGAGGACTCCGTGTCGCGGGAATCTCGGGGTCTGGATAGAAGCCGTTCTGAATCGAGTTTGTCGGCCGGTGGGGGTCGGCGGCAAACACCGGAAAGACGTCGCCGGCGGGAAAGAGCTCGAATCGTGAGCCCGACGGCCGAGTCCACGTCAGCTCTCGCTGGCTCTCCGGTGGCGCACTCTGAGCCCTCACATCTTCGGCGCTGAGCAGGTATGTAATCGAGGCAAAGATAGCAACGGCGACCGCACGAATTCTCAATCGATTCCTCACTCGTTCCTGAGCACGACAATCGGATCCACGGAGCTGGCGCGGCGCGCAGGAACGAAGGCGGCGGCCGCGGACACAGCAAGGATGATGACTCCAGCAACGGCGATGAGACGTCCGTCCCAGGCTGGCGCGTCGGGCAACAGGCTTTGCGTCAGCCTTCCAATGACGAACGACGCCGCGAACCCAATCACGGCGCCGAGAGCCGCAAGCCGCAACCCCTGCCCCATGACCAGTCTCATCACCCGCTGGTTGTCTGCGCCGAGGGCGAGGCGGACCCCGATGTCGCGCATCCGCGACGAGACGGAATACGACAGCATGCCGTAGACGCCGATCGCCGCAAGGATCAACGCCGCGCCGGCAAACGACGCCAGCAGCGTGGCGTTGAAACGCGGTCTGGACACGGCCAAGCCGATCCTGGCGTCGAGTGTCATCGCGTCGTAGATCGGCAACGACGGGTCCACCGATGCGACCGCCTTGCGCATCGCCGGCAGGAGCGCCGTCGCCTCGCCTCGGGCCTTCACGATCACCATCGTGTCGGGATACGAGAACTGCAGATACGACGTGTAGAAATCCGCGCGGTCGGGCCGATCGGGCTGATCGACGCCCTCGGTACTTCACGTCGCCGGCGACGCCGACGATCTCCACCGGACGCGCCGGATCAGAAAACGGGCCGGTCGTCGTGCCGAACCAGACGCGCTTGCCGAGCGGAGATTCGCCAGGCCAGAAGCGGCGGGCCCCCGATTCGTTCACGATCGCCACAGGCGGACCGCCTGCACGATCGGCGTCGCTCAGCGCTCGGCCGGCCAGAATGGGGATGCCGAGAGACCGGAAGTAGTCCGCGGACACGTAGTGGCGTCCAACGCGTCGGCGCCGTCGCCGGATCGATCGGACGGTCGGGCAAAAAGAGCACCGTCCTCGAGCAGCCGCTGAACGGCGTGCACCGGTTGACCGCCGCCGATTCGACGCCGGGCACGGCCTGAATGCTCGTCAGCAGGCGATTGACCGTCGCCGGACCCGACGCCAACGGATATCGCGAACCGGCCGGCCGCACCCAGAACGTCAGGACGTCGTCGGAGTTAAAGCCGGTTCGCCGGCCCTGGATCCGCGCGAAGTTCTCGATCAACACACCAGCTGCCGTCAGCAGCAAGCACGCGATTGCGACTTCGGTCACGACCAGGATCGAAAGCGCGCGGCCGCGCCGACCCCCGCCGCGATTGTCTTCCTTGAGCGCCGTGACGAGGTCGAGGCGCGACGCCGAGAGTGCCGGCACGAGCGCGCACAAGAGCGGCGTACTCAGTGCGACGTGCCAGCGCGAACAGCAACACGGCTGGATCGAGCGCCGGCGCGCCCAGACTGCCAATGGCGAGATAGTTGTTTCGCCCGCTTGGGATCGCTGGAGGCGACAGGTACGCGAACAGGCTGACGCCCCACCAGGCGAGAACGGTTCCGCAGAGCGCCGGCGACGGCGGCCATCACCAGGCTTCGGCAAGCAGCTGCCGCACGAGACGGCCTCGCCCTGAACCGATCGCCAGCCGGACTGCGATCTCGCGCCGCCGCACCCGCGCGCGAGCGAGCAGCAGGCTTGCCACGTTGACGCAGCCAATAAGCAGGACGCACACAGCGGCGGCGAGCAACAGCAGGGCCGATTGCCGCTCGGTCGCTTCAACTCGCGCGTCCCGCAGCGGTACGCTCGTGGCGCCCCAGATCGTGTCCGGCGCAGAGTCGCTGCCGAGTAAAGCGCGAACCGATCGCCGCGAGCTCCGCATTTGCTTGCGACAGCGCCACGCCATCCTTCAGGCGGGCCACTACGCTGATGAAGTTCTGTGGTGTGGTCAGGTACTCGGAATAGGTCAGACGAGCCGCCATAGGCGGTGAGATCCACAGCTCTGATTTGCCGGTGAGGCCGGAGAAGCCGTCCGGCAAAATCCCGACGATCGTCAACGGCACGTCGTTGACGACGAGCCTCTCGCCAATCACCGCGGGATTCCCGGCGAACTTTCGCCTCCAGAGTCTCGCGCCGATCAAGGTGACTGGCTGAGCGCCAGAAGGCGTGTCCTCCGAGCTCGTAAAGGTTCGTCCGGCTGCCGGCGTCACGCGCAGCGTCCGGAAATAGTCCGACGAAACAACCTCACCCTCGATGTGTTCCGGATCACCCTGGCCACTCATGGTCAGCAGCGCGCCCGTGAACGACGCGACGCTCTCGAAGGACGTCGCTGACGACCGGAGCGCCGTCACGTTGGGCATCGACCAGCGCAGCCGCACCAGACCATCGGATGGCGTGACGCTGGTGTTGAACAGGATCACCAGTCGATCGGGATCGGCGAATGGCGCCGGGCGCAGCAGCCTGGCGTAGACGACGCTGAACATCGTCGTCGTCGCGCCAATCCCAAGCGCCAGCGTGAGGATGGCCAGGAGGGCGACGCCGCGCATCCTCTGGAGCGTTCGAACGGCATATCGAAGATCGCGGGCGAGAGTGTCCATGAGCGCAGCCGATCTCAGCGCGGCACCAGCGCCACGGCGCGAAGTGGCCCGCCGGAACCGCCTTCAATCTTCATCGGCAGAGCGATGACGACTGCGCCGCGTGGAGGCAGCCGATCGAGATTGGTCAGGTTTTCAAATCCCGGGACGTTCGCGGCGGCCGCAACGCGATGGACCTGAAAGTCCGTCGAACGGCCGTAGTCGATCGACGCGGTGTCGATGCCAAGCGCAGCCACTCCCCTTTCCTCGACCAGCAAGCGGGCGGCCTCCACCCCGTAGGACGGGAACGACAGCTTCGACGCATCGCCAGGCGTATCGTCCCCGAGATAGGCCTTCGCATTAGGCCAATGCCGGCTCCAGCCTGTCCGCAGCAACACGATCGTCCCGCGCGCGAGCCGGCCATGCTGCTTCTCGAACTGCAGAACGTCGTCACGCGTCAGGCGGTAGTCGCGATCCTTGGCGGCCTGCGCCGAGACATCGATGACGATCGCGGGCGCGACGAGCTGCTCGAGCGGAAGCTCGTCGGTTGTCCGACCGGATTCGGAGAAATGATGGGGCGCATCGAGGTGCGTGCCACCGTGCTCGGGAGTGCTGAGACTGTTGGCGGCATAGAAATAACCGCCGGCGGTGCGGCCACTCGCCTCCCGGTTGAGCGTGAACTTCGAGGTCGACGTCGGCCAGTACAGGGTATTCGTGCCGTACGCGTGTGAAAGGTCGACGATCTGGTACTTCGCCAGGTCGAGCGTTTGCGCGGCTCCGATCGCCGACGCGGCGAGCATCGCGGACAGGACGAATGGCAGAGTCTTCATGCTGGTCGCCTCACCATCTTGTCGAGCAACCGATCCAGGCTCGCGGCCGGATCGCCGGTGCGGCCGGTGTGCACCGGCGATATCTGAATCATCGTGCTGCGCGGGGACACGAGCCACCGGAATCGGCCGCGGGGCGCCAGCTCGCCGATTGGCCCCGCCTCCGGACCGCCTCGACACACGGCAGGAATCGTCGCCAGGTTGGCACGCATCGTCTCGAGATCGACAGCCGGATCGAGCGCGAGCAAACGCGACTCGTCGAGCTCGATGCGAGCGTCGAGAAAGTCGAGATCGGGACAGGACAGGATGACGCCCACATTCATCCGCTCGCCCCGCTCGACGCGCGGCACGATGCGAACGATGGCGTAGTCGTACGTGTATTCAGCTGGCACGCACGGCCTCCTCGAGGAACGGCCGCGGCCGCTCGAGCCTGTCCACCAGGTATCGGCAATACGCCCGGCGCACGTCAACCGGCAGCAACGACGCGTTCTCGCTCGACAGCCACGAATCCGGAACGAGATCGAGGATACCCGTGATGACGTCGTTCGTGAGCGCACGCGACAAGTTCTCGTCCACCTCATTCAACATCGTCGCGTAGCGCAGCAGGACGTGGTCCTTGAGTGCTGGAAATTGTCGGCGAGCGCGGTCGGGCTCCGACTCCCATCCAGGAGAATGGTGAAAGTACAGAGTCGCGCCGTGGTCGATCAGCCAGAGCTGCCGATGCCAGATCAACATGTTGGTGTTCCGCGCCGTCCTGTCGACATTGGTCACGTAGGCGTCGAACCAGACGATCCTGGACGCCACATCAGCAGGTGGGTGCTGCACGACTGGATCGTAAGTCACCGACCCTGGCAGAAAGTCGAGGGCCAGGTTGAGGCCGGCACTATCGTGAATGAGCGCGTGGATCTCAGGGTCCGGCTCGGTCCGCGCCAGGTCTGGATCAAGGTTCGCGAATACGATCTCAGGAACCTGAAGGCCAAGGGCGCGGGCCAGCTCACCCGATACGAGCTCCGCAATGAGCGCTCTCGCCCCCTGCCCCGCGCCACGAAACTTCAGTACATACAACCCGTCGTCATCGGCTTCGACGATGGCGGGGAGCGAGCCGCCTTCGCGGAGCGGGGTGACGTAGCGGGTGACGTTGATGGTCCGGGGCACGCGCACGGGACGT
The DNA here is from genome assembly GCA_963797625.1 of uncultured Acidobacteriota bacterium. GTDB lineage: Bacteria > Acidobacteriota > Vicinamibacteria > Vicinamibacterales > 2-12-FULL-66-21 > DATBJJ01. The sequence continues at coordinate 164,310 of CAWCQI010000036.1, forward strand.
CATTGTGCCACGCATCACGGATCAGAACGGGACGCGGATTTACTTCCACGGGACGCGGATTTACTTCTACGGGACGCGGATCTCGCGGATCTCCATCTACGGGACGTCCCTTCCATACGCCGCACGCAGCTTCCCTTGAAACCGCACTGGGACGGTTCGTGTATCTGCGCCTGAGTTCGGCTGCCGCCATGTGATCCGCGGAAATCCGCGTCCCGTGCCAATCCGCGTCCCGTGTCTCCCGATAAGATCCGCGTGATCCGCGTCCCGTGTCCCCGATGAGATCCGCGTGATCCGCGTCCCGTGTCCACCCCGATAAGATCCGCGTGATCCGCGTCCCGTCCTTGAGAAGATCTGCGTGATCCGCGTCCCGTGAGGAGATCCGCGCTTGCGCTCCGCCCGCCTTTGGCGTTCAATGTGGCTGTGTCAAAGACTATTCACGTCTCGCGTCGCACCTTCGTCAGAGACTGCGCCACCATCGCGGCTGCGACTGGACTGCCGTTGTGGTTCGTCGAACGGGAGCTGTCAGCTTCCGGTCAGGCTCCAGCCGTTACCTCACCGAACGACCGCCCCGGCGTCGCCCTCATCGGCTGCGGCGGCATGGGCAGCAAACGATGCGAAAAGCGCCAGCCGGTTCGGCGACATCGTGGCGGTGTGCGACGCCGACGAAAGCCGCACCGCCGCCGCGGCGAAGCAGTTCACAAAAAACGAAAAGGTCCCGGTACAGCTGACGGACTTCCGGAAAGTGCTCGAACGGAAAGACGTCGACATCATTGTCCAGGCGACCCCGGATCACTGGCATACGTTAATCAATGTCGCTGCTGCGTCGGCGAAGAAGGATATTTACGCGGAGAAGCCACTCACGCTCACCATCGACGAAGGCAAGCGAACGATCAAAGCGGTGCGCAAGCACAAAGTCGTGCTGCAGACCGGCACACAGCAGCGGAGCCACAAGCTGTTTCGCCTCGCCTGTGAGCTCGCGCGAAACGGGCGGATCGGCAAGTTGACGCAGGTCTCCGTATTCGTTCCAGCCGGCCTGCGGGAGGGCCCGTTCACGCCGGTGCCGGTGCCAGACGGATTTCACTGGGACGTCTGGCTCGGACAGGCGCCAAAGGTGGAGTATCTCAAGGAACGCTGCCACGCGAATTTCCGATGGTGGTTCGATTACTCCGGAGGTCCGGTGACCGACTGGGGCGCGCACCACAACGATATCGCGCGCTGGGCCATTGGCCTCGACGGTCCCACGGCGATCCAGGCGCGTGCCCCGATCGCGCCAATCCCGGGGGGATATACGACACCGCCAGAATTCGAGGCGACGCTCCTGTGGGCCAATGGGGTCAGGCAGATCGTCAAGACGACGCCCGACGATACGCCGTACGGCGGGGTCATCAAACCTGACGGTCAGCGCAATGGCGTCAGGCTGGAAGGCACGGATGGGTGGATCTGGGTGAACCGCAGCACCATCGAAGCGAGCGATCAGGCGATGCTGGACACGCCGCTGGAAAACCCGAAAGTGCGGCTCGATGTCAGCGACGACCACATGGCCAACTTCTTCGATGCGGTCCGGTCACGCAAAGATCCTGTCAGCCCGGTTGAAGCGGGCCATCAGTCGGCGGTCGTCGGACATCTGATCGTGATTGCGCTCCGAACGGGGCGCACGCTGACCTGGGATCCGTCGGTGGAAACATTCGTTGGGGTCGGTGCCGCGGAGGCGAACTCGCACATGGCGCGCGAGATGCGAAAGCCGTACGACTACAGTTTCGCTGGCTGACAAAAGGCTCGAACGTCAGCGGGTTCGCCTAAAGGCGGACACTACAGACCAACCGAAATCGCTCTAAACGACGGGTTCGCAGCCTGAGCTTCAACATCGAGACGCCGTCACCCCCGAGGCGCTCGTTGTGGAGGTCAGGAGGTCCTCAACTGACCAGGGGTTTGAGCCCGAGCCGCGAACCCCACTAACGCTTCCGGTGTAGTTGCAAGGGAGCGGCCAGCCTCGTACGAATTTCATACAACCTTTTGAAGAAGAGCTCGCGCTGACGCCGTCGCCCCGCCGACAGGATCGCCGTTTCTACACTGCGAATCAGCTCAGCGTTGCGACCTCGGCAGGGCGAACGCAACAATTTTCGAACCGGGCTCGGATCTGAGGATGCCACCTCCGCCGGCGGCAATGACGACATATTGCCGGCCGTCTTTCCCCTGATACGTCATCGGCGTGGCGTGAGCGCTCGCCTCGAGCGTCGTCTCCCACAGGACGGCACCGGTCTCCGCATCGAAGGCGCGGAAGCGTCGGTCAATCGTGCCGCCGACAAAGATGAGACCGGCGGCGGTGGCAATTGTGCCGCCCATGTTCGGCGTCCCCGTCGCCCCGAATCCGCGCGCTTTCAAATCCTCGAAAACACCGAGCGGCACGCGCCAGGCGATTGAGGCGGTGTTCACATCGACGGCCACGAGCTCGCCGAAGGGTGGCGCCGAACACGGAATTCGGCTCTCCAGATTCCAGAAGCGTCCGATCGGCCGTTTCCACGGCGTTGTCCGCTCATACTCCAACGCGCCGGCGGCTCCTGGCGTCCGGCGCTCCATTCGCGCCACCTGGCCGAGATTCATGATGTTCGAGAACACGAGGCCTCGGGCAGGATCGTACGAGAGGCCGCTCCAATTCCCCCCGCCCAGCGTGCTCGGAAACGTCACCATCGTCCCCTCGAGACCAGGCGGCGTGAACATGCCCTTCGTGTACATCTTGTTCGCGCTCCAGAGCTCCTGGCAGTACGCCGCGTGCTCTGGCGTCAGCGTATAGAAGTCTCGAGCGGGATCGAATGTCGTTCGCGACAGCGGCGGAGGTTTGAGTGGGAACGGCTGCGTCGGCCACGTCGCTTCGCCCGGCATATCGCTCTGAGGCACCGGTCGTTCCTCGAGCCCGAACAGCGGTTCGCCGGTCACGCGATCGAAGATGAAGAGCGTGCTCATCTTGGTGATTTGCGCGACTGCCGGCACGACGCGGCCGTCGCGCCTGACGTCGATCAGTATCGGCGCGGCGGGCAGGTCCCAGTCCCAGATGTCGTGATGCACGAGCTGCTGAAACCACTTCAGCGCGCCGGTCGTTGCATCGAGCGCGATCAGGCTGTTGCCGTAGAGGTTCTTTCCCTTGCGATCACCGCCATAGAAATCAGACGTCGGTGATCCCGTTGGCGCGAAGACGAGACCGCGTTCGACGTCAACGGTGATGTACGACCAGGCATTCGTGCCCGAGCGATTCTTCCAGCTCTCGCCTTCCCACGTCTCGACGCCGGGCTCGCCGGCGCGCGGCACGGTATGAAACGACCACAGCAGCTTTCCGCTGATGGCGTCCCAGCCGCGAATATCTCCGTAGAGGCCGCTGCTCGGCGAGCCCTCGCCGTTGCTGCCGCCCGTGATCAGAATGCTGCCGTAGACGACAGGCGGTGAATCCAACATGAACGGGCCGTCGACGTCTCCTCGAATGCTGGTCTTGAGGTCAACGTAACCCTTCTCGCCAAACTCAACGACCAGCGCCCCCGTCTCTAAGTCGAGCGCAGCCATCCGGCCGCCGTCGACGCCAACGAACAGGCGCGGACGCCCCTGGGCGCGGTCTCCCGGCCAGTAGGCCACGCCGCGGCGGCCCACCGGTGATCCCGCGTCAAATTTCCATTTCACATCGCCTGATTCCGGCGTGAGCGCAAAAACACTGGAGCCAGCGGTCAGGTACATCACTCCGTTGATGACGAGCGGGGTGACCTGGAGGTCGCGCGCGCCCGTATCAAACGACCACGCCTGCTGCAGTGTGCCGACGTTCCGCTTGTCGATTTGGGTCAGCGGCGAGTAGCGCTGCGCCCCGGCGTCGCGCCCGAACGACGGCCAGTCGCCGTTCGGCTGGAGGTGCCCCTTGCGCGAGCGCCACAGCAATTGAGGCCGCCAGGACTACAAGCAATGGCGGCACTGACCTCGAGTGGTCTGACTGAGCGTCATGCCGCTGAGGGTACTCCAACCCGCGCCTCGGACACTGAGTCTGGACGTTCTTCAAGTGGCACTGGACGCTGAACTTTTTCTGGCGCCGACCAGATTCTCCATCGTCGCAGCATGAGCCAAAGTCCGCGTAACCTGCTGGTGCTACTGGGTTGAGGGACGATCACAGCCGCAAATAGGAGAGCGGTACACGACTTGCTCAATTCGTTCTTCGCTTCCAACCAGAGATAACGGTACATGCCCATGGCAAGCGCGACCGGTACCATTGCCGCTCCTTCGCCCATCGCGCACGGGGCGTCTCTGGCTTGGCTCCGTAATCCGCAATTCGATTTCACGCTGATCGTGGTGGTCGCCGGTTGGGCACTCGCCGCCGGCGCAGCGGTAGTGGTCGAGCCATCGTTGTTCTGGCCGATCCTTTTCCTTGACGTCTGGCTCCTTGGCTACACGCACGTTGTCTCGACGTTCACGCGGTTGGCATTCGACCGCGAGAGCTTTCGTCAACACCGACTGCTGTTGATTCCGCTCCCGGTCGTCGTCGCGGCGTTTACCATCGCCATCGCCCTGCTAGTCGGTGAGTGGCTCGTGGCCACGGTGTATCTCTATGCGCAGTGGTTTCACTACACGCGACAGAGTTATGGCATCTCGCGGATGTACTTGCGAAAGGCCGGCGCGGTTCCTGCCTCGCGCGACTGGGTGCTCGACGGTGTGATCTACGGGCTGCCGCTCTGGGGCATCCTCTCTCGATCCCATCAGCGACCGGACTCGTTCCTGAGCCTGCCCGTCTATACTTTTCCGGTCCCTTCTGCCCTCCTTTACATCGTCGGCATACTGGCCGCGGGCAGCGTAATTCTGTGGATCGCGCGGGAATTACGGGTCTTTGGCCGCCGGCGGCCCGATGCTCCCCACACGGCATACGTGGCGAGCCACATCGCGATTTTTTCGGCCGGATACCTGCTGATCGCCGACATCAACACCGGCTGGCTCGTGCTGAACATCTGGCACAACCTGCAGTACGTGCTCATCGTGTGGATGTTCAACGCCAACCGCTTCGGGAAGGGCGTGGACCCGCAGCGACGCTTTCTCTCGACGATCAGCCAGCCGCGAAACGTCCTCCTTTACGCGTTCGTGTGCTGGGCGATTGGCAGCATCCTCTACTTCAACATCGATGGCGTTCTCGGACTGCTCTCGGAGAGCGTCCTGCCCCTGTCACTCCTCGCGTACATGACGATCAACTTCCATCACTACGTCGTTGACGCGATCATCTGGCGACGTCCCAGGCGATCGGCTTCGACCGCGCACGCCTAGGCCACGCTGATGGCGAAACGCGTGGTCTCCGCTGTCGTTGCAATGGTGACGACCGTCTGCCTGCTGTATTCGTATTACGACAAGTTCTGGTATCCGCCCGACGAAGGGAACTACGCTCACGTCGCGCAGCGGGTTTTGCAGGGCGAGACCTTGAACCTTCAGGTGCAGGATGTGCACCCAGGCTATATCAGCTTCGTCAACGCCGCGGCGCTTCGCATCTTCGGCGCCGATCTCGTCAGCCTCCGCTACCCATTGGTCTTGGCGGGGCTGTTCCAGGCTGCCGTGCTCTTCTTCGTCTTTCATCGGCGGGACGCGTGGCGCGCTGCCGCCGCTGTCGTGGCGCTGACGGCGCTCGGCGCCATCCAGTTCCTGAACCCCACGGCCCACTGGTACTGTCTCGCACTGGTCATCGCGCTGGTTGGCGTGCTCGCGACGACATCCGGGAGTCATGCCAGAACGGCACGGCAACTCCTCGTCGTAGGACTCCTCATCGGCACCATAGCCCTGTTTCGTCAGCTGACCGGATTCCTGGTCGGTGTCGGAACGCTCGCGTTTCTCCTCTGGGAAGCGGGCGAGCGCGGCAACAACGGATCGAACGCTGTTCTCGGCAGGGCCATCGCGGCAACCATGGCTGGTGCGATGGCGCTCTATCTGGTGTTTGCGACCGATCTGAGCGGCATGGTGCTTTTTGGTGTGTGGCCGCTGGCCATGCTCGTGCTGCTGACATTTCGACGCCAGGCAGTCAAACCGAGACGTCGCGCAGATCGCAGGAACAATTGCCGGGGGAATCGTACTGGCAGCCCTTCCGCTCGCCGCCTACCATGTCTGGCACGGTTCCCTTCATGCGTGGACGGATGATGTCGGACCGGCGGCTGTGGCGCTCACCAGACTGGATTTCTTCGATCGCAGCAACTTTGCCGCGCTCGTCTATCACGCACTTCGGCAAGTCGTCGGCAGCCGCAGCGCGCCGACCTTCCTCAACGGTTTGTATTGGGCCACGTTGCCACTGCTCGCCGCGGTCAATGGATTCATCGTCGTTCGCTGGGTCGCCCTCGCAGATAGGCGTGGCAACGCTGTCGCACCATTGCCGATCATGGCGATCTTCTACGCCGTCGTGTCCGTTCATTTTCAGATTCCTGTGTACCTGTACTACACGGCCGGGCTCTCGCTCGCGTCGTTGCTGTGGCTGGCTCCTCGCCAATCGCGATTTGCGTCCGGCGCCTCGGTCGCGTTGGCCCTGGCGCTGTCGGCGACGGGCGTCTACTTTCACGCCGGCCAGCCGGCGTCGAGGGGTATCGAGGGACTTCTTCGGGGCGAGCGAGTTCAGTCAGCCCGTGCCTCGGCCTTACCGCACAACAGCCTCAAAATCGACCCTGACGAAGGGCGCCGGTATGCATCGCTCGTTGAGCTGATTCGCCGCGAAGTGCCGGCAGACGCCTCGATTTTTGCCGTGCCCAGCAACGCCGAGCTGTATTTTCTGGCCGAGCGGCGCAACGCTTTCAGGTTCTACAACACGGCGCTCGGGGTTCGCACCGATGCGGACCTCGCTCGGGTGGAGCAGACACTGCGCGACGATCCGCCGCGACTAGTGACGTTCAATCGGGACGACAAATACAACACATCGCAGTCGATGCAGATCATGGAGATGGTGCGGCACCGGTACGTGCTCCTCGGCCGGTTCGAGCCGTTCGACGTCTACTTGCTCAGGTGAGAACCGGCCCGAAGAGCAAGGATGATGCACCTAGCAGACCGACCCGCGAACGCACTCGTGTCCATCGTCTTGCCCGCTCACGACGAGGAGGAGGCGCTTCCATCGGTCGTTGCGGCGATCGTCGCAGCGGTCGCGCCGTCGCTCTTCGAGATTCTGGTCGTTGACGATGGCAGTACTGACGGAACCTGGCGGCAAGTCCAGCTCCTCCGTCAGGCACATCCGACGGTCCGTGGGCTTCGCTTCACGAGAAACTTCGGTCATCAGTCGGCGATCCTGGCAGGGTTGCTCGCGGCTCGTGGTGACGCCGTCATCGTGATGGACGCGGATGGTCAGCATCCGCCAGAGCTCATTCCTGTGTTCCTCGAGCGCTGGCGCGAGGGCTACCAGGTGGTGCAAGCCATCCGCACGACCGGCACCGACGCGCCGATCAAGAGTCTCTTTTCCCAGCTGTTCTACCGGATTCTTCACAGCCTGTCGGGCGTCGACGTACCTGCCGGATCGGCCGACTTCCGGCTGCTTGGCAGACCGGTCGTTGACGCGGTTCTTCAGAGCGCGGGGCATCTGCTTTTCCTGCGCGGCCTGGTTCCGTACCTGGGATACGAAGCGGCATACGTACCGTTTTCGGCGCCGCCCCGAGTTGCCGGACGCACGAGCTACACGTGGCAGAAGATGGTGCAGCTTTCGATCGACGGCTTGATGAGCTTCTCGATTGTTCCCTTGCGTGCCGCGATTGCGGTCGGCGTCTCGGTGTCACTCGCGTCGTTTGTTTACCTCGTCTACATCGTCGTCATCTGGCTGACGGCCCGCGGCGTCGTACCTGGGTGGGCGTCGACCGTCGGGTTGCTCTCGCTGCTCGGCGGCATCCAGCTCCTGACGCTCGGCATCGTCGGCGAATATCTCGGACGGATGTTCCTCTCGAGCCTGAACCGACCCGCCTTTGTCATCAAGGAACAGACTGGATCAGTGCAGGAGCGCGTGCCGATCACCACGTCATGACGTCGCGCGAGCGCTTCTACAACAGCATCGCCGACGAGTTCGACGCGCTGATGAACCCCTACGACCTCGAGCGGCGTCTCGAAGTCGTCTTCGAAGAGTTACTCGGCGGACACCAGCTGCAAGGACTGAGTGTTCTCGACGTCGGCTGCGGCACCGGTCCTTTTTCGCTCGCCGCCCTGAGTCGAGGAGCGCGTGTCACCAGCCTCGACATCGGCGTCGAGCTGCTCCGGCGCGCGCGCAGTAAGGGGGCACCACGACCGTTGGCAGCTGATGCCGCGGCACTGCCGTTTCGGAGCGCGTCGTTTGATGTCGTGATCTCGTCGGAGTGCATCGAGCACACGGCGCGTCCCGAAGGCAGCGTCGCCGAGATGCTGCGTGTCCTTCGTCCGGGCGGCCTGCTCGTCTTGACCTGTCCAAACAGCGTGTGGCGCTGGTCCGTCGCCGTCGCCAACGCTCTCCACCTCCGTCGCCTACGAGGGCCTGGAGCACTGGCCGGGTTGGTGGACACTGGACCGATGGGTACAAGTCACACGGCGGTACCGTGGCCCGGCACGTGGGTATCCACTGTTTCCCGTTCGTGCTAACGCTCACCCACCCGTTGCTGCGACGGCTCAATCGCTTCGGCGCCGTACTTGGGCCCCTCTATGTCAATCAGTGCGTTCGCCGCGGTAAAGACAGAGTAGCAAGCTCGTCGGGATCTCCCTTCCCTTCAGCATTCAGCACTCAGCATTCAGCATTTCCTCCGCCTTCCCTTGCACTTCGACACCAACGGTTGTATTCTTCCTGTCGAAGCGTCAGGGGAGCAGAGGGAAGAGCCCCATGGGGAACATGAGGAAGTTGTCGAACCTGTTCAGCGACGTCAAATACCGGCTGCGGGCAATCGTTGGTCGCAAGACCATGGAGAAGGAACTTGCCGCGGAGCTGCAGTTTCACTGCGACGAGCTGGCCGCCAAGCTCATGCGCGCGGGCGTTCCGCGCGACGAGGCCTTGCGGCGGGCGCGCCTTTCGATCGGCGGCGTCGAACAGGTCAAGGAGGAATGCCGCGAGGCGCGGGGCGTCGCCATGCTGGAATCTACGGCTCAGGACTTTCAGTACGGCTTGCGACAGCTTCGCCGCAGGCCTGGATTCGCGCTCGTGGTCGTGGCGTCACTCGCGCTCGGTATCGGTGCCAACACGGCGATCTTCAGCCTCATCGATGCGGTGCTGCTCCGGATGCTGCCGATCGAAGATCCTGCCGGACTGCAGCTTCTCGTGCCACGCCAGGCAAACGGAGACGGCCGCGGGTTCGAGTACCAGGAGTACCGTCGCATTCGAGACGCGAACGCCGTGTTCACAGACGTCGCAGCCTTCGGATCCGCGCGGCTCAATGTCAGCGTCGATGGAAGCGTCGAACCCACATCCGATGGACAGCTGGTCTCTGGCAGTTACTTCTCGCTGCTGGGCGTCCACGCCGTCGCCGGCCGGACCATCGGTCTCGAAGACGACCTGAACCCGAACGGGCATCCGGTCGCGGTCATCAGCCACGGCTACTGGAAGCGGCGGTTCGGTCTCGAACCGTCGGTAGTGGGCCGGACGCTGCACCTCTCGGGACGGCCTTTCACCATCATCGGTGTCGCTCCGAAAGAGTTCTTCGGGCTCGAGGTCGGACGGGCGCCGGACATCTGGGTGCCCCTCATGATGCAGCCGACCGTGATGCCGGCTGTCGAGAACTGGATCAGCGGCGCGTCGATCTCGACGAATTTCTGGCTCTCGATCGTGGGAAGAATGAAGCCGGGCTATGGCACGGAGCAGGTCCAGGCGTATCTGGCAGGCCTCGACGTGCTCATTCCGCTCATGACAAAGCCGGCCAATCGGAGTGAGCGGCCACAGCGCATCCCGGAACGGCTGGGGATGAGCCCGGCGGCGACGGGAATCTCCAGCTTGCGGCAGCAGTTTTCGCAACCGCTCTTCATCCTGATGGCGGTCGTCTCGGTCGTGCTCCTGATCGCGTGCGCGAATGTCGCCAACCTCGTGCTGGCTCGCTCGGCGTCGCGTCGGCCGGAGTTGTCGATGCGCCTTGCCCTCGGTTCGGGCCGCTGGCGCCTCGTCCGGCAGCTTCTCGTCGAGAACCTGATCCTCGCTGCAGCTGGGAGGGCTCTGCGGCCTGCTGCTCGCGCGGTGGGCAACGAGCCTCCTCGTGACGTTCATGTCGTCGGGCAGGACGCCGATCATGCTGCATCTCGAGCCCGACGCGAGGATCCTGACGTTTACGGCGCTCGTCTCCATGCTCACGGGCGTGTTGTGCGGTCTCGTGCCGGCCCTGCGCGCCTCGCGCGTCGACGTTATCTCGGGGCTCAAGGGACAAGCACGCGGCTCGATTGGCGGATCTCACGCTGTCGGCCCAGGGAAGGTGCTGGTCGTGTCGCAGGTGGTGTTGTGCCTGCTGCTCCTGTTCGGTGCGGGCCTGTTCGTGCGGAGCCTCCGAATGCTCGACGGTCAGGATGGCGGTTTCAATCGAGACACCGTGCTCATCATCCGGGTCGAGCCGAGAGGCAGCGACCAGCGCGGAGTGCCGGGCACGTCCAGCCGCCTCGACCGGACGTATCGCGATCTCCTCCAACGCGTCTCGGCAATCCCCGGCGTCCGCGCCGCCAGCCTTGCTCACTACAGTCCGACGACCCGCGTCACATACTCGGGCCCGGTCTGGCTTGCCGACGGCACGCAGCAGCGGGTCGCGCAGATGATGGTCTACCCGAACTACTTTGCGACGGTCGGGCTGCCACTGACGGCCGGGCGAGACTTCGTCGAGCGCGACCTCGACGAAACCTCACCGCAGGTCGGCGTCGTCAACGAGGCGTTCGTGCGGCAGATCATGAACGGCCAGAGCCCGATCGGCAGGCAGATCGCGATCGAGCGGGGAGAAAGCGTCCGGGAAATCATTGGCGTCGTCAAAGACGCGCGCTATTCGAACCTCCGCGAAGAAGCGGCGCCGCTTCTGTATCAACCATTTCTCCAGACCATGACCGGCCGCGGCCAGATGACGCTCCACGTCCGCATCTCGGACAGCACCGCGGGCGTCGTGTCGCGCGTGCGCGAGGAAGTGCAGCGGATCGACAAGGACATGCCGCTCTTCGCGATCCACACGCTGGCCGATCAGATGAACAGCCTGCTCAGCCGAGAGCGCCTCGTCGCAGCGTTGTCGTTGCTGTTCGGTCTTCTGGCGTTGCTGCTGGCGTCAGTCGGGCTGTACGGCTTGATGGCGTTCTCAGTTGTTCAGCGGACTGGTGAAATGGGGCTCCGGATGGCGCTCGGGGCAGGAAAAGGCACCGTCCTCAGGCTGGTCATGCGCGAAGCGCTCGTGCTCGTGCTGATCGGGCTCGTGATCGGCGTGCCTTGCGCCCTCATCGCCGGACGCCTGGCAGCCAGCCAGATCTCGGGGCTGCTCTTTGGCTTGAGCGCAACCGACCCGGTCACGATGTGTGGCGCAATCCTGGTGCTGGTGGGCGTCGCCGGCATCGCGGCCTACTTGCCCGCCGCTCGCGCCTCGCGCGTCGACCCAATGGTCGCGTTGAGGAACGACTAGAGCCACAGACTACACGAGAACACGAGACTACACGGATAACACGGATCAGGTGGCTCTCGGGCGATCGCAGCCTGACCTTCACGCGCGTAGACGGACTCACGGCTTCGAGCCGCTGGCCCACCTTACCGCGTTGACGAGCAAGGTCTTGAACGCGTCGAGGTCGTGCACGCGCTGATCGTGTCCGAGCGTGATGCCGACGATGCGGGCGGTCGGGTGGTTGGTGGTCCACACCGCTGGATGCGGCGCCTTGAACTTGACGCTCGGCGACGTTTCAGCGAGCACCACAATCGCGGCCGTGCCCTGCGGCACCTTCTCCGCTTCCGCGTTCAGGTAATAGAGCTCATCCTCGACGGTGAAGGACGCCGGGACGCCCTTCATGACTGGATGTGCCGGCTGCACGGCGTTGACGGAAAAGGCCGCAATGCGATCGTGGCCGCGCGCACCGCCGCCAACGATCTTTGCGTTCAACTCCGGCCACTCGGGAAATCCGTACCACGTGCCGGGATGGAGCATCACGAGGCCCTTCCCTGCCGCCGCAAAGTCGAAGAGCGCCTTCCGATAGGCCGGCGTATCGAAGAACTGACGGTTGACGCTGACCACGGCGACATCGGCATTGCCGATTTCGGCCGCAGCCTGGTCGCGATCCTCGGTGTAGTTCACGCTGAAACCAGCGGCGCTGAGCGTCGCGCCATCGGTCGTGCCGAAGAACTGTCCGAAGTTATGCGAGCTGCCACCGGCAATGATGAGGACCTTCGTCTTGCCGGGCGCCCACACGATCGGCTTCGTCTCCGGCAGCGGCGCATCCCCGCGACCACCTTCCTTCGGCCCTGCCGCCTGCCCTGCGCTTGTCGAAGGAGCCTGCCCTGAGCCTGTCGAAGGGCCGCAGGACTCTGGCTCGAACCTGCCGAGCCTGCATGTCGTCGCCGGATCTGCGCTCGCCGTGATCGCGACCGTGACCGGGACGATGTCGGTGTCGTAGCTCTCGAGGGCGATCTTCGTCAGCGCCGCCTTCTTGCCGAGATTCAGCGCGAAGTATCGCAGCTGCCCACGACGGGTGAAGTCGCCGGCATCGGTGCTGAGCGGCACTGCCGCGCGCCCGAAGGTGTCGGCAATGTGCTCGCCATTCTTCAGCACGTGTTCCTCGGTCGTGCCGTCGGCGAAATAGACGACGACCTTCATCGCCGGGGCGCCGCGGCTGGCATCTCCACCGGTTGGCCAGGCCCACCCACCAACTCCGCCGAGGAAGTGCAGGCTCGCCGCGGTGACCGGGGCCGGAATCTCGACGCGTTTCGGGAACTCGTCCGCGATGCTGGTGGAGCCGGGCCCGCCCTTGAGGGCGACGAGATTCTCTCCGTTCAACGATCGCGCCGGATCCATCACGAAGAATGGCACTCCCGCCACCGACACGTCGCCGAAACGGTGCAGCGTGACCGTCTCGTCGCGCTCGTCCTCGCGCCTGAGGCCTCGACGGCTGTCGGCGGTATACGCCTCCCGCAAGTCGAGGATGCGGAACTTCGAGTCGTCGCCGATTCCGGCGGACACGCCGGTCGAGACGATGAAGGTGAGGATGTCGCGCAACGACTCGGCGCCGAGCGCCTCCAGACCCTCGGGCATCAGCGATCGGCGGGTGTTGTCGCGGGTCGCGATGTCCTCCTTCTTCACCTCGACGTCACCGTTCGTATTGCGGAGGGTGATGCTGGCGGCGTTCTCGCCGGCGATCACGCCGGAGAGCGTCTCACCGCTCTTGGTCGTCACGTTCCACTGCCAGAAGCTCGGATCGACCTCGCGGTTTGGATCGATCACGTGCACGAGCAGGGCGGCGCGCCCATGCGCGCCCATACCATTCAGCGGCGGCCCGACCTCGGTTTTCCCGAGCGCGCCCAACTTGTGACAGGTGGCGCAGGCGCCGGTGAAGAGCGCCTTACCCTTCTCGGCATCGCCTGGCTTCTCGATCTCCGGAGTGAGCGCCGCGATGACCTCGCTCTTCGCCTTACCGGCTGGACTGAGGGTGTTGAGCAGGGCGTTCGCCTGCTGCGCGACCTGCCGGTTCGGATGTGAACGCAACCGCGCGACGTTGCCGGGGCCGAGACCAGCCGGCGTGACCTTTCCATCTTTCATCGCCGCGAGGAGCGCAAGTGTCGCCTCGGGCCGCCTCAGGATTTGATCGAAGATTGGCGTCGAGTTCGTTCGCGCCAGCGCAGCGATCAGCGTGGCATCCACATCGGGACCAGCCGCGTCACCGAGCGTGGTCACGAGACGCGTCGGTACCGTGGCTTCAGCGAGCATCGGCGCGATCGCGGCAAGCGCTGCCGGCCGGCGCTGGGGAACTGCGAGCAGGCTCGCGGCGAGCTCGATGCGTCGATCTTCGCTGGTCGTCGGAGCGCTGAGCTCAGCGAGCAGCAGATCAGCCTGTCGATCGGCGCTCGCCTTGAGCGCGCCGGCCTTGTCCCACTTCGCGACGATCGGCAGCGCCGCCGCCGTCGTCGCCGGGTCGTCCAGCAGCTTTTGCAAGGCCGAGGTCGTCGTCGCGTCCAAGGCGAGCGAACCGCCCTCCATCCGGGCGACAGCCCACACAACGGCGGCCTTGAGCGGACCGGCCTGACTTCCGGCGCCGGCCGCGGCCACGAGCAACTGACGGGCGGTCGCGGGCAACGCTGCCGGGGCGACAGCCGACACAAACTCCGTCAGCGCTTGCGGTCGCTCATAACCGAACGCCGTGGAGACATACACCGAGGCCTCGTCGGTTGCTCCGGCGGCAATCGCGGAACGCGTCCAGTTGTCGCTCGCTTGCGCAAAAGTGTCGAGCAGCGCCTTGCGCTCGCCGGCAGTCGTCGCGCTGCGCGCCCGCTCGTACAGCGCGAGCACGCTGCTTCCCATCGGCTTCTTGATGCGCGCGAGCCGTGGATCCGCCGCATAGTTCTCCTGCGCAAGCCGCCAGGCCGTCTGCCTGATGTGCGCATTCGGGCTGGTCTCGATCGCGCGAATCAACCCGCCGAGATCGGCGCGATTCAATGCCGGCGGCGCGAGCTTCGTCGCCTGCTTGTGCTGCACGCGCCAGATCCGGCCGAAGTAGTGGTCGCGGTCCGGCCGGACCGCGGCGTTGGCGGGACCGTGCAAAGGACCGCGGGTGTCGTTGTGGATGACGGCCTGGTTGTAGAAATCGACGACATAGAGAGCGCCGTCCGGGCCGATACGCGTCTCGATCGGGCGGAACCACATGTCGCCGCTGCGCATGAACTCGGTCTGCTCGCGGCCCTTCTCCTTTTCCGTCGTGTAGCTGACGCCATCAGGCTTCACGAACTGGTGATGGACGATGTTCAGGGTGGGCTCGCCGGTGAAGTAGCTGTATCGCCACTTCTCGGGCCACGCTCCGCCGTCGTAGATGGCACACCCCGCGGCGGCAGTGAATTGACCGACCAGATCGATCTGGACGTAGGCCTGCTCGGGCCGCGACATTCGCGGATAGGTGGCCTGTCCGGCAATCATGCCCTTCCACGAGTTGGTCGCCGGAACCCTGGCCTTCGCGAGTATCGACTCGGGGACGACCGTGTGGAAGAGGACCGTGCCGCTCGTCGGCTGCGTCCAGAAGACCTGGCCGTCCCAGGTAATGTCGAGCCCCCACGTGTTGCCGACGCGACTGCTGTACTGCTCGAACGCGCTGCCGTCGGGCCGGAAGCGCACGACGCCGCTGCCGTCGCGGCCGAAATTCTTCGTCCCGTCGGGTGAGGTGACCGCGCCGACACTGTATCCGTGCGTGGCGTAGATCCAGCCGTCGAGACCCCAGCGAAGGTTGTTGATCACCGCGTGCGTGTCGAACGTGCCGAGGCCCGTGTACAACTTGGTTCGCTTGTCGGCGACCTCGTCGCCGTTGGTGTCCTCGAGATACCAGATGTCCGGCGACGTCGCCGCGATGACGCCGGACTTGTAGAAGACAAAACCGGTCACGAGCTCGAGCTTGTCGGCGAACACGTGCTTGCGATCCATCAGGCCGTCGCCATTCGTGTCCGACAGAATCGAGATGGTGTCCTCGGGATCGCGTTCCTGACGGGCTGGCCGGAGCGATCCCGTATCCCGCCATGGCGCCGCGTTCGGCACGCGCCGTCCGTTTGGATACTCGGGCGTCTCCGAGACCCACAGCCGGCCCTTCTCGTCCCAATCGATGTTCATCGCCTTGGCAATGAGCGGCTCGGCCGCCACGAGCGACAGATCGAACTCCGGATGAACTTCGATCTTTGCCGCAGCCTTGGCGGGCGCGGTCGGCCCGCCTTCCGGGTAGCGCAGCGCGTCCCCGAGTTCATCCTTCTTCACGAGCTCGTCAACGTTCGCGCGCTTGCCTGCCCAGGCGATCCCGCGGAGCAGGATGGTCCGGTAGTTCGAGCGATTGAAGTTCTCGTACAGGTGGCCGGGGATCGACACGAACGCGCGATAGGGCACGCGGCTGCCATCGACGGTTCGCTCGTAGGTCCACATCTGCGGCTGGATATCGTAGATGCTGACTTTCTTGCCGCCGCCAGTGAGCTCGTCCGCCCGGCGCTGGAAGTTGGCGTTGCGCGCGCCGGCTGAGAGGGGCGTATATGCCGCCGCGAGGATCCGCACCTCCGGCAGGATGTCCATGTCGTAGTAGATCTCGTCGTCCATCTCCCAGTTGGACGCGCCGTTGGTAATCGGATTGTCCCGGTCGGTGAAGTAGAGCTGCATCGGGCCTTCGAGCCATTTCGTCGTCCCGTTGCGCCACGAGCCGCCGACGATCCCGCGGAACCAGTCAGGGTCACGCGACACGGTGCCGGCGTGGATCACCACGAGCCCGCCTCCGCGCGCGAGGTACTCGTTCAGATTCTTGCGATCGGCCTCCTCGATGTTTCCCGCTTCCTGCTTGTGGAGGATGACGACATCGGTCTCGTCGAGCTCCGCCTTGGTCGGGAACGTCTCCGCGCCTGTCGCCTTGGCGCCGCGTTCGTTCAGCAGCGGCACCCAGTCCTTCAGGTACCGCGGGTAGTCGTGCGCGCCCGGCCCATGGGACTTCGGCCCGGAACGGATGTAGACACGAAGCGGGGCAACTGTTTGACTTTCGGCGGCGACCGTGACGAGCGTGGTCAAGGCCGCGGCCGTCATCGAAAGCAGAAGCGAGCCGAATAGAAAGCGTTTGAGATTAACCATTTCAGGCTCCGCCTCCGTGCGGAGCGACGGCTGGACTTAGGCGGACTATATCGAGCCGCTCCATCCGCGGTCAACGCACTTCCCCGTCGGTGGTTATTGGATATAGTGAGCGTCGACGTGCCCGCGGTTCTGCTGTTTGCCACACTCGACACGAAAGGCCACGAGGCCGCTTTCATCCGCGACTTGCTCCGCTCGTGGGGCATCGCCGTGACCGTCGTCGACGTCGGTGCCCTTGGAAGCCCGGCTGTTCCGCCCGACATTACCCGGGAACACATCTTCGAGCTCGGGGGCACGACGCTCGAGCTCGTGCGCAGGAACGCCGACCGCGGTCAGGCCGTCACGACCGCGGCCGCAGGCGCGGCGCGCCTTGCGCGCGACGCGCACGCGAAGAACGAAGTCGCGGGCGTCCTCGCCCTCGGCGGCTCTGCCGGAACGACGATCGGCACGGCCGCGATGAAGGCGCTGCCACTCGGTGTGCCGAAAGTCATGGTGAGTACGCTCGCCTCCGGCATGGTGCGGCAGTTCGTCGGCGACAAAGACATCTTCATGCTCAACTCGGTCGTCGACATCGCGGGAATCAACCGAATCAGCCGAGCGGTCCTCTCCCAGGCCGCGCGCGCCATGGCCGGGCTCGTGCGCTACGCCGGCCCTGAATCGGAGGCTGGCGACAAGCCACTGGTGGCGGCCACGATGTTCGGCGTCACCACGGCGTGCGTCGAGCGCGCGCGACTGACACTCGAGCGCGCGGGCTGCGAGGTCCTGGTGTTCCACGCCACCGGCAACGGCGGGCAGGCGATGGAGTCGCTGATCGACGAAGGTCTCATCGCGGGGGTCCTGGACATTACCACCACCGAGCTCGCCGACGAGCACGTCGGCGGCTTCCTGAGCGCCGGACCCGATCGCCTCACGGCGGCAGGCCGGGCTGGCGTCCCTCAGGTCGTCTCGACCGGAGCGCTGGACATGGTGAACTTCTACGGCCCGGAATCAGTGCCCGCGGCGTTCAAGGATCGGATGTTCTACCGGCACAACGCCAACGTCACGCTGATGCGCACGACGCCTGACGAGAGCGCCAGGATCGGCACCGCGATCGCGCGAAAGCTGGCGGCCGCCAGAGGCCCAGTCTCGGTGCTCCTGCCTGGTCGCGGCGTATCGGCGATCGACAAGGACGGACAGCCTTTCAACGACCCGGTGGCTCGACGCGCCCTTCACGACGCCATCCGCGCCGGATTGCGTGGGGCCGAAGTCAGCGAGCTCGATCTCCACATCAACGATCCGGAGTTCGCCGACGCAGCCGCTCACAGACTGATCGACATGATGAAGAAGGTTCATTAGGTTCAGGAGGTTCAGGAGGTTCAGGAGGTTCAGGGTTCAGGCAGGTTCAGGGTTCACGGTTCAAGGTTCACGTTCAGGGTCCAAGGTTCAGGAGGGTTCGTGACGGTGGACAACTCGAGGCAGGGCATTCTCAATCGATTCCGCGAGCAGATCGCGCGCGGCGAGCCGATCATCGGGGGCGGCGCCGGTACTGGCCTTTCGGCGAAGAGCGAAGAGGCCGGCGGAATCGATCTGCTGATCGTCTACAACTCGGGCCGCTACCGCATGGCAGGTCGCGGGAGCTCGGCGGGTCTGCTTGCGTACGGGAACGCCAACCAGATCGTCAAGGAGATGGCTTACGAAGTGCTCCCGGTCGTGAAACACACGCCGGTGCTCGCCGGAGTCAACGGCACCGACCCGTTCATCATCCCGAAACTCTTTCTCGAGGAACTCCGCGCGCTCGGGTTTGCCGGCATTCAGAACTTCCCCACCGTCGGGCTCTTCGATGGCGACATGCGTCAGGCGTTTGAAGAGACCGGCATGAGCTACCAGCTCGAAGTCGACATCATCCGCCTCGCGCGGCAGCTCGAGATGCTGACGACGCCCTACGTCTTCAATCCATCTGAAGCCGAGCGCATGGCCGACGCTGGGGCCGACCTCATCGTCGCGCACATGGGCGTCACGACCGGCGGATCGATTGGCGCGAAGAGCTCGAAGACGCTTGACGACTGCGTGAAGCGCATTCAGGCCATCGCCGATGCCGCGCGCAGCGTGAAGCCGGACGTGCTCGTGATCTGCCACGGCGGCCCGATCTCTGAGCCTCCCGACGCCGAGTACATCATCAAAAACTGTCGAGGCGTCGACGGCTTCTACGGCGCGAGCTCTGTCGAGCGCCTGCCGGCCGAGCGTGCGATTGCCGAGCAGATCAGGACCTTCAAGAGCATCCGGTTGTCCGCAAAGAGTGGTGCGCGATGAAGTCGCGGGCCAAAAAGGCGCTGCGCTTCGTCACGTCAAAGACCGCCCGCGTGGAGCTCGCCCCGTGGGGCAAGCACTGGTGGTTGTCGGAACCGTCGCTGACCGGCACGAAGCTGCTGACCCTGGTGCGCGTCACGATGCGTCCAGGCACCGGCCACAACTTCCACCACCATCCGACCCGCGAAGAAATCATCTACATCGTCGACGGCGTCGCCGAGCAATGGGTGGATCGAAAGAAGCAGAAGCTGAGGGCCGGCGACTGCGCGTTCATCCCCAAGAAGGTCGTCCATGCCATCTTCAACTCGTCGAAGAAGCCGATGACTTTCCTGGCGATCCTGTCGCCGTCGAAGGCCAAGGGACCGTTCCTGATCGACTGCTACGACGAGGAGCCGTGGCGGAGGATGAGGAGGGCTGAGAAACGATCAACGTGACGCCGCCAGCGCGGCCTTGACCCTCGCCGCCGTGAACGGCACGCGGCGCAGCCTCACGCCGGTGGCGTCGAACACGCGCATTCGCAAGCGCCGCGGCGACGGCAACGGTCGACGCCTCGCCGGCACCCCAGAGCGGCTCGTCACGCCGTTCGACCAGAATCACTTCGACGGCGGGCGCGTCTGGAAATCTGAGAATGGGATAGGTCGCCCAGTCGACGCTCGTCACGCGTGACTCGTCGAACTGCACCTCTTCGTGGAGCGCGCGGCTGAGCGTCTGCACGATGCCGCCCTCGATCTGGTTGCGCAAGGCATTGGGATTGACCACCAGGCCGCAATCGTGGGCGCAGACGACGCGCCGGACGATGATGCGGCCGGTTGCGGGCTCGACGGCCACGTCCATGAACAACGCGACGTAGTTCTCGGCGTTCTTGTATCGCGTGTAGGCGACCCCGCGGCCCACCAGCAACCCGTTCGCGAGCGCCGCAGGATTCGGTGACGGCCTGGGTTGCCAGCCGAACGCCTTCGACGCGCGTGTCAACACTTCGAGCGCGCGCGGATCGGTCAGTCGAGCGACTCGGAATTCGAGCGCGTCGACGCGAAGGGCGGCGGCGATCTCGTCGGTCAGGCCTTCGACCGCAAACACGTTGGCGGGCTTGCCAGGCGCGCGCAGGTTGGACGGGTTGAGCGGCGTGTCGCGCATCCAGTGCGCGAGCACCCTGACGTAATCGGCGGCGTACGGTGGATCGCCGTTCTCGAACACCGCGGCGGCATCGCGACCGCTGTCCTGCGGAATCCCGGCGGACTGCGCGGCCAGCAGGATGCGCGCGCCGCGACGGTTCGTGGGAATCCACATCTGCGTGTCCCACGCCACGATGCGGCCATCGGCGTCGACGCCGGCGCGCAGATCGAGTAACTGCTGCGGTCCCTTCGGATCCCAGCCGTGCTCGTCCTGACGCGACCACTGCACCCGCACCGGCTTGCCGATGGTCTTCGAGAGGAGCACGGCATCTGCTGCGGCATGGTCGGCGCCGTTGGTGCCGTACAATCCTGAGCCCTCCATGAAGACGACTCGAACCGTGTCGGGGACGAGTCCAAAGACGCGAGACAGCGTGGCCCGCATACCGTAGGTCACTTGGGACGAGGTCCAGATCGTCGCGCCATCGGGGCGGACGTCCGCGACGGCACAAGAGGGCGCCAGCGACGCGTGGCTCTGACACGGCCAGAAATATGTCGCGGCGACGGTGGTCTTCGCTGTCTTCAGAGCCGACTCGAGCGCCACGCCGGCCTGATCGCCCTCGCCGAGCGGTCCGGACGGCCCGCGGTTCACAATCGCCTGGTCGCGATCGACGACTCCGTCGCGAAGATAGCGCTCCAGGTTGTCGTGACCAGGCAGCCCGCGCCACTCCGTCCACGTCGCCTTGAGCTCGCGCGACGCCCTGACCGTGGCCCACTCGTCGTCCGCGACGACCGCCAGGAAACTTTCGACGCGAACCACTCGCACTCCGGGCAAGTGCGCAATCGATGCCTCGTCAACTGAGACAAGCGTGGCGCCGAGCGCCGGCGGCCGGATGACTCGCGCGTGCACCATGCCAGGAACGCTGAAGTCCTGGATGTACTGATAGCGGCCCGTGCATTTGGCCGGGACATCGGGGCGGGCAGGCGATTGTCCGACTTTCGAATATCGCGACGGCGCAACGAGGGGGGCCTTGGCATCCACTTGCAGCGACAGTCGGCGTCCACCGACCAGACTGCCGATTCGCACGCCGCGGCCACCCGCCAACGGTCGCACCTCGCCCGCGACAATTGTCAGGTCCGAGGCCTCACGCTTCAGTCGCGTCGCCGCGAGCCCGAGAAGTGCCTGTCGGGCCGTCGCCGCCGCCTGACGCACGGCGGTGCCTCCGCGCGTGAGGCCGGTGCTCCCGCCAGTGCCGCCGGTGTTGGGGCATCGGGCCGTGTCTCCGTCGACGACCGTGATGCGGGTGACGTCGACACCAAGCTCTTCGGCGGCCATCTGCGCAATCGCGACGCGCATGCCGGTTCCGACGTCTACTTTGCTCGTATAGACCGTGACCGTGCTGTCGGCGTTGATCGAGAGGAAACTGTCGACCTCTCGCGGATCGAGCGGTCGTCCGTCGCTGGCGAGTTGTCCTGCGGCTGTCTGTTGGCCGAACGCAGGCAGCCCGCTGAACGTAAAGCCGACGACGAGGCCGCCCGCCGTCTTCAGCCAGTCACGCCGATTCATGTGGAGAGCGCCGGACATCCCACGCATCTTACGCGAAGCGGCTATCGCAGCCCACCTCACGGTTGACCGAGTCGTGCGTCAGTTTCACACGGATAGGTCACGTTCGACTCATCGACGAGCGAGACATCAGAAAGAACCGCAGGACAGCGAACATATTTCTTTCTGTGGTCTCGACTCGTCGATCGCCGCGCAACGCGCGGCGCTCAGCCGGTCGGTCCGTGTTATCCGTGGCAAACTCACCCACTACAGTTGGCCGTAGTCATTGCAACCCGGCAAGTGTGGTACGTTGATTTGCCGACTGCAACAACCTGCCAGCACAAGAAGCGATGCCCGTTCCTCCGATCTCGGTCTTCCCCAAGTGCTACGTTGACGAGCTCATCGAGGGCCGGCGGGACTACATCGCCTGGATCCACGACGCGGCGACGCTCGGCGGTGAAGGCGTCGAGCACTATGACGAGTTCTTCCGGAGCTACGACGAGCGCGACGTGGCGCCGGTCATGGACGCAATGGCCGCGACCGGACAAGTCTCGTCGATGATGTGCTTCTCGCCCGACTTCACGCATCCGGACAAGGACGAACGGGCCCGGCACGTCGAACGGCAGAAGCGCGCCATCGATCTCACGGTCCGGACCGGCGCGCGCCACTGCCGCACGCTCAGCGGGCAGAAGTACCCGGGGCTGTCGATCGCCGAGGGAGTCAGCCGCGCCGCCGAGTGCATCACGCGCTCGCTCGAATACGCCGTCAAGCGGGATGTCGTCCTCTGCCTCGAGAACCACTACAAAGTCGGCCAGTGGCTCTATCCGGAGTTCGCGCAGCAGGAAGAGCCGTTCCTCGCGCTGCTCGACGCCCTTCCTCACTCGCCCCACTTCGGCGTCCAGTACGATCCGTCGAACGCCGTCGTCGGAGGATTCGATCCGGTTGCCTTTCTCGAGAAGATCAAGCACCGCGTCGTGACCGTGCACGCATCAGACCGATATCTGCTGCCTGGCGCCTCGCTCGACGACCTCCGGTCGCACGATGGCACGATCGGGTATCCCGACCAGATGAAACACGGCGAGACCGGCAAGGGCAGCAACGACTACGACGCGATTTTCCGCATCCTTCGGTCGGTCAATTTCGCGGGATGGATATCGGTCGAGGACGGCATGGACGGACTCGACGAGCTGCGCCGATCGGTCGAGTTTCTCAAGCAGAAGCGCGCGCAATACTACGGCGCGGCTTGACACTCACCACCATGACGAACACGCCGCGGTGCGGCCTCTTCCTGATCGCCCTTGTCGTTTTCGCCCACAGTGCTGGCGGCCGGTTGGAGTGGTCTGGCGTCACGCCTTGATGCCGCCGGCCAGTCGCCGCCAGCCCTGCCGCAGGGCTCGTGCTTCCTGCTCCACGAGGTCGGCGTCGGCGAGGTCCGGCGTGAACCCTCCGTTGTGTGCGGCATCCGCGTGTCGCCGCAATCGACCTTCAAGATCCCGCACGCGCTCGCGGCGCTCGACGCCGGGGTCATTGGACCCGACTCAGCGTTCGCCTACGATGGCTCGTCACAACCATTCGACGCGTGGCGGCGCGATCACACGCTGCAGTCAGCCATGCGGTTCTCGGTCGTCTGGTGGTTCCAGCGTGTGGCCGAGAAACTCGGCGCCGAGCGGGAGCGCGAGTATCTTCGTCGTCTCGGCTACGGCAACGCCGACCCGTCAAGTGGCCTGACGACGTTCTGGCTCGGAGGATCCCTGGTGATTTCGCCGGACGAGCAACTGCAGTTCCTCCTGCGGCTGTTCGCGAACGAGTTGCCGGTCAGCCAGAACGCGATGAGCATCGTTCGAGCGGTGCTCGTCCAGCCCTACGGTATGGTCGTCAATGCCAGCGGCGAACACACGTTCGGCGGCACCTGGCCTCGCGGCACCACCCTCAGCGCCAAGACCGGCAGCGGCCGCGACAAGACCGGCCAGCAGGTCCGGTGGCTCGTCGGCCAGGTAACCCGGGCACGCCGCTCGTGGGTGTTCGTCAGTTGCGTCATCGGGGGCGACGACACGCCGCCGCTCGCGGCTGTCGATCTGGCAGCTCAGGCGCTACAGCGCGAGGGCGTGATGTGAAGTGAAGAGGACGCGGGGCCTGTTACTTCTTCAGAACCCCGTCGAGGTGTTTGACCGCTGCCTCGAGCACTTCATCGCGCCCTTCGCTGATACCCTTCGGCGTTGGCTCGACCTTGATGTGAGGCTGAATCCCTACTCTCTGCAGCTGACGCCCGTCGGCGTGGCGCACATCATGACCGGTAAAGCCGACGTAGATGCCGCCCGGCAGGACGAGGGTCGTGACGTCGCCGTTCGCGCCGTTGGTCGGGCTGCCCACAAACGTGACATCGGTCGCTGATTCAAAGAACAGGCACGTGTGCTCGGACTGGCTGATGGCGAACTCGTTGATGAGCATC
Organism: uncultured Acidobacteriota bacterium; assembly: GCA_963797625.1. GTDB lineage: Bacteria > Acidobacteriota > Vicinamibacteria > Vicinamibacterales > 2-12-FULL-66-21 > DATBJJ01. Next base: position 188,400 of record CAWCQI010000036.1, read on the forward strand.
ACGACCTTGCCCCGATAAATCGCCCCCGCGGCCGGGGGCAGCTTCTGCGCAAAGGAGTAGTCAGGCGCTCCGCCGCCAAGATCGGAACTGTCGAGCTCGAGGGCCGGACTGAAGCGGACGCCGGAAGAGCGCTGCCGTAATGTCCGTTCGCGGAGCTGAGGCGCGGCGCAAGTGGCCACGCCGGTACCGTTCGGGTAGCCGCGCATGTCGAACACAATCGCGGGTGTCTTCAGGACGGCATCGAGCGCCTTGTGCGCGTCGGCATTCGGGAGCCGCGCAAGATCGATGTAGCCGTAACCGTTCGGCATCACTTCGTAAATGGGCGCCTTGCGCGGCAGCATGGCGTTGACGCTCGAGCCAACGGCCTGCTCCGCGCGAGCACCACATCACGAACTCGCACCGTCCGTCCGCTGCGCCCGCACCGTGACGCGACTGTCCTTTGCCCCGCGCAGCATCGCGGGATAGACAAACGCGTACGCGGCCTGCGGCGTCGACAGGGCCCGCAAGCGGCTCAACGCCGCGAGGCGCTCGGCAACAGGCGCTCCGTCAATCGCAAGAATCACGTCCCCAGGCGCGAGGCCGGCGCCGGCTTCGGCGGCCTGGGCTGTCGAGATACCTCGGCCACCACGAGCGCGCCTCCTGCGGACGCCAGACGCACCGGGGGCGCAAATGCCCCAAGATGATCGTTGAGCGCCTGCACTCCGCGCGCGGACCCGTGCGAATCCTGCATGCGGACGACCATCTCGGCGATCGTCGTCTGGTAGTCGAGCGCTGGACGTGTTGGTCACGAAGCGCGGAATGAAGTCCGTGAGCACCGTGCTCCAGGGCCGGTCGAGCAGGTGCTTGTAGGGAAAGAAGTAGTTGATGACATTCCAGTAGCGGAAGAGCGCCAGCAGCCGGTACTCCTCGGACGGGAAGGGCATCGACGGGTATGGATTGTCCTTCTGTCCCAGCAACACGGCGCGGTGCTGCGGCTCGCCTTGCGTTCGCGCGCGCGGGCTGACGCGACGCCTCAATCGCCGCGCGGATGCCGCCCTCGCCTGCACCGGCCTCGTTCGTCAGCACCAGGTCAGGTTGAAGGGTCGAGCCACCCGTGGGATACACGAGATCCGCTACTCGAAGCGTGACGCGAATGCCATCAGGCATGGGAATCTGTGTGGTTCGCGCGCCCTCGCTCGTCCCCGCCTTCCCGACGCTGCACGATCGCCGCGCCCGCCGCCTGAACTCCGCTCAAGATCGCCGAGATGTCGGGCGTTCGCTCGTCGATGAGCACCGCCAAGGGCTTCTTCTCCTTCGCCTGTCCGACGATCACGTCCGGCGTCTGTCGTCACGAATGACGATGAGTAGCCACCAGAGGAATTGCCTTGTTGCGGGCGGATAGCCGTTATGCAGGCGATAGCGTTCGGTCCCGAGCGGAACCGTGGTCCCCAGGACGAGCATCGGCAGGAGCGCGTGTGAGAGACGTGTTCAGAAAGTACGACTGCTCACCGTCGGAGCGAGCGCTGCCGAAACGGCAATCGAGCACGACGCCACTGGCTTTGGCGATCTCTGCCTGCAGCGAGACCTGACCTGCCGAGGCACCGCCACTCGCCATCGCCTCGGCCAGTCTGGGAGCGTCGACGACGACGTAGTCGTCGACGATCCGAAAATGGCCAGGCTCCGCCGGCGGCGCGGAAGCCGTGGGTGCTGCCGAAGGCTCATCTGTGGTCGCTTCGGCCCTTGTCGCGGGATCCGCCAGCACGTCGAGCATGCCGTTGATCGCAGCGAGGTACTCGGCCGGCGTGTCCGCGCTGCCTTGACCCGGGGAATGGCTTTGACAAGTGCGCCATCCCAGTCGATATCCTTGTACGCGAGGAAGGGATGGAAGAACTTCACGGCGCCCCAGAGCTTGCCAAGAGCGGCCAGGCGCTCGGTCTGATACTCGGACGGCTGGGCGGTCCGTTCAGGTCTGCGGGGTTCGCGCGTGCGCGGTAACGAGACACAGGCCGACAAGAAAGAGCGAGCCACCGAGTAACAGTCGGGGCATGCCGTGTCTCCTTTGAATTTCGTGTGATTATCCATGATCTGAGCGAGGCGCAGCGCAAGGTAAGGAGGATAGAATGGCTAAGCTCCTGGCGGGGAAAGTCGCGGTCGTCACCGGCAGCACCCAGGGCTTGGGGGCCGCGATCGCGACGCTCTATGTAAAGGAGGGCGCGAAGGTCGTCCTGACCGGACGGTCGGCTGCCGACGGCAAGGCAGTGGCGAAGAGGCTCGGGAGAAATGCCATCTTCGAGGAGACGGATCTGGTGCGCGTCGACGATTGCCGGCGGCTGATCGACGTCGCCATCAAGCGCTTCGGCAAAGTGGACATCCTCGTCAACAACGCCGTCGACGCCACGCGCGCGACGGTCGACGATGTCACGCCCGAGATCTTCGATGGCATCTTCGCGCTCAACCTCCGGGCCCCGCTCCTCCTCGCGCACCACGCGATCAAGTCGCTCCGAAAAGGGCGCGGCGTCATCATCAACATCGGGAGCATCAACGCGTTCATGGGCGAGCCGCGACTGCTGGTCTACGCGGCGTCGAAGGGCGCGCTCGTCACCGCGTCGCGCAGTCTCGCCAACTATCTCAAGTTCGACCGCGTTCGCGTGTACTGCGTGAACTGCGGCTGGATGGACACCGAAGGCGAGCGGGCGATGATGAAACACCTGGGGCACCCCCCTGACTTCATTGACCGGGCCGGAAAAGGCTGGCCGCTCGGGCGAATCCTGAAACCGTCCGAAGTGGCGGAAGTCGTGCTGTTCCTGGCGTCGGAACGCGCCGCGCCGTTCAGCGGGCAAGTCATCGAGCTCGAGCAGTTCCCCACCGGCACACTCAGCGCGCCACAGAAGGCAGGGCTGACCTAAATGCCGGGGCCGCTGGACGGGACCCCAAAGGTTCAGCTCTCGCTCGACCTCCAGACGATGGCCGACGCGCTGCCGACGGCCGAGATCGCGGTCCGCGCCGGCGTTGACTGGCTCGAAGTCGGCACACCGCTCATCCTCGGCGAAGGGCTGCACGCCGTCGCTGCGCTTCACGAGAAATACCCCGGCCACCCGATCATCGCGGACCTGAAGACGATGGATGCCGGCTACCTCGAAGCCGAGATGATGTTCAAGAACGGCGCGTCGTTCGTCGTCGTGATGGGCCAGGCGCACGAACACACGATCCGGGAGGCCGTGCGGGCGGCGAAGGATTACGGCCGCTACGTCATGGGCGACATCATGCTGTGCCCCGACAAGGTGGCGATGGCCAGGAAGATGGAGGCCATGGGTGTCGACGTCGTCATCGTCCACACCGGGCTCGACGAGCGCCATGCCGAGAAGGGCAAGTCTCCGCTCGACGATCTGAAGAAAGTGCGGCCGGCGGTGAGGATCCCGCTGCAGGCTGTCGGCGGACTGTCAATCGAGCAGGCGGCGCAATGCCCCGCGCTCGGAGCGTCGCTCGTGGTCATCGGCGCGCCATTGGCGGTCGCCGACTACGAGCTGAAACCAGGGGCGGACGGCGAAACGCTCTACGCGACGATCAAGAGCTTCGTCGACCGGGTGAAAGGCGCGTGACCCCGACTAGATCTCCTCGTAGACCGGCAATACACCTTCGACGACTCGCTTGAAGGTCCGGATTTGGTCCGTCATGCCGAGGACGCGGACGGCATGCACAAACCCGGGGGGAATCGCCGGCACCTGGTATTCCTCAGGAACGGGCGGCTCGATCAGCCGAACGGCGAGATGATCGTGCTTGCTCAGAAAGAGGCACGCCAGTGTCGTGACCTTGGTCTCCATGGGTTCACCTTTGCGCAGGCAATGTCCTTGTCTTGCACACCGAACCCGCGACATGACGTGATTGTGCACAAGCGGTGCCAGTGGAGAACTCCTAATTTACCTGTCAATTTAGACTGTCGAGACGGAGTGGCAGAGCTAGCTGATCACCAAATGTGGCCTATTTCGATTTCGTAATTACAATTTTGGCGCTTTTGGGAGGGCGCCCAAGTTCTTGACCTTCAGCGGCTTGGTGACCGGACCACACAGCGGAATCCCATGTGGCCCATCCCTGTATCAATCATCTGGGGCTGCCTCGCCGCCGGTCGGTAGCGGAAGCAGTAGTTCGGCGCGCAGAGATGCGAGCCGCCCTTGACGACCTTGCGCGGAATCGGGAACTGCGGCTGACGGTGGTCGTAGCTCTTGTCCGGCGAAGTGATGCGCGGGTTGACGGAGGACAGACAGCAGGACTTCACCATCGGATTCGAGCCGCGGGGCTCGTACCAGTCGCTCGTCCACTCCCACACGTTTCCGGCCATGTCATAGAGACCATAGCCATTCGGTGGAAACGAGCCGACCGGAGCGATCCCTTCGTGGCCGTCGGTGAGGAGGTTCTGCCAGGGAAATTCGCCCTGCCAGGAGTTCACCATCGCCTTGCCTTCGGGGAATTCGTCATTCCCCCACGTGAAGGTGGCCCCATCGAGTCCGCCGCGCGCGGCAAACTCCCACTCGGCTTCGGTCGGCAGGTCCTGGTCCGCCCAGCGCGCGTACGCTTCGATGTCCTCGAGCGCGACGTGAACGACGGGATGGCGGCCAAGGCCCTCAAGCGAGCTGTGGGGTCCGGCCGGATGGCGCCAACTCGCTCCCGGCACCCACGCCCACCAGTTGGCGTAGTTGCGCAGGTCGACCGGGCCCGTTCGCTTCTGGAAGACCATCGAGCCCGGAACCAGATTCTCCGGCGGGGCGCCGGGAAAATCCTCAGGCCTCGGTGCGCGCTCGGCGACCGTCACATAGCCGGTCTGCGCGACGAACCGTGAGAACTGATCGTTTGTTACCGCGTAGCGGTCCATCCAGAAGCCGTCGACGGTCACCTCACGAACCGGGCGTTCCTCTGGATAGAACTTCTCGGATCCCATGCGAAACGTGCCGCCCGGTATCCAGACCAGGTCGGGGAGTTCTTGAGCCCGCGCGATCTCTGGCGGCATGACCTTGAATGGGGAAATCTGGCAACTTGATGCTATGCGGCGGCGGTGCCGGCTTCTATGCGGTTTCGGCAATCTCGTGCGAGTATTCCGTAGCGGACCGCCGAGTCCGGCTAAAGCCGGACACACGCACAAGTCGACAATCCGCCGGAAGTCGGCTGCGGCGCCGGCTCACGCAAGCAGCTGCTTCGCGACCTCGCCGTGCACGTCAGTCAAGCGGTAATCGCGGCCCTGGAACCGGTAGGTGAGCCTGGTGTGATCGATTCCCATCAGGTGCAGGATCGTCGCCTGCAGATCGAAGACTGAGATTGGATCGGAAGCGACGTTATAGCTGAAGTCGTCGGTCTCGCCCACCACCACGCCGCGTTTGGTTCCCCCGCCGGCCACCCACATGCAGAAGTTGCGCGGGTGGTGATCGCGCCCGTAGTTCACGTCGGTCAGCTTGCCCTGGCTGAACACCGTCCGTCCAAATTCCCCGCCCCAGATGACGAGCGTGTCGTCGAGCAGCCCGCGCTGCTTGAGATCGGTGATGAGCGCGGCAGTTGGCTGATCCGTCCCGCGGCACTGCAGCGCGATGTCGCGCGGGAGATTGCCGTGCTGATCCCAGCCGCGGTGGTACAGCTGAATGAACCGGACGTTGCGCTCGGCCAGACGACGCGCGAGGAGGCAGTTGGCGGCGTAGGTGCCGGGCTTTCGCGACTCCGGACCGTACAGTTCGAAGACCGACTCGGGCTCCTTCGACAGATCCGTGAGGTCCGGCACCGACGACTGCATCCGATACGCCATCTCGTACTGCGCGATCCGCGTTTCGATCTCGGGATCGCCGTAGGCGTCGTGCTGCATCGCATTCAGCTTGGCCGCCGCGTCGAGCATCTGCCGCCGCGTCGTCCGCGTGATGCCGGGCGGGTCTTCGAGAAAGAGCACCGGCGCGCCGCCGGCGCGGAACCTGACGCCCTGATAGCTCGACGGCAGGAAGCCACTCGCCCAGAGCCGGGAGAAGAGCGGCTGATCGGTTGTGATCGCATGCGCCTGCGACAGCAACACCACGAACGCGGGCAGGTTCTGATTCTCGCTGCCCAGCCCATAACTGAGCCACGCGCCCATGCTCGGACGCCCCGGCTGCTGAAATCCAGTCTGAATGAACGTGATCGCCGGGTCGTGGTTGATCGCGTCCGTATACATGGTCTTGATGACGGTGATGTCATCGACGATCTTCGCGGTGTACGGCAGCAACTCGCTGACCCAGGTGCCGGCCTGCCCGTGCTGCGAGAACGTGAACGCCGACTTCGCGACTGGAAGCGTGGACTGCCCCATCGTCTGCGCGACGCGCTGCCCCTGGCGAACGGAGTCAGGAATCTGCGTGCCCTGAAACTTTGCGAGACCTGGTTTGTAGTCGAACGTCTCGAGCTGCGACGGCCCGCCGGACTGGTGGAGGAAGATGACCCGCTTGGCCTTCGGCGCGAAGTGGGGCAACGAGCTCAGCCCACCTGTCTTCGGATCGCGCGCGTCCTGGAAGCCGGCGAATCCGTTGAGCCCGGTGCCAGCCGCCAACAATTGCGGCGACAGCAGCGACCCGAGCGCCGCGGCCCCGATGCCGCGGGCGGTCAAGCCGAACAGTTGCCGGCGAGTGAAGTGGAGTTCGATGTCGCGTTCGGTAGTCATACCGACGCCTTTTCAATCAAGTCTCGAATGAGCCGGTCGCCGTAGCCTTGCGCGGCCAGTCGCGGCCCTCACGTCGCCTCGCTCGGCGCTTATTGCCTGGTCACCGTTTCATCAAGATTGAGGATCACGCTCGTCACGGTGGTCCACGCCGCGAGCTCGATGGGAATCAGACGCTTGTCGCGCGTCGACTCGCCCACGTCCAGGAGCTTTGTCGCGGCCTGCGGGTTTTTCGTGAAGGCGGCCAACTCCGTCTCGAGCAGCTTGCGCAGAACGCCCGTCTCTTTGCCAGACGGCTTGCGGGCCGTCGCGAGGCGGAACGCATAGGCGATGCGGCTCTTCTCGTTGGTTCCGCCTTCGAGCAGTGTCCGCTGGGCGAGCGCGCGCGCGGCTTCGACGTACGTCGGATCGTTGAGCAGGACGAGCGCCTGAAGGGGCGTGTTGGTCAGCGCGCGACGGCCCGTGCACTTCTCGCGATCCGGCGCGTCGAAGGTCGCCAGCGAGGCCGGTGGCGCGGTGCGCTTCCAGAACGTGTACATCCCGCGCCGATAGAGGTCCTTTCCATGACTCTGCTCGTAGGTCTGCGCCGAGAAACCGTCGCCGAAGGCCAGCTCCTCCCATATCCCCTTGGGCTGATACGGCAGAACGCTCGGACCGCCGATCTCGTCGTTGAGGAGGCCGCTCGCGGCGAGAGCCGTGTCGCGGATCATCTCCGCTGGCATCCGGAACCGCGGGCCGCGCGCCAGCAGGCGGTTTTCGGGATCCTTCTCGAGCAGCGCCTCCGTGACCTTCGACGATTGGCGATACGTGGCTGACGTCACGATGAGCCGCTGCATGGCCCGGATGTCCCAGCCCGTCCGTACGAACTCGGTCGCCAGCCAGTCGAGGAGCTCCGGATGAACCGGCGGCTCGCCCTGCACGCCAAAATCCTCTTGCGTCTTGACGATGCCGTGACCGAAATACATCAGCCAGAAGCGATTCACCGCGACGCGCGAGGTGAGCGGATGGCCAGGTTGCACCAGCCATTTCGCCAGCGTGAGCCGATTGGGCGGCGTGCCGCCCCGGCATCAAGCTCGAGCGGCGGGAGCATCGCCGGCACGCCCGGCTGCACCTTCTCGGTGTGGTTGCGATAGTCGCCGCGCGCCAGCACGAAGGTCTCGCGCGGCTTCTTGAGCTCCCCCATCACCATCGCCGTCGGAATCGGCTTCTGCGCTGCATCTTTCTGTTTCTGCAGCGCTTCGAGCTCGCTCTGGGCTGTGCGCAACGCGGGAGGGGCCGCGTAGTCGAGGAAGTATTCGCGCAGGTACTCCGCCTGATCCTTGGAGCGCTTGCCGTTGACGCCGGAGAGGATCGCGCGCGGCCTTGTAGTGAATCGCCAGATCTTCGACCTCGCCCGCGGTCAGGACGCGGCTGTAGAGACGAAGGTCGTCGATCTGACCGGTGAACGACGGCCCGAGCGCGCGCGCGTCCGAGCGTCAGCGGCGCGTCGGTGCGGATCGGGCCGGCGAGCGCGTCCTGCACGACGTCGACGGCCAGTCGCTCGCCGTTCACGTAGATCGCGAGACCGCGAGCCTTGCCCGAACCGTCGTAGGACATCACGACGTGATTCCACTCGCCGAACTTGATCCGCTCGCGAGTGCGGACCTTGATGGCGTTGGCTGGCGGATCGGACGCGATCGTAATCGTCAGCCGTCCCGCCCACCGCTGAATGTCGAACAGGGCGAAGTCGTCGAATCGCCACTCGAATCCGCGACGGTGCTCCGGACCGTCCAGTTTCTGGAAGCCGGCGATTGGCAGGTTCCCGCGCGGCCGCATCCAGACCGCCAGGCTGAACGGGTCGGCTCGATCGAATGAGGCGACGTTGCCGAAACTCACTTCCGTGTCGCCGTCGAAGGTCGCGGCGCGGCCGATTTGACCAATGTCGAACGTCGGGTCTCCAGCAATCATGCGGCCGTGCTGATAGCGGCCGGAGATGTCCGAGAAGCTCCCGTCGAGCTCGTAATGCGCCGTGAGCCCTTTTCGATCGAGGTCATCGTTCTGGGGACGGGAATTGTCGGGGCGCGCGCTCACGGCTTGCGCCTGCTCCCACTCGCGCTGCGCCGGCTCGACCTTCTCAGCCTCGAGCAGCGGCTTCGCGGGCTTCGATCTGGGCGTCGAGATCGTCGAGCAGCTTCTGTTGTGCCGGCGTCGTCAGCAGGATCGTCGGCGCTGCGTTTCCACGCCTGCCGTCGAGCCCCTGCTCGGGCACGTTATTGAAGAACGCAAAGAACTGGTAGAACTCCTTGTGGCTGATCGGATCGAACTTGTGCGCGTGGCAACGCGCGCAGGCCATGGTCAGGCCCATGAACGCCGTCGACGTCGCCTCGACGCGATCCATGACGTACTCGACCTGGTATTCGTCGGCGATCGCGCCGCCTTCGAAATTGATCATGTGGTTGCGGTTGAATCCGGACGCCACCTTCTGATCGCGAGTCGCATTCGGGAGCGAGATCGCCGGCGAGCTGCTCGATCACGAACTGGTCGAACGGCAGATTCCGGTTGAAGGCCCCGATCACCCAGTCGCGCCACGGCCACATGCCGCGATAGCTGTCGATGTGGTAGCCGTGCGTGTCGGCATACCGAGCGGCGTCGAGCCACGGCACGGCCATCCGCTCGCCATAGTGCGGCGACTGCAGGAGCGCATCGACGCGCCGTTCGTAAGCGTCGGGGGAACGGTCGGCGAGAAAGGCGTCGAGCTCGGCCGGCGTCGGCGGCAACCCCGTCAGGTCGTAGGTGACGCGGCGCAGGAGAGTCGCCTTGTCGGCCTCCTCCGAGGGCTTGAGGCCCTCGGCCTCCAGCCGGGCGAGGATGAAGCGGTCGATCGGGTTCCTGACCCAATCGTCCTTCTTGAGCCGATCGGCCGACGGCGGCTCCGGGCGCACCGGCGGCGTATAGGCCCAGTGCGTATCCCATTTGGCGCCTTCGTCAATCCAGCGCCGCAGCAACTCGATTTGTTTGGCCGTCAACGCGTGCCCGGAATCGGGCGGCGGCATCCGCTTCTTGGGATCGGGGTTGGTGATCCGCTTGACCAGCATGCTCCCGGCGGCGCTCCCGGGCACGATGATGCCGTCCTCCGCAAACGCGCCTTCCTTCGTGTCGAAGTGGAACTCGGTCTCGCGTTTCGTCGCGTCAGGACCGTGGCAGGCGAAGCAGTTGTTGGAAAGGATCGGCCGAATGTCGCGATTGAAGCTGAGCGGCTGCGAGCCGGCCTGGCCCGTACGCGCAGCGGGACTCGCCGCGCTGGCCAGAGCCAGGCCGAGTGAACACGCCACCAAGACGCACGCGTGGGTCCCGTGAAACCGCATGCGGTGTCAGTCTACCCCACCTGACGCCCGAGGTCAGTCCTTCAGCCTTCCCAAGTCGACCCCGTCCCCCGCCGCCCGGCAATTACCGCGACGGCCTGGCCTCGACTGGCTTGCTCAGTTCGTCCAGCATCGCGTTGAACATCGTCCACCGCGACTGCTCCTCGGCGATCAGGTTCGTGAGTTGCGTCTGCTGCGACTGAAGATCGCGATCTGATCGTTCCAGCTGCTGGAGCTGGGCCTTGAGCGGACCAAGGACGACGTCGAAGCCCTCTCGCTCCTCGGCCGACTGTTGGTTCTCATCCCTCGTGAACATCGCCAACGGCGCCGCCATGGCACCGCGCGCGCGCTCGTTGTCACTCAGTTGACGCTGAGTCTCGACGAGTTGCCGGGTGAGCGAATTGATGCGCTGCTCCTGGAGCTGCAGCCGGGCAACGAGGAGTTGCGCTCGGATACTCGTGTCGGCGGCGCGGCGGACTTCAGCACGCAGGCTGCGGACCTCGGCCAGAAGCTCCTCCATCGGGCCACTCGGTGCGCTCGGTGGCGTATTCGTCTGGGCGGAGACGACGGTGACGATGCCGAGCGTGAGCACGATTGCGACAGCGAAATGTCGGACGGTCAGTCGCGTAAACATGATGGACATCCTTTCTCAATGTGAGACTCAACGAACTTCTGAAGGCGGCACGAGCACGACACGCGTCTTCGAGAGAAGCTCGAAGGCCCGCTGGCTCTTTTCAGTGAAGAGCGCGAACAACACATCGATCCAGAACACCTGCAGAATCACTGGCAGGTGGCGGACGACCGCCTGTCCGATGCTGACCCGCGCGCCCGACTCACGCACGGCTCGAACCGCGAGCAGATACTTGCCGACCGTCTGTCCCCACTGCCACTCCGAGACGGCCGTGTAGACCAGGAACAGCAGGCTCACGGTCAGGATGACGAGAAGCGGCATGAACGCGAGGAGCATGTGGTGCTCGTTGTACCAAAGCAGCCACACCCCGGGGGCGAAGATCACGAAGGCGGCGACGGTGAGCAGCAGTACGTCGAGGATCTTCGCCGCCGCGCGACGCCAGAAGGGGGCGCTCACTAGCGGCACAGCCGACAGGTACGACTCGGCCAGCGCCACGGGATCGCCGAGCTGCCTGACGATGTCGTCGAGCGACTGGCCATTGGCCGCGCGCTCGGCGAAGTGGCCGCGCAACTCCAGCGCAATCTGCGATCGCAACGGTGTCGCGCCGGGCATGTGCTGGAGCACGCTGTCGATGTAGTCTTCTGCGGTCCTCATGTGCCCTCCGAGGGTGGCGTCAACAGCGCCGCCATGGCTTTCGCGAACGTGGTCCATTCCTGCGTGAGCTGCGCGAGCTCCTCGCGACCCGCATCAGTCAGGCAGTAGTACTTGCGCGGCACGCCGCGCTCGGGCGTTTCCCACCGGACGCTCACGAAGCCCGCGCGCTCCAGCCGGTAGAGCACCGGATAGAGCGTGCCGTCAGTGACTTCGAGCGCGCCGTCCGTGTTGGCGACGAGCTTCGAGACGATCTCGTAGCCGTAGGCCTCGCCGGCCGAGAGCAGGTGCAGGACGATCAACTCGAGCGACCCGCGCCTCAGCTCGCGCGCGATGCTCTTCCGGTCCTCCCCGCGTCCGCCTTCGGCTGTCATGTCCACAATGGTATCGCAAGCTATCTTGTTACGCAAGATAGTATACGCGGCCAATATGTGGAAGGTTCCGCAATCCGAGCCGCTCAACTGTTCAGTTTAGGAACAATTGCCGATAGGTGGCTGGCACCTTGTCAGGGAAGGTGCCAGCCACCTTTTGGTGGAGTTCTATTCGGACGGGCGGGCGTAGTAGTAGCCGCCAGCCTCATCAACGGCGATCGGCAGGCCGAAAAGCGCGCTCAAACGGTCGCGCGTCAGTACCGACGCTTTCGCCCCATCAGCGACGATCCGGCCCTCCTGGAGGAGGATCACCCGTTGGACTTCGGGAACGATCTCCTCGCTGTGGTGCGTGATGAGCACGAGCGTGGTGCCGGCCCTCGCGATGCCGCGCACCAGCTCCATGAAGCTGTGCCTGGTCCCCAGATCCAGTCCGGTCGTCGGCTCGTCGAGGACGAGTGCTCTCGGCGATGTCGCCAGGACCCGTGCGAGCATCACGCGGCGCGCTTCCCCGCTCGACATCCGATCCAGCGTGCGCGAGCTCAGGTGGGTCGCTCCCACGGCATCCAGCGCCTCCGCCGCGCGACTGCGCATCTCGTCGGTCACGACACCGTAGCGAAGGATGCCGTGCGACACGAGGAACGCCGACAGCACGGCCGCCTCACCCGTGATGCTCCCTTCGCTGTTGCCCGCGACGAAGCGCTGATGCAGATCGGACGACACGATGCCGAGCTGCGCGCGCAGCTCGGACACGTTCCATCGATCCTCGCCGAACACGCGCACGGCTGATGTGCCGTCAGCGGGAACGAGCGCGCGCTCGTGGTGGGTCAACAGGCTCACGAGGACGGACTTTCCGGCGCCATTGGGACCAAGGATCGCCGTGTGCTCGCCCTCGCGAATTGCCAATCGGATGCCGTTCAGAACTCGGCGCTCGCCCTTGACGACCGTCGCATCGAGCAGTTCGAGAATGGGTGGGTTCATAGCCTCCAGCTGTCAGCTCTCAGCCATCAGCTCTCAGCTCTCAGCTAAGAACGTTCCGAGTTTAGCCGCGCGAGATCTTAATCGACAGACGCTCTGAGCTGAAAGCTGACAGCTGACGGCTGAAAGCTTACCCCAGCCCATGTAAGCGTTTGCCCTGAAAGCAGTATCATTGCCCGAGCTCTGCTTTCGTTGCCCAATCGTCGAGGTGAGTCGATGCGACCGAAGACATTCCTGATGCCGGCAGCGTTTCTTCTGCTGGCGTCTCTCGCCGTCCGGCTTGGAGCCCAGGCCGCGCCGCCAGCAAATCCGCAAACGCCCCCTGCCACACCAGCAGGCGCGGCCGGTCGAGGCGCCCCGCAGGGCGCAGGAGCCCCGCCGCAAGGCCGGGGCCGCGGGCAGGCGACGTTTCCCGCGCAGCAACGGCCGCCCGGCGATCCGGAAGTGATCAAGCGCGGCAACGGACTCTATGGCGTCTACTGCCGCGCGTGCCATGGCACGGACTTGCGCGGTGGCGACCAGGGTGGACCGAACCTGCTGCGCTCGCAGCTCGTGCTGAACGACCAGGACGGCGAGCTGATTCTTCCGGTGGTTCAGCAGGGACGTCAAAACCCGGGAATGCCGGTGATGCCGCCGCTCAATATCCCGCCCGACGACGTCAAGGCCATTGCCACCTACATCCACAGCGTGACTGCCAGCGCGAGGGGACAAGGCGCGCCTCCCGAAGGCCCGCCGGTCGAGCTGAACATCGTCGTCGGCGACGCGAAAGCGGGTCAGGCCTACTTCGCGGCGAAATGCACGGCCTGCCATACCGCGGCCGACATGCAGGGCATCGCGACGCGTGTGTCGGATCCGATGGCGCTTCAGAACTACTGGGTGGGCGGCGGCGGCGGACGGGGACGAGGGGGCGCGCCTCCCACGCCGGTCACCGCGATCGTCGTCGATGCCTCGGGCCAGAAAACGGAAGGCCGGCTGATCCGCCTCGACGATTTCAGCGTGGTTGTGGCGCTGGCCGATGGAACATCGCGCTCGTTCCGCCGCGATGGCGACGTTCCCAAGATTGAGGTCCGCGATCCACGGGAAGCGCACCGCAAGCTGCTGCCGAACTACGCCGACAAGGATATTCACGACGTGACTGCTTACCTGGTGACACTGAAATGACGATCAAAAAAGCGATCTTCACGAGTTCGGTTGCCGCTGCCACCGCAGTGATGCTGTCCCCCGCGTTTCTCGCGGGCCAGGCACAGGGCGGTCTCGACCCGGCGTCGATTCGCAAGCCGCTCGCCGATACCTGGCCGACCTACTCGGGCGACTACACCGGCAGACGCTACAGCTCGCTCAAGCAGATCAACCAGACGACCGTCAAGAACCTCACGCTCGCTTGGACCGCCCGCCTGACCGCCGGCGATCCCGCGGCGGCGGCCGTCGGCGGCCGTGGCGGATTTGGCGGACGTGGCGGCTTCGGCGGCGCGGCCCCGACACCGGTCATCGTCGGCGGTGAAGGCACCGGGGAGTTCGCCGGCGGAAACAACGCCCAGGTGAAGGGCGCGATCCTGCAGGTCGACGGTGTCCTCTACGTCACGGCGCCCGACAACGTCTGGGCGCTCGACGCGCGCGACGGACGCGAGCTGTGGCGCTACTACTGGAAGACCAAGGGCGGGACGCACATCGGCAACCGCGGCGCCGCCATCTGGCGAAACTACCTGTTCTTCGAAACGCCGGACAATTACCTCGTCTCGCTCGATGCGCGCACGGGCAAGGAACGCTGGCACGTCGAGATCGCCGACTTCGATCAGCAGTACTTCTCGACGATGGCGCCGATCGTCGTCGACAACCACGTGCTCGTTGGAACGGGCAACGACCTCGATGCGCCGGGGTTCCTCCAGTCGTACGATCCCGAAACCGGCAAGCGCAACTGGATCTTCTACACCGTGCCGATGAAGCCCGGCGATCCCGGTCTCGATACGTGGCCGAATCTCGATACCGCAAGGCATGGTGGCGGTCAGGTCTGGATTCCCGGCTCGTACGATCCCGAGACGAAGTACTACATCTTCGGCACGGGCAATCCGACGCCGGGCTACACCGGCGCGGGCCGCAAGGGCGACAACCTGTTCACCTGCACGCTCATCGCGGTGCACGTCGACACCGGCAAGATGGCTTGGTACTTCCAGACCTCAGTTCACGACACGCACGACTGGGACTCAGCGCAGACGCCGATCCTCATCGACACCACGATCGACGGCAAGCCGAGAAAGCTCGTGTCGACCGCGGCCAGGAATGGCTACTTCTATACGCTGGATCGAGTCACGGGCAAGCATCTCGTGACCAGCAAGTACGGATCGACGACCAACTGGGCGCTCAGCCAGCGGCCCACGGGAGAGATCGATCCCAACCCGGCCAAGGAAGCCACGATCCCTGGCTCGCTCGTGTCGCCCGTGGAAGGCGGGGTGACCAACTGGCCGCCGCCCGCGTACTCCGAGGACACGGGGCTCTTCTACGTTCAGGAACACAACGGCTTCAACCTTCTCTATCTGACCGATCCCGATCCCCGTGGTTCGATGGGACTCGGCGGCAAGGCGGTTGCGCAGCTCGGCTCGCTCGGCGACTACCTCACCGCGATCGATCCCAAGACCGGAAAAGTGGCGTGGCGGCATTCGTTCCCTGGCGGTGGCGGCGGCGGTTTGCTGACTACGGCAGGGCGAGTGGTCTTTTCCGGTGACGGCGCCGGCAACTTCGCGGCGTTCGATGCGACCAACGGCAAGCCGCTATGGCATTCGCGAATCGGCAACATCTCGAACGCGCCTCAGACCTATGCCGTCGACGGGCGGCAGCACGTCCTGGTCGCGGTCGGCGATACGTTGTACGCGTTTGCGATGTACTGACCGATAGACCGGACGCCTGGAATGGATCATCGCCCCCATCCGCACGATCGAGACGACGAGGACAGGCTCGACCTCGCGGCCGCGAAGCTTGGACTCGGACGCTACAGAGCCTTCCGTCCGCCGTCGGCGTTGGTCGAAGTGGAGTTCGGCGCAGCCACCGATCCTGGCCGGCGTCGCGCGACCAGTGACGACCACTACTGGATAATGCGGATAGGCCGCAACCAGGAAACGATCAAATCCAGCCTCCCCGATGGCTGCGTCCCCGACCGGTTCGAGGAGCATGCCTACGGCATGGTCGTCGCTGACGGCATGGGCCCCGACGGGCCGGAAATCGCCAGCCGGCACGCGATTGCGACCCTCGCGCAGCTGCGTGCTGCATTTCGGCAAATGGAACCTCCGCGTCAACGAGCGGACCGTGTGGGAGATCGTTCAGCGCGCCGAGCGGTTCTATGAAAAGGTCGGTGAGGAAGTGACCGACGCGTCACGCCAGCACCCGGGGCTGGCGGGCATGAGCACGACGCTCACGGCAGCCTTCAGCGCCGGCGACGAGCTCTTCGTCGTGCACGTCGGACACTCCCGAGCGTACCTTTATCGCGGAGGACTTCTGACCCGCCTGACGAGAGATCAAACACTCGCGCAACGGATCGCAGAAACAGGGCGGACGACGCCGATCGAGCTGGCCGCGCACGACCTCCGCCATAGACTGACCGACGCAATCGGCGGGCAGAACGGCACACCAGATATCGAGATCCAGAACTATCAGTTGCTCGACGGCGACGTCGTGATGCTCAGCACGAACGGTTTGACCGATCTGGTCGACGACGACCAGATCGCCAACGTGCTGCGCACCGGCGAGCGACTGGGACTCGACGCGCAGTGTCAGAGGCTGGTGGATCTGGCGCTCGAGCGAGGAGGGCCGGACAACATCACGGCTCTGCTCGCCCGCTACAAGATTCCCTAGGACGGGCTCAGGGCTCAGGGCTCAGGGAAGAGCTTCCTGCTTTTCTGGTCCGCCCTGAGCCCTGTACTCAGGGCCACGGGTCCCTTCCGCAATCCTTCTGACGAAGGGCAGCGCTCTCGCCCGCATCGACGGCTGCTCGACCAGCAGATAGAGCAGCGTCGCGCCGGCAAACGACATCGCGAGCGCAATCACTGCCGCGACGGCCATGGTGGCGTGAGCTCCGAGCGTCGGACCAAAGAGCTGCGCGGTCTTTGGAAACAGCCAGAGCATGAACATCTCGTGGACGAGATAGAGCGAGTAGGAGATCTGAGCGATCGGAAAGAGCACTTTCCACGAGAGCGCGTGCCGGAGTTGCTGTCCGACGAAACCGGCCGAGTGCGTCGCCGCGAGCACCAGGAACATGACGCACAGGGCGAACACGTCGCGATGGTGCGAGTAGTAGAGCATCCGCGCGAAAAGGGGCACCTCGTTGAAGAGCGGCGACGACATCGCGAAGTAGCCGGTGGGGATGATGATGGCGATGCACGCCACCGCCAGCACGTTCACCAGGTTGGTCCGCGAGAAGAACTGCCGCACGCGCTGCTGGTGAAACACCATCAAGTAGGCGCCGATCACTCCGGCAAGCAGGGCGCCATATCGCGTGTAGAGGTTCTGGTACTCGATCGTGAAGCGATCGACCCAGGATTGCATGTTGGGAAGGTCGAGGAATGGCGGCACGAACCCATGCCGGTCGATCACCACCCAGCGGATGACGCCGGCGAGAACCATCAGGCCCCCGAGCACGCGCATCGGCCGGCCGAACCGCATGACGATGAGGATGAAGCCTGGGAGGATCAGGTAGAACTGTTCTTCGATCGCGAGCGACCAGCACCATCCCATGTATTGCCGGTTGATCGGCAGGAAGTTGTTGACGTAGAGGAAATTCGCCCACATGTGATTGGCGTTCATGAAGGGCGGGAATTCCATGAGCACCGCCTCGCGCGGGATGTTGTGCACGAAGTACAGCCCGACGATCATCGCGACGGTGTAGACGGGAATCAGGCGCAGGAAGCGCCGGACGTAGAACCGCTTGATCTGAATGCTCCCCGATGCGCGGTACTCGCTGAACAGAATCGTCCCAATCAGGTAGCCGCTGATCACGAAGAAGAGGTCGACCCCCATGTCGCCGCGGCTGGTCCACTGAGTCCATCGGCCGGTCGCCAACCCAATGGCCTCGGTCGTGAACGACCCGAGATGGAACAGCACGAGGTGATACGAGATCACCCAGAGGATCGCGATCGCCCGCACGCCGTCGATGACCGGATCGTGAAAGGCGGGCCGTTCGGTGAGGGCTCTCCAGTTGCGGCGTAGATCGAACAGACGGACGTCATCCCGGGACCCGACGGGTGTGGGCGCTGCCTTGGCCAAAATGGTGTGCGTCAATTATACGGGCGCGGGTGGCTGGGTGTCGAGAAAACGCGCGAGGTCCTCTCTTAAGGACACAAACAATAGGCACGTCGGGCTCGTGGCATTCACAGGTCAGCGCGTCTCGTGCCGGGCCGTGGCGGCCGTGAGTGTTGTGAACCTTTGCGCGCCCTGTAGATGTATAGTGCTCGCGGGCGCTGCAAACCTCCATCCAGGATGATACCGACCTCTTTCGGGCACTACCGCGTCGATGGGCGCATCGGCGGCGGCGGCATGGGGGATGTCTTCCGCGCCTTCGATACGCGGCTGAACCGCCCGGTCGCCGTGAAACTGATGCGCGATGCGCGGACCGAGCCGTCGGCGCTCGTCCAACGGTTCCTTCGCGAGGCGCGCGCCGCCTCCGCCCTCAACCACCCCAATATCGTCACGATCCACGAAGTCGGTGAAACGTCGGCCGGTGAGCTGTTCATCGTCCAGGAGTTGATCGATGGACAGACGCTGCGGACGCTCATCGAGAGCCCGCAGGCGCTGACGACGACGCTGGAGATCGGTCGACAGGTCGCGCGGGCGCTCGCCGCCGCGCACGCGGCCGGCATCGTCCACCGTGACGTCAAGCCCGAAAACATCATGGTTCGGGCCGATGGTTACGTGAAGGTCCTCGATTTCGGCCTGGCGCGAATCGTCGACCATCAGGCCGCCGAACGATCCACGATCATCCACGACACCGAACCGGGAACGGTGCTCGGCACGGCGGCCTATATGTCACCCGAGCAGGCGCGCGGAGAGCAGGCGGGTCCGGCGGCAGACATTTTCGCGTTCGGCGTCGTGTTGTACGAGCTGTCAGCCGGCCGCCGGCCCTTCGTGGCCCCGTCAGGCCCGGGCGTGATCGCGGCGATTCTTACCGAGCAGCCGGTGCCACTCGTCAGGCTCAAGCCGGCGATCCCGCCGGCGCTCGACGCGCTGGTGCATCGAATGCTCGCCAAGGAAGCCGAGCGCCGGCCGTCAGCCCG
Source organism: uncultured Acidobacteriota bacterium (assembly GCA_963797625.1). Taxonomy (GTDB): domain Bacteria; phylum Acidobacteriota; class Vicinamibacteria; order Vicinamibacterales; family 2-12-FULL-66-21; genus DATBJJ01. Next base: position 207,263 of record CAWCQI010000036.1, read on the forward strand.
CGAAGTGGACGAGGAGCTGGCGGCACTCCTCGGGCGCGAGACTCCGCTCGAAGGGCCGCGCGCGGCGACGGCCGGAGTCCGGAAGACAGTTGGCCGGGAGACCGAACGTGGCGAATTGCGACGGGCATATGCGCGGGTCAAGGACGGTCACAGCCTCATCGTTGGCGTGGCGGGCGAAGCCGGCATCGGCAAGAGCAGCCTCATTGAGGACGTCCTCGTCGAGCTGGCGGCGCGGCCAGAGCGCCCGATTGTCGCGCGCGGCCGGTGTTCCGAGCGGCTGGCCGGCGCAGAAGCCTATCTGCCCATTCTCGAAGCGCTCGACAGCCTGCTGCACCGGGCCGGCGGCGAGTCCCTCCAGACCCTGATGAAGACCGTGGCTCCAACCTGGTACTTGCAGGTGGCGACGAGATCCATCGAGGAATCGTCGATGGCAGACCTTCGCGTCGAGGCGTTGACCGCCTCGCAGGAGCGCATGAAGCGTGAGGTCGGCGCGTACTTTCAGGACATCTCGCGGACGCGGCCGGTCATCCTGTTCCTCGACGACCTGCACTGGGCCGATGTGTCGACGATCGACATCCTGAACTACCTGGCCGGCCGATTTGCCGACATGCGCGTGCTCGTCCTGGCGAGCTACCGGCCGGCGGAAATGGCGCTGGCCCAGCACCCGTTCCTGAACATCGCCAACAACCTGCGAGCGCGCGGCCTCTTCGAGGAGATCTCGCTGGCGTTCCTCGAGCCCGCGGATGTGGACCGGTATCTCGCACTGGAGTTTCCCGAGCATCGATTGCCGCCGGATTTCTCGGCCTTCATTCACGCGAAGACGGAAGGCAGCCCGCTCTTCATGGCCGATCTCGTCCGCTATCTGCGCGACTCGGGCGGAATCGTCGAGCGGAACGGCACCTGGACGCTGGCCCGTTCGATGTCGGACTTGCCGCGCGATCTGCCCGAGTCGGTCCGCAGCATGATCGCCCGCAAGATCGAGCAGGTGGACGAGCGCGATCGCTCGCTACTCCTCGCCGCCAGCGTCCAGGGTCCCCAGTTCGATTCGACGGTGGTCAGCGAAGCGATCGACATGGAACCGGCAGCCGTCGAAGAACGGCTCGACATCCTCGAACGGGTCCACGTGTTCGTGAAACGCGGAAACGAATACGAGTTCCCGGATCTGACGCTGACGCTGCAGTACCAGTTCGTGCACGTGCTCTACCAGAACATGCTCTACGCGTCGCTGCAGCCGACGCGCCGGACCGCCCTGAGCGGCCGGGTCGCGCGGTCGCTTGTCGCCCACGGCGAGACCACGCCCGGCAGCGCGGCCCGCCTGGCCGTCCTGTTCGAAGCGGCGCGCGACTTCCCCACGAGCGCGCAGTACTACTTTGCCGCGGCCCAACACTCGGTCGGGCTCTTTGGATTTCGCGAGGCGCTCTCGCTGGCCGAACGCGGCCTGAAAGCGCTGCGCGGCATGCCTGATGGCCCGGCGCGCACGCAGCAGGAACTTGGCCTCCAGATGATCCGCGGGCTGGCGCTGCGAATGATGAAGGGGTGGGCAGCCGCCGAGCTCGAGCCGATCTTCGCCAGGGCGCGCGAACTGTGCCACCAACTCGATGATCCACCGGAGGTCTTCCCCGTTCGCTGGGCGCTGACGCTCTTCCATGCCATCCGTGGCGACCTGCGTGTCTACCGCGAACGTGCCGCCGAGCTGATGATCCAGGCCGAGCAATCCGGCAATCCAGCTTACCTGGTGGCGGCCCACCATCTCGTCGGCGTCTCGCTCGAGTTCCTCGGGAACATGGTCGAGTCCAGCCAGGTGCTCGATCGCGCGCGGGAGTTGCACATCCCTGCCGACCACATGACCTACACCGCGATGTTTGGCTTGGATCCGGGCATGATCGGCGCGGGCCATGTCGAGCCGTCCGCTGTGGGCCCTCGGCTATCCGGACCGCGCCGACGCGCGCGCGCGCGAGAGCCTGGCGCTGGCTCGATCGCAACGCCAACCGATCACGCTCGCCTTCGCCCTCGTCGTTGCTCAGGGCATCCATCTCTATCGTGGTGAGGCGCAGGAAGCCGTCAGCATGGGCGACGAGATCGTCGCGCTGTCGCGCGAGTACGAACTGAAGCAGGAAACCGAGTGGGGGCGCTCGTTCCAGGGGGCGGCACTGGCGGCGCTCGGCCGCACGACCGAAGGCATCGATCAGCTGAAGGACAGCCTGGCCGTGCAGCAGGCGATCGGCTCCGGCCTCGTTCGGACGGCGTTTCTCGCGCTCCTTGCCGAGATGCTCGCCGTCGCGGGCCGCGTCGACGAGGGGTTCCGCGCCGTTGACGAAGGATTCGTGCACGCCGAGACAACGCTCGAAGGCGGGTACCTCGCCGAGCTGCACAGGACGCGTGGAGAGCTCCTTGTCGCGTCCGGAAATCTGTCGGGGGCTGAAGACAGTTTCCGGCGGGCAATCGAGGTCGCTCGCGAGCAGCAGGCGAAATCCTTCGAATTGCGCGCGGCGACGAGTCTTGCCAGGCTGCTGCTTGACGCCGGTCGCCGGGATGACGCGCGCGGCGTGCTCGCGCCGGTGTACGGCTGGTTCACCGAGGGTCACACGACGCGAGACTCTGATCGCAGCCCGCACCACGCTCTCTGCAGTGGAATCGTGAACGAGACCGCGACGCCGCCTCTCTCCATCGACCGCGCCCTCGAGGCGGAGTACGCCTACCTGCACGGAACGACGACAGCGACGGACGAAACGCTGACGCCAGCCGAGGTGTTCGAGCGCCACGGCCGGGCCGGGCACTCGGCACTCTGCCTGTCGGGCGGTGGCGTGCGCAGCGCCAGCTTCGCCCTTGGCGTCCTGCAGGGGCTCGCCCGCGCCGGCGTGCTCGGCAAGTTCGACTATCTCTCGACGGTGTCGGGCGGCGGCTACATCGGCGGTTGGCTCACCGCGTGGCGTCTCCACGCGCGAGACCGGGGCGAGGCTGACCCGTGCGAGCAACTCGCGCACGACGTCGAGCCCGAGCCGCTGACCCGACTGCGCCGCGTCATCAAGTTCCTCGACCCACGAACCGGTACGCTGTCCGCCGATGTCTGGACGCTCGGCGGCACGATGTTCCGCAACCTGCTCGTCAACTGGATGGTGCTCATCCCGCTCATCGCCACCGCCGCGATGCTGCCCCGGATGTATCTCGGTGTGCTCGGCCTCCCGTCGCAACCCGAACTCGTCAGCCGTGCCACGCTCGATTGGTGGTATCTCCACGACTGGATTCCGATCGTCGTCTTGATTGCCATCGGCACTACCTTTGCCGCTGTGCAGCTTCCGAGCCTCGGACATCGAGCCGCGGGCTCCAGGAGCTTCGTCCTCTGGTTTCTGGCGCCAGTGCTTCTGGTGTTGTTCCTGTTCTCGGTGCATCGCTTCTGGGCGTGGCGCTTCGGCGACGATGTCTCGCTCGGCATCGAGCTGCTGGTCTCGGCAGCGGCGATGGTCGTTCCCTGGATCGTGGGCGGGGCCTTCAGCAGTCGCTGGTGGCGTCCGTGGACCTGGATCGCCGCGGCAGCGGCCGGCCTCGTCGGCCGCCTGGTCGCGTCCTGGGCACACCATTTTCTGACCGCGCTCGCGCAGCACGATCCGCAGGTGTTCGTGGTGATCGACCTGCCGACTTCGCTGGTGCTCCTCTTTCTGCAGATCACCGTCTTCATCGGTCTCGCGAGCCGCGATATGTCCGACGATGATCGCGAGTGGTGGGCTCGCGCCGGCGCCTGGATCCTGATCGTCGGACTGTCGTGGCTGGTCGCGAGCGCTATTGCGATACTCGGCCCGCTGGCGCTCGACGCCGGACTCGCTGCCCTCGGGTTCTCCCACGGCGGCGGCCGGGCCGGAGTGGGCCTCCTGACAGTGCTGTCTGGCGGTATGGCCTACCGAATGATTGCCGCGCTCGCCTCCGCAGGCCAAACGATGGCGCCTCGCGATCGGCTTGGCACTGTGCATCGCAGCCCCGGCCACGACGGTGCTCCTCGTCGTGCTCGTCTCGGACGGCAACCGCCTGCTGCTGCAATGGATTCACGCCCTCAACCTGTTCCAGGAACAACCGCATCCCGTTGGCGCGTCCTTGCCCGAGGACCTGCTGGCATTCGGCGGCCTGCTCGCCATCGGCGTCGGCCTCGGTCGCGTGATCTCGATCAATCAGTTCTCGTTGCACGGCATGTATCGCACGCGGCTCGTGCGAACGTTCCTCGGCGTCACGCGTCCAAAGGCAGAGCGTCGTCCCAGTGCGTTCACGGGGTTCGACTCGGCCGATGACATGCCGTTCGACCGCATGCGGGAAATCGGACGGCCGCTGCATGTCGTGAACACGACGCTGAATCTGGTCGCCGACAACCGGCTTGCGGTCGCTGAGCGCAAGGCCACCTCACTCACGATGAGCCCGCTCCATGTCGGGTCGCGACAGCTCGGCTACCGGCCATCGGCAACTTATGCGTCGGGGATCTCGCTGGGCGAGGCGCTGACGACGTCGGGCGCGGCGGTGAGCTCGAACATGGGCGCGGACGCGTCACGGGCGTTGACCTTTCTGTTGACGGTGTTCAACGCGCGGCTGGGCGTCTGGCTCGGTAATCCCGGCCTGCCCGGCGAAGCGACCTGGACTCGCGCAGCGCCGGCATTCGGCGTCGAGCCACTCGCCAACGAACTGCTCGCGAGAACGACCGACACGAACCCGTACGTCTACCTGTCGGACGGCGGCCATTTCGAGAACCTGGGGCTGTACGAGATGGTGCTCCGCAGATGCCGCTATATCATCCTCAGCGACGCCGGCTGCGACGGCGCCTACGCGTTCGGGGATCTGGCGAACGCTGTCCGGAAAATCCGCGTGGACTTCGGCGTCGACATCGAGTTCCCAGAGGGGATTCGGATCGGCCCTGGCGACAAGGCACGCTTCGCGATTGGCACCATCCGCTATTCAGCAGTCGATTCGGCCCTCGACGATGGCGTGCTCCTCTACCTCAAACCAACGGTGACCGGAGATGAGCCCGTCGACGTGGCGAACTACGCGCGCGCCCACGCCACGTTCCCGCATGAATCTACCGCCGAACAGTGGTTCAACGAGGCGCAATTCGAGAGCTATCGCATGCTCGGGCTACACACGGTCACGACTCTGTGCGGGGGCCGGCAGTTTGCCGGCCCAGCGGACCTCTGTCACGCGGCGCGTCAAGGACCCCTATGAGCAAGAGGAACGCGGCAATCCTGGCCGGCGTCTTTCTCGCCGGTCTCGTCGGTGGGTGGACCCTCAGATCCGGCGGATTCCGTTCGCAGGACGTCCGCGAGGCGGCGGCGCTGCCCGCCGCCGCCGAGTCCCGGCGGCCGGAATGGTCTCTCTGACGCCGACCGCGCCAGCTTTTACCATCTCTCGGAGGGCGGCGAGCTCTATCCGCTCGACTGGCTGCTCGCGCTCGACGTCGAAGTGCCGGCAAGCGACGGCAGCGTGCACGTGCGACCGTTTCTCGACAACATCGAGCGTTTCGGACTGCTGCGCGACGCCCGGCATGCCGGCAACCCGTACGGGCTGCCGGTCGGTGTGTCGGTGGCGCGCTCGAAGATCAGCGGCGTCGAGATGATCGGGCTGAACTGCTCGGCCTGCCACGTTGGGCAGGTGCAATATCGTGGTCAGGCGGTCAGGATCGACGGCGCGGGGAACATGGCCTACATCAACAAGTTCCTCATACACCTCGCGACCGAGACCGAGGCAACGGTCAAGGCGCCGCACCGGCTGGCGCGCTTCTGGGACCGTCTGCGCGCGGTGCGCCGCGAGCGGCGCTCGAGCGGCGACGCCCGCGACAATGCCGACGTCGCTGAAGACGAGACGTTCACGCGACGAGTGACGCAACTCTTCACGAGCAATCGCGGTCTACTCGAAGCGCAGGTCAGGGCGCTCCGTAACGTGCCGACGCTCGCCCGCTCGCTCGCGATCAGCACCGAAGAAGGGTATGGTCGGCTCGACGCCTTCGGCATCGGCCGCGACGAATTGTTTGGCGCCATCGGCGCCAATAGCCTCCCGGCTGACGCGCCGGTCAGCATTCCCCACATCTGGGGCCTGGAGTACACAGGGTGGCTGCAGTGGGGCGCCAACACGAACTCAGTCATGGAGCGGAACATCGGACAAGCGCTCGGCGTCGGGGCGCTCTTCGATCCGAAGACCTTCGAAAGCACGGTGCGTCTCGAGAATCTTCATCAGATGGAAGAACTGGCCTATAAGATCACGCCGCCGACGTGGCCCGACAGCTTCCCCCCGATTGACACCGCGCGGGCCGAGCGGGGCCGCGCGCTCTTCTATCAGCACTGCGCCGGCTGCCACGAGACATTCAAGACCGATGGGCGCATGCGCACCTACCAGCTCTTCTCGCTCGACGAGGTCGGGACCGATCCGATGACGGCGATCAACTTCGAGCGGCAGGTCATGCTTGCCGACGGCACGGTGCAGCCGTTTCCGGCAGCCGCCCTCGGCCTGATCACGCGAATCAAGCAGAAGGACTATCAGGAGCGCAATCTCGACGCGCAGACGATCGCGCAATGGGAGCAGCGCGAGACGCGCACCGGGCCGCTGATGGACCCAACATTCCGGGCGCCGCTGCTCGATGCGGACAAGTGGGACGATACGCGCGGCCGCAAGATCTATCGAGCCAAGACGCTCGTGGGCATCTGGGCGACGGCCCCGTTTCTCCACAACGGCTCCGTTCCCACGCTCTACGATCTGCTAAGGCCTGCAGCCGACCGACCCGTAACGTTCCCGACCGGCCAACGCGAGTATGACCCGGTCAAGCTCGGGATCGAGACCGATCGTTCGAAGTATGCGCTGCCACCGGGTCTTCCAGGATTCCTGATGGACACGCGGCTGCGCGGGAACTGGAATACGGGCCATGAGTGGTCGTTCTATCCGACGTTGACCGAGGACATGCGCTACGCGCTCATCGAGTTCTTGAAGACTTACACGACCGATCCCCCGAACCCCGGTTCGCCGCCCAAGCCCCCGGCGGCCAGGTAAAACAATATGGGACGCCGCCTGCTCATTGCGTTCGGTCTCGTGCTGGTGCTCGTGGCGGTGCTCGTCTGGATGACAATACCGACCCTCGAAGCGCGTCAGTCCAAGCGAACCTGCAGACATCGCCACGATCGTCGACGGCATCCTGAAGGTGCAGGCTAAGGACGCGGGTGCTCCAGAACCGGCCGCTCGCTCGCGGGACACACGCGAAGGGCGTCTGCGCGCGAGCCGAGTTCGAGGTCCTCGACGTGATGTCCACGGTCGCGGATCGGACGCTCGCCGCCAGGCTCGCCAGGGGACTCTACGCCACTCCCGGCCGCTATCCTGCGACCCTCCGGTTCGCCAACGCGGACTCCAACATCAACAACGACTCCAAGCCCGACGTGCGCGCGCTCTCGTTCGCGGTCGAGGCGCCAGGCAAGCCGCGCCAGGACTTCTCGACCAACGATCGGACCACGTTCCCGATCAACGACGCGCACGCGTTTGCGACGACGATCAAGGTCGTGACGGCGCCGACGATGGCCGCCGGGGTCTGGTCGTTGCCCTTCAAGGACAAGTTGTCGTTTGCCAGAACGGCCGTTCTCGGGGGGCTCCAGGAGCATCAGTCCATGATTCCCTACCAACGGCGACGCTACTGGAGCACCGTGCCGTTCCGTCACGGCCCGTCCGACGTCATCAAGTACTCCGCCACACCGTGCGTAGGGAATCCCGCGGGCGACTTGGCGCGCTACGATCCGAACACGCTCCAGGACGAGCTGATTCGGCACCTCGAAACTGACAGCGCGATGAGCTGTTTCGAGTTCGGACTCCAGTTCCTCGACACGCAGGCGATGACGTACTGGGGCCGGCGCCGGGACGCGAACTTCTGGATTGAAAACGCCAGCGTCGAGTGGAAGGAGTCCCAGGCGCCCTTCCACACGGTCGCGCGGCTTACGCTCGTCCCGAAGTCGGAGATTCCTGCCGCGACCTGCGAGGCGTGGCACATCGACGTCACCGAGAATTCAACACCGGACTCGACGCCGCTCGGCAGTATCAACCGCGCCCGCTGGAGCGCCGAAGCCGCCAGCCGCAAGGCGAGGCTGGGAAAGTAGACGCACTCCGACTGCGCCGTGTGATCGGTGTGATCCGTGGGATCCGTGGTTCTACTGGCAACTGTCGGCAACATTGCCGTTGAACGTGTTGCGCCGCAGCGCATACTGGTTGTCGACACGCCGAGCCCTCTTGGCGTAAACTCGCGCTTTCCAACACGGGCGATCCGGGATCCTCGAAAAGAGGCCATCATGCGCGCCTCGGTCCTGCTGGTGGGCGCCCTGCTGTTCCTGCCTGTCAGGACGGTCGCGTCCTTTTCTGTCCCCGTGGCACAGAATCAGAGCGGGGCGATCTCCGGCCTCGTGAAAGACCCGGCTGGCGCCGGATACCGGGCGTCACCGTCGAAGCGTCGAGCCCCGCCCTCATCGAAAAGGCGCGCACTGTCGTGACCGACACTGACGGCGCATACAGGATCGTCGGGTTACGGCCAGGAACCTACGTCCTCACGTTCACGATGCCGCCATTCACCACGATCAGACTGGAAGGGATCGAGATCACCAGTTCGTTCACGGCAACCCTCAACGCTGACCTGCGGAGGGAGACGACCGAGAGGACGACGGTGCGCACCGAGGACGCGCTCCTGGACACCCAGAACGTCTCCCAGCAGACGGTCACGTCTCGTCGTGGCGATGGACACGCTGCCGACGGACCGCACCTTCATCGCCTTTGCCTCGATGACGCCGGGGATGCAGGTCGTGGGCGGCGTGCAGAACGTCGGCGGCGCGAACCCTGAAAACGCGCTCATGCTCCAGATTCACGGCAGCCGCATCGACGAGAGCCGGCTCTTCGTGGATGGCATGTCGGTGATGAGCGGCAACGGGACGGGTGGCACTGAACTTCGGCAACTTCCTGAACAACGCGATGGCGCAGGAAGTCGTGGTCAACACCGGCGCCCTGTCAGCCGAGTTCGAGGTGAGCGGCGTGACGTCGAACGTCGTCACCAAACAGGGGTCGAACACGGTTCACGGGTCTTTCAGCGGCCGTTACACGAACGCCGCGCTACAGGACGACAATCTGTCGGCCGATCTCATCGCCCGTGGTCTCACGAGCGGGCAACCGTATCAAGAAGATCTGGGACGTCAATCCCTCCGTTGGGGGACCGCTCGTCGAGGATCGCGCTCTGGCTGTTCTCGTCGGTTCGGCACTGGGGCACCTACAACTACATCGCCGGACTCTACGACGACCTGGACCCGACGGCGCTGTTCTATACGCCCGATCTGAGCAAACCGGCCGTCCACCCCGTGTCGCACGCCAGCGGCGACGCGCGGCTCACCGTCCAGGCGACGCCTCGAAACAGATCGACGCGTACTATCACGCGCAGTACTCGGATTTCGGCACCTGCCTGGCGCCGAATCGGCTGACGGCGCCTTCCGCGTGCGCTCACAACAAGAACGACCCCCAGTGGTTTGCCCAGGCGAGCTGGACCTCGCCGCTGACCAGTCGAGTGTTGCTCGAGGCGGGCGCGACGATCACGGTCCAGAACTCGAAGGGGCACCGGAATCCTGGCACGGCTGCCAATCTGTCGTCCATCACCGACGACGACGGACTTCACGTGGCGGGCGCCCGCCGGTGGATTCGGCGGCACCCGCAACAACCAGTCGAACTACCGGGCGGCCGTGTCCTGCGTCACGGGCACGGCACGCGTTCAAGTCTGGTCTGACGCTGATGCAGCAGTGGCGGGTCGACCGGCAGCGATCACAACAACGCGGTGAATTATGCCTTTGTCAACGGCGTGCCCAACGCGCTGACGCAGTTTGCGGAGCCTGCGGAGTACTCCGAACGCGTGAATTACAACCTGGGCCTGTACGCGCAGGATCAGTGGACAGTCGATCGTCTGACGCTCAATGCTGGCGCTCCGCGCAGATTTCCTGAACGCGCAGGTGGACGCCCAGCACCTCCCTGCTGGTCTGCTCATTGGCGCTCGAGACTTTCGAGAAGGTCAAGAACGTGCCCAACTGGAGCGATCTGTCTCCACGCGTCGGGTGTCGCGTACGATCTTGCCGGCACCGGCAGGACCGTGCTCAAGGCCACGCTCGCCCGGTATGTCAGGGGTGAGTCATATACGATCGCGCGGGCTGTGAACCCGCTCGAATCAACGGTCAGCAGCACATCGCGGTCGTGGAATGACAGCAACCGGGGACTTACATCCCTGATTGCGATCTCAGAAACGTCGCAGCCAACGGCGAGTGCGGCGCCACCACCGACAACAAGTTCGGCCAGCTCATCGCGGGCACGACCTACGACACGGCGCTCACGCAGGGCTTTGGCGTCCGGCCGTACAACTGGGGAGCAAGTCTGAGCATCGAGCATCAGCTCTTCCCTCGCGTCACCGCGGCCGCCGGCTACTTCCGCCGATGGTACGGCAACTTCAACGCCATCTCGCAGAATCGTGCCGTCACCAATGCAGACTTCAGCCCCTACTGCATCACTGCCTTGTCGAATCCTCGGCTCCCCGGCGGAGGCGGCCACGAAGTGTGCGGCTTCTACGACGTGAGCGTGGCAAAGTTCGGCGAGATGGAGGAATTCATCACGAGCCCAGATCGTTCGGCCGGCAGGAGGACGTGTTCGACGGATTCGACTTCAGCCTCAACGCCCGATTGCCGAATCGCGTGTTCGTGAGCGGCGGCCTGAGCCTCGGGCGCGAACGTACGAACAACTGCTTCATGCTGGACGATCGCAGCCTGCTCTTCACACCGACGGCACCCCGCGCGGAGCCATACTGTGACATCCGGCCGCCCATGCAACCGAACGGAAAACTTCAGGTCGTCTACCCGCTGCCCTGGTGGGACGTCCAGGCTGCTGCGACGTTTCAGAGCCTGCCCGGGCCCCAGCTCCTCGCTCAGCAGCTCACGAGCAACGCGCAAATCCGGGACTCGCTCGGCCGGAATCTGTCATCGTGCGGCGCCACGCCGGTCTGCACGAACCGAGTCCTGCTCGACGTCCTGCCGCCGGCCACGCTGTACGGCGAGCGCCTCAACCAGATCGACCTCCGCATCAGCAAGACGTCCGGATCGGCCGGGCAGCGATTCGCCCGATCGGTTTCGGTCTACAACCTTCTCAACGCGAACACGATCCTTCAGTACAACAATCGCTACTCGGCATCGTGGCCGGCGCCGACGGCCATCCTCACCGCGCGATTCGTGGACTTCGGCGTGCAGGTGGATTTTTGAGGCTCGTTCGGCGCAAGCTGGCGACGACGGTACTCAACGCCGAAGCGCGGCTGGCCAGTTCAGGAGCACAGAGATCGGGGAAGGCGGGGCCTCCGGAGATACGTTGACCAGAAAGCGCTGCCCATTTCGCGCGGGCGCATAGGCCCAGTCACTTCGAGCCGCCCCGTCTTTTATTTGCAGCTTGAACAGCGCACTGGGGGCGCTCATCTTCAACTCGTCGTTTGTCTCGACGGTCACCGCCATCAGCGTCTGGTCCGGCGCGACGTAAAACAGCTCCTGCCCATCACGCCGCCACTTGGGCCACTTCCCGCCGGTCCTCGATACCGGTTTTCCCCGAACCCCCACCTGCGGGAACGCGCCGACATACACCTCCGAACGCCCCGATTGATCGGATGTGTACGCCATCCATCGTCCATCAGGCGAGAGCACACCCTCGTGTTCGTTGAATTCAGTGCGTAGATAGGGCACCGTCGTTTGCATTGCGTCTACAGGCGTGCCTGTCTCTGGCATCGTCCACAGATCCCACTGTGTCGTTGGATCCTGCCTGGCAAACACGAACAGCTTGCCGGACCAGTCGGTCATCTGTTGCAGGGGACGATGGCCTGAGGTGAAAAGCGGCATCTCCGCGTCGGTGCCGCCAACCTCTTTCACATAAGCGTTCGTACCCTCGGTCGTCACGGGTCGATCCGTACAGGATGCGCCGGCCGTCGGGTGACCAGAGTCCCATGTTGTCGAGGCCTGGATTCGTAGTGAGCCGGGACGCCGTGCCGCGGCTGCTGTCGATCAACCAGACGTCCTGAGATTGGGACTCCGGGCTGACACGGTGAGCCCCGATCGACTTCTCATCGGGCGAAAGGACGGGCCTCTGGTACCCGGACGCTTCTGGAACGGTGGCAATTGCCTTGCCCGCCCGACTGAACCAAACGAGCGACGTGGCCTCGCCAGTGAGATTCCCGTGAATCAGCCGACCGTTGGTCGCCACCGAAAAGTCAGAGAAGCCGATAATCGGGTAAAACGGGACACGCTCGGCAAGGGGAACGGGATCGCCGGTCAGATTGAGACCCCTGAGATCGAACGGCTGAGCGAACAGGGTCGCCGCCATCGCTCCGCCTTTCGCCAGCATGAGGTATCCAGCCGACGCGTACGCGGCTCCCGCATATAACGCGTCCGCGACGAGTCTTGTTTGAAAGGCCGGATCGAGCGAGGCCACGTAAACCCCGGGCTTTTCCCGTCGTCCGAAATACACGAAGTGCTGACCGTCGGGCAGAAAGCTGGGCCAGAGACTTTCTCGATTCGGACTCTTGAACGCCAGTACCGCGGGTTGGCCGCCGCCGGAAGAGACCTGGTAGAGGTGTTCGCCAGCGCCGGCAGAAAAAACAATCACTCCCGCGTGGTTCCACGTCCCACCCGGGGCAGCACCACGTCGCACAGGCCATGAACCGGTCCGCCGGCAGCATCGATTCTCTTCAGCTTGCCGTTGGCGAAAAACCCGATCGACCGGCCGTCCGGCGACCAGAACGGGTACGCCGCGGCGTCGGTTCCTGCGAGCGCCTGGGCGGTCGTGGAATCGAGTGGCTGGATCCATAAGAGCTGAGGGCCATCCTTCGCTGCAGCCACATACACGACTCGTGTCCCGTCGGGCGAGATCGTCACGGGTCCTGTCGCTCTGACCTCGGCCAACGTCAAGCCTGGCGGCGGCGAGAACGTGAGCCGGACGGCCGGCTCGTTCGCCCGTGGCCGCAAATAGATTCCCAGTGCGAATGCGCCTGCTCCAATCGCGATCACCGCGAGCAAGGCTGCTCCGATCCGGCGCGCGCTCTTGTTGCGCGCGGTCTTGCGTTCGACCGGACCCGAGATGTGTTCCGCGATCCCTTTCAGCTCGAGCACGAGGTCGCGCGCTGTCTGCCAACGGTCGTCGGGATTCTTCGCCAGGCACCGCGCCACGATGTGGTCGAGACCCGGTGGCGTCAGCGGTTGGAGCGTGGAGACCGGGGGCGGATCCGTGTGAAGAATCGCGCCAATCAGGCTCGCCGCCGTCGCGCCCTGAAACGCGCGCTGCCCCGTCGCCATCTCGTAGACAATCCCGCCGAAGGCAAAGATGTCGGTCCGCGCGTCGGTCTCTCGCCCCTCGAGTTGTTCCGGCGCCATGTAGGGATACGTGCCCAGCACGGCGCCCTGCGCGGTGAGCGGCGCCGGTTCCGACCCGATCGTGGACAACGCGATCAGATCCGGCGTGGGCTGCAGCTTGGACAAGCTGAAGTCGAGGAGCTTCGCGCCGCTCTTCGTCAGCATCACGTTGCCCGGCTTGAGATCGCGATGCACGAGCCCGCGCCGATGCGCGTGATCGAGCGCATCGGCCAATTCGGCCGCGTAGCGGAGCACGTCAGCCGGCGGCAGCGGCCCCCGCACGAGCCGATCAGCCAGCGTCAGGCCTTCGAGATACTCCATGACGAGAAAGCCGACGTTGTCGTGCTCGCCGACGTCGTGGAGGTCGCAGATGTGTGGATGGTTGAGGGCCGCGACGGCCCGGGCTTCGCGCTCGAATCGCTGGCGCCGCTCGTGGTCGTCGGCAAACTTCTCAGGCAGGACCTTGACGGCGACGATCCGATCGAGCCGGGTGTCGCGCGCCTGGTAGACCTCGCCCATGCCCCCGGCGCCGACCAGCCGGAGAACTTCATAGGCGCCGAGGCGCGCGCCAGGGGCCAGAGACATCGTGTAGCCGAATGCGGGAGATTATACGAGCGAACGCGCTCGCTCCAATCGGGATACTATCGGCGCCCAGAATGGGATCGCTCGCGCTCGTCCTGGGGGTCTGCCTGGCCGGGCCGCCCCTCGTCGTCGGCCTCGCGGCACTCGGCGTGCCGTGGCGGCTCTCGACCGCGCTCATTGCCGCAGCCGGCATCGTCGTCGTCTGGCGAACCGGTGCGCAGGCGCGCGCGATCGGATATCACCGGTTGAATTGGCCAGCGCTTGTCGCCGCGCTGACGGTGCTCGGCGCGGCGACGGTCTACACCTCGCGTCTGAGCGTCTTCATGCTCGACGAGACGCGCGTTGATCTGTCGGTTGTGCCCAATCGGGCGTTCTTCCGCACGCACAGTTGCCTGAGCTCCTATACCGAGGCGGCGCGCCTCGCCCCCGCGGGCGTGAACATCTTCGATCCCTCTCAGTACTCCGACCCGGCGCCTCCAGGCGAGATCAAGCCGCGCTTCATTGGATCGTTTGAGGTCGATCTCTACCAGTACCCGCCGGCCTTCCTCGCTTTGCCACGACCAGCCGTTGCCGCGGGCCTCGACTTCCTCACCATCCGTCGCCTGTGGTTCGCCGTTCAGAGCGTCGTCCTCTTCATGGCGGTCGCCTTCCTGGCCCGCTGGATTGGGGGGCCGAGCGGGCTGCTCGCGTTGCTGCTCGCGCCCGTGCTGTGGCTGGCGGTGACCACGAGGCTTGGACTTCAGATTGGCAACTTCCAGCTCACCGCGTTTGCGATGGCGGTGCTGGCGATGATCGCGTTCGACCGCGGGCACGCGGCGCGCGGGGGCTTGGCCCTCGGGTTTCCTGCAATCAGCAAGGTGTATCCGGGCGTGCTCGGAGTGCTCCTTCTCGTCGATCGTCGCTGGAGCGCCGTCGCATGGACGCTGGCGTGGGGCTTCGCTTTGACGGCCGCGGCGTGGTTCATGGTGGGTAGCGTGCCTTTCCTGGATTTCTTCCGGTATCAGCTGCCGCGCGTGGCATCCGCTCAGGCGTTTCCCTGGATAGAAAACTCCGATGCCGCGGCCATCAACTATGGCGTGCACGGCCTCGTCATCAAGCTTCGGTTCCTTGGCGTGCCGTGGACTGGACCGGTGGCCGCGAGCCGAGCCGCCAGCCTGTATGGGGTGGTCCTTCTCCCGATCGCGCTGCTATCGGCGTGGCAGTTGCGCCGGCTCGCGGCCGGGCCAATGGACGCGGAGCGTCTCCGCCTCCGCACGGCGCAAGTCTGGCTCGGCCTCCTGAGCCTGGCGTCGTTCCGAAGCCCCTTCGTGCCAGACGCCTACGCGCTCATCGGCACGCTCTGGCTGCTGACGCTCATTGCTGCTGAGGGGCATTGGCAAGCACCTGGGCGCATCGCCCTCGTCATCGGCGGCGCGATCACCATGTTGGTGCTCGACGGCGGTGCTATTCCTATTCCCGTCCCGGCGTGGATCATGGCGGCGACACTTGCGCTGCAGGTCGCGGCGTTCGGGCTCAACCTGGCGGTTGTGCTGACTCCTGGACGAGCGCCCATCGCGAGCCTGGGACTGCGCCGTCCTGCGCGCCGCAGATCCAGCCATGGCTCAAGCGCCGTCAGGGCCTCAGCAGGCTCGAGCACAAAGCATCGCGACGCGCACTGCGATGAACTTGCTTCTGAGCCTGAGCCCTGATCCACAGCTTGAGCCAGGAGATCAAGAGTTATCCTGTTTTTCAGGAGTTTCCTCCTGGTCTCATGGTCTCCTGTTCAAAGCGCCTGGGGAAGAATGGCCCTACGCGACGTTGGGCACGCCGAAGTGCTGCTGCACGACGAGCGTGACCGCGCCGCGCAGCCGTGGCTGCGTGGCGTGGTCGGTCGCGATGATGCGAGTCGGGGTCTCGCGAAGCGCGCGGCGTTCCAGTACCTGAGAGATGATCGGGCCGACTCGATCCCAGGCGCTCGTCACTTCCCCGATCACGACAATGACCTGAGGGGCAAGGCCAGTGACGATCGTCGCGAGCCCGGCGCCAAGAAACGTGGCCATGCGCTCGAGGGTCTCGACGGCCCGCCGGTCGCCGGTCCCGGCCAGCCGCATGATGTCCTCGAACCGGAGGGCGGGCGCCGACTGCCCTGGTCTGGCCGCGCTGCCGCCCGCGTAGTAGTCGACGGCCGCAGAATTGGAGGCAAATCGCTCCCAGCACCCGCGCTTGCCGCAACAGCACGGTGGACCGTTTTCATCGAGCGTCATGTGGCCGAACTCGCCGGCCATCGCGTGTGCGCCGTGGACCAGCTGTCCGTTCAACAGCACGCCGACACCGATGCCCTCAGACACCGTCACGGCGACGAGGTGACGGAGGTGCTCGTCGTGCCGGCCGAACCACACTTCGCCGAGCGCGCACGCATTTGCGGCATTCTCGACGTTGACTGGCAACCCGGTGGCCGTTTCGAGCATCTGCTTGAGGTCGACGTCGCGCCATCCGAGATTTGGCGCAAACACGAGCCGTCCGCCTTCGTCGACCCTGCCGGGCAGGCTCACGCCGACGCCCTCGCAGACCATGCTGGGATGAGCCGCCCGCAAGCTCGCGATCGTCCGCGCCACGCGTCGGGACGAAGATGGAAGGGTTTCCCGGCGTCGGAAACGATCGCTGTTCCTCGAAGCGCGCGTCGACGTTCGCCAGGCCGACGGTGGTCGTCTCCGGCCGGAGGTTCACCCCGATGATGCCGGTGCGCTCGACGTTGAGGTGCAGGAATCTGGGCCGTCGCCCGCGCGGCAGCCGGCCGATGGCCCCCTCGGTGACCCAGCCTTCCTCAATCAGTTGATCGACAATGGCCGAGACCGTGCTACGCTGCAGCCCCGAACGGCGGGAAAGATCTGCCCGCGACATCGGCTGGTGGTGCCGAAGGAAGTTCAAGGTAATCCGCCGGTTGATTTGACGGGCCGTCTCGCTCGTCGCGACTTGGAAATTCGTCAGATCGATCTTGCGCATGCGATGGAGGGAACTGTATCAGACTCGATCTGCCGGATCGAGTTTTGGTGTCGGCTGTCGTGGTCCGTCAGAATTAGGCTGACGCACCTAGACCTGGAGGAGTACACATGGCGTCGACAATCGGGCGTTTCTCTCTCTGGTCCACGGCGATCGTCGTCGCAATTGCATTGATCGCAGTCATTTCGCTATGGGTTTGGTCGGCGTAAGTCGATGAGGCTCCGATGCCCGGCTGAGACCGTCGACTGTTAGTATCTTTGCTGCATGAATCTGCTTCGGTGGTTGAGGGTACGACGGTCAACTGGGGGCAACGCGGAACTCGAGGAATGGCGGCGGCGGTGGCAGTCGGCAGCTGCCACGCCGCAGCCTGATGCGCTCGCCTCCCTCCTGGCGGATTTGAACGGCCTGTCCCTGCCAGAGGAGGAGATCGAAATCGAGCGCGAGATGCTCGAGGGGTTGGAGCACCTGGCGCGTCTCCACGCCGTGATTTCGTCCGAAGGGCTGCCGATCGTCGAAACCGGCCATCGCGTCGTCGGCGCAGAGACGTGTCATTTCTCCGCGCCCTCGTCGATGCCCGATGATCCCGCGCAGCCGAGCGGACGGCTGATCTTCACCGGACTCCGCGCGATCTTCGCCGGCGGTGCCAGAGCGATGACGCTTCCCTGGCACGCCGTGGCCGACGTCATCCGGCAAGAGCGCGATGTCATCCTCGTCCGCCACAATCGGGAAGTCTTCCACCGATTCCGGTGCAACGTCTTTGCGGATGCCCTCTGCGCTGGCCTCCTCGCAGAGACGCTGGCCAAAGAGATGCGCTCGGGCGCTCGAAGCCGCCAATCCCGGTAGGTAGAGCCACGGATTACACGGACAACACGGATCGGTTTTGATAGGTTCCAGCAGGTTCGGTAGGCGCCCATCGGTGTCGGGCGCTACAATCTGCCTATGCCTGTCTCCTCTCCCGTTCGCCAGGGGCTCGTCACGCCCGGCATCGATCGCCTGCTCACCGTCGATCGTCACCTGGTCGCCGGACGCCGTGTCGGGCTCGTCTGCAACCCGGCGTCTGTTGACGCGCGCTTTGCGCATACCGCCGATCGGCTGTTCGAGGATCCCGACGTCACGCTCGCGGCGCTCTTCGGCCCGCAGCATGGGTTTCGTTCGGACCTGCAGGACAACATGATCGAGACGCCGCACGCCAAGGACTGCCGCCGGCGCGTGCCGGTGTTTTCGCTGTATAGCGACACACGGGAACCAACGACTGAAATGCTCGAGGGTCTCGACCTGCTCGTCGTCGATCTGCAGGATGTGGGCACTCGCGTCTACACCTACATCTACACCATGGCCAACTGCATGCGCGCCGCGGCGCGCCACTCGCTCCCGGTCGTGGTCTGCGATCGGCCAAACCCGATCGGCGGCGACACGGTCGAAGGCGCGTGCCTGGAAGAGTCCTGCAGCTCGTTTGTCGGACAGTTTCCGATTCCGATGCGTCACGGCATGACGATCGGCGAGCTCGCCCGGCTGTTCAACGACGCCTTTCGCATCGGCGCCAGGCTCGACGTCGTTCCGCTCGACGGCTGGCGTCGATCGATGTACTTCGACGAGACAGGCCTTCCGTTCATCATCCCGTCGCCGAACCTCCCGACGCTCGACAGCGTCATCGTCTATCCGGGCGCCGTGCTCGTCGAGGGGACGCGGCTCTCCGAGGGCCGCGGCACAACACGACCGTTCGAACTCATCGGAGCGCCGTGGATCGACGGGGACCGGCTGGCGGACGCCATGAACGCCCGGGGCCTGCCCGGCGTCCACTTCCGGGCGGCGTTCTTCGAGCCGACATTCCAGAAGCACGCGCGGCAGTCGTGCGGCGGCTGCCAGATTCACGTGCTCGATCGCTCGTCGTTTCAGCCCCTTCGGACGACCGTCGAGCTCCTCGATGAATTCCGGAAACAAGATCCCGCGCGGTTCGCCTGGCGCGAGCCACCCTACGAGTACGAGCACGAGAAGCAGCCGATCGACATCCTCTACGGATCGGATCGCCTGCGCCGCACGCTCGACGAGAACCTGAGCGTGTCCGCTCTGGTCGACTCATGGCGGGGCGACGAAGAGCGTTTCAGGCGTCAGAGGGACGAGTACTTGCTGTACTCGTAAGTGAGAAGTCTGACTTCACACTTTCACCCGCGCGTCTTCGCGATTCCCGGCGCGCGCGTCTCCTGCTTCGTCGCCGGAACCATGTGGTACTTGAGCAGATGATCCTTGAGCGCCTCGAACGCCGCCTCCGGCGTGTCGACGCGGCAGAGGAGCGCGAGATCGCGCTCGGCGATCGCTCCCCATTCGACAAGCGGTTTGACATCGAGCACCGCATCCCAATACTCGCTGCCGTAGAGCACGACCAGCAGCTTTTTCTTTAGCTTTCTCGTCTGTGAGAGCGTCAGGATCTCGAACATCTCGTCGAGTGTGCCGAACCCGCCCGGAAAAATCACCAGCGCCTTCGCGAGGTACGCGAACCAGAACTTCCGCATGAAGAAGTAGTGGAACTCGAAGTGCAGGCCCTTGGTGATGTAGCGGTTCGGCCCCTGCTCGAACGGCAGGCGGATGTTGAGACCGACGGACTTGCCGCCGGCCTCATACGCGCCGCGGTTGGCGGCTTCCATGATCCCTGGGCCGCCGCCAGAGCAGACGACAAACCGATGCCGGGCTTCCTCGAGGGACATGCTCCATTCCGTCAGGCGGTGTGCGAGCTGCCGCGCGTCCTCGTAGTAGCGCGACCACTGCACGGCCTTGCGGCTTCGCTTGAGCGCCGCGGCGTGGCCGTCACGGCGGCGAGTCTTTGACGTGGTCAGCCGCAACAGCGCCCGTTCGGCGACCTTGCGGCTGTCGACGCGGGCCGATCCGAAAAAGACGACGGTGTCCTGGATGTTCTCTTCGCGAAATCGCCGGAGCGGGTCCAGATATTCGGCCAGGATCCGGATCGGCCTGAGCGTCGGTGCTCTCGAGAAATGTGGTCGTCGTGATAGGCAAGCGGCTGTTTGTGCGGCGGCATGTGAAAAAACTCTTCCACAGATCAGTACGCGAACGCAAACGATGCGTACGCGCCCTCGGCCTCGGAGTCGACGGAGTTCACGGTTTTCACCACGGAGGCACGGAGCGAATCCACGGAGACGCACGGAGGCTGTCGCACTGCGCTGCGCGCGCGAAGCCGGCGCGTCTCTGCTCGATGCGGCGCGATCGACGCTCTATCGGCGTGCTACAGAGACTGCTTGCGCCGCGCGTCGCGCGGCGGAGTGGGCCGAGCGGCGAGAATCGCAAGCACGCTGATTCGCCGTGCTTGCGATCCTCGCCGCTCGACCCGACTCGCGTCGGCCTGGCCGCGCGCAGCAGTCCGCTGTGCGACAGCCTCCGTGCGTCTCCCACGGATTCGGCTCCGTGCCTCCGTGGTGAAAACCGTGATCTCCGTTTCCTCCGTCGTCTTCCTGCAACCTGTGGTATCTCTGTGGTGAGCTCCAAAGCTCGACACCACATGAGCTGTCATGTGATGAGGGGGGAGAGTGTGATGATTCGACGGCTGTTAATCGTCGGGTGTGCAGTAACCGCAACGGGTGTTGGCCATCCTGCAAATGCCAACCGCCGCGATGGTCTCGAACGGCGCAATGCAAGGCGGCTCGAACAGCGGATGGCAATTGCCGCCCGACGCGGAGACGAAGAAGAGCCCGCTTCAAGCCGATGCAAAAACTCTGGCGACCGGCAAGGCGGTGTTCAAGGACAAGTGTACGAAGTGTCATGGCCAGGCGGGCCTGGGCGACGGCCCCGATGCGGATCCGGAGCACCGCGAGCACATGGACCTCACCAACCCGAAGCGCGCCGAACACAACGCGGACGGCGTCGTCTTCTACAAGGTCTGGAATGGCCGCAGGAAGCCGAAGATGCCGGTCTTCAAGGAAGAGCTCAGCGAGGAGCAGGTGTGGTCGGTCGTCGCCTACGTCCAGACGCTGCGAAAGAAATAGCCCGCGGGCGACGCCGACCAATCGGTCAGCGATCGCGAACATCTCAGAGGAACCTGGTCACCAGCTCGCCGATGCCGTAACCGACGGCCGCGACGCCAAACCCGACGAGGAACATGTCGCGGCCGCTGGCCCACAGGCTCCGGCCGGTGAAGAAGCTGCGCGCGGCCCCGATCGCGAAGTGCGCGAGCATGCTGATCACGAGCGACACCCACACCGCGGCACCAAACTCCATCGTGACGAACGGAACGATTGGAATGAAGGCGCCGATCGCGGTCGACGTTCCTGTGACGATGCCGTCCTTGAGCGGCGCCAGTTCCGCCGGGTGAATATTCAGTTCCTCGCGCACCATCGCGTCGAGCGCCTGCGCCGGGTCCTGCATCACGGCATGCGCCGTTTCGCGGGCGCGATCCGGCGGTAACCCCTTCGCTTCGTAGATGACCGCCAGCTCGTCTTCCTCGAGATCCGGCATCAGCCGCATCTCGTGCCGTTCCATCTCGATCTGGTGCGCCTGCACCTCCGCTTCGCTCTTCGCGGCCAGGTAGCCGCTCGCGCCCATCGACAGCGCGTCGGCAATCGCCCCGGCGATGCCGCTCACGATGACGACGTGCGGCGCGACGCTCGCGCCGATGACGCCCGCGACCAGGCCAAAATTCGCGGTCAGCCCGTCGTTGAATCCGTACACCACGCTGCGCAGGTAGCCGCCCGCCCCGCCGGTGTGCCACGGCTCGCCGACCCGGCCCATCACGGCCGACAATTCGCGCGCGTGCATCGCCGAGTCCGCGGCGATGTCGACCGCCGCCGCGTGCGTCAGCCGGTCGGTCGAGTGCCGCGCCAGCCCGAGATACGCCTGCACCTCTCGGCCTTCCTCAGCCAAGAGCAGCGGCAGGATGAGCGAGGTCCCGAAGCGTCGCGCGGCCCACGCCAGCACTCGCGTGCGCAGCGCCGGCTTGTAGAGTGGCAGGGGCCGGCCGCATTCCTTGAAAAGCTGCATCCACCGGTCGACGTGCCGATCTTCAACCCGCGCAAGCCGATCGAAGAGCTGCCGGCGCTCGCCGTTGCCTTCAGCGGCAGCCATGGCGCGATAGAGGAACGCGGCATCGCGCTCATCGCGGTAGTGGGCATCCCAATGAGCATCGGGCTGAGGCGCTGGCGGGACAGACGAGGTGCCGGCCGTCATGGAACCATTCTAGGCCACGCGACCGACACGGACAAACACGGCCACGTGATCTGGAGCCACGGATCACACGGATCGCACTGATCGACGTTCTACATCTTTCCCAGCAACCCCAGCAGTGCCGTCGTCATCCACGGAATGTAGGTGATGAGCAAGACGCCGACGCCAAGGACGCCCAGCATCGGCATTGCCGCCGCGGTCACTTCGAGAAGCGGCTTTTTGAAGCGGTAGGACGCGAGAAACAAGTTCATGCCGACCGGTGGCGTGAGGTACCCGAGTTCGAGGTTGGCCACAAAGATGATGCCGAGGTGCACCGGATGGATGCCGAAATGCTGTCCGAGCGGGACGATGAGCGGCACGACGACGAAGGTGGCCGAATAGATGTCCATCAGGCAGCCGACGACGAGCAGGAACAGGTTCAGCATCAGCAGGAAGACCGTCGGCGAGCTGATGTAGGCCTGCGTCCATTCGAGCAGCCGGCCAGGTACGTCCGCGCCAATCAGGTAGCTCGTCAGGCCAACGGCAACCCCGAGGATCACCAGCACCCCGCCCACCGTGGCCACACACTCCGCGAAGACCCGCCGCAGCGTGTCGAACTGCCGGACGTCGCGGTGGACGAAGACCTGGACGATGAACGCGTAGAGCGCCGCGAGTGCGGCAGCCTCGACGATCGTCGCAAACCCTCCGAAGAGCGCGACCAGCACCACGACCGGCAGCGCCACTTCCCACTTGCCCTCCCACAAAGCGCGAATCGCGCCGGCTGGTGAAAACGGAGTGCGGCCGGTCGCATGCGTGGCGCCTTCGCGCACGCCCCACGCGGCCGTCAGCGCGAGCAGCAGCACACCGGGGAGGATGCCGCCGATGAACAAATCCTCCACCGGGATCTGCGCCACGATCGCGTAGAGAATCAGCGGCAGCGACGGCGGAAGCAGCAGGCCGAGCGAGCCGGACGCCGTGAGCAGCCCGACCGAGAACTTCTCTCGATAGCCGTCCTTGATGAGGGCCGGCAGCAGCAGGCCCCCGAGGGCCAGGATGGTGACCCCGGAACCGCCCGTGAAGATCGTGAAGAACGCCGAGAGCATCGCGCAGACCACCGCCGTCCCGCCCGGAAACCACCCGAACAATGCACGGAACACGTTCAGCAGCCGCTCCGGGGCCTTTCCCTCGGCGAGCAGGAAGCCGCAGAGCGTAAACAACGGGATCGATGCCAGCGTCGGCTTCACCGCCAGCTGGTAGGTCTCGATGAGGATCGCCGACGGCCCGACGCCGTCGGTGAGAAACAGGACGATCGCCAACCCTCCAAGCACGACGAAGATCGGAGTTCCGCAGCCGGCCGCGACGAGAAGCGTTGCGACGAGCGGCCACTGAAGGCCCGCCGGAAGTGTCGCGGTCGCATTCCACACCAGCCATCCGCCGGCGACCATGCCGCACGCCGCGATCGCGCGGGAAGCCCAGCCGCCCTTCGTTCGCCACACCGTGCGCAGCGCGATCAGCCCGAATGCAAACGGCAGCACCGTTTGCGCCATCCACGTGGTGACGCCGGCAGCGATCACGGTGCCCGCCTCGCGCTCGCTCATCACCAGCTCGAACGCGCCGACGCACAGCATCGTCGACACCGCGGCGGCGACGGTGGCGGCAAGCGTCTCGGCCCAGTCACGGGCGCGACCTGCTGGAAGGAACGTGCCGGTCGCAAGCGCCAGCATCGTGCCCTCGCGCGCGGCGAGCGCCGCGCCGAGAAACCCGACCCAGAGCACCAGATGCTGGACGAACGGAATGGACCCGGGAATGCCTGTGCCGGCGAGGCGGCGAAGCAGGATCTCCGCGAGCGGCAGGACGACCATCACGCCGAGCGCGACGGCCGCGAGCGCGTCCTCGAAGCGATGAAGCACCCGGACGACTGGCGAGCCGGTTCGCGGCGACTCGACCGGAACGACGCTCGTCACTTGGCGATCGGCCGCGCCTTCCGGTAGGCGTCGCGCTCGCGCACCGCGAGCTCGAAGACATCGCGCGGCACCAGGCCGTCGCGCATCGTCTTGGTGAAGCCGTCAGCCACCGTGCGGAACTCGGCCAGCGCGGCCGCGTCCGCCTTGACGACGGTCAGGCCGCTCTTCTGCATCACGGCGATCGACTCGGCATCCGTGCGGGGGACTTCGGCGCGGAAACGCGCCTCGGTCTTGCGGGCGGCCGCCGTCAGCAGCGCGCGGTCGGCCTCGCTGATCGCCTCCCACGTCTTCTTGTTGACGATCGTCGCGCCGACGAGCGGCGAGATGCCGACGTCGAGCATGTACGGCGTGTACTTGTACCACTGGAACGAGAGCGCCGAGAGTGGCGTCACCGGAACGGCCTCGATCATGCCGGTGGTGAGAGACGACAACATGTCTGCCGACGACAGCGGCACCGGCTGGAACCCGTTGTCCTTGTACCACTGCACGGTCACGTCGTCACCCGCGGAGGTGAAGAGCTTCATGCCCTTCAGATCGCGCAGGGTTTTCGCCGGCTTCTTGCTGAACACCTGAACCCAGCCGCCGCTGCCCCAGTTGACGAAGACGAAGCCCTTGTCGGCGAGCCGCTGGGTGATGACCGGTTCGAGCTTGGCCATGACGTGGTCGAGCTCGGCGTAGTCCTGGAAGAACATCGGGATGAAAAAGACGTTGAAGGACTGATCGATCGACATCGCCAGGCTCACGGCCGAGAGCGAGGCGGCCTGCAATTGTCCGGACGTGCGCATCTTGCGGATGATGGCGTCCTCGTCGCCCTGCGTGCCCGCCATCACCGTGAGGCGGACCCGGCCGCTCGTCAGTCGCCCCCATTCCGAGGCCTGTTCCTTGAGGATGTTGTTCCAGATCGTACCGGCCGGAATCACGGTGCCGAGACGCACCTGCGTGACGCCTTGCGCGCGCGGATATCCCGCAGCCAGAAGTCCGATCGCCACCAACGACGCCAACACTCTCATCGCGCTACTCCCAACACTCGATAGGCCAACGAGTCCAGTCCGGTCAGTCCGACCATCGTGGTCTGCAGCTCCGGAGACTTGTCTGGCGTGAATAGATCGTCCGCGCGCGCGAGAAGCGCGCGCGCTTTTCGTTGATAGATGACGTTTGACAGCCGCAGGCGGGGCACCTGGTCGACGTCGATCGCCAGCGCCTTCGCGAGCAGGTCCTCGAACTCCTTGCGATTCTGCTCAGCGACGCTGATGCCCGACGCCAGTGACACGTGCGGACTGGCCGATTCCCCCTTCGAAAGCTCCACGGAGCGCGCGTAGTGCAGGCGAGCGTCCTTGACCGACCCGCCCATCGCCTCGGGCAGCGAGTCGAGCGAGATCAGGACGTCGTGGATGGCGCCAAGCTCGTACGCTTCGTCGAGTTCGAGCGCGCGGCCCATGATCGCGCGGACGATCGGCAGCTGATTGAGCAACTCGGGCTTCTCGGATCCCGCCGAGACGACCGCTCCCCAGGTCGCGCCGGTCCAATAGAGCACCGGCACTTCCTCCTTCGAGAACGCCTTCATCGTCCCCACCGGATCTTTCTCGACCGCCGCGCGAAATCCTTTGTGGGTGAGCTCGACGCGACGCAGGCAGTAGCCAAGCGCTCGTTGATACATCTTGAGCGCCCGTTCCCGACCGGCGACCGACGCCTCGTAGTCCTTGGGCTCGATGAGCTCCGCGTCGGTCTGAACAAACGCGTAGGCGTACTGGGTGAAACCACTGCAGGCGGTCAGCAGCAAGCCCTTGTGCTCGGGCACTTCGACCAGGAGGGACTCAATCGTCTTCAGCGAGAACGGTACGGCGTCACGAATGAGGTCCGGATCTTCGTCGGAAGAAAAACCGTCGCCGCTCGCGGCGAGCGTATCGGCCAGCCCGTTGATCGCCATCTTCTTGATCGAGCACGCGGCTGTGACCGAGGTGGCGAGGGCCAGCGTCAGCAGGCCCGTGATTGTTCGATGCATGCAATGTGTCATCTTATTGCGGCGGGGCACCCGAGCGCCACCTCGGTCGAGCGGGCAGCCACGCATTGTCCCGGATCGGCCACAGAAAACACGGACGACACGGATCCAAGAAGGCAGTGTTGTCCGTGTTGTCCGTGGCGCGAACGAGCGTGATCCGCGAGTGTCCGGCCACGCGATCGGCAGCGCGCCGTCGCCAGCGGCGCGCGAGACCGCGTGTCGGGGAGTCCGAGGGGCGAAGCCCCTCAGATAGGTTCTAAAATGACGCCGTGCCGACGACCGGCGACGCGTCCCCGCCTACACATTTCGAGCAGACGCTGCTCATCCGCTGTGCGCCAACCCGAGTGATGGCGGCGTTCTTCGACCCGTCGGCGCTCTCCGAGTGGTGGCAGGCGATCAGGTCGGTGACCACACCGCGGCCGCTCGGTGTCTACGCCATCGAATGGGCGCCAACGGCCGAGCGCGACGACATGCTCGGACGCCTGGGCGGCGTGTTCCACGGAACCGTGATGGAGTATCTGCCCGGTCGGGAACTGTTCATCGCCGACGCGTGGTGGGTGCCACCAGACGACGAGCCAATCGGGCCGATGGCGCTCGAGGTGAGCTGCATGCTCGAGGGCGCGTCGTGCCGGCTGCGAGTGCGCCAGAGCGGGTTCGACGACAGCCCCCGCTGGCGGCGCTACTACGCCGTCATCGCCCGCGGGTGGCAATCGTCGTTGGCATCGCTCAAGGAGCATCTGGAGCGCTGATCCGTCGGACGTGAAGGAAGTTGGCGTCGGTCCGATCCTGTTCGGGACTGACGTTGATGAACACGACGACCGCGCCAGCTGACAAAAGGCCGCGGTCGACGAGCTCCAGCGTCAGACGGTCGATGTTGCGCTCCGCCGTGACGACCGGCGCGACTCCCCACAGCAAAGAGAGCGCGCCGGCGATCTGCCCGTCGGGGATCGCTGCCAGGATCGGCGCGGCCGGCCGACACGCCGATAACAGCCGGGCCGTACGTCCCTCGGTCGTGACTGCCACGATCGCGTCCGCCTGACCAGTCGTCGCGAGGGTGACCGCCGCCTGCGCCAACGCCAGCCCATGCCGGCTCCCGTGCGCGTCGATCGCCGCCGGGCCGTTTCCGAAGCCCGCCAACGACAGCACCGGCGGCATCGACTCGGCATCGCGGATGACCGCGTCGAGCGTCTGCACCGCCTTGACCGGAAACGCGCCGGCCGCCGTCTCGCCGGCCAGCATGATCGCATCGGCGCCCTCGTCGACGCTATTGGCCGCGTCGCTGACCTCGGCGCGGGTCGGCCGTGGATCGACGCGCATCGACTCGAGCACCTGTGTCGCCACGATTGCTGGCAGGCCAAGCGAGCGCGCGGATCGAATGATCGCCTTCTGCACGCGCGGCACCTGCTCGAGAGGCATCTCGAGACCCAGATCTCCGCGCGCCACCATCACGCCCTGCACGAGCCGCAGGATGGCGTCGAGGTTCTCGATCGCCGCCGGACGCTCGATCTTGGCGATGATTGGCGTAGCGCGACCAGCCTCGCTGATGATCGCGCGGGCGCGAGCCACGTCCTCAGCTGTCTGCACGAAACTCAGGGCAACGACGTCGACGCCCAGCGTCAGGCCGAAGCGCAGGTCCTCGACGTCTTTGTCGGTGAGCGCCGATGCCGGCAGCGCGACTCCCGGAGCGTTGATGCCCTTGTGCGCGCCGAGATCGCCGCCATGAACGACCACCAGATCCAGCCCCGCCGCGGAACTCGCGACAACTCTGAGCTCGATGCGGCCATCGTCGAGCAGGAGTCGGTCACCAGGCTTCGCGGAACGGACGAGCTCGGCGTAAGGCGTAAAGATCCGGCCCGGTTGACTGGGCGCATTCCCGGCGGCGAGCACCAGCGCGTCGCCGACCTTCAACGGAAGCGGCCGATCGCCGGCGAGCGGCCCCGTGCGAATCTTCGGACCGCTCAAGTCCTGCAGGATGCCGACCGGCCGGCCCGCGGTCGAGGTGATGTCCCGAATGCGCGCAAAGCATTCGGCGTGCGAGGCGTGCGTCCCATGCGAGAAGTTGAGCCGGAACACGTCGACGCCCGCCTCAACGAGCGCGCCGAGCATTTCGCGACTCGCGCTCGCCGGGCCGACGGTGGCGATGATCTTGGTGTGGCGCATCGGAGTTCACTCGGGATCGGGATTCGGGATTCGGGGTTCAGGGTTCGAAGGCATTCTGATCGTACTCGGACGTCCTGGTTTTCTCATTCGGATCTCCGAGTTGCCATCTCCCGAGGCCCCTGAGCCCCGAGCCCCGAGTCCCGAGCACTGTTCACGCCCACGGATCCACGAGCGCTTTCGTGATCCGCATGGCTTCGGCGTCGGCGAGTGCCTGGTTGAGTGCCGACAGTGGATACGTGCGGGCGCCGATGGCGCGCCACGGAACATCGCGGTGCGCGTCGAGGATCGCCAGCGCGTCGAGGAAATGCCTGGGCTCGCTGCCCCAGCAACCGCGAATCTCGAGATGTTTGCGGTTGATGTGCTGATGCGCGTTGATGGTGCTCGGACCGACGTCGGTGTAGTGGCCCGCGACGACGTAGCGGCCGCCGTCGCGAACGAGCGTGACGCCTTCCTCGATGGCCCGAGCCGAACCGGCGGCTTCGATCACGACATCGACGCCCTCTCCGCTGGTGCGCTCGCGAACCGCCTGCAGCCGTTCCTCCGCCGTCGACGAGCTGAGTGCAAACACCTCGTCGGCGCCCATCTGCCGCGCGAGGGCCAGTCGCGGCGCGGGATCGCCCACGGCAAACACAGTGGAAGCCCCGGCCAATCGGCAGAGCGCGATCGCGCACAGACCAACGGCGCCGACGCCCTGGACGAGGACGCTGTCGCCGGGACGAAGCCCGGCCCGTTCGCGGATGTGTACGGCGGTCAGGAGGCCGCAGCCGCCGCCGATGTAGTCGTCGACGGTGACTGCGTCTGGAAGGCGCGCAACGCCGACGCCGGGCTCGAGGTAGATGTATTGCGACCAACCGCCGTAGAGACCCTCTGACGCCGAATCCGTGATTCCGTAGACACGCCTGGCCGGACAACGTGTCGGCGTGTGGTGAACCGTGCACGCCCGGCACGCGCCGCAGGTCCGGTGTACGTCGAAGAACACGGCGCGGTCGCCTTCCTGCAGCACCGAGCCGTCGAGACCCCGAAGCGGGCCACGGATCGATTCGAGCACTCCGGCGGACACGTGGCCGGGAATGATCGGATAGGGAACGCCCGCCAGTCGGCCATGCCAGAGATGCACGTCGGTGCCGCAGACTTCCGACCGCGCGGTGCGGAGAAGAGAGGCGCCAGGTGGCAGATCGGGTCGCGGGAATTCGCGGATCTCGATCGGTTGTCGCGGCGACGTCATCACCGCCGCAAGGATTCCAGTCGTCACTTTGAGTTACATTGTAGATTCGGTGAGTGACGAAGGTGTCGCCAATTCGCGTATTCACGGGACGCGGATCACGCGGATCTTCGACGCGGTTATGCTGGCGACTGGCCGCGCCGAGGCGCGACGGACGAGGGATCGCCGGGATCAGTACGCCGCTGCCGACCAGGATGGCGTGCTGATCCTGGCGATCCCTCGTCTCGTCAGCCTGGCTCGGCCAGTCGCCGCATGAACCGAGTCGCGAACGCGATCCGCGTCCCGTGACGTGGATCCGCGTAATCCGCGTCCCGTAAGAAAACAGATCCGAGTTGGAGATGGAGTGCTGTTGAATAGGACCCGCAAACCCGCGATCTGGCGCATCGTAGCGATCGCGCTGACGGCCTCAGCGCTCTGCCCGCTCGCCGCCGAAGCCCAACCCTACGTCGCGGCCCCAGCGCGGCGCCAGTTCATCACCATCAGTTACAACTGGCTCTACACGTTGCCGCTCCACTTCGCCGATCATCCACTCGAGGATCTGGTCGGCACCAGAGTCGTCGAGACGGATCCGCCGTACGACTATCGGACGAGCGACGGAAGTACGCTCATCCGCGTGCTGGAATTCAAGCGCCCCGGTCAGGGCGTCGGTGTCACCGTCTATCCGCTCGGCTTGCGCGTCGGCCCGACGCTGGGGCTCCGCGGCTACATCGAGAACGTGCCCGACATCCGCGTCGTCTTCGACGGCCCGGGCCCGCTCGATTCCTACACCTTGACGAACGCGCTTGCCTACGATGTCGGCGCGGGACTCTACGTGGCCGATCGCGCGCCAGGATGGGGTCTCGGCGCCTACGCGTTCATCGTCGGCGGTGTGGGCAAGATCACGAGCGACCTCGGCAACGGCAACCGCTACTTCGGTGAAGGTGGGGGCGGGGTCCAATCAGGGCCGATCGGGTTCGAGATTTCCGCCAAGTTCGCCTGGAACTACCTCAGCGAACCGGTCGAACACCGGTTCTTTACCGTGCCGATCAATATGCGCGCGACGGTGAGCTTCTGATGTCGGAACGTGTCGACGCGTGGCTGGCGGCGGCGTGCGCGGACGCCGAGCGGCGCGGCCTGCCGGAGCTGAAACCGCTGCTCGAAGGGCTCGCGCGATCGACCGAGGCCCTGAGGATCGCCGACGCGGAGCTCGACGAGCGAGTGCAGCCGATCGCGCAAGACCGCTCGGAACCTGGGGCGGACGGCAAGCCGGGCCGTCACGAACCATGAGCCCTGACCTCCGTCAGATCGTCGACGTTGCGCCGCTTGTGCAGTCGGGCGCTGTCTCGCCGGTCACGCTGGTTGAGGCGTGCCTGGAGCAAATCGGGGCCCGGCCCGAGATCAACGCTTTCATCGAGCGATTCGACCGACAGGCGCTGGCCGAGGCGCGGACAGCCGAGCGCGAGATTCGGTCCGGTGGTTACCGCGGGCCTCTGCACGGCATTCCGCTGTCCGTCAAGGACCTGATCGACGTCGCCGGGGCAAAGACGACGGCGGGGTCGGCCCTGCCCGCGACCGAGGCGCACGCGGACGCGCCGGCCGTCGCCAATCTCCGCGCCGCTGGCGCGATCATCATCGGCAAGACCAACCTCCACGAGTTCGCGTTCGGCACGACGAGCGAAGAGTCTGCCTTCGGACCGGTGCGCAATCCGATCGACCCGTCGCGGTCGGCCGGCGGATCGAGCGGCGGTGCCGCCGCCGCGCTGGCGGCGGGCATGTGCTTTGGCGCGCTCGGCACCGACACTGGCGGGTCGATTCGCATCCCCTCGGCAGCGTGCGGCACGGTCGGGCTCAAGGCGACGATCGGCGAGATCTCGTGCGAAGGCGTCGTTCCGCTCAGCACGTCGTTCGACCACCTCGGACCGATGGCGCGAACCGTGGCAGACGTCGCGCTTCTCTTCGACGTGCTCACTGGCCGCCCGCCTCGAGCGACTGATCCGAAGGCTCCGCTGAGCGGCGGGCGGCTCGTCTTTGGCGTTCCGCGCCCCTATTTCTGCGATCGTGTCGATGCCGGTACGGGTCAGGCACTCGAACAGGCGTGCCGCAGATTGCGTGACGCTGGACATACCATCCGGGACCTTGCGATCGATCATGCCCGGTCGACGCCGGATGTCTACCTGCACATCGTGCTGCCCGAGGCATCGCGGTATCACGCGCGCTTGCTCGAGCGATACGCCGCCCTGTACTCCCCGGGCGTCCGCATCCGGCTGGAAATGGGCCGCTATCTCCTCGCGGAGGACTACGCGCGCGCGATGCGTTTGCGGGCAGCGCTGACGCGCGCGGTCGATCGCGCGCTCGACGACTGCGACGCGCTGCTGCTGCCGACGCTGCCAATCGCTGCGCCGCCTCTAGGCGCGGCGACGGTTGAAGTCGCCGGCACGGCAGAACCGACCCGGGCCGCGATGCTGCGGCTGACTCAACTCTTCAACATGACCGGGCATCCGTCTCTGGCGCTCCCGGCGCCGCAGGACGTCGACGCGCTGCCACGAAGCATCCAGATCGTCGGGCGCCGTCACCAGACCGACCGTCTGCTCGCGATCGGACGCAGCGTCGCGCGCGATCTCGGGCACCACGGAGAATGAGGATCTCGGCGTGTTGAGCCAGGCGTTTCACGCGTGGGAACGACGGCTGGCGGCGGTCGCGACCGATCGCCTCGTGCGCCCGTTCGAGTGGGGACTCGAGTGGGTGAACGGGACGAACGGTTCGGCCACGCCGGGCCCGGAGCTCGAGCGATGGGCTGACCGGATGGTCGCCTCGAGCGAACAGTTCTTCGATCTCCCCGATTGCGAAGAGTACTCGCTCGACGGGGAGTGGCTGTCGTATCCAAGCGCCATCGAGACCCCACACCTCGAGAACAACACGGTTCAGGGCCGCTACTTCCCGGACCACTCGCCGGCCGGTCGGAAACGCGCGGTGATCGTCCTGCCTCAGTGGAACGCCGATGCCGAGGGACACGTCGGCCTCTGCCGTCTCCTGAACCGATTCGGCATCAGCGCGCTTCGCCTCAGCCTTCCCTATCACGACAAGCGGCGGCCGCCCGAACTCCGCCGTGCGGACTACATCGTCAGCTCGAATGTCGGGCGCACGGCGCAGGTGTGCCGGCAGGCAGTCCTCGACGCCCGGAGAGGCGTCGCGTGGCTCGAATCCCAGGGCTACGAGTCCATTGGCATCCTGGGGACGAGCCTGGGGTCCTGCCTGGCGATGCTGACGGCCGCCCACGAGCCCAGGTTGAAGGCGGCCGCCCTGAACCACATCTCGCCGTACTTCGCCGATGTCGTCTGGTCGGGTCTCTCGACGCTTCATGTCCGGCAGGGGCTCGAGGGCCACATCGACCTGGAGCGTCTGCGGCGCATCTGGATGCCGATCTCGCCCTATCCCTACCTCGACCGCTTGCGGGACAAGCGGCTCCTGCTCGTCTACGCCCGCTACGACCTGACCTTTCCGGTCGGCCTCTCGACGGATGCTCGTCGACGAGTTCAGGCGTCGCGGAATCGAACACCAGCTGACAGTGCTTCCCTGCGGCCACTACAGCACAGGCGTGACGCCTTTCAAGTGGCTCGACGGGCTGACGTTGTGCCGCTTTCTCTCGAGAAACCTCTGAACCGTTATCGGCAGACGGCGGTCTCCTTCCGGCAGGCGGCGGAGACCGGCAGGAACTGAGACGGATTGCTGAGCGTCCAAACTCTGGAACTCGACGGTTCCCTGCGACGACCGTTGTACACTTGCTCGAGCATCCTCGAGCATCAGGGCCGATCCGATGAACTTTGCCAGAGTCAGCTTGAGCCTGGTCGGGATCGCCGGCGTGGTGGCCGTAGCACTCGCAGCGGGCGTCATCTGGCTGATGATCACGCAGCCGGTCATGGTCGCCGACTCGGTTGCCAAGGGCGAGTACTCGCCTCTCGCGAAGGCGATCGCCTCAGCCCTGTACGACGCACTGGCGGGGTTGCTGAAGTACTTGTAGGCCGTCGAAGACCTTTCACCGCGGAGCGCGCAGAGCACGCAAAACCCTTAAGTCGGCTCTGCGGCTCAGCGCCTCCGCGGTGAGAGGCTCTTGCGCTGAAGACTGCTGAACCGAGGGAAGGCCCGCTAGTTCGGCTCCATCACAATCGCTTCTCCCAACCCCAATTCCCCGACAGCCCCGATTTTGTCGCGGTCGCCGACGATGACCGCGACGAAGCGTGAGGGATCGATGTGTGCCGCGGCCGCGCGCGTCAAATCCCCTGGCGTCAACGCGAGGACCTTGGGGACAAAGGTCGTGAAGTAGTCGTCGGGCAGGTCGTAGAGCGCCAGTTGGGCCGCAGCCCGCGCGATCTGCTCGGCGGTCTCGAACCCTCGCGGGTATCCGCGGGTCAGCGGCGCCCGTCCCAATTCCAGCTCCTCGGCCGTGACCGGTCGCTCGCCGCGTATCGCCCGCAGCTCACCCAGCGCCTCTCGCAGAGCGTCGGCGGTGGCGTCCGCCTGCACGCTCGCCTGAAGCGAGAAGGGACCGCGACCGCGCCTGAACTCGAAGCTGGTGCGCGCGCCGTAGGTGTAACCCTTGCGCTCGCGCAGGTTCGAGTTGATCCGGCTGACGAACTGGCCACCGAGCACCAGATTGAGTGCGACGAGCGCGTGATAGTCGGGCGACGCTTCGAGCCACAGCCACATGACCAATCCGCAGCTCGGACTGCGGCGCACCGGTCCGCGGCACGATCACCAGCTCGCTCTTCCCGGCCGCAATGGGCAGGTCCGCGGCGTCGCTCTGGTTGCCCTCTGACGTATCGCACGTCCAGTTTCCGAACGCCGCCTCGATCGAATCGGCGAGCGCGGCGTGGCCGCCCTCGAGCGCGTTCCCGACGGCGATGACGGTCACCTGTGGCGGGCGATATTGCTGTTGGTGAAACGCTCGCACCTCGCCGAGGTCCATCGCCCGCAGCGACGCTTCGGTGCCAATCGGCAGATGGCCATAAGGGTGCGCGCCGTAAAGGCGCTCCGTGAACACTCGCTCGGCGATGGCCGGTGGCATGTCGCGGAGCTGCAGCAGCCGGTTGAGCCGCAAGTCGCGTACGCGGTCGAAGTCGGAGGCCTCGAGGCTGGGGCGCGTAATCATCTCTGCCAGCAGGGTCAGCGCCGGCGTCGCCGACCGCTCGAGCGTCGTGAGCCCGACGAGCGTCGCATCGGCGCCGACCTCGGTCTCGAGCTGCGCGCCGAGCCGGCCGAGCGTCTCGTGTAGCGCCAGCGCGTCGAGCCCGCCGCAGCCTTCATCGAGGAGGTCTCCGGTGAGCGCCGCGAGGCCGGGACGATCCGCGGGATCGAGCGCCGCCCCGGCGCGAATGACGACCAGCACCGAAACGAGAGGCACTTCTCGGTGTAGTGCCGTCCAGGCGTCGAGACCATTCGACAGCTTCCGGTGCCGGATCTCGGGAAACGCGAAGTGCGGCTCGGGGCCGGGAGGAGGCAGGCGCGATCGATTGACAGGCATCAGGACACGGACACCGGTAGCGAACCTTCGAGCGCCAGCGCCGCGCGGCCACGGGGCACGACGCTCAGCGCGACGTGGCCGGTTGACAGCCATCGCGCCGCGGCCCGCTGAAGACCCGGCCCATCGGCAGCGCGATATCGCGACAGATCCTGCTCGAAATATCCAGGGGTCCCCAGATACACGTTGTAGGCGTTCAGCTGATCCGACTTACCCCCGAAACCACCGACGGTCTGCAGGCGATGCAGGAAATGCGCCTCGGCCTGCGCCAGGCACCGTTCCAACTCGTCGGCTGTCGGACCGTTCTCGAGAAACCGCGCCAGCTCGGTGGCAATCGCCTGCTCGACTTCGGCCAGCGATCGGCCCGGCGCCGCAGTGGCGACGATCTGAAAGAAGCTCCCCAGCTCGCGCGACCCCTGCGATGCCGCGATCTCGGTCGCGATGCGCTGCTCGTAGACCAGGCTGCGATACAACCTCGACGTCTTTCCGCCGCCGAGCACCTCTGACACCAGATCCAGCTCGGCGTCGTCTTCGGCGAAAAGCGCCGGCGAATGCCACGCGAGGTAGAGCCTCGATAACTCGACGCGGTCTTCGAGAACGAGTCGAGTCTCGCCAGCGAGCGCCGCCTTGGGCGCCACGACAGGCGGAGGCTCCGGCCCCGGCTCGAAATCGCCGAAGTAGTCGGTCGCCAGCGCGACTGCCCGGTCGGCGTCGATGTCGCCGGCGATCGACAGCGACGCGTTCCGCGGACGGTAGTAGGTCTGGAAGAATGCCCGGACATCCTCGAGGCGAGCCGCTTTCAGATCTTCGGCGGCGCCGATCGTCATCCAGTGATACGGATGTTCCGGGGGGTAGAGGGCAGCGACGATCGACATGCCGGCAAAGCCATAGGGCCGGTTCTCGTAGTTCTGCCGCCGTTCGTTGAGCACGACGTTGCGCTGGTTCTCGAACTTGGCCTCAGTCAGCGCCGGCAGGAGGAAGCCCATGCGATCGGATTCCATCCAGAGCGCCAGCTCCACAGCGTTCGATGGCACGACTTCCCAGTAGTTGGTCCGATCGGCATTGGTCGATCCGTTGAGGACGCCGCCGATTTCCTGGAGCGGCCGAAAATAGCCGGCGTCGTGGTGCTCGGAGCCCTCGAACATCAGGTGTTCGAACAGGTGCGCAAACCCAGTGCGCCCGGGCTGCTCGTTCTTCGAGCCGACGTGGTACCACACGTTGACCGCGACGATCGGACAATCGCGATCCTCATGGACGATGACGTCGAGACCGTTGGCCAGTCGCTGATGGACGAAGGGAATGTTCATAAATCGGTCTTGCCCATGCGGTCCCGTGTGATCCGTGTGATCCGTGGCTGTGATCCGTGGCTAGAATTGTACCCTTCAAATGCCGCGAGTCATGCTGACGCTCGTCGCCCTCGGGCTTTTTCTCGGCATGACACTCTGGTTCTCGGCCACGGCCGCGGCACCGGCCATCGCCGCGGAGTTCTCGATCACGGGCGCAGGCCTGGCGTGGTTGACGATGGCGGTTCAGGGCGGATTCGTTGCCGGGACACTCGTCAGCGCGCTTCTCAACCTCGCCGACGTCGTCAATGCGCGGCATCTGTTCGCCTGGGGGTGCCTGGCAGGAGCGATTGCCAACGCGGCGATCCCCTTCGCCCCGTCTGGCGCGGTCATCGTCCTCTTGAGAACTGCGACGGGTGTGGCGCTGGCATTCGTCTACCCGCCTGGTCTCAAGATCGCCGCCGGATGGTTCCTCAATCGACGCGGCACGGCGCTCGGGATCGTGGTCGGCGCGCTGACGCTCGGTTCGGCATTCCCTCACCTCATGGCGTGGGCGGCTGCGGACGTGCCATGGCGGAGCATGCTGTGGGTCTCGTCCGCCCTGGCGATCGCGGGCGGGGCTATCGTCGCGCTGGGCGTGCGCGATGGGCCCTATGTCAGCGCGTCCGCGCCATTCGATCCACGGGCTGTTGGACAGGTCGTCAGCAACCGCGGCGTCCGGCTCGCCACGCTTGGCTACCTCGGTCACATGTGGGAGCTCTACGCGATGTGGGCGTGGATGCCCGCGTTCGCCGCGGCGTCGATCGCCGCCGCCGGCGGAGTCGGAGGCGTCGGAAGCGTCGGAGGAACGAGCGGCGCAACCAGCTCGCTCGTTGCGTTTGTCGCAATCGCCAGCGGTGCGGTGGGCTGCGTGATGGCCGGTCGCACCGCCGACGCCTGGGGAAAGGCGAGAATTGCCGGCGCGGCGATGGTCGTCAGCGGCTCCTGCGCGCTCGCGGCCGGCTTCGCCTTCGGACGGCCCCTGCCCGTGCTGCTGATATTCGCGCGTCTGCTGGGGATTCTCGATCGTCGCCGATTCGGCGCAATTCTCTGCGCTCGTCGCCGAACACAGTCCACGGACGCATGTCGGCACGGCGCTCACGCTTCAGATTTGTCTCGGATTCCTGTTGACGATGATCAGCATGCGGCTGCTGCCGGTCGTTGCATCGGCAACTGGGTGGCAGTGGGCGTTTCTCTTGCTCGTCCCGGGCCCCGTCCTGGGGGCTGTGGCAATGCAGCGGTTGACTAGACTGGTCCCGAATTCGTGGTGTCCGCAGCGGCTGAGGCGGAAGCCATACATGAGTAGGTTTCTTGAACTCGCCGCATTCGAGCATGGTCGAGCCGTAGTACGGATTGCGGATTTTTTCGTCCTTCTGCAGCCACGACTGCCTGACCATCGGACAATACGCGATTTTCACACCGCCCAGGTCCTTGTACCCTTCGGCTTTTGCCGCCGCCAGAACTGCGTCGCTCAATGGGCCAAACGCGTCGCGCGCGGCCTTCAGGTCGGAGGCGTCTGCAACTGTTTTGGCGGCCTTCGCCATGGCCGCACCTTTTTCCCCCATCTCTGCCGCGCGTGTCCCGAGCGCAAGCGCCGGCGCCTTGACGCCGTCGAGCTTGTCGGTCGCGAGCTGCGCGTGGATCTCCAGGTACGACTCGACGATCGCCTTCAGTGCCTCGGACGCGCGCAACCCCGCCGAGCCAAGCACCAGACACCCACAAACCACACTCACGGCGAGCGCGCCAATCTTCATCACGACTCT
Source organism: uncultured Acidobacteriota bacterium (assembly GCA_963797625.1). Classification (GTDB taxonomy): domain Bacteria; phylum Acidobacteriota; class Vicinamibacteria; order Vicinamibacterales; family 2-12-FULL-66-21; genus DATBJJ01. Next base: position 245,287 of record CAWCQI010000036.1, read on the forward strand.
CCTACTGCTTCAGACAGAACCTGAACCTGAACCCTGAACCCTGAACCCTGAACCCTGAACCGCTCTCTTACACCGGCATCAACGGGATGGGCCGCTTGTAGCTCGCGATCGACAGCTGCGCGGCGAGCCGCTCGGCCGCTGAACGGAACGCGCGCGCCGCGGGCGACTGCGGTTCGCCGATGGTGATCGGCACTCCTGTATCCCCGCCCACTCGAATCGGTTCGTAAATTGGGATTCGGCCGATAAAGGGCAGCGACAGATCCCCGGCGAGCGTCTCGCCTCCGCCTTTTCCAAAGATGTCACTTTCCATCTGGCAGCCGGGGCAGACGAAGTGGCTCATGTTCTCGACAAGACCGAGCATCGGCACGTTGAGCTTCTGATACATGCGAACGGCACGCCGCGTGTCTGCGAGCGACACCGTCTGAGGCGTCGTCACCACGACCGCGCCGGAAACCGGCACCGTCTGGCTGAGGCTCAACGCGACGTCACCGGTTCCCGGTGGCATGTCGACGATGAGGTAATCGATGCGATCCCAGCGAACCTCGCGGAAAAACTGTTGGACGACGCCGTGGAGCATCGGCCCGCGCCAGATCACCGGCGCGTCGTCGCCGGTCAGGAATCCCATCGAGACGATCTGAATCCCGTACTGTTCGGCCGGAACGATCTTCTGACCGTCCGTCGAGAGCTGCGTCTGCAGGCCGAGCATGATGGGCACGTTGGGGCCGTAGATGTCGCCGTCGATCATGCCGACCCGGCCGCCCGCCTGGCTCAGAGCGATCGCCAGGTTGACCGCGACCGTCGTCTTGCCGACGCCGCCTTTCCCTGCGCCAACGGCGATGATGTTCTTGACGCCCGGAACCGCGGCCTTCGCGGCATCGGGCGACACGGCCGCGCGGACCTGGGCGGTCATCTCGATGGCAACGCTCGTCACGCCCGGAATGGCGCCGACCACCGCGCGGGCCTGATCGCGCATCTGATCCTTGACTGGACAGGCCGGCGTGGTCAGCTCAATCGAAAACGAGACCGCGCCCCCCTCGATTCGCAGGTTCTTGATGAACTTGAGCGAGACGATGTCGCGATTGAGGTCGGGATCGCGTACGGCCTTGAGCGCTTCGAGGACAGCAGCTTCGGTGATGGGCACAACGTTATCTTATCAGGTGGGTCATTCTTATCCGAGGGGCTTCGCCCCTCGGACTCCCCTACACGCTCCCTCGCGCGCCGCTTCGCCGGCGCGCTCCGGTCGCGTGGCTCGCTCGCCGCGCTCGCTCGCTGCTACGACGGCCCTCGCGATAACTCCGATCCGTGTTGTCCGTGTGATCCGTGGCACTAGAGGCTTCGCGGGGCAGCGCTCAGCCGTCAGGAGCGCTCCTCGGCGATATCACCCGCAAACGGCAGCTTGAATCGCTCGCCCTGATAGGCCTTGAACATGAGCAGCAGCCAGAGGACTGCGGAAAGCGGCGGGATGAGGATGAATGAGATCAGCCAGCCGAGCAGTGGAATCGAGAGCCCGACGAACCACAGCGCGCAAAGGACGCCAAAGACGATAGTGGACTGGAAGGCGTGGAAGCGGACGAACCGGTTTTCACGCTCGGTCAGCAGGAACGCCAAACCCGTAATCCAACCCAGCCCGTAGGCAAGCGCCCCAGCGACGTTCTCGTCGAAGCCGAGCACCGTCTTTTTCAGATCATCCACAGGCCTGGCGCTCCTAATCTCTCGCTTCGAGTTCTTTGACGAACATCCTTCGAGACTCGTCGTGCAAGAGCACCCACATCGCGTAGATGCCGAGGGCAGTACCCGAAGGGGAGCACGAACAGGTTCGGCACAGCGAGCCCGAGGGCGGCCAGCCGGCCGGGCGCGTGCCGGCGGTGGATGGCCGATCCCGCCCAGGCGTTCCCTGCGCCCGCAACGAGAAGCACGGCGGCGCACACGCCGAAGGCGACCGCGGTCACGCCCGCCGGAATCTCGCGGTCCACCGAGGTCATGCCGATCGCGACGGCACCGACAGCTAGCATCAAAGTGGAGACGCCGAGGAGCAGGCCGATGCCACCCCAGGCTATTTGGAGGATGCCGAGCAGCTTGACGTGGGACGTCACTGCGAGGCCCGGATACTGATGAGAATATCGACCCGGGTCAGCGGCGCTCCGGGTGGCATCACCGAGAAACGAAAACGCTCGCCGCCGCGCACGCCCGCTGGGACGCGCAGCTCGACGTCGTGGAAGGAACGCACATCGCCGCAGCCGCCGCACTGGCCGCACCACTCTTCCCACGTTTCGCCGCGGCCGCCGCAGTCGCTACAGATCTGTCGCACGGGGATGCCGATCGGAATCGTCGTCCCGGCGAAGGCCTCGAGGGGACTCAGGATGATCTCGGCCGACAGCTCTTCGAGAGCGTTGGCGCCGAAAAACGCGTGTCGCATGCGGTCGAGGAGGTCGGACACCGATGGGAAATCGATCGCCACTTCGTCGGCAAACCAGTCGCCGCGGCCTGATCCTGTCAGGCTTGACGCCGGGGCGGATCGCTCGGCGTCGTACGAGCGGCGCCGCCGCGGGTCGGCAAGGATCTCGTAGGCGTGGGCGGCTTCGAGGAATGCGACCGCGCGGTCGTCCCCCGAGATGTCGGGATGGTACCGGCGAGCCAGCTGCCGATAGGCACGCTTGATCTCGTCAGCGCCGGCATCAGGCGAAACGCCCAGAACGTCGTAGTAGTCACGCATCGCGCTGCTGGCGAATCTTGTGGGCTAACTCTACGGCGGCCCCTGTTGGTTACGATAGGGGGTCGCCTACCCCAAGTCAAGAAACCAGCCGACGCGGATCTTGAGATCTGGTCCCCGAGTCAAGGCCAAAACATCGCCGCCAGCCCGCTGGTAAGATCAGGGGATGAAGGAGTGCCCACTCTGCGGGACGCCAATGCGAATCCACGCACGCGAAGTCCGGCAGCGCCCGGGCGTTGACGCCACCGTGCGGCAGCTGCGTGAGTGGATCTGCCCGGAATGCGACTACTTCGAGGAGGCCGAAGCGGGCGAGGAATAGCGCCCGATCAGCGGGCGCCGAGGGTCAGCAGGAGCTCGTTGCGAACGCTCTCGTCAAAATCTGAGAAATTCAGTTCCTTTTCGCACTCGTCGCAGAGCACTTCGATCACCGCCGGGCGACCTTCTTCGTTCGCTTCCACCCGGGTATCGTCGCGCACCTGCACGACATGCATCTGCAGGGTTTTGACCAGAAAATTCCGGTCGTTCCCGCAGCTCGGACAGGTCAAGGCCATCTAGTTGGGCTCCTCTTCAAACCTTCGAATTGTACGGGGAACTGTTTCCTGGACGCAACGAAGATCTTTCGATCTTGCGCAGGTTTCGAGGAGTGGCGTTTGGGCCGAACCGCTCGGGCGAACCTATTCGTCGTCTTCTTCCTCGTCAAACTCCGAGGTGTCGCCGAGGCGAAGAACCTGACCGTTGGTGTGGCCAGCCAGGGTGCAATGGGGCCCCTTCGCTTCCAGGGAAACGACGGCGACATCCCACGGACGAGCACGGAAGGCGGCAGCTACGCAGCCACACGGAAGCCCCTCGAGCGCTTCGAGCTCAAAGACCGTCGGCGTCGGCTTGACGTAATTCAGATTCAGCGCGCCAGCAGGAACTGCCATTCCGCACCTCCCGTCGCTGGTCGACCATGCAATCTGGACGCCAGCTACTTAGGTTAGACAAACCGTTGGCGGAAATGGTTCCTGCTTTTTGTAACACGCTTGAAATAAGTCGGTTAAGCGACGAAGCCCGGCAGTAGGCTCTGCCCACCGCTGTGACATCCAGCGGCGACACCGCGTGCCCTCGGACTCCCTGCTGAGGTGGCAGGAAATACTTAAACTATTGCGTTCCGTTGACTTATCTTCTCTAGTTTCGCGTCCGTGGGACCGGAGCGGCGTCGACAATTAGTGTCACCAGGTGACAACCTGCGGCACGTCCTCAGAGAGCGCTCACGGCAGGCTTTCCGACTGCGCCACGGCACGTTCGCCATTCGAAAACGGCCCCCGAGGCGCTAATCCATTTCACCGAAACCTGAGAACCATCGGCCGTGGAGACACCCGCCTGTGCAAACAGGTCTTTCATCGATTGCGGGAACACTTCGGCCAGACTTCCCCGGCCGGGAACCAGCGCCCCATCCTTCAGGGCTGAAGCGAGGTACAGCCGGTCGCGCGCGCGAGTAAGGGCCACATAGAGCAGCCGTTTCATTTCGTGCTTCTCGCGCTGCCGTTCCGCCTCTTCCATTTCAGATACGAACGGGCCGACCGTGATCGACGCCTGCGGCTCCCCCTCACCATCGGCGTCGACGGTCAGGCGCACCGGACGCGGCGGACCGCTCGCGCCTTTTGACATGTTCACGACGAACACGATCGGAAACTCGAGCCCCTTCGAGGCGTGCACGGTCATCAGGTTGACGGCATCGAGCGCTTCGAGCACGGCATTGGACTCGTCGCCCGCAGTGAGCGAGTCGAGGTGGTCCGCGATCCGGCCCATCGTGGCGTAGCCACGGTTTTGAAGGCGACGAACGAGGCTCCGCATCTTCTTGACGTTTTCCCAGGCCTGCCGCCGCCGCGGCCCCCTGAGCTCATAGGCGTACGCGCTCTCGGCGAGGATCGTCTCGAAGAGCTCCGCCGGCGGCACCCGATCGACGCGGGCGATCCAGGTCGGTACAAACTGCCGGGCCAACGACAGCACGCGGCGATCTTCTTCATCCAGATCGGGCATGACACCCGGTCGATCGGCGTCGGTGTCGGCCATCAGCGCGCTGGCCAGGCGCGGCGCCAACCTCGACAACCCGGCGTCGGAAAGACGGATGAAGCGCGACCGCAGAAACGCCGCCGCCCGCAGGTCGGACACAGGATTGGCGAGGAACCGGATCAGGGCCATCGCATCCTTTGTCTCGTCGGCGTCAAAGAAGCCCAAGCCCTTGTAAACGTAGACCGGAACACCTCGCCGCTCGAGCTCGCGCTCGAACTCACGATGGCTGGCGCGCGACCGGAACAGTACGCCGATATCCCCCGCCACAGCCCGCCGCGGCACGCCGGTCCGTCGATCGCGAACACTGTCCTCGCGCAGAATCCTCGCGATCTCGTCCGCCACCAGCCCCGCGCACACCACCGGATCGTTTGCTGCCGCAATCCCGAGCTCAAATCGCGCGGAATTGTTCCAGGTGGTCCGGATTGTCCGCGTGATCCGCGTCTCGTGGATGATCCACGTCCCGATCCTGTGATCCGTGTAATCCGTGTAATCCGTGGCCATAGCCGTAGCCGTGGCCGTGGCCGTGGCCGTGGCCGTGGCCGTGGCCGTGGTTGGGAAACGGTCGCTCTCGGTGTAGGTAAAGCGCCCTCCCCCCGGCTCCAGGTCGGCCACGTCTGTAAAGAGCTCGTTGACGAACGCGAGCAGGGCCGGCAGGGCTCGAAAGCTCCTCGTAATGGAACGGCGTGGGTTCCCCGCGGGCCGAAGGGCCTGGATATGTCGCGCCGCCTCCTGCAGCACCGCTGCCTCTGCGTCTCGAAATCGATAGATCGACTGCTTGCGGTCCCCGACCACGAAGATCGACGGGCTTGTCGTCGCGCCAGCGCCCTCGCCCCAGGACTGGATGAGCAGCGCGACGAGCTCCCATTGCGCGCGGCTCGTATCCTGAAACTCGTCGACGAGCACGTGGTGAAAGCGCGCCTCGAGCCGAAAGCGGCTCTGTGAGAATTCGTCCATCCGCCGCAGCAGCTCGAGCGCGCGGTCGAGCACGTCGGCAAAATCGACAAGCGAACGTTCATCGAGAATCTGGCGGTACTGGGCCAGCGCGACCGCGAACATTCGCTTCAGCCCGCGGGCCAGCACGACGTTGAGGTCACGGTTGAAAGCAAAGATGACGTCGGCCACACCCGGCGCGAGCGCAAACACCGCCGACCGATGACGTTTTGCGGCTCCGTCCGACTGATAGTGGTGCGCGCGATAAGGGTGGATGACGCCGCCGCTGCGGGCTCGCCCATCTGCAGTCAGAAAGTGAGCCGCTATCCGATCGAGCACGCCGCGGAACCGGGCGTCGCCCTCGCGGGCCCGCTCGGGCAGACGCCGAATCTCGCGAACGAGCATCTGGTAGCGCTGGTGCCTGACCGGCCCGTCATCGAGACACTTCGAGAGACCGCCGGGCGCGGCACCCAGGGTTGCGCGCAGTCGATCCGCGGACTCGAGACAGACCCGCTCGGCTGTCAGGTCGGCAGGCCCGCTCGCGAGGAAACGATCGAGCGCTGCCCACGCGACCAGACGCCGCTCGAGCAGCGTCGCCAGGCCCTCACGCGTCCGCGAGATGCCGAGCTGTGCAAAAACGAGCGCGATGTCCGCATCGGTGCGCGCTTGTCGCGTCAGGATGCGGAGCGCTTGATCGAGCGCGTCTTCGACGAGTCGCGGGACTTCGGTCTCGTCCGCCAGGTCAAAACCGGGGTCGAGATCCGCTTCGAGCGGAAACTCCCGCAGGAGCGACAGGCAGAACGCGTCAATCGTGCTGATGGCGATGTCGCCCAGGTGATCGCGGAGCTCGATCCATCGCGACCGATCGAATTCGGAACGCGCAGCCGCCTCGGCAAGTTCGTTGACGATGCGCTCGCGCATCTCGGCGGCCGCTTTTCTGGTGAATGTAATCGCGAGGATGTTGGCCGGATCGACCCCGCGCTTGAGGAGGTTGACATAGCGAGCGACGAGGACCGAGGTCTTGCCCGTCCCCGCCGACGCCTCGAGAACGACGTTGTTCGCGGGATCGACCGCGAAGGTCCGCGCGCTCGTGTCGGGATCGGGCTCGACCACGTCGAAGAGCGAGAGCTGCGGCGACGACGCCGGGTTACCTGATGACATCCGTGGTATCCGTAGTGATCCGGTGCGTGATCCGCGTGATCCGTCTGATCCGCGTGATCCGCGTTACTCGTCGCCAACGTAGTCCTTTCGGCAAACGCCAGCGTAGCCGCAGCGGGTGCAGAAGAACGGCTCTTCTGGCGCCACCGGAAACTCGCCGCGCTCGATGCCTTCGATCGCGGCCACGAAGCGCTCAGCGCCGTCGTCGAGCGCTTCCTGCAGTGAGGTCGAACCGCCGAGCGGGACAAACGGGTTCTTCTCCTTGAAGGCGACGTAGCCCGCGCTCGAGACGGTCCACTTGCGCGAGTGACGTCCGTTCAGGTGCTGCTCCGCGCACAGGCCGTAGATCGGAAGTTGGAGAGCGCGCGCGTTCTTGGGCGCCCGGCCCAACTTGTAATCGATGACGCGGAGCGTTCCATCCTCGAGGAGATCGATTCGATCCGCCTTGGCGCGAATGCTGATCGTCTTCGGCCCCTCCGCGCCCTTGAATTCGAATGCGCCCTCCAGGGGATGCTCGAGCAGACGCTCGAGGACCGGCACTTCCTGTTCGATCTCGAAGTTGAAGGCACGCTCGCCGAGACCGGCCGCGACCGCGGACCCGAGGAGATATGTACGTTCGAGCGCGCGGTCCGCCTCGGGCAGATGCGCGAGGGTGGACTCCGCGACTGACTCGAAGAGTTCGAGCGCATCGGCAAGCGAGTCGGCGGTGATGGCACGACCGCCGCGCTCGTGCCACCGGGCGAAGAACGTCTCGAAGACCGCGTGGAGCAGCTGCCCTCGCTCCTGCGGGCTCAACCCCGACTCGTCATCGCGTTCCTCGTCCAGCCGCAGCACTCTCGCGGCGAAGTATTTGAACGGGCAGTCGAGATAGCGCTCGACATGGCTGACCCCGTACGCGGCCGGCGCGCGAGGGCCCGCCGCGCCGTGGTAGGCCGGGTCATCCCCAGGCGACCGGCTGGTCCGTAGCGCCAGCCACGCTGCGGCTTGAGGACTATCGGAAGCCGCTCGTGGTGGATCGGCGAGAAGCGCCTCGTGCGCAAATTCGACGAGCGGCTCGACTGCGACCGGCGTCGCGCGCTCGATCGACAGCCCGCTCGTCTCGAGCTCCTGAAGAAACGTCGAGCCGGCCACGATCGCGTCGTCTTCGAGCGTGAACGTCGAGACCGACACCCGCCGGCCGGGCAGGCGGAGGAGGTCCTGAAAACGCGCGCGAGCCGACGCCAGGCGGTCGGTTTCGTTCGGCCAGCCCAGGTGCGCCAGGAGCGACACGGGATAAAAGATGCTGCGGCGCACGCGCTCGGGCCAATCCTGTTCGACGAGCCCCACGATGCGCACCTCGTCTACATCCGCGTAGGCGGCCGCGGGCGCGTCGAGAAGCAGCACACCGTCCATGCCGGTCCGGGGAGAGAACGTCTGACCGTCGATCCAACGACGGACCGCGCCGGCCAGCCGATCGACCGGAAGCGGTGCGTCGTCGTGGCGTGCGTGGGCATCAGCCAGCGCCTCGAGCGCGCCGATGACGGCCGCCCGCGCGCGCAGGTGGCGCGCCGTGGAAACCGAGTCGTCGATCGGGAGGCGCTCGTGTGCGAGGACGAAATCGAGCAGCGCGCGCAGTTGACTCGACGCCGCCGCGGCCTCTCGCAGCGGCCGCAAGGCTTCTGCTGCGGCCACAGCAGCCTGCAGCGCCTCGGCAGCGCCAGCTCGCCTGCCGCGCCGATCAGCATCGTCTTTCCGTGCAGTCGGAGCACTCGAGGCGAAGGTGGCGTGCTCGGCGAGCGCGTTGAGGCGGTCCCACCCTCCGAGGTACTTCAACTCCCGCAGCCGCGCGTCGAGCGCGCTGACGCGCGCGCGTACCGACAGCGGTGTGCCCGTGAGGGCCGGGAACTGCCAATGCGGCGAACTCAATAAATCGATGGTGGATGCGCGATTGGCGGCCGCGATGACAAAGGCGAACACCACGTCGAGCGCCGCCGCGAACGGTTCCCCGGCGAGCGGCAGCGAGTCCAGGGCCTGATAGGGCTGACCGGCACTGTCGAACACAGATCGCGCCAGGTAGAGATACGGAAGGGGTCGCTGGAACACGATAGCCGCCCGGCTATTCGGGTCCGGAGGAGTACTACGCAGAAATCCGGCGAGCTCTTCCTCCCGGTCCCGGCTCACGAACCAGCGTGTCGGCGCGATCCCAACGACCTCTGGCGGCGTCACGAGAACCGGCATGGATTGCGAGACAGTTGGCCCTGAGCTGCGCTTCCTTGGCGCAGTCGAGACCGACTGCTCGGGAAATTCCTCCTCGATACCTGGAAGCAGATCATGCACGCGCTGGTGAAATCCCGCCGCGAGCACGTTCTCCGTCGCGATGACGTCGAGCGACTCGAGGCCTGGCAGCCGGGCCAGCATGTCGTAATCGGCGGTCCACAAGCCGCGCGGGTCAGCTGCCTGATCGGCGACGCTCACCACGACTCGCGCATACGCTGGCGGCCCAGCGTGCGCCAGCAACATCCGTCGCAGCGCATGTTCGTCCAGACGCCCGCTCGCTTCGACGAGCGACTCGAATCGGCTGAAGGCCTGGGCCAGGAACTGGGTCTGCCTGAACAGCCGCTCGGCGCCGCGATCGATCTCGACGCTTGCCTGGAGGCTGTCGGTCATCAAGCGGTCGAAATCGGCGACCTCTTTGTCGCGGCGCCGGAGCTCGTCGTAGAACGCCAGGATCTCGACGATGAGGCCGGGACGAAGTTTGAAGGGCGCGGGAGTGCCGCCGGCAATTGTGGCCGAGGCCGCGCGTGTCAGGAGGACTTCGCGTTCGAACGGAGAGAGCATCGGCGGCGCCAATGGGAGCCGTTCGTGCAAACGGGCGTAGAAATCCTCGCGGCTGACGAGCTCGAATCGGCCGCCCGGAACCGAAAGGCTCTCGAACGTTCGATGCAGCGCTTCGGCGGCGCCCGACGTGGGGACGATGACCGCTGCAGATGACGCCTTCGAAGCGGGGGCGGTCACGACGCAACTGGCGATAGCGCGGTGCATCGCCCGCAGATCGGGCACGCGAATGAGACGTGTCGTACGCGGAGTGATCACGATCCCGGGGGCGTCGTCAACTTACGCAGGTCTTCCTGGGCCCGCTCGAACATGAGCAAGGCGCCAGCCGCCGCAGCCGAAGCTTCCCACGCTGTGTTCATGTCGGTGCCGGCAATTGCCTGACGCCGCGACGAGGCTGCGCGAATCGCCAGCTGAAGGGCGCTGACGAGCAGGTTGTGCACGGCCTCGGCTTCTGCTGGCGGCCGAACGGTCTTCAACTCGCGCCAACCGTCCGTCAGCCGGGCGGCGAGCGGATTCAGGGCATCTGGCGAGGGGCCCGAGAGCTGCCGGATCTGCTCGAGCCCGGAAGAGGAGCGTCTGAGCCGGTCGATGGCTGGGCGGATTTTCCGCTGATAGCTGACCAACCCGTCGCGTCGGATCGCCCAGGCATCGCGTGCCAGCCGGAGCCGGCGCGCGGAGTCGAGCCGTCCGTCGAGTGTCGCGAGGAGCGAGGCTGTCATCTGCGGGCGGCGGCGTCCAAGGCGATCGTCCGCCTTGAGCACTGCCTTGACCAGCTTCTCGATCCCGCTGACGTCGGCGCGGCGGGCCCTCTCGTCTGCCGCGGTGATCGTTCGGGCTGCGAGGTCCCGGTAACTTTTGTCGGTCTTGAGCTCCAGCATGAGCGCGGCGGAGGCGCGAGCGTGAAGCGTCGCCGCCCAGCTCGTTGAATCCGCCTTCCCCGCCGTCTCGTCGTCGGACCGTTCCAGCCCGTTGACAATTGACTCCAGCAGCGACACACGTTCAGCTGGATCAGGTGCGACTGACGCGACGGTAAACGCCTGTTCGATGCTCTCGCGCAGCGTCGGCGGCGGGAGCTCTGGCACATCCGGAGGCAGTGGGCTCGCGGTAGCGACGAGCGTCAAATCGAGTCGAGGCAGGCCGGCCGCCACGCGGAGATCGCCGACGGCTTCGTCGAGGAGCGCCGACAACTGCGCGACGTCAGAGGCGCGATAGCCATGATGGGCCGCGGGCCAGGCCGACAGCATGCGGCTGGCGTCGGTCGCGAGCGCCAGCCGCCGCGCCGGATCTTTCGTCACCGCCACGTCATGCAGCGCTCGCGCCACGTCGGTGCTCAAGGCATCGAAGTCGGCCTCTCCCTGAGTCGCCGCGTACTGCCGCGCCCTGGTGGCTTGCGCATATCGATCCGTTCGATCCCAGTCGACCGCCGACTCTGAGATGCTGACGAGGTGCAGCGTCGGCGCGGGACCATCCAGGCCGCCGATTGGGATTGAGAAGACGACGCGATCGGCTACGCGCGCGAAGTCGCCATAGCTGACGAGCGTCGAGCCATCCTGGAGAAAGATTCGGTACAGCAGCGCTTCGGCAGCCAGAACCGTCGAGGGTGATGTGGCAAGCGCGGCCGATACGAGCATGGCCAGCAGCACGACAGGACGCCGGCCACGGCTGGCACGATCTCGCTGAGGCATTGAAGATCTCAGCCTATGGGACGCTGGCGACCCCGTCAAGCGCCCAGCGCCAGATCTCGATTTTATCGCCCGAGAAAATCGAGATCTGACCCCGACGCCGCTTGACGCCGGCGAGATGTGGAAAAGCTGTGGAAGACTCGTGGATAGCCTGTGGAATCACCGATTGATCAAGTTTTTTTCGCGTCAGGATCAGTGCAGATCCGCCGCGACGCCCGATGTGAGTGCGCCTTCGTCAGTTCTTTCGCTTGAAGCCTTCAACGCAGCCGCTAGAATGCCTCTTCGCCTTCAACGCCTTTCATTCCATTTTCGGCATTCACAATCGGCGGCGCAGATAACGTGAACGTGCATCGGTTTGCAGAGAATATCAACGGCCGCGACTACCTCATCGAGGTGTCCAGCGTCGGTGCTGACAAGTGGCGCGCACAGATCGCCCGCGTACCTGGCGGATCAGCCGCGCTGATGCCATTCTACGGAAAGACCCCTGACGAGGCCGCCGGACAACTGAGCCGCTGGCTCGCGATCGCACACGGCGTCAAGCAGCGGCTGAACCCGTTTCGATCTCACCAAAGCTTCCGCTGACCATGATTCGCGGTTGGACTGCGCTATATTGACGGCGTGCCCAGCCGCGTTCGTACGCGCCCGTTCACGGTGACAGCCGCGGCTCACGCCACGGTTGTCCTGACGACCCTCACCACGCTATTCACGTTCGCGCCAGCGCTTCACCTCGACGCCCGGCAAAGCGCGCGCCCGGCATCTTCGCTTCCCAAAGTCAGGCTTATCGCCACGGGCGGCACCATCTCGAACCGCACCGGCAGCCGGCTGACGGCCGCAGAGCTCCTGGCATCGATGCCCGGGATTGAGCGGTACGCCCGCGCCGAATCGGAACAATTCGCCAACACCTCGAGCAGCGCGCTGACGCTTGACCAGTGGCTCGCACTCGCGAAACGCATCAACACGCTGCTCGCCGCCGACCCAGAGCTCGCCGGCGTGGTCGTCTCGAGCGGAACCGACACGCTCGAGGAGACGGCCTACTTCCTCAACCTGACCGTTCGCAGCGACAAGCCTGTCGTGGTCGTGGGATCGATGCGCAACCCGAGCACGCTTGGATACGAAGGCGCGGCCAACCTGCTCGATGGGTTTCGCGTCGCCGCCGAACCGCAGTCCCGCGGCAAAGGTGTGCTGGTCGTGCTCAACGACGAAATCAACGCGGCTCGTGAGGTGACAAAAACCGACGCGCTTCGTCTCCAGACGTTCCAGACTCGCGGTTATGGCGTACTCGGCGTGGTCGATAGCGATCGCGTCGTCTACTACCGGGATGTCGTCAAGCGGCACACGAACAAGTCCGAGTTCGATGTGACTGCGATCCAGGCGCTTCCGCGCGTGGACGTCGTGATGGTTTATCAGGGCGCCAGCGGGGACGTCATCAAGGCACTCGTCGATCAGGGCGCCAAGGGGATCGTGATTGCCTCGGCTGGCGCGGGAGCGACGAGCGGCACGCAGAGCGAAGGAATCCGCTATGCCGTCGACAAGGGTGTCGTCATCGTCACGAGCACTCGCGCCGGCGCTGGCCGCATCGCGTCTCGACGCGGTGGAACCACTCCGGCGCCAGGAACGGACGCAGACGCCGTCCCACAGGGTTCACCGACTGTTTCGGGACGACGCCGGATTGCCGCGGAAGACCTCGCGCCGCTCAAGGCGCGGATTCTCCTGATGCTCGCGCTGACCGCGACGAACGAGGACGCGGAGATTCAGCGGATGTTTACAGAGTACTGAAGAAGGTAGGGTATGAAGCGGCGGGGCGGCAGGACGCCCCGCCCGAGAGAAGAGTGCGGCGCTCAGCCTTCGATCAGCCGCACGTCACCGGCGCGCGGTCCCTTGCTCGACTCTTCCGGTGTAAATTCAACGCGTTGCCCCTCGCGCAGGAGCTCGAAAACGGCGCCTCGGACCGAGCTGCGGTGGAAGAAATGTTCGATTCCGCTCTCATCCCGGATGAACCCGAAGCCCTTGTCAATCAACAGGCGTGCGATCGTCCCGGTCGGCATAACCCGTGTCCTCCGATGAACGACACCCCGGACATTCCGGGGAGCCTGACAAGCTCAGTGCAGGAACAGATGGGCCGGGAGGACGCGGCCCGCCAAAAAGCTCCCGGGAAGCGCCGACGACCTGCCAATCGACCTCGCCAAACACTGCGCCGCGTTGGACCCCCAAAGCAGACGCTGAGCTTGAAAACGCGGCCAGTGTAGGGAGTTCTACCGTGGAAGTCAAGAAAAGCGGCAGGTAGAATTCCCACGTGATTCCGGGCGTTATCCTCGCCGCAGGCCTGTCGAGTCGGATGGGCCGCTCCAAGGCGCTCCTGCCGACGAGTGCCGGCGGGCCGACCTTCGTTCGCCAGCTCGCCAAGTCGCTCCTCGAGGGCGGGGTGGTGGATGTCCTGGTTGTGGCTCGACCCGAGGATACGGCGTTGAGAACGGAAGTGGAGAGCCTCGGCACCGAGGTGCGGCTGGTCATCAACGCTGACGCCGACCGTGGGCAGCTGTCGTCAGTGATTACCGGTCTCAACGCCGCCGACCATCCTGGCGTTCATGGCGTCCTGATGACCCCGGTCGACATGCCCTTCGTGAAGCCGGGAACCGTGCGCGAGCTCCTGACGGCGTTCGCGTCACGTCACGCGCTGCTCCTCCGCGCGACTTACCGGGGCCGTCACGGGCATCCCATCATCTTTGGCCGCGGAATCTTCGACGAGTTGAGACACGCCGATCCAGAGGTGGGAGCGAAGGCAGTCGTCAAGGCCCACGCGCACGAGGGGATCGATTTCGACGTCGACGATCCCGCGGTCCTGCACGACATCGACAACCCTGACGATTACGCCCGCGTCTTCAATCAGTCGATCTGACGACGGTCATCGCTCGGACGGAGACATCGTCACCGGGACGTCGTTAATCGATTCGTACTCGTAGTCCATGGTGAACGTCGACTGCCCGGCAAAGAGGATGTCGGCAGTCGATCCCATGGTAATTGGCACTCGCACACCGTGGATGCGTCCGTAGTCGCGGACGATCTCAACCTTGCGCGTCCAGAACGACGGCCGCTTCACCAGCAGACCCTCCATCCGGACCAGGTCGGCCGCCTCAGCGGTCAGGAAGATGCTGCCTTCCATCAGGAGTGAGTCCTTGCGCTTGGGATGGATCGCGACGCGCAGCAAGCCGTCCGAGGTCCAGTCCTCGACCTCGAAGTCGTAGTTGGCTACCGACAGCGACCCATGTGCGCCTTTCTGCCGGCGTTTCGCTTCGCTCTCGGCTTCGAGCGCGGCGTGAAGCACGCGCGAGCGAAGCAGGCCCGATCCGCTTTCGTCGAGAACTTCGTAGGTGAAACCGTTCACAGGATCGAGTGAGGTCCGGGCGGTGAGCCACGCTTTCATCTTGCCGCCGCGCGCCACGACTGAAAGCCGGCGGACGGCCCGATAGCTGACAAGCGAGCTGAACGACTCGGTGTCGGCCAGGAAGCGCTCGAGCGTGCTTCGTGACCGCGCCGCCGAGGCGCTTACCGACGTGCTCGACGAGGCGACGGCCTGCGGGGCGCCCTGAGCTGCATGCAGCACAAACGAACGTGCGGCACTGCCCGGTAGAAACGCGAGAGCGAAGGTCGTAACCGCGACAAAGCAGAGTGCACATGCGAAACGAGTCGTCATGACCCCTCCGTTGTCTTCCTCGCCTCCGGCCCGGCCTGAACCTTGTGAACCCTTGAACCCTTTTGAACCTTATTGAACCTCTTGAACCTCTTACCCCCGTCCTACGCCGGCCGCTGGGCAATGAGCCGCGGCACCGGCACCTCGAGATCGGGCATTGGTTCGGCAATGAACAGCTTGCGCGCGAACTTGGCGAGCACCCGCGCGCGGCGTGCCGAACGCGCGACTCGGGCGCTGTCAGTCGCAATCCCGGTATTCGCATACATCTGGCGATACAGCTTCGAGATCATCACGAACATGACGCGGGCTTTCACCGACTTGACGCACCCCTTCGACCGCTGCCAGATGAGCGGCAGACTATAGAACTCATCCCACGTCGCCTGCGTGCGCTGGCGGATCTCGTCGGCCGACATCGCCGGATGCGCCGAGTAGATTCGCGGGCGGTCGGCGTGCGGAATCAGCCAGTACCGGGACACCGGGGTCGACCCGACCAGCACCGCGGCGGATTCTTCCTTTTCCCACTTCGCGAAATCGACCGTGCCTGGAAACGGCTGGAGCAGGATGAACTGCGCGAACGCGACACCGGCCCGCTGTGCCAGGTCTGCCGTCGCCTTGAACGTGTCCGGCTTGTCGGTGGGCAGCCCGAAGATGAAGGACCCGAGCACATGCACGCCGTGATGACCAAACGCCTGCAGCCGCGTCACGAGCGCCTCGCCGGCCATGTTGAAGTCCTTGTACACGGCCTTCAATCCCTCGGGCGTCACCGACTCGATGCCGACGAGCGCGCCGCGAATCTTCGCCCTGCGCATGGCCTTGAGGAATTCCGGATCCTCGGCCGCCTCCATCGTAATCTGCGTGTAGAACACGAGGTCGTCCGGCAGTCGCTCGAGCTGCGCCATCAGCTCGAACCGCTCGGCGCGAATCGCCTTGAGATTCTCGAGATGGGCTTTGTCCGAGCGGCGGCTCGCCGCGGCGAGATCCGCAAGCGTCACGGGATAGAAATTGTCGTCGGAGAGCAGGATGAATCTGAAGCCGCGTCGTCTGAGCGCTACGATTTCACTGACCACGTCATCGACGCCACGCTGTCGCGGCTTCTGCCCGTCGGTGCGCCACACCGAGCAAAACGAGCAATGCTTCGGACAGCCGCGGATCGTCTGCACCGATCCCCACATGTATTTGTCGGCGGGCAGCAGATCCCATCGCGCGGAGATGAACGAGCGGCCTTCGACTCGCCCGCCGTCATAAAGCGGCTTGAGCGTCCCCGCAACGTTGTCGTCGAGCACGGTCGACCACACCACGTCGCCGTCACCCTTGACGACGGCATGGGCCGCGCCGTGTTCCCGTGCCTCGTCGGGATAGAGAGTGGAGTGAATGCCCCCAAAGACGACCGTCGCGCCGCGCTCCCGGGCGATACGTCCGAGCTGATATCCCCGCAGGGCGTTGGCGGTGTGAATGCCAATCCCCACGACATCACCCGTCGTGACACTGTCCGGGTCAAACGGTTCGAGCGTCTCATCGACGATCACCGGCGTCCCATAGTGCGTTGGCGTCGCTGCGGCCAGCACGTACAGCCAACGCGGTGTGATGACGGCGGTCCCGAACGAAATGTCAGAAGGGTTGATGATGTGTATGCGCATTGGTGCGGGACTCTATCAGAAGACGCCAGAGATCGACTTGCTAACTCTCGTAAAGAATCCCGCCGTAGCTACTGCGGCCTGCTGCGAACGACTCCCGACCGTTATCCCTGCCTGGGCGGCCGCGCCCCAGGGAGTGGCATTTTTCGACGATCCTGCCGGGACGACCGCATCGGTCGGCGCGGGCACGATCTCGCTTGAAACCGGCGTACCCGGCAATTCCTCTGCTCTCACCTGGCCCTCGCCAGCCGCGCGAGAAGCGATGTCCTGGGCCTGCTGGTCTCTCTGATGCTCCGCGAGGATGGCACTCGCTGCAGCCGCCTGCGAGCGCGACGGCCTGCCCTGCGCAGCACCTTTGGCAGCAGTTTGCGCCGAAGCCCGAGGCCTTGGCGGCACGGGTTGAGGCGATGCGCTTCGATCGGTCGGCAGCTCGCGCGGAGACCCACGGTCGGAGTCACGACGGCCGATGAGACGACGCTCGTCGGCGCCGACGTCGCGTCGGCCCGGGCATCCGGGATAGCCACGTGACGTCACCACGAGCTCCACGCTCGCAACGGTCAGCGCCAGCGCAGCCAGGACGGGCGCGACGAGCATCGGCGGACCGAACGTCCGCATGGTCGACATGTTGCGGTGTCGATCGAGCAGCCGGACGACTCGCGCGGTCAGCTGCGAAGACACGAGCGCCGCCGGGACCAGCACCGAATGTGACGGTCGGCCCGGCAGGGCGGCGAGTTTGGTCAGGCAGACCGCAAGGCCCTTGGCGGACCCGGTCGCTTGCACGGCCCAGTCGTCGCAGGCGGTCTCGCGCTCGAGATGCAGCTGACGATCGATCCACCAGACCGCGGGATGAAGGCCGGCGAAAGCGACGATGATCCGCTGTGCGAGGCGCGCCAGATCGTCACGTCGTTGCACGTGCGCCCACTCGTGCACGACAATCTGATCGAGCTCGAGGTCGTCGAGCGCCTCGAGCGCCGGCGGGGCGACCGCGATCGAAGGCGAGGTCAGACCGAGCACCGCCGCCGCATGGATGTGATCCGAAACCACCAGCCTCGCCGGCCGGCCGAGGGAGCGCAGCAAGAGCCACGTGTGGAGCCGGGCCTCGCAGGCTTCCGGAAATGGGCGCGCCGTGCGCTTGACTCGCCGGAGCGCGATGAGAGCGAGTGCCGTCCGTGAGAGAGAAACCGCTGCGGTCGCCAGCCACAGGAATGCCAGCAGCGCGCCTGTCCACGCGGGAGGGGAAGCTTCCAGCTTCCAGCTCCCAGCTCCCAGTTTCCGGATCCCGGCACCCGGCCTGCCTCCACGCCCGCGGCCAACTCGCGCGCATGCGAGGTTGCAGGCTCTTGCTGGAAGCTGGAAGCTGGCGAGCAGGAAGCTGAGTGCTGGCAAGGCCAGCACGATGAACAAGGCGATCCACCAGAGCTGATAGCGCGTGGTGGCGCTGATCCGGCGCGACGGACGAAGTATCGCCGTCGCGGCGAGCGCAATCGCGGATCCCTGCCACAGCCAGTTGACGAGCGCGGGCAGTGCGCTCTCCACTATTCGCTCTCCATGATTAACTGGCGGAGCCGGTCGAGCTCGCCCCGATCGATCCGCTCGTCTTCGAGCACGTTGAGCACGAGCAGGCTCGGCGAGTTGTCGAAGAGTCCCGAGACCAGATGACTGAGGGCGCTGCGGCGCGCTTGCTTCTGGTCAATCAGAGGCCTGTAGGCAAAGGCGCGGCCGGCCTTTTCATGCGCGACGTAGCCCTTCCTCTCGAGGATCCGCAGCATCGTCTGCACGGTGCTGTAGTTCGACTTGAGTCGGGAGACCACATCCGCGACCGTCGCCGATTGGAGATCCCAGAGCACCTGCATCAGCCGCGCCTCGCCGTCAGTGAGTGTCTTGGATCGTCGTCTGGCCATGACAAAAACTTAATAAATTAAAACTACGCCACGGACTGTAACCGATGCCGGGCGGGGTGTCAATGAAAGAATTAAAAGTTCGTCGTGCCCGGCTGAAGGCACGCCAATTCAAAAGGGCTGGTGATGTTGGTCCGAAGATGGGTAGGATGAGGCCACTATGCCACTGACTTCACGCGTGTTGCGCCGTCTCTCGGGATTGCTGCTGGCGTTGGCAGCGATCTCAGCCGTCTCGAACCTTCAACTCCGCGGCGCCGACAAGCGGATCGTCCTCGTCGCCGGCAAGCCCAGCCATCCCCCAGGCATGCACGAATTCAGGGCGGGCTGCCTGCTGTTGCAGAAAGCTCTCGCGTCGGTCCCAGGCATCACCGTGCAGGTGTATGACGGCGGTTGGCCCGCAAAGGAAGTGGATGGCGCGCGTGTCGACGACAGTGCCGCCCTGGACAACGCCGACGCCGTGCTGATCTACTCGGACGGCGAAAAAGGCCACCCGGCGTTTCAGGGGGATCGCGCGAAGGTGCTCGATGCGCTCGCGGTGAAAGGCGTCGGCCTCGGCTTTGCGCACTATGCGGTCGATGTGGCGCCGGGCGTGCCCGGAGAAACCATGCAGCGCTGGATCGGCGGCTTCTACGAAAGGAACTTCTCGGTCAACCCGATGTGGAAGCCGGCGTTCGACAAGTTCCCGAGCCATCCGGTCACCCGCGGCGTCGGTCCCTTTGCGACGCACGACGAGTGGTACTTCAACATGCGGTGGACGGCCGACCCGGCCGCAAAGGCAAAGATCACACCGCTACTGGTCTCGACCCCGAGCGACGAGGTGCGCAAGGGTCCGTACGTCAGCCCGAAGGGTCCCTACGACCACATCATCGCGGAGAGCGGCAGGGCCGAGACGATGATGTGGGTGTACGAGCGGCCGGACGGCGGCCGCAGCTTCGGCTTCACCGGCGGACACACGCACGCCAATTGGGGCGACGTCAACCAGCGGCGCATCATGCTGAACGCATTGCTCTGGCTGGCGAAGGTCGACGTGCCCGCCAAGGGCGTCGTCGACACGATCACCGATGCCGACCTGACGATGAACCTGGACGAAAAGCCGCCGAGAAAGTAGGTAGCGGGGTCAGACCGGGGTCAGACCGGGGTCAGACCCGCGACCGCCACGACGGCCGCGGCCGGCCGGCGCGGTCGCCGGGCTTCATGGCCAGGTCGAACGTCGCCTGATAGCCACCGGCCGCCGCCTCGGCGACCGCGAGCGTCAGCTGCGGCCCGCCATCCTTGTAAATCCCGTCCCTCTCGTTTCGCGTTCGCTGACCAGAGTGTGTGGCATACGGCTGGCCGGCGTGGACGCGGTCGGTGAACGTTTCGTCGAAATAGAACTGGGACGTGAACTCGTAGGCCTGCGTCCCCGCCGGGCTCGTACGAACCTTGAAGTGAATATGCACGGCCCGGCCCGGATACCAGCCGGGATAGATCGTCACGAACTTCACACCACCAGCCGAGTCCGTGATCTGATGACCGCGCAGGAATTTCTGACCCGATGTGTCGAAGAGCTTGTCGCTTGACGTCGGAATAGGCGCCCATCGCGTCGCACTGCCACAGGTCGACCTGTGCGCCAGGGAGCGGAGCGCAGCTCCCTCGGGCGTGACCTGCGAGACCTTGATCGCCAACGCCAGCGGCGCGCCGGCCTTGACCGCGCCCGTCGACGAGTCGGCACGAATGTCCGATCGCAGCAGCTTCTCATCGACAAAGTACGGTCCTTCGGTCTGCTGCGGCACGACGACGCAGGCCGGCAATCCCGCCGGCCCGGCGCCGGCTTGCGCCGCTTGCCCGGAGACACGATGGGCCATCGCCGCGACGGCCGACGCGCCAAAGAGCGCGACCAGCTCGCGGCGGGTCAACAGCCGTCCGATCATGCTGTCGTCGTTGTGCATTGCGACTCTCCTGGTGCAGCGCAAAAGCCATCTCAGAAACCAGCGAAACGCGTTGACGGCCATGGCTCACGATGGGCACGATGACCCGATGAACACGAAGATACCTTCGAGGACCATCGTGAACATCGTGTCATCGTGCGCATCGTGTTGTTCCGTGACGCCGTGACAGGATTCAGAGACGGCCTCTCAATTGTTCGGATACTGGCACTTCTCTAAACGGCAACACCCACCTGGAACGTCGCGGAGTATCCTCGCCGGAGCTGTCGCCCGTCGGAGTAATCAGCTCCGACGAGAGGCTATCAGCGAAGATCCCGTCCGACGCGTTCGACATCGGGTTCGAGCCCCGCGACGCATAGGCCCCGGTTGCGTGGACGGCGTTGTTAATCGACTCGGGGAACGCGATCTGCGTCACTTTGACCGATCGGCCGTTGATTGTCACCTCGAGATGGATATGCGTGGCCCGGCCCTGATACCAGCCCGGGTAGATCGTGGTGAACGTCACCTCGCCGTTGCTGTTCGTCGTCTGGATGCCGCGAAGATAGGTCTGCGTCGTCTGCGAGCCGTACTGAGAGTAGTTGCCAGCCGCATCGACGTGCCAGATCTCGACGTTGGCGCCAGACACGGCGGCGCAACTGCTGTTCACGTTGACGACCTTGACGGTCAGCGTGAGCTGGGTGCCGCTCTTCCCTTCTCGAATATCGCTCCGGAAGAGATCCGTCAGGGAGGGATACGGCCCGACGGTCTCGGTCGGCGTGACGGCGCAGGCGGAGTTGGTGCCGGTCGTGGTCGTCGTGGTGGCGGTCGTCGCGGTCGGACTGGTCGGCGAACTGCCGCATCCGAACGCGACCGCCGCGCCTGCCGCAGCGCCCATCGCGCCAATCAGCTCGCGGCGATTGATCTTCCTGCTTTGCATCTCGATTTCCTCGTGTGCACGTCCCCAATCCTTCACCGGATCGGCGGCCGTCCTGGACGTCAGTCGCTGGCAGCGACGCCTTCGAGTAAACCACGTGGTTGTGGCACCGGTGTGGCAGTTGTGTGCGAAGTCTGTGACTTTGAAACGGCTCAAGGCTCAAGGCTCAGGGCTCAGGGCTAGCAAGATCTTCGAGCATCAGGTCCAACGCTCTTGCCTGAGCCTTGAGCCTTGATAGCCTCAGAGTCCTGCCTTGTAGCCTTGAGCCGTAGATAGCGCTTTCCGCCGTGTCCGTGTATTCCGTGTAATCCGTGGCGTGTGATCCGTGGCGGCAATTCGTTTGGAGGATTCGCGCATGACGATGAGCTTCGGCATCATGGTCGGCTTCATCGCGTGGTTCATAGTCCGGTATCTGCTGGCCGGCCTCTACACCGTCGACCAGAACGAACGGGCGGTAAAGACCGTGCTCGGTCGCGCCCAGCGGCTCGGCGACGAGACCACGCTGGACGATCCCATCTCGCAGGGGCTGCGTCCCGACGAGCGTGAGCGGTACCGGTATCCGCAGCTGCGCGTGATCCCGCCGGGCGGTCCGTATTTCAAATGGCCGTGGGAACGTGTGCACAAGGTCTCGATTGCCACGCGCACGCTCAACATGGCCTACGACCCGGAGACGCCGCAGGCAAACAACGGCGGGACGATTCTCGAGGCTGTGACCAAAGACCAATTGAACACCGGCCTGACCGGCCAGATCCGGTACCAGGTGTCGGAGCGCAATCTCTACGCGTATCTGTTCGGCGTCAAGAACCCGATCGCGCACGTGATGGGCTACTTCGTTTCGATCCTGCGCGAGCGGATCGCGAACTTCGAAGCGCCGGCCGCAACCAATCCACGCGACAGTCAGCCGACCGACGCGACCCTGGTGAGCGGCATCTCGATCAACGACCTGCGAAAGAACCTGCGCGATCTCAACGATCACATGGATCAGGAGTGCCGATCGTCGGCGGCGCGCTACGGCGTCACGCTCGACGCTTCGCTCATCACCGAGATCGACCCGCCGCCCGAGGTCGAGTCGGCACTCGCAGCGATCAACACCGCCCACAACCATGTGTCATCGGAAATCAGCCTGGCGCACGCGGCGGCGGATCAGAAGATCGTCCAGTCGAAGCGTGCGGTCGAAATCGAAACGCTGAAAGCCGAAGGCGAGGTCGAGCCGCTGCTGCGGCTTGCCGAGCAGCTGAGCGACCTCAAACGCAACGGGCCGCGAGCGCTCCCCGCGTATCTTCGCAACGTTCGTCTCGGGCTCTTCAACCAGGCCAACGACGTGATCCTGGAGGTCGAACGATGATCGATATGATCATGGAATTCCTGCCGGCGGCGCTCATCACGTTCGGCGTGATGTTCCTGCTGATGCCGGTGGCGCTGTTCCTCGTTCGCGTGATCGGGCTGTACACGATCGTCTTCGAGCGGACCTGCCACGTCTACGTGCTCTTCGGCAAAGTGGTTGGCACGATCGAAGAGCCTGGCTTGCACATCCTGCCCTTCCGGCTGGGATTGTCGGCGTTCCTGGTCAACTGGCTGGGGCAGCGCCACGTGCTCGACATGCGCCTCGATCAGGAGTACCTGCGCAGCCAACCGGTGAACTCCGAGGAAGGCGCGCCGATGGGGATCGGCATGTGGTACGAGATGTACATCAGCGATCCCGTCGCGTTTCTCTTCAAGAACACCGACCCGCGCGGCTCGCTCCGGGCAAACGTCAGCAACGCCACCGTGCGCTGCCTGAGCAACATGCGCCTCGCCGACATGCTCGAAACGCGTCACACGATGAGCCAGGCCGTCCGCGCCGAGGTGTCGGACAAGTCGCACGACTGGGGCTACCGGCTGGGGTCCGTGTACATCCGGAAGGTGCACTTCAGGGACGGCGACATGATCCGGCAGATCGAGGAAAAGGTCGTGAACCGCCTCAGGCAGGTGACCTCGGCCATCCGCCAGGACGGCGCGAACCAGGTCAGCATCATCACCAACACCGCCGAACGGACCGCGGCGGTGGAATTCGCCAAGGCCGCCGCGATGCGGCCGCAGATCGTCGGCGGCGCCCTCAATAAGATCACCGAGGATCCAGAAATCGAAGCGGCGCTCTTCGAGGTGCTCGAGACGCAGAAACTGATTGACGGCGAGGCGCGGCTGACACTCATGCCGCGCGGAAACGAACTGCTCGCGCAGCTACTCGCGTCGACGAAGAGCCGGCGAGGAGACACGCCGCCTGCCACGCGCTGAGCGTCGCGACGATTAGAGCCAGGTCTTGCAGCCGGGCCGGCAGGTACAGGGAATCGTGTGATCGCCCTCGGTCCGGTAATCGTAGGTCAGCTCTTCGCCGGCACGTATGGCACGCGACGCCCGAATCCAGATCGTCTTGTCGACGACTTCGAACCAGCAGTTCGGCGTGCAGGAATGGTTGATGAACCGCGCGATGTTGCCGTTCACGGCGGCATCGCGGCTCCACGTGCGGTCGACTCGAAAGATCCAGATGCACCCTTCGGCGAGATAGCGGGCTTCGCGCGCGCCACTCCGGCTATTGCGGACGAGCTCGCCCGCATAGTCGACGATCCGTTTGTTCTTGTTGATCGGTTCAGCCGCGAATACGCCGTAGCCGTGCAGCTTCGAGCGCTTGCGGACAATCTTCGGTAAGGTCGGCGATTCTCGCATCCGCTAAAGCGTACACTGGGTCACTCGAATCGCCCGTTACTGTCGAAAAGCTCTCACCGCAGAGACGCAGAGTCCAATTATGGTTTCTCTGCGATCTCTGCGTCCTCGGCGGTGAAAAGCTTTTGCAGCAACCTCGAGTGCCGCCCAGCCATGCCCTTAGGCCAGGAACCGCCGCGCGAATGCGAGGTCGCGCTTCGCGGCGTCGAGCGTGTTCCGCGTGCCGGACGGAATCTCGTACTCGAGGTGGAGAGAGATCGGACCGGCGAATTGCGCGTCGCGGAGCGCCTTTCCGACAAACGTCCAGTCGACGAGCCCCTCCCCGAGCGGACAGTTCTCGATGACCCAGCCCTTCGGTGACTTCACCCACAGGCAGTCCTTGATCGCCACCATCTTCAGACGTGGCGCAACCAGATAGGTCGCGGCTTTCCACGCGCCGCCGCCGCCCTCGGCAACCGCATGCCGCGGATCGAAGTAGTAGCCGGCCCATCGCGTGTCGAGACGGTCCATGAAGGGCGCGATGTCCCAGAGCGCGGCGCCGATGTAGGCCTGGTGGTTGTGGAAGCCCAGTTCGATCCCGCACTCGCGGGCGAGCGCGGTCAGGCCCTCCAGCGCCTTTCCCGTCTCGGCAACCTGCGCGCGGACATCGGGCGACGACGAGTAGCGCCAATACCCGGTCTTGAAAAACCGCACGCCGCTCTTCGCCGCCGCCTGCAACAGCGGCCTGGCCACAGGTGCGCTGGCTGACGTCAGCTCGGTCGTAATCATCGGAACCTGCACGCCTCGCGCCTTGATGGCCTCGATCGCGCGCGGCAGATCGTCGGCCGCCCGCTCCGGGAGCACGTGCCCACCAGCCCTGACGGTGAGGTCGACGCCCTCGAATCCAGCGTCCTTCACTGCCTGACCAAGGTCGCCCCAGCCGAGCTCCGGCAGATGCTTCGAGAAAAGACAGAAGACCCGCGCGGGCTGGGCAGTCATCGTCGTGTGCCGGGCGGCAGCGGCGACGAGCGCGGCCTGACCCGCGGCGCGCATCAACTCACGTCGAGTAAGCATGTCGGCTCCCTGCAATCACTTCGTCAGTAGTGTCCGCCTTCAGGCGGACCTTCAGTCCGGCTAAAGCCGGACACTACGTGCACCAGACTTCCTCTCACACCCGCGGCGGCACCGCCCCAAGCCCGGGGCCGGTCAATTGGCCGGTTCGCATCACGCCATCGCGAATGGTGAACACACCGGGGAAGCGCGCCTCCCACATCGCGTTTGCGCTCGGCACAAACTGCCTCGCGTTCGCCTCGATGCCGGCGTTGCCGGGCACGCGGGCGGCGATTCCGGCCGAGTGGATGAGCGACGCGCCAGGGCACGTCAGATCCTGCACACAGAGAAACATCCCGTACTTCTGCGCCGCGGCCGCCATCAGCATCGCCTGCGTCTGACCCTTGCAGGCCTTGAGCGCAACGCCTGTATATCCCATCTCCCGTGCGAGCAGCAGCGTTTCGAGATCGGTCAACGACTCGTCGATGACGATGGGCCGGAGACGCGCCGCCTCGTGCATGACGTTGGCGCGATCCTTCCTGAGATCGCGGGCGGTTGGCTGCTCGATGTAGAGAATGCGTTCGAAGCCGCTCGGCGTCGCCTGCCGAACGCGCTGGAGGCAGTCCAGCAGGTACGCGACGTTCGGACAGCCTTCGTTGAAATCGAGCAGGTATTTCCAATCGGCGACGTGTCGCCCATTGAGAACGCGAGTCACGACCCGGTCGGTTCGAACGATTCGCTCGACGTCCGCGTCCAGATTGCCACCATTGAGCTTGATCTTGAATCGCGTCAGGCCATCGCGGGGGATCCACTCTTCGAGCGTGTTGGGCAACCCATCCTCGACCTTCGTGCGCACGTCGGCAGCCTCGAGCGCGTCGCTCGCGCCTACTGAGTGGAAGACGGGCGTCACGTCTCGCGGTGCGGCCGGCACGTAGCGGTCGAGGTACTCGCCCTTGAACTCCGGACCGAGATCGCGAGAAAGATCTTCCCGCATGAACGATGCGCCGTAGGTGTCATAGACGCTGACGCCGAACGCCTTGCCGTACGCGTCGTGAATCGCGGCGTCGAACGCGCTCGCGACGACGAGCGTGCACAGCTTCGGAATTGGCGTCGGGAGGGTCAGAGCACCAGAAACCGTGGCGGCGGCGCGCAGATATTCGGGCTCGAGCGCGCGAAAGAGATCGATGGGATGGCCACGCTCGTCGCAGGCCGCCGTCACGGGCTGCAGCGCGTCGGCCAGAGCTTTCATCGCCGCCAGACCTGGCTCGTGCGGCACGGCGGGAAACGCCCAGGCGTTGCCGAGCGTCATCGACCCGAAGCCCCACGCCTCTTTCCCGCCGGTCGTCTGCACGCGGCAATTGACGTTGAGGACCGTCACCCGATCGACCGATCGTCCGCCGAACTGGTACGGCGCGCGGTAGCGAAACTCCTCGAACTGGTGGTCGACCGAGACGATCCGAATGTCGGTGGGGCGCGAGACGATGACGGCTGGTGCCGCGTTGCCGCGGCAAGCCGCGAGCGGCAGGATCGGGGCCGCGCAAACGGCTCCCGCTGCTTTGAGCAACGCTCGTCGAGAGATAACGGGTGCGGGCTGTCGAGACACGGCGGTCGATTATAGAATGCGCGAATGAGATCCTGGCGGGCGGCAACGATCGTTACTGCGCTGGCATTGGTGCACGGGCTGGTGCCCAGTGCCGCCACGGTCCAGCAACCGCCCGCGACTCCGGCGGTCAGCCCCTGGGCCGAATGGATCGAACCGGACTTTCCTTTCTTCTCGTCGGTCCTGGACGCGGGACGCGCAGGACCCGGCTTGCCGACGAGAAACCTCACGCCGCGCGGGCTCATCGTGAACCTCGGGCAGGGCCACTGGGTCGGTTTCGATACCGATCTGCTGCGTGTCGCTGCCGTCTGGCGCGGCAACGCCGTGACCCCGAAAGCCCTGGCGCCGGGGTCGTATCACGAGCCCGACCGCAAGACGCAGGGCGGGCAATCTCCACCCGAACCCGACGGCAAAGTCTGGGCAGCCAACGGTATTTACCCGGGATGGCAGGCCGGTGCGCGCCCCTCGCTCGACGATCCGCGCGAACCGGCGCCGACGGTCGAGGAAGTCGGCCGCGGTCCGGTTTCCGATCAGATTGGCCGCTTCGGCGCCGTCCGTCTCGTGCGCGGTGGCGTCGTGCTCGAGTACACCGTGCGCGGTTCGGACGTGCGCGAGTGGATGACCGTCGCCTCAGCCGGCGGACGATCGGCGATCGTTCGCAACGTGCAGGTCGGGCCGGCAGCAGAACCGTTGTGGATGATGGCCGGATTCAAATCGAAGGAGGGATCGATTTCGGTCTGCCCCGGAACGGGCACTGCTCCCGCCCTCGAGTCGATTGCGGCGAGCGGCGCCTCCGGCGAACCGCGCGCTGGCGGTCAAGGTCCCACCCCATTCGCAGCCCGTGCAGTTCTGCGTCGCGATGTCGGACGCACCGTTCACGGACAACATCACGTTCCAGCCAATTCCAACCGCCACGCCTTCCGCGCGCTGGGCACAGGAAGTCACGACGACGGTCACGGCTTCGACCGCCAAGGACGCGTACGTCGTCGACGACTTTTCGCTGCCGGTTGGCAATCCGTGGCGCCGAAACGTGCGCCCCAGCGACATCCAGTTCTTGAAGGACGGAACCGGCGCCGTGGTGACCCTCGACGGCGACGTCTGGCTGGTTCGCGGACTCCATCAGCCTGGCGCGCCGATCAAATGGAAGCGATTTACGTCGGGCCTGCACGAACCGCTGTCGCTCGCAATCAAGGACGAACAGATTCACGTCTTCGATCGCAACGGGATCTGGCGCCTGCGCGACACGAACGGTGACGGCGAGGCCGACGTCCACGAGCTCTTCTCGAACGCCTTTGCGCAGACGGCCGACAACCGCGAGTTTCCAAGCACGCTGCGGCTTGCGCCGAACGGCGAGTTCGTCATCGCCAAGGGCGGACAGGAGGCGACGACGATCGGTAAGCACAACGGCAGCGTGCTGCGCGTCTCAGCCGACGGCCGCAGCAGCACCGTGCTCGGCTACGGTTTCCGGCAGCCGCAAATCGGCGTCAACGTCCGCACCGGCCTCGTCACCTCGAGCGACCAGCAGGGGCACTACATCCCGACCACGCCGCTGCACATCGTGCGGGACCGGCAGTTCTACGGCTTTCTGAGCGACAAGCTGCCGCGAGAGGTCTACCCCGCGCCGATTGCCGATCCGCTCACGTGGATTCCGCATGCCGTCAACGCCTCGGCGATGTCTCAGGTCTGGCTGTTCGACGCCAAAATGGGACCGCTCAACGACGGGCTCGTGCATATCGGGTTCAACAAGCCCGAGCTCTTTCGCGTGATGCTCAACAACCGCGGCGCCAAACCGCAGGCCGCCGTGGTCAGCGTCACCCAGGCGTTCGAGTTCCCTCCGCTGAATGGATCCGTCAACCCGGCGGATGGCCAGCTCTACCTCACTGGCTTTCAGGTACTTGGCTGGGGGACGACCTCCCCGCGCCTGGCCGGCCTCGGACGTATTCGCTACACCGGCGCACCATCGACGCTCCCGAGCGCAGTCGTCCCGATGGACAAGGGGCTGTTGATCCGGTTCGACAGCGCGCTCGACGCGAAGCAGGCGACCAATCCGAGCAACTACACCGTGGCGAGCTGGCACTACGTGCGCACTTACAAGTACGGATCGCCGCAGCTGAAAGCCGACGACACGCCGGGCGTCGATCGACTCGTACCGACGAGCGCGTACCTCTCGAAGGATGGGAGAAGCGTCTTCATCGGACTGCCGGGGATCAAGCCCGTGATGCAGATGCGTGTCGGCTGGACGCTGGCCACGGCCGATGGCGCGCCGTTTCAGGAGAGCGCGGCGTTCACGCCGTACGAGCTCGCGACGTTCAATCCCGAGAAAGAGGGATTCGGCCCGCTGACAGTCGATCTCGCGCCGAAGACGGTCGCCGCTACCCGCGGCGACTGGACCAGTCAGCGCGGAAGAGGGACGGCTGCGTGTACGAGCGTTTCGGGTGCATCGCCTGCCACGCGCGTGAGGCGTCGGCGATCTCGAAGCTCGGTCCAAACTTCAAGGGGCTTTACGGATCGGACCGCACGTTCAACGACGGTCTCGTCAGAGTGACGGCGAACGAGGCGTATCTTCGCGAGTCCATCCTCGAGCCGACGGCGAAGGTCGTTTCCGGGTTCAATCGAACCGGCATGGGCATGCCGAGCTTCTCAGGCGTGCTGACCGAACAGCAGCTCGAATCGGTGATCCTCTATATCAAGAGCCTCAAGTAAGGCCACGGCCCGTCGGAAGTTAGCCACGGAACACACCGGCTGCTCCGCTGGCCACCGCGCGTAGCGCGGATGGTTGACGACTCGAGACCACCAGAACGAACCCTGCAGTTGCTGAGCGGGTCGTCTGGTGATCTCAGTCGTCAACCATCCACGCTGTGCGCGTGGCCAGCGGAGCAGCCGGTGTGTTCCGTGGCCGAGCTGGCTGATCCAACGTCACTCGGCGCGGAGGGCGGTGAGCGGATCGACCTGGGTCGCTCGCCGCGCGGGCACCAGACAGGCCGCCAGCGAGACAATCGTCAGGAGCGTCGTAATCGCCGCGAAGGTCATCGGATCGCCAGGCGTGATGCCGACGAGCATCGAGTCCATCACCGAGCCGACCAGCAACGCGCCGGCAAGACCGAGCGACAGCCCCACCGCGAGCTGTATCAGGCCGAGACGGAGAATCATCCACTCCACCTGTCGCGCCTGAGCGCCAAGCGCCATCCGCAGGCCTATCTCTGATGTGCGCTGCGTCACCGAGTAGGCCATCACCGCATACAGTCCGACCGAAGACAACACCAGCGCGATGATCGCGAATACCGTGAACATCACGCCGAAGACGCGGAACGGCCAGCGCTCCTGGTCGAGCATGCGATCGAGGGTCTGGATCGAAAAGACCGGCTGGTCCGCGTCGACGGATTGGACGGCCTGCCGCAGGGGGTCGACCAGGGCGCCTGACGGCAGCCGGCTGCGGACCAGCAGCGCCGCGCCTGCCGGCGGTTCCTGCCGTTGCGGGATGTAGACGACCGCGTTCAGCTCGACCTGCCTCGTCTCGCCGTGCCGAATCGACGGGCTGACGCCGACGATCGTCCGCCACGGCGGGGCCGGCTGGTCGGGAGTGGGCTGGCGGGGCACGAACCGGATCCGCCGGCCGAGCGGATCCTCTCCGGGAAAGTACTGCGAGGCCATCCGCTCGTTGATGATGACGGTCTCGGAACCAGCGGCGCCGTCAGCGTCCTCGAAGCCGCGGCCCCGCAGCAGGTTCACGCCAACGACCTCGAAGAATCGCGGACTGATTGTCACCGCAGCGACTTCGAGCTCGTCGTTGTTTCGCGTTGCGCGGGCGGACGCCCGTCGATTTCGAACACCCGCTCTCCGGCCCGGAGTGGCGGCACGGTTGTCGTGACCGCGACCGCGTCTACGCCCGCGATCGCGGCGAGCCGTGGCTCCAACTGCTCGTAGAACGCGCGCCGCTCGTCGGCATTCCCATATTTGGCCTCGGGCAACTGCAGCCTCATCGTCAGCAGATGCTCGATCGAGAATCCGGCGTCGAGCCGCTCGAGGTTCATGAAGCTGCGGAGCATCAATCCTGCGCCCGCGAGGAGCACGACCGTCAACGCCAGCTCGGTAACGACCATCGTCCCGCTGAGCCAGCGCGCGCGGCGGTTACCGGTCGTGCCGCGGCCGCCTTCCTTCAGGACTTCGTTGTTGTTCGTCTTCGACACGTGGAGCGCCGGCGCGAGGCCGAAGAGAATGGCGGTCAGGCCGCAAATCCCGGCAACGTATCCGAACACGACGTAGTCGACGCGGAAATCGATCCAGTACGGCTTCCCGGGATCGCTGACCGCGGCATCGAACGCCTGAACGCCGAAGTTGGCCAGCAACAAGCCGAGGCTTCCGCCGATGAACGCCAGCGCCAGGCTCTCGACCAGCAGCTGGCGAACGACGCGCCAGCGCGTCGCGCCGAGGGCCGCGCGCACAGCCACCTCGCGGGCTCGATTCGCCGACCGCGACAACAGCAGATTGGCGACGTTCGCGCAGGCGATGAGCAGCACGAAGCCAACGGCGCCCATGATCACGAGGAACATGGTCTTCGCAGCACCGCCGACGTAGCGTTCGGTGAACGTCTCGACGCGAATGCCAATGAGGCCCTTGTTGATGTCCGGGTACGCAGCCGTCAGACGCTCGGCGATGCCGTTCATCTCGGTCTGCGCCTCGACGCGGGCGAGGTTGGACTTGAGTCGGCCGAATACGTTGAGCGAGCGCCGATCGCGAGGCTCGCCGGCTGCCGGAATCGCCGGCAGCCAGACCTCGGTGTTGTCCGGGAACCGCATGCCTGCGGGCATGACGCCGACGATCGTTGCCGGTTGTCCGTCCACGCGAATGGGCGTGCCGACGACGTCGGGGTCGGCTCCGTACCGGTTCTTCCAGAAGGTGTAGCTGATCACTGCGACCGGCTCGGCGCCAATCTGGTCGTCGCCGTTCGTGAACCCGCGCCCGAGGAGCGGCGCCTGCCGCAGCAGTTCGAACGCGTTCGCGGTCATCCGAGTCCCTCGCGCCTGCTCGGGCAGCGCGCGAGAGTCGCTGACGTTCATCGAGTCGCTGCGGTACGCCGCCAGGCCTTCGAAGCTGCGGTTCTGCTCGCGCCAATCGCGGAATTCGGCGTGCGACACGTTGCGACGCCCTGCGCGGCTCTGCCACGTCAAGACGAAGAGCTGGTCGGCGCCGTCGAAGGGCAATCCGCGGAGGAACGCGGCATGGACGAGCGTGAACCCGACCGCGTTGACCCCGATGCCGAGGGCCAGGGCGACGATGGCCGCCGCCGAAAACCAACGTTCTTTGACGAGAAGACGGAAGGTGAACCGCAGATCCTGGAGCATGGAGGATGAGACTCTGGGGAGCGACGAAATGTTTCGTAATTCTTTCTGGGCCGTCGCCAGGGGGCGTGATAATTGAACCACTCATGACACGCCGGGCGACGCGAGAGATGTGTCTCCGGTCACTGTTGGGCTGTGCGGCCGCTGTCCCCGATCGAGCCGCTCGCGGAGGGATTGCAGATGGCGATTTCTCGACGGCAGTTCTGTGAAGGCTTGATGATCGGCGGAAGTTTCGCCGGGACGCCCGCTCTCGGCGGCCCGCATTCACGCTCGTGGCCGCAGTCGGCGGCAGCTACGCGCACCGGTTCAGATCTCGGCAGCCTGTATCCGTTCGTGCAGGCACAGGCCGACCGCTCGAGGTTTGAGCTGTCGCTGCTGCACCCCGAGTTCTCGAATCTGCGGCGGTGGCAGGCGACCGTGAGGGCACGAATCTTCGAACATCTCTACTATGCGCCTCCGCGCGTTCCGCCGCTGCCGCAAGTGATCCGGCGTACAGACAAGGGCGACTACGTCGAGGAGCTCCTGACCTTTCAAACGACCCCCGACCTGCGCGTGCCCGCGTTCGTGCTGGTACCAAAGAAGGCTCAATTGCCCGCGCCGGGCGTCGTGGTGCTGCACAGCCATGACGGCATATACCTCTGGGGTAAGGAGAAGGTCGTCGAGGACGAAAGGGAGCATCCCTATCTGACCGCGTTCAAGCAACGCAGCTACGGGAGCAAGAGCATCGCTTCCGAGTTGGCGCGGCAGGGCTACGTCGTGATGGCGATTGACATGTTTTACTGGGGCGAGCGGCGCATGGTCCTGGACGACGACCCGCCCGCATACCGGGAGCGGCCCCTGAACATGACCGAGCAAGAGATTCGCGCGTTCAATCAGCGCGCGTCACAGGACGAGTCGCTGGTCGCGCGCAGTCTGTTTACTGCCGGCATTACCTGGCCCGGCGTCGTGTTGTGGGACGACATCAGGACCCTCGACTACCTGGCGGCGCGCCCGGAGGTCGACCGGAACAGACTCGGCTGTGTCGGTCTGTCAGTGGGCGGGTACCGGAGTTTTCTGTTGGCCGCGCTCGACGAGCGGATCAAGGCCGCTGTGGACGTTGGCTGGATGACATCCTTCGGGTCGCAGATCAAGGACCACGTGGTCAACACCATGGGCCTGTCGTTCCACATCAACGGGCTGTATCGCTACGTGGACCTACCCGATATCGCTGGGCTGATTGCGCCTCGCGCCGTCCTTGTCATCAACGGGTCACAGGATCGCCTGTTCGCGCTCGAGGGGGTCAAGATGGCGTTCGACAAAATCGCGCGCTGTTATGCCAAAGCGGGTGCGCCCGACCGCTCCCGCTGCCGGCTCTACGACGCGCCACACGAGTTCAACCTCGACATGCAGACGGAAGCCTGGGAGTGGTTCCGACGATGGCTGTAGAGCAGCCTCAGTCACCGTTGAGGCTTTGCGGCCGCGGTGGCAAGCTTCCCCACCAACTCCGTCACTCGTGCGTCGGCCGGCCCGACGTTCTGCTCGATCTTGACGAACAGCTGATCGCCGGCGAAACGCAGCTGGTAGTTCGTCGCAAACGGCGTGCGATAGCGGACGACGTCCAGCGTGTAGGTGTCCTCAGCTGTCCACGCACCGCTTGACGCCACTGGAGTCGGCGCGCCGGACACGCTGAACGTGCCCTTCGTCCACGCGTCGTGGCCGGCGGTGAGACGCTGGTCGACGCCGCCGCTTCGGATGATCACTGACGTGCCGTTTGCGGAGGGCTCGAGCGCGATCGATTCGATCGACTGCTTGTTCGAATCGAACGTATAGCGCTTCCCTGCCACGGTCCGCGCCATCGTTGACGTGGCGGTCCCTGCCGGACTGCGGAGCATGAGCGTCGCGAGCTTGTCGGTGAGCTTCCGGTGGGACGCCGCATCGGCCGGCAGCGGTCCGGCCTTCAACGCCGGCACGAGGCGCTCCCACACCAGGTTCATGACCGACCCCATGTCGCGAGTGCCGCTCGTAATCGCGACGACCGCGTCGTACTGGGGCAGCACCAGGCAGAACTGCCCGTGGGCGCCATCGCCACGGTAGAAGCCGTGACGGCTGCGCCAGAACTGGTAGCCGTACCCCTGCTCCCAATCGCTCGAGGGCGAGCTGCCGTTCGACATCATCCGCGAGGTGGCCGTCTCGACCCAGGCGGCGGGAAGCAGTTGCTTGCCCTGCCACATCCCTTTTTGCAGGTAGAGCTGTCCGAATCGCGCGATGTCTTCTGTGCGAACGTTCAAGCCGAACCCGCCGAGCGAGACGCCTTGCTTGCTCGCGTCCCAGGTGGGATTCTCGATCCCGAGCGGATCGAAGAGCCGTGGGCGCAGGTACTCGACGACCGGCTGCCCCGTGACCTTCTGCACGATCGCCGACAGCATGTAGCTCGCCGGCGTGTTGTAAAAGAAGAATGTGCCCGGCTTGTGCGAAACGGGACGCGCCAGAAACGCCTTCACCACGCTGTCGTCCGATTGATACGGAAAGTCCTTCACGTCATCTTCATGGTGCCCGGTCGACATCGTCAGCAGATCGCGGACGCGCATGGCTTTCAGATTCGCGCTGGGCTCCGCCGGCGCTTCATCAGGAAAGAAACTCAGCACCGGATCGTCGACCTTGAGCTTTCCCTCAGCGACCGCCAGGCCGACGGCTGTCGACGTGAAGCTCTTGCTGAGCGAATACAGCATGTGTGGCTCGTCGGCTGCGTAGGGCTTCCACCAGCCCTCGGCGACCACCTGCCCGTGCCGAACCAGCATGAAGCTGTGCAGCGCGTTGAGCTTCTGCTCGGCCTCGTTGACGAATCCAAGCAGATCCGCAGACGAGATCCCCTGCGCTTCGGGGGCGCTGCGCGGAAAAGTGAAGGGCGCTTCTTTGGCTGTGCCGAGCGCCGCGCAAAAGAGCAGGAGCAGGCCGAGTGCCTGGAATCGTCGCATGGTCATGACCTCACGGTTTGCCGAACGCGTAGAGCGCCGCCGTCGTGCGCACGTAGATGCGGCCGTCGGCGAACGCCGGCGTCGCGTAGGTGTCCTCAGCGAGATCGTTGACCGCAATCGGCGTCAGGTCGCCGCCTGGCGAGACGACGACGACGGCGCCCGGTTCGCTCGTGAAGAAGATGTGGCCGTCGGCGGCCGTCGGCGACGCGAAATGCGGCCCCGGCGCGCCGGTCAGCCGGCCCTGCTTGATGAGCTCCCCCGTCTCGGGATTGAGCGTGGTGATGATCCCGTTGTCGTTCACCATGTACAGGACGCCGCCGAAGAGCAGCGGGGATGGGAGCTGCGGCACGCTGCGCTGGTACTTCCACCGGATCGCCTTGTCGCTCATGTCTCCCGAACCGCCAAGACGAATCGCCAGCATGCCGTTCTCGGAATCGAGCGCCGCCCGGTAGTACGCCCACTCGTCAGGCGTCAGCGAGCCGTTGACGTCGAGATCGGCGACGTCGAACCAGAACGCCGCCGTGTACTTGGGAAACTCGGCCTTCGACAGCACACCGTTGCCGTCGGCGTCGGCCGTCTTCCAAACTTCGTCGGCGGGCGGCACCGTAACCTTCTTGCCAGGATCGTTCACGGGCGCGCCGTAGCCGTTGACGTAGATCGTGTCGCCGCCGATGACCGGCGTCGACTTCATCTCGAAGGACAGTCCACCCACCCACCAGAGTTTCCGGCCCGTGGCGGCGTCGTAGGCGGTGAGCAGAAACGACCCCGGCACCAGGATCTGATCCTTGCCGTCGGGCCCGCGCCAGACGATTGGCGTCGAGTGGCCGCTCTTGGCTTCGGGCCGATCGACCTTCCACTGCACGCGGCCGGTCCGCTTGTTCACGCCCATCACGAACGAGCCAAGGCTCTGATCGCACGCCAGGACGACGAGGTCGCCGACGATGACCGGCGAGGCGCCCATGCCGTAGATGTTGTTGAAGGGGCCGAGCGGCATCGACCACCGCTCCTTGCCGGCGCCGTCGTAGGCAATGAGCCCGTAGTCGGGGAAGAACACATAGACGCCGTTCTCTTCGACCGCCGGGCTCGGCGAGGCGGGGTTGTTCCGCTTGTCGACGACCTTCGTCTTGACCTGCGGCGCGGCGCGCTCCCAGAGAATGCTCCCCTTCAGCCGGTCGATGGCGATCGTCACGAGCGTATCGCCGCGGAAGGCGGTCAGGTAAATCCGATCTTTGAAGAGGATGGGCGACGAGTGCCCGCCGGGAAGGGCCAGCCGCCAGACCAGGTTCTTTTGCGGCCCGAACTCGGTCGGGACGCTGGTCGCGGTCGAGATTCCCGAGCCATTCGGACCGCGGAATCTGGACCAGTCGGGCTCGGCGCGGGCGCCGAGAGTCGCGCCAGAATGCACGCCGACAGGGCACAGGCAAGAGGATAGGCTGATCGGGAAAACATCTGCGAAGTATAGTGCCACGGATCACACGGACAACACGGATCGGGGCTATGAGAGAGCTTCTAGTACTAGGCCGACGCGGCGGCCACACCCAACAGTGACCGTCGCGGTCTTGAAGCCTGCGCATCAGCAATCGCGCTGCTCGACAAGGCGCATCGACCACCAGATCAGCCCGAGTCCCAGGCCTGCGCTGACCGTGAGACCCGTCCACGGCACGCGATGGTCGAAGAAATAGTCGGCACCGTTCATGACGCGCAGAATGCTATATGGAGTGAAGCCCTGCGCGACAAATGTGAACAGCGCACACAGGACCACCAGCGCACCGGCCAGCGTGTAGGCCGCGGCGTCGGTCGTGATGACTCGCAGAAACATGGTCACGCCGAACAGTCCAAGCCCGCCCACGAGAAGGACGAAGACGCACGCGGCCAGTGAGCGCATCCGCGGAGTATAGGCGTCGCCGCGCAGACACTCAAGGGTGCTACCGTGCTTTCGGCGCGCTCAAGCCGTATCCACCGACCGGCGTCGTAATGAAACGTTCGCCAAAACCGGCAATCAACGGCCGCCCCTTGGCGATGGCTTCCTTCACTTGCGGCAGCGACAGCGACGCGGCGTGACTCGCCTCGCTGTCCCACGCCTCGGTGATCCAGATGGCATTCTCGTCAGTGGGTCCTTCGCGACGATGTAGCTGAGACAGCCGGGCATGTTGCCGATACCTTCGACGAGGATGGCGATGAACTCGTCGCGCTTGCCTGGCGCGGCCATCATCTTTCCGATCAGTCCGTACATCGGGCCTCCCGTTTGCGCAAACGGGGCGGCATCGAGTGCCGCCACTGTCGCGACGCTTGCCGCCAGAAACTCCCGTCGCTTCATCATCATCATGGCTTCATTCTACGGCTGAGGCGCGCGGGACGCGCGGGTTGGCAGCCCGGATGGGAAACGGGCCGCTTCGGGATGTGCGAGGATTGTTTGCAGGTTGATTCGAACGAGCCACAGCCAGAACCTTCGCCAGCTGACGCTCATTCGGGGAGGACGCCAACGATGGATTCGATGCACGCCTCGCTCGCGCTGCTTTTCGGCGAGCTGATTGACGGTCCCTCGCCTGACGCGGCGTACATGCTGAACGGCGGTGATCCGGGACTCCTGCGATCGCTCGACCGCCTGTCGGCGTCCGCCGCATCGAAGCCGCCGGCGCCCGGCGCCGCCACGATCGCGGCCCACGTCGATCATCTCTGTTTTGGCCTCGAGCTGATGCTGCGCTGGAGCAAGGGCGAGGCTGATCCGTGGACGGGCGCCGACTGGGCGGGGAGCTGGCGTCGCACGACGGTGAACGATCAGGAATGGACTGCGTTGCGCGAGCGTCTACACGGGGTTGCGCGGCAATGGCATTCCGGTCTTCTCAAACCACGAGAGATGTCCGATGCCGAGCTGAACGGATTCATCGCCAGCATTCCGCACCTGGCCTACCACCTCGGGGCGATCAGGCAAATCGACCGGTCGATACAGGGGCCAAAGGCGGAGTGAAGTCGAGAAGCGGGCGATCGACTGCCATGAACCAGAACCATTCAGTGACACAGCCCAATGCCCGAGTCTGTAAACGGGTTTTCCGGCACCGGGACGAACTCCCACTGATAGCCGCCATCCGCGAGCGTCAGCTTGAGCACTCCGTACCCGATGCCAATCACTTCACGATTGGGCGCGGTCGTGATCGGTGAATGGAGCGGACCCCCACCCGTTCCAACAGTGATCTGTCGAATGCCGCGCGCGGGATCGGCACGCCCGTCAGGATCCTGCGGCGCAAAGCGCTCGTACACGTGGTCGTGTGCTGTGATCACGAGATCGACGTCGAAGCCGTACAACGTCCTCCAGATCTCTCGCATGTGAGGGTTAGGCCCATTCGGGCCGGACGTGAAAAGTGGCTTGTGCCAATAGGCCATCGTGCATCGAGCGCGGCTGGTCGTGAGCTGGGTGCGCAGCCACTGCTGCTGAGGCGACCCCGGGCCAGCGAGCACCTCAGAGTTGAGGGAGATGACGAGCCAGGGCCCGGCCACGTAGCTGTAATAGCCGAGCCCGGCCGGGCCGGCGTTGTCCCCGAAGTAGGCGAAGTACGGTGCAGCCCCGGGTGACTCGTAGTCGTGGTTGCCGGGGGCCGGCCGCGTGCGTTCCCGATGACGGCCCCAATGCGGGTCGTAGCAGTCGCGGAAGCTTGCCGCCGTCCCGTTTGGGTAGGCGTTGTCACCGGCAGTAAACACGATGCCGGGGATGCGATCGAGAAGTTGCGCCGTTACCGCAGCGTCGGGGCTGCCACAGAGGCCGATGTCGCCGGCTCCCGCCAGGACGGCTGGCGGACCGGAGGGGCCAGGACCCGGCGATGGCGATGATGGAGTCGATCCCCCGCATCGGGACACAGCGATCACGGCGGCCATGGCGGCATGGTGGCCATGGTGGCAACGAGCGGCAGCACGCGCGTCATGTGCGGGGTGCGGCGAGCATCTTACAGGCGCTGCGCGCCCCGGGAAGGTCTGCCCCTGCTTCGTCTACCGGCCGCGACGGGCTCTGGCGACTTCCTCCAGCACGAACGCGGATCGCCGACGGGCAAAGTCCTTCATGGACTCGACCGCCTCGAGAAACTGCTCCGTCGAGAACCGCTTCCGGGGATCCTGACGCACGTCATTGGTGATAAGAGCCGCTATCCGAGTGATCTCGCGTTCCAGCCACGACTCGCCTGCGGAACGGTCGTTGTCTTCCGATCTCTCGGCAGCCGACCGGCGGCATCTTCCAGTGTCCGCAGGTACGTCTCACGCAAGTCAGGAAACGACATCAGCCGCTGGAACAGCACGTATTTGTCGAGGTTGGAGAAAATGTCCCATTCGACCCCCTCAAAGGCGCTGTCCTTGTCCCACATGAACAGCCGGTGACGCTTGCTGCCGCGAGAGCGATAGAGATAGAAATTGTTCATGCCGTAGACGCCGTTGATGCCATCCAATTCGGCAACGAACGCCTCGAAGGCTGCTTGTGTCATGAACTGCTCGAGATCGAGGTACTCGTTGACGCGTTGCCGCCAGACGCCGTGTACGGTTGATTGATCTCGCGGAACAGATCGTGAATCGGCGCGCACAGAATCGTATCGGCTTCCTTCTCGTGGTTTTGCGGTTCGAACATCTCCTTGTAGGGCGCCAGGTCGCGACCCAGGTACTCTGCCCTGTACTGTGGTTTCTGCTGATAGGAGAACAGGTAGCCGTCACTCTCGCCGAGCGTTCGTGACAGGAACTTGTTGTCGATGGATTCGACGATCGAATAGAGCCCCTGCAACTCGTTGTTGATGTACAGCCGGCAGCACGAGATGCGTGGTGTCGGATACGCCGAGACGCGCGCCGAGCGCCATGGTCAAGAATTCGTGCATGAAGGACCCATCCTTCCAATGTTGTCCATGACGAGTGACTTCACCCTGAGTAACTCCTGCCTTTCGTGTAACGTTTGAAATCGATCCTCATGTTTAGTTTGTCCGTATTCTGTCTTCCTAAGCCTCCGCGTACGTGGATGTTGATGTTGTGTATGTGTATATTCTGTTACTGAAGTCGTTTGTGTGATAGTTGTTGTTTTCTTAATTGTTGTGTATATGTTTAATTTTGTGAGTTGAGTGTTATATGTATTTTTTTTATGATTTGTTATTGAATAAATTGTTATTTGTCTGCGCACGAGCGTCCGGGACACGCGCAGTCGAAAAGCCAGTCGCGAGCACCACTGCAATCACGTGGCTTGTCCTCATGGCTTGCCTCACATCGAGAATTGGAACCGGACGAATCGGCTCCAGAAGCTGAATTGTTCCGGCAGCGGCCCCTGGCTCGGATCGGAAAGTCTCTCGCGCACGAAATTTACCTGGATCTTCAGCCATCGATTCAGGTACCAGTTCACACCGGACGTCACCAGGCGATTGGTGTTGCCCAGAATGACGTCGGCACGCGGGGCCGAGGACGGCACATCGTCGGTGGCTTCGCTGCCGAAGCTGATTCCTTCGGCTCGCAGCGCGAGTTCCACCGCGCCGATCCCGCCGCGAAAGAGCGACCGGCGAGGCGAATCCAGTCCCTCTGCCTTGTTCTCACCCGTGATCGCCCACGTGCCGCTGACGTACCACCCTTCGCCGAAAAACTTCGACAAGTCGGTTTCATCCGAACTCTGACCCAGTCGCTCCTGCGTGAGCTTCATGTACTCCGATTTGATCGAAAACGGCCCTGGCCGCCAGCGGGCGTCAAACCCGATGCGCCGCCGCTCACCTCTGACCGACACATCCGGCAGGTAAAACGGCTCACCCATGGACGTATGGGCCCTCAGGGCTGGAAAGCCCTCAGGTACGTCGCTGGTCGTGAATGCGACGGCAAACGCCAGGTCGCTCAGTACGGATTCGGTCGAACGCAGCGGCTGCATGGTGATGCGGCCCGCGAGCGTTCGCTCGCCAAAGACGCGTTCGAGGTCTTTGGTCCGTGCGTTGACGCCGTCGTGGTTGAACCCACCGATCTCGTAGCGGAGCATGCCGCGGTCGAGGATGCGGCCGTGGACCATCACGCCCCGGTCCCGCCCGGGGGCGAGGAAGATGGCCGCGCGCGAGCGGTACACGAAGTCCAGGTTCGTCGCGCTCGTATTCTCGTCCATGCTGAACGGCAACTTGAATTTGCCGCCCTGCACCTGCACGAAATCGAACTGCTTGTAGTTGATGTAGACGTCCCGCCAGGGGTCCTCGTCGTCGACGAAATTGTACTCAACCTCGTAGTCGAAGAGATTGAGCACTTCACCGTTGATGCCGATACGATTGCGCGCCAGGTCGATGT
>CAWCQI010000037.1:0-76644 GCA_963797625.1 uncultured Acidobacteriota bacterium
CCGTCGCGCGCCATTCGCACTTTCGAGCCGCGAGTTCCTGATTGGTCTCTTTGTAGTACGCCGCAAGAATCCGGCATGCCTGCGGCACCAGACTGTCGTCGCGATCCATGGAGTCCTCGACAAGGACGATGCCCGTCGAGTCCATTCGATCAAGAAGTATGCGACCGGCCGCCAGACTCGCTGCAGGGTGACCCTGTTCCGCGGCACGCTGATAGGTCGGGAGCGCCTCGTCCGAACCTTCGAGGATCTCGACAACTCCGCGCGCGTGAACAGCTCGTCGGCGGTCGGAGTCTCGATAGCCGACAGCCGATCGAGCGTGGCTCGTTGTTCGAGATACTCCGCACGATGCTGAGTCCAGGATTCGCCGTTCCGCGCGATCCATGCGTGATCGAGCCGCCGGCGAGTTTTTCGAGCTCCACGCCGAGGATTTCCTCACCTGCAGAACAAGCGGCCGCCGGGGGCATCCTTACCGCCTCTTCGAGGCGGGCAAAACGCTCGCGTAGCGAGGGATGCGTGTCCTCGGGCTCTGTCTCGCAGGCAAAGAGCGCTTCCAGCGCGTCTGTCGAGGTAATGCGTGCGTTCCACGTCAGCATCTGAGAGTACGGGCGGGGGGGCTCAGCGGCTGTTTCATGGCTGGTCTGGATTTGCGGCCAATGCGTGTCATCCGCGAACCGCGCGCCCGATTCGAAGACCACGAGCGCATCGGCAGCCGCGCGACTGCCGGCGACATTTGCGGCGACACGGTCAGCAACAAGCTCGTGGCGTCGGGCGACTTCCGCCGAGGCCGCATTCAGCCGTGGCACATACCAGCCAATCAGCCAATAGACGTATACGGGAGTCGCCAGTCGTCGGTCCAGCGACGCCCGCAGCGCGAACCAGCTGCTACGCGTCCGGTAGACCCAGGCGGCAAACGGATCGTACGCGCGCGAGAAATGCGCGAGCTCGTGCGCAATGACGGCGCGGAGCTCGGCTTTCGACAGCGTCGTGAGCACGGGAAATCCAAGCACAAGCGTGCGGCGTCGCCGGAGCCGCCACGGCGGCAAGTAAACCGCCGCGCTCGCATGGAAACCACCAGTGATGGTGATGCTGTCGACCGGCGGCGCACCGACAGCGCGCCGGATCTCCTCAACGAACTCGTAAAGAGCGCGGCCCTCGGATGGGGGGAGCAGCATGCCTTCGGGCGCGCGGATCCTGAAGTAGCACGCTCGGATTGTGCTGACAGTGCTCCGGATCAACGGCACCGTAACAAACACGGCGACGAGACCGATGATGGGCCGACGAGACCAAAGGCCCCAGAACAGAAACGCGAGTTCGGCAACGAAAATCGCGAGGACACCAGCGAGATAAAGCTGCCCCTCGATGATGATGAGCAGAAGCTTCATCAGGCGTCTTCGTCCTCGTCTTCGCCATCTGCGCGGACGCCAAGTTTCTCCAGCGCCTCGAGCGTCTCTTCTGCGACCGCGGGATCGGGATCCAGCGCCAGGGCACGCCGATAGCTGCGCGCGGCTCTGCCGGCATCCCCCTTGGCCGCAAGTGCGTGTCCAAGATTCGTGTGCGCCATCGGCAGTCCAGGGTCGAGCGTGATGGCGTGGGTCGCATCAGCGATCGCCAGATCGTGCGCGCCTTTCAAGTACTGTGCGTAGGCGCGATTGGCGAAAGCGATGGGGTACTTCTTCCTGAGCTTGATGGCGCGGGTGTAACTCTCGATCGCGGCATCATAGTCACCCTTCTTCTGATAGGCCGTACCGAGATTACTGAACGCCGTCGCGAGCTTCGGGTTGACGGTCGTCGCGTACTTCAGCGCTTCAATCGAGCGATCGAAGTCCCCCTGCCTCAGGAAGTCGACCCCCCGGTTCATGTGCGCTTCGGCAGCGCGCGGAGAAAGTTGGCTCACTTTCCGAAAGTCCGCGTCGGCACGATCCCCGTCCCCAAATTTCGAATAGGCGATGCCGCGCAGGTTATGGAGGTCAGCCGACCGCGGTGAAAGGGCGATCGCCTC
Source organism: uncultured Acidobacteriota bacterium (assembly GCA_963797625.1). GTDB lineage: Bacteria > Acidobacteriota > Vicinamibacteria > Vicinamibacterales > 2-12-FULL-66-21 > DATBJJ01. The sequence goes on from CAWCQI010000037.1 coordinate 2,000, forward strand.
GTTGAGATATTCGATGGCCTTGGCGGTGAAATTCTCGTTGTGAAGATAGAGCGTCGCCATTTTCGCGAGCCCGTTCGACCTGCTCGATAGCATGGCCATCACTACGGCCATGGGCACCATGAACACAGATGCCGCCATCGTGCCAACGAATGCCTCTGACCAGGGAGGACTGGCGCTGGCATCGAAGGCTCGTTGGAGGGCGGTCGCGGACCACGTCGAGAGTGCACCGAGCGGCAAGGCCGCCATCATCCAGGCGTCCTCGTTTGTGATGAAGCCCGGATTGACCGAGGCATACATCAGTCCAATAAACAGACCGCCTCCAACGCTCAGGGTATAGCTGAGCCAGACAGTCTCGACCCGGGCCGCCAACACCGCCACCATCGCCAGAAGAAATGACCAGAAGAAGGCCAGGTGGCCTGCGACGCGACCGTCGGGCCGAGAAGTCGCGTGCTCAGCGGCTTGAGCACGCGCAGGAGAAGGGCGCCGGCAATCAAATACGGGATGAAGATGAACCAGGAGGATTGCACCTCGCCGCTGAACGTAAAGCCGCCGAAGGCACCCGCAATCGCGGACACGAGGACGATCCACACTGCCGCGCCGATTCGCGACCCGTTGTGGAGCAGCATCGGTTCGAGCGTCGCGGCCTCTTCGATCAACTCCTCATCGTCGATGTGGACGCTGAGGTCGTCGAACCATTCCGTGGGATCTTTCACTTGCATAATTCACTCGTGAATCGGGCTGTGCGGCACATCCTCTTTTCTCACAACAAATATCGAGCCAAGTCGGCAGAATCTACGCCTTATGTTGCGACAGCGGGACTGCCCAGCAAGCGTGGGACCGGCAATGTCGCGAGAAAGTGTCGCCTGCGCCGTTTTTTGGATGGCAATTACGTTTTCGGATGCGCATTACAGAATTGCGAGGGATTTCGCGAAGACGGAGCAACTAAGGCTTCTCGGAGGCCGCCTGAAGGAGGCAGGCTCCCCCAGGAAACGCGACAACCGACACTCTGGGGAGCACTGTCCGATGTCGAATCTGCTCTCGCCGGGCCGCCTGTCAGATCCGGCAGACATCAAGTATTCTCCTCCGATGGTCAACGCCTTCGATCGCTGCCGCATATTTCGTCAACTGCACGTCCCGGCCATCGCGGCGTTGCGGGGTGAGTGAGGGCCTGCTGCGCGATACTTTGTCGCGAAAGTTGCCTATACGCCCTGCTTTGCTTCGAGATTCGGCTGCGCGGCCGCACTGAAGATCACCACCCGGATCGGCGCTCCACCGCGTCGAAGATCGCGCGGCCCGCGAACCCCACCGACGCGCCGGTCAGGCACAGCAGTGCTTGCCCCATCGTGGCTAGCGCCGGAGGAAGCGTCTGTGCCGCTGCGAGGGCCGCGAGGGCGCCGATCGCCGCTGCCTGCGCGAGACTGTCGACACGCGGAACCCACAACGCGCCCGCCGGCTCGGCGGTTCGGGCGGCGAGGGCGATCCGGAGGCGGCGTTCGAGTGCGGAGGGTGGCGCCTCGATGAGAGCCCCGCGCACGATTTGCAGATCATCTGCCGCGGCGTCCCAGGCCGCGCGGCAGTCGCTGCACGACGCGAGATGGTCGCGCAGATCGGGCGGCGCTGGGGCGTTCGTCGTCCAGCGTCTGCCGGCAATCGTCGTCGTAGAGCCGGTCGGTAAAACGTTCGCAGTTCACGATAGGTCCCTCAACTGCTGGCGCAGCGTCTGACGTCCACGGTGCAGATGCGTCTTGACGGTGCCCTCAGGCATGTCTAGCACGCGCGCAATCTCCACCACCGGCAGTTCCCCCAGGTAATACGCGACGAGCACGGAGCGAGCCGGTTCGGCCAGGCGTTCGAGCGCGCACCGCACGCGGTCGGCGCGCTGCGCGGCGGTCGCGTTGGCTTCCGGCGACGGTGCGGACTCGATCGGGACAGGAAAGTGCGCGTCGGAAGGATCGCCGGACGGGATATCGCGCCGGGCCGGGGCGCGGCGGTAGTCGGATGCGCGACGCAGTGTCAGGGTGGAGAACCACGTGGACAGCCGGCACTCGCCACGGAACCGGGGAAGCGCGTCGAGCGCACTGATGAAGACTTCCTGCGAGACGTCTTCCGCTTCGGTCGGCGGCAGTCCGGACCTCCGGCAGAGCGACCAGATGAGCGGCGTCATCCGGCGCACCAGCTCTCGCTGGGCCTCGGCGTCACCCCGCAGGGCGCGACGCGCGAGCTCCCGATCTGCCGCGCGTCTGCCATTCTCATCGTCTGTCCGCGTCTCGCGGCTGGCCATCAAACACTCAGCCTGCCGTTCGCAACCGATCGATGTACGCTCTCCGCAGTTCTTCGTTCAGCGCGCGATCGCGATCCCACTCGTCGCGTCCCCTCAGGAACCAGTGCGCGAGCATCGCGATGCCGAGCATTCCGAGCCAGAAGCCCCACATCCAGGCTGAAGGGCCCATGTCCCGAGCGGGCACCCACAGCGCGATCCCCGATGCCAGCACGAGCAGCGCCCGATTGAGAGGGCTGTTCTGGTGCCTGGCCGTGCCGATTTCGGCGAGCGGGAGATCGATGCCCTTCTCGAGCGCGGCCATGCGCTCCCTGTGCTGCATCTCCCGCGCCTCGCGTTCCTGTTTGGTGGTGAGGTAGATGACGAGAGCGCCGACGACCAGGCCTCCAATCGCGATCGACAGGCTCAGAAGCGCCAATTTGTCCTGCATCAGGTTGCCTCCCTCGGGACCCGAAAGTGCGAGTCACTCTGCTACATGAGTCGGTCCGGGAGGGTCTGAGGTTTCAGCATCGCCTCTGGCGACAGTAGAGACTGCCGCCACGCGAGTCAAATGGCTGCATTCCGACTCACTCACTCGCTATTTCTGACGTGTGGCCTCACGCCATCGCGCCGACGGCCTCGGTCAGCGTCGAGCCGACGTCGCGCTCGATCTTGAGCTCGGCCAGATCGTCCCCGCGCGTGCGACCGCGATTGACGATGGCGATCGGCAGGCCGGCCTCGTGCGCGAGCCGCACGAAGCGGAATCCCGAGTAAACCATCAGCGATGATCCCGCGACGAGGACCGCGTCCGCGCGGGCGAGCGCCTCGCGCGCATGCGTGTAGCGGTCGGCGGGAACGTTCTCGCCGAAGAAGACGACATCCGGCTTGAGCAGGCCGCCGCATTGCTCGCAGCGCGGCGCCGCGAACGACTCGATGACGGCGCCGTCGATGTCGGCGTCACCGTCCGGGGCCGTCGCGGCCGCGGCCCACCAACCGGGGTTGGCAGCGGTCATTGCCGTCTGCAGCATCGAGCGGCTGATGCGCGCGTTGCACCCCAGGCAGACGACGACGTCGAGACGGCCGTGGAGATCGACGACGGCGCGGCTGCCGGCACGCTGGTGCAGGCCGTCGACGTTCTGTGTCACGAGCTGGAGGAGCGTTCCGGCGGATTCCCACGCCGCGAAGGCGCGGTGCGCGGCATTGGGCGCCGCCGTCGTGAGACGCGTCCACCCCACGTACGCCCGCGCCCAGTAGCGCCGATAGACGGCATCCTGCGTACGAAACGCCTGAATCATGACCGGGGGGCGCCGCTTCCACTCGCCCTGGTCGTCGCGGTAGTCGGGGATGCCGGACGCTGTGCTACAGCCGGCGCCGGTGAGAACAAAGACCCGGCGATGCCGGACGATCCAGCGGCGCAGCCGATCGTCGGCCGCATCGAACGTGCCCATCGGCGCGATCGTATCGCAGGCAGAGGCAAATGGTTGCGTCAGCACACACGGGTCGTATCATGCGCACTGGTGTCGGTGGTGCGGTCGGTCATCAATCCGGGCCAGCTGCGACATGTTGGCGAGTGTCTGACTGGGCGCGGTTGGGGAGGCCGGGAACCGATGATTGACTGGCTCTGGTCAGGCATGTTCTACACCGGCCTGTTGTCGGGTACTGGCTGCGGTGTCGAGGTGGTGCGCCGGGTGGTGGTGGCCGCTCGGCACGCGGACGAGACGCATGGTCGTGCTCGGGCTCGCGTGCGGAGTGGTCGCCGTTGTCTGGGCTGCGTCGTCTCTGCCCGAGAGTCGGACCACGGAGGCGTCGTCGTCGCGCCTCGACGCGTTTGCGCCGGTATTCCACTTCCGCGAGCGGCACGAGATCATCGTGGCGGCGCCGCAGGACGTCGCGTTCGCCGCTGTCCGCGCGACAACAGCAGATGAGATCGCGTTGTTCCAGGCATTCACCTGGATAAGGCGGCTGGGGAGGGAGACTCCAGAGAGCATCCTGCATGCGCCCGGCAGCGAGCCGCTGCTCGATGTCGCAGCTCGCACGACATTCCTTCGGCTCGCCGATGCGGCGCCGCACGAGGTGCTGGTCGGGACGGTGATCCTGGCCCCGGCGGGATTTCACCGCGGCGAGATCTCCACGCCCGACGCGTACCGTGAGCTGTCTCGCCGCGGCTTCGTGCTGGCCACGATGAACTTTCGCGTCGTGCCGCTCTCCGCGTCCTCGTCGCGAGTGACGACGGAGACCAGGGTCTTCGCCACCGACCGGCCGTCGCTGCGGCGCTTCACGCCGTACTGGCGGGCAATTTTCCCGGGCAGTGCCCTGCTGCGAATGACGTGGCTGCGCGCAATCAAGCGGCGGGCCGAAGCCGCCGCCGCGATAGCCTCGCCGCCTGACGGCCCGCGAATCTGAGACCGGCGATGGACCAGCAAACTTTTGGGCAGCGATCCCCGTCCAAGAAGCTGTTACTAAGGTAATCTGGGTAATCAATCCATGCCGATGAGCTCATCCAAAGCCCAGAACGCGCTCCTGCACGGGACGCTAGATGCCTTGATTCTCAAGACGTTAGTGCGTGGTCCCAACCACGGCTATGCCATCGCCCGCTTCATCGAAGAGTCCACCGGAGACGCCGTCCTGATCGAAGACGGGTCGCTCTATCCGGCCCTCTATCGCCTGGAGCTGAAAGGGTGGGTCGAGGCCGAGTGGGGCACGTCGGAGCTCGGGCGGCGCGCGAAGCTGTACCGCATCACCGATGCCGGACGTGAACAGCTGGCCGCCGCCATGGCGACGTGGAAGAAGTTCGCCGCCGGGGTGTCGAAGGTGCTGTTCGCGTCATGAAGCGTCTGCTTCGCGCATTATGAAGAAGTCGCTGCGCTCCTGGCTCTGGCGCGTGCCGGTCGATCAGGAAGTGACCGACGAGATTGCGCTGCACATCGAGCTGCGGACGCGCGAATTGATCCGCGGCGGAATGGATCCCAAATCGGCGCGTGAGCTCGCCCTCAAGCGGATGGGCGACGTCGCCACCGTCAAAGAAACCTGCGTCAACCTCGGAAGAAAGCGAGATCGTGGCATGCGAGTCAGCCAGTGGTTCGAAGAGCTGCGTGACGATGTGAAGTTTGCGTTCCGCCAGCTGCGTGCGGCGCCGGTGTTCACGGCGATCGCGGTGACGACGCTCGCGCTCGGCATCGGCGCCAACAGCGCGATCTTCGCGCTGGTCGACGCGACGCTCCTGCGGCCGCTGCCCTACGCCAACCCGGATCGGCTGGTCACGATCTGGGAGACCACCGGCGCGAACCCGAGAAGCTTCGCATCCCCGCCGAACATGCTCGACTGGAACACGCGCAGCCGGACGTTCGAGCAGATCGCCGGCTTTACCCCGAACGTCGGCGGCATGGTGATGGCCGGCCGCGACGGCAACGCCGAAACGGTGTCGCGCCAATGGGTGACGGCAGGCATCTTCGACGTGCTCGGCGTCAAGCCGATCGCCGGCCGCACGTTCAGTCACGCGAGGACGACGAGAAGCGCCGCCACGTCATCGTGATGAGCGAGTCGTTGTGGGAGTCACGCTTCAATCGCGATCCCGCCATCGTCGGCCAGGAAATCAGGATGGACGGGATTCTGTGGACCGTCGTCGGCATCGTGCCGAAGACCTTTGAAATCCTCGGCCGCACGAGCGTGTGGGCGATGCGGCCGATCCTCAACCTGCCGCCGCGGGTCCGGGGGCAGTACGCTCTACAGGTGGTCGGCCGGATGAAGCCCGACGCCGGCATTGGCGCCGCGCAGTCCGATCTGTCGGCGGTCGCCGCCGGGCTTGCCCGTGATTTTCCGCAGACCAACCAAGGCCGCGGTGTGCGGCTCGAGCCGCTGCACGATTCCATGATCGGCAGCGACCTAAAGGTGACGTCGATGCTGTTTCTCGGCGTCGTCGGATTCGTGCTGCTGATCTGCTGCGCCAACGTTGCGAACCTGCTGATGGCGCGCGCCAGCGCGAGGGCGCGCGAGCTCGCGGTGCGCGCCGCGCTCGGCGCCGGGCGGCGGCGAATCATCCGCCAGCTGCTGACGGAAAGTCTGGTCCTGTCCGTGATCGGCGGCGGGCTCGGCATCGCGATTGGCGCGCCGATTCTTCGCGCCGCTCCGGCGCTGATTCCGCAGGGACTTCTGCCCGCCGCCGTGACCCTGGCCTTCGACTTGCGGGTCGTCGCGTTCTGCGCCGCGGCGGCGCTCACGATCGGCATGCTGTTCGGCCTTGCCCCGGCCTGGCAGGCGACGACTATCTCCACCGTGGCGGCGATGGGCGCGGACACGCGGACGACGACGGGCGGCGGCGGGCGCCTGCGCAACCTGCTGGTCATCGGCGAGGTCGCCACGGCAGTGTTGCTCCTGTTCGGTGCCGGACTGCTGCTGCGGACCCTGATGGCCGTCGAATCGTTCGATCGCGGGTATCGCGCCGAGAGCGTGCTCACGATGCTCGTCGATCCGCTCGGTTCGAGCTATCCGACGCCCGAGAAGCTGCAGCAGTTCTTCGATCAGGTCGAAGCAGAAGTGCGGACGGTTCCCGGGGTGCAGGACGCGGCGTGGTCGAGCGCGCTGCCGCTCGGTGAATCGCTCTATGGCGATTTCGCGCTGACTTACGAGATCGTCGGCGATCCGCCGGTACCGGAGTCGCAGCGGCCGACCACCAACTATCAGGTCGTGAGCCCGACGTATTTCTCGACGCTCGACCTGCCGATTGTCGCGGGTCGCGCGTTCGACAGCCGCGATACGCGCGACAGCCCGCGCGTCTGCATCGTCAATGAAGCGTTTGTCCGCACGCTCGGCGGCCGCTCGCCGATCGGCATGCGGGTCTCGTTCAAAGTTGCCGACTCGCCGCAGGACAAGCCGAACGTCGGCGAGATTGTCGGCGTGGCAAAGCAGGTCAAGGGCCGGCCGGACGAGCCGAAAGACTTCGTGCAGATCTACGTGCCGATGGCCCACGATCTCATCGACGACACCATTCTCATGGTGCGGTCGAAGATCGGCAGCGCCGAGGCCCTGACGCCGGCGGTGCGGGCCGCGATTTCACGGATCGACAAGGAGCAGCTGGTCAGCGTCCGCGATGTCGTCACGCTCGAGGACGTCGGGTGGGCGGCCACCGGACGGCACCGGTTCAGGGCGGTGATGGTGACGGCGTTCGCGACGCTCGCGGTCGCGCTGGCGATGGTCGGTGTGTTCGGCATCCTTGCGTATTCGGTCCAGCAGCGGGTTCGTGATTTCGGGGTGCGCCGCGCGCTCGGCGCGACGACCGGCGACGTGCTGCGTCTCGTGGTGTCGAGCGCGCTCCGCATCGTCACGGCCGGCGCGGTCATCGGCTTGATCCTGGCTGCGGTGTTCGGCCGATTGATTGGCTCGGTGCTGTTCGGCGTGCAGCCGCTGGACTTCGTCACGTTCGTCGTGGTGACGATGCTGGTGGCGTTGATCGCAGCGCTGTCGATCGCCGGTCCCGCGTGGCGAGCGACGCAGATCGATCCAGCGGTGGCGCTGCGGAACAGATAGGATTGTTCAACTGCCGAGGACCGCTGCCGCGATCTGAACGAACAAGATCTTCAGGACGGTCACCGTCGGAAACACCATCGCGTAGCCGATGTCCGGCCGGTCGGTGGGGACGGCGCGGCTCGCGTACACCAGGATGGCGGGATTCCCGGTCACGCCGGAGACGACGCCGAACAGATCGTCGACAGGAATGGCCAGCAGCCGTCCCGCGAGCATCGTCACCACGATCATCGCGAGCATGATAATGGCGCCGAGCAGGATCAATGTGAACCCGCTCTCCGCCACCGTCGCGGCGAACTGGGGGCCCGACGCGATGCCGACCTGCGCCAGAAACACCGTGAGCCCGAAGTTTCGCAGCACCATGTTCGCCGAGAGCGGCAGTGTCCACACGATGCCGGTGCGACGGATGTGGCCCAGGCCGAGCGCAACCAGCAGGACCCCCGCGAGTCCCAGCGTGATCCGGCCGACTCCGGGAATGGGAAGCGGGATCAATCCAACGAGGAGGCCCATTGCCGCGCCGACACCGAGAGAAATGTAGCTGAAGTCGGCGACGCCCTTGATGGAGTCGCCGAAGAAGCGGCGCACGGCATCGAAATCCGCGCGATGGCACAGTACGCCGACGCGGTCGCCGAATTCCAGCACGAGTTCGTCGTCTGGCAGCAGATCGACGTCACCCCGTCGCACGTGGATGTAACTGTAGGCGAAGCCGCCGGGAAGTTTCAGGCTGCCGAGGGGCATTCCCACGATGCCGCCCTTGGACGCGAAGACGCGGATGTAGTCGAGCGCGGTTCGATCCACCGCCATCGACGCGGCCGCTTCGCCAACCAACGCGAGCGCCTGCCCAATCGCTGCCGGATCGGTCCCGACGAGCAGGAGCACATCGTCGGTCTGCAGGATGGTTGTCGGATCTGGGACGCGGTTCTGCCCGCCGCTGCGGATCGCCACCGCCTGGACGCTTTTCGGCAGGCTCCGCTGAAGATCGACGAAGCGCTGTCCGATGAGCGTCGCGTTGAGCACACGAACCTCGACCGGCTTCATCAAGCGATCCGCTGGAGCCGCAATCTTCGGTTTGAAGATCGCGAGATAGACGTACATGCAGAGGATCGGTCCGGCGACGCCGAGCGGGTACGCGAGGCTGTAGCCGACCGCGGCGTCCTGGTTTCCCAGCGCGTCGAGAACGGCCTGCAGCGCCGGAGTACTCGTCGTGGCGCCCGCGAACATGCCGAGCGATTCCGGCAGGTCCGCGGCGCCCGTGCGTTGGATCGCCAGTGCAACCGCCCCCGCGGCGGCTAGACCGCAAAGTGCGGCGGCGTTGGCCCTTAGTCCCGAGGGGCTCGTGAGCCCGCGGTACCATTCGCCGCCGTACAGAATGCCCACGCAGTAGAGGAAGAGCAGCAGGCCAAGGGTGCCCAGCATTCCGGGCGGTGCCGCCTTCGGCGCAAAGGCGCCGCATGCGAGGCCGACAAACAGCACCGCGCCCGAGCCGAGCGCGAACCCCTTGAAGTTCACTTCGCCGACGAGATAGCCGGCCGCAATGACCAGGAACAGCGTGGTCATCGGCGACGTTTCGAGAAGAGTTCTCAGCCAGTCCACGCGGTTTCTCCTGTTCGCCGTAACATTAGCGCAGATCTGCCCTCCTTCCCGCGGCAGAGTCGGAAGATCTGCGCCCAGGGCTGCTGCGGTTGTCACGATGGTGCTCGTGATGCGGCCGCGTTCGCGTTGCCAAACCGATGCGTCGGCAGGACGGATGCCGCACGCTATGATCATCAGATGGCAGGCTGGCGCCTCGAGCACACCTACGCGGAGCTGCCGCAGCTCTTTTACTCGGATGCGGCGTCGACGCCGGTTCGCGAGCCTCGGCTGGTTGCGTTCAACCAGCCGCTCGCGACCATGCTCGGACTCGAGCCGGAGGCGCTCGCCGGTTCCGACGGCGCTGCGATATTCGCCGGCAATGCCCTGCCCGAAGGCGGACGACCCATTGCGCAGGCGTACGCCGGCCACCAGTTCGGCCACTTCACGGCCCTCGGCGATGGCCGAGCGATCCTGCTTGGCGAACAGATCACGCCATCCGGCGATCGCCTGGACATCCAACTCAAAGGAGCCGGGCAGACGCGGTTCTCCCGCCGCGGCGACGGGCGCGCCGCGCTCGGGCCGATGCTCCGGGAATACATCATCAGCGAGGCGATGCACGCGCTCGGCATTCCGACGACCCGGAGCCTGGCGGTGGTGAAGACGGGCGAGCCGGTCTTTCGCGAGACGGTGCTCGACGGCGCGGTGCTGACGCGCGTGGCCGCGAGCCATATCCGCGTCGGCACCATGCAATGGGCCGCGGCACACGACGATCAGGAAGCCGTCCGCGCGCTTGCCGACTACACGCGGGCGCGACACTATCCGGAGCTCGCCGATTCGCCGGAGCCGCACATGCTTTACATCGGTCTGTTCGACGCGATCCTCGAACGGCAGGCGCGCCTGATCGCCCGCTGGCAGCTGGTCGGCTTCGTCCATGGCGTGATGAACACCGACAACATGGCGCTCTCCGGCGAAACGATCGACTACGGCCCGTGCGCGTTCATGGACAGGTACGATCCCGCCACCGTGTTCAGTTCCATCGACCACGGCGGGCGATACGCGTACGGCCACCAGCCCGCAGTTGCGCACTGGAACCTCGCGCGACTTGCCGAAGCGATGTTGCCACTCTTCGATCCCGACGCCGATCGCGCAGCGGAGCGTGCCACGGCGGTGCTCAACCGCTTCCCGGACCTGTTCGAGCGGCACTGGCTCGACGGCATGCGAGCGAAGCTGGGACTTTTCACGCAGGAAGATGAAGACAAGGCGCTCGTCGACGACCTCCTCGCCTGGATGCACCGGCGGTCAGCCGATTTCACGAACACCTTCCGGGCGCTGACGATCGGGCGCCTGCCAGGCGACTCCACGAACGACGATCCCGAAGTCGAGGCGTGGCATCGGCGGTTGGTGGCGCGCCGCGGCCGTCAGCCGCAGTCGCCGGCCGAGGCCGAGCACCTGATGCGGCGGCACAACCCGGCGTTCATCCCGCGCAATCACAAGGTGGAGGAGGCGCTCGAGGCGGCGACCAGCGCGGACGACTATTCCGTGATGGAGCGACTGCTCGACGTGCTCGCGACACCCTACGACCACGACCGCGACTTGCCCATGTTCAGCACGCCCAGCACGGCCGGTTCGGCCGGGCTGCCCTACCAGACGTTCTGCGGCACGTAGCCGCTCACGCGCCGTGCACCGGGCCTCGCGGGAAAGTCGTCCGCGGAGATTCTATAATGTGGCGTGAGTTCCGACGTGCGGAAAACCGCGGCGATCACGATCGATGGTGATCGACTCTGGCGCGAGCTCGACGAGCTCGCGCAGTTCTCGGACGTCCCTCCGCCGGCCGTCACGCGGATCGTGTTCAGTGACGCCGATCGCCGCGCCCGCGAGTACGTCAAGGCGTTGTGTCGTGAGGCGTTCCTCGAAATCCGCGAAGACCCGGTCGGCAACACCTTCGCTCGCTGGGCTGGAACCGACATCACGGTGCCCCCGGTCGCGTCGGGATCGCACATCGACGCGATTCCAAATGCGGGGAGATTCGATGGCACCGTTGGCGTGCTGGGGGCCATTGAGGCCGTCCGTGCGCTCCGGCGGTCAGGCTTTCGTCCCCGCAAATCGATCGAGGTGGTCATCTTTACGTCGGAGGAACCGACGCGTTTCGGCGTCGGTTGCCTGGGCAGCCGGTTGATGTCCTCCACGCTCGATCCGGATGCGGCTGACGGCCTCGAGGGCGGTGATGGCCGCACGCTCGCCGACGTTCGCGCGGGCGCGGGATTCACGGGCGCGCTTTCGTCCGTCGCGCTCGCGCCGCGACGGGTATGCCGCATTCGTCGAGCTGCACATCGAACAGGGCCCGATCCTGGAGACGCGCGGCCTCGACATCGGCGTCGTGGCCGCCATCGCTGCGCCAGCCAGCCTGCGCGTGCACATTGAAGGGGTGGGCGGTCACGCCGGCGCTGTGCTGATGCCCGAGCGTCGCGACGCGTTCCTCGCCGGCGCCGAGGTCGCGCTCGCCGTGGAGGCGGCGGCACGCGGGACCGGCTCGGTCGACACGGTCGGCACGGTCGGCGTCTGCGACGTGTTTCCCGGAGCCATCAATAGCGTCCCGAGCCGGACGACGCTTGGCGTGGACGTGCGCGATATCGACGGACGCCGGCGCGACGCCGCTCTGGCCGCGATTCGACAGGCGTGCGACGACATCGCGGCGCGACGTCGCGTGTCGATCGTCATCGAAACGATCAATGCCGATGCGCCCTGTCAGTGCGCGCCAGCCATCATCGAGGCGATCACCGCAGCGGCCGCCGCACGAGGGCTGGGCGCCACTTCGCTCATCAGCCGGGCCTACCACGATTCGCTGTTCATGTCCCGCGTGGTGCCGACAGGCATGATTTTCATCCCTTGCCGCGGCGGGGTGAGCCACAGGCCGGACGAGTACGCGTCGCCGGAAGCGATTGCTCGGGGCGTCGCGGTGCTGGCCGGACACGCTGGCCGCGCTGGCGGCGTAGGCGTCGCTTGACGAGTCGCGGCTCGCACGCCTCGCCCCGGAGAGTGGACCGCAGATCGTCAGGCAAGTCGTCGAGGCGTCCGCACGATTGCAAAATCACGCTGCCGGGATAGACTGTCATATCTCTTTTACGCCGTTTTCGTCGAATATCCCTCCCGGTCGGGGCGGGAACACAGGTTCGGAAGGTTGGTTAGATGTGCGCACTCGTGAGCTGTTGAGACTGTTGACGATTGCCGCCCTGGCGGCAGCATCGACGACCGCGGCGGCCGCCCAGGCCCCGCCGCCAGACGAAACCAGTCCTGTGCAGGCCTCTCAGCCGGCGACGCGGCAGGCAGCGATCGAGCAGGAGCAGGCCGCGAAAGTGCCGAATCTGCACCCGCACGCCCCCGACAAGGGCGAGCGGATCTTTCAGCGGATCGACACCCTCCTCGAGGGCGGCCAGCTGCGCTGGCACCCGTTCTTCGAGAGCGCGTATGCAGGCGGCGGCTTTACGATGGGCGTCGGCCACACGAATTACGTGAGCGCCTATAACTACCTCGACGTGCGCGGCAGCTACACGATTACCGAACTACAAGCGCGCCGAGGTCGAGTTCGTTGCGCCTCGCATGTTCAATCGCCGCGGGCATCTCTCGCTGATCGGCGGCTGGCGCGAGGCGACACAGGTCGGCTTCTACGGCGTTGGCCCGAATACGCCGAAGGACGATCGCACGAACTACCTCTTTCAGCAGCCCTATGGGTCGGCCATTGCTGACGCGTCTTCCCGAGGCGACGCAACTGCTGATGCTGCGCGGCGGCGTCGAGTTCACCCAGTGGTCGCAGCGAGCCTGGCGAGGGTTCGTTCCCGTCGGTCGAAGAGGTCTACACGCCCCAGACACTGCCCGGACTGGGTGCGGATGTGACCTACCTGCACTCGCAAGGCACCGTGGGACTCGACTGGCGCACATCTCCCGGATACACTCGCCGCGGCGGCTTCTACGCCGCCACGATCCACGATTTCAAGGATCGCGACGACAATTTCGGATTCCAGCTGGCCGAGTACGAGGCGCATCGCAGCATGTCCCGATTCTCCGCGAAGCGTGGGTGCTCTCGTTCCACGGCCGGGTCCAGACCGCGAACGAGAAGGATGGTCAGCAGATTCCGTTCTTCATGTTGCCGGCGCTCGGTGGCGGCTCGTCGCTGCGCGGCTACAGCAGCTGGCGTTTCCGCGATCAGAACAGCCTGTTGCTCCAGGCGGAATGGCGGATCATGGTCAACCGTTATCTGGACCTGGCATTCTTCTACGATGCCGGTAAGACGTGGCCCGCACCTCGGATATCGATTTCGATGGCCTGAAGGACGACTTCGGCTTCGGCGTGCGCTTCCACGGTCCGTTCGCGACGCCGCTGCGCGTCGAGCTGGCCAGGAGCAGCGAGACCAGTTCTCCTTCATCTTCTCGTCGAGCGCCTCTTTCTGAGGGATTCTCCATGTCGACTTCAACATTCTCGACTCGTGTCCGCCGCGGCGCGCTCCTGACGCTGTCGGTCGCAGCCATCGGCCTCGTCGCGACCGGCGTATCGACGCAGAGTCCGCGGTTCTACCCGGACGATCCGATCGCGCGTGCACCTGAATCGCAGGACGCTGCGAAGGCCGCGCCCTACGAGCAATCGCAGTTCTACGAGCTGGCGCACAACCTGTTTGTCACCTCCGGCTACAAGCCGAGCGGCCTGCGCGCGAAGAACATCAACACGATCGACGAGGTACCGGACTCGAGCTGGTTCACGAACCGCGATCGGAACACGGCCGGTCACAACTGACGAGCTCGTGCGCGGAGCGAACGTCGGCCAGCCGCCCGATCCATCGAAGTGGGTGCTGATCCGGGAGAAAACGTCGGGGGCCCATCCGGGCTTCACGGCGATGGATGCGAAAGGCGTTACCTGGTTCCTCGAGTTCGATCCGCCCTGAGGCGCCGGAAGGCGCGACCGCCGCCGTGGCGATTGCGACGCAAGATTTTCTGGGCGCTTGGCTACAACCAGGTCGAGTCGTTCCTGACGACCTTCGATCCGAAGAACGTCGTCCATCGACCCGGGGGCGTCGATCCGGCGCCCGAACGGCAAACGCACGCCGTTCACGCAGGACGACGTCAACGTCGATCCTCGAGAGCGTGGCGCGCAATGCCGACGGGACCTACCGGGTGATCGCCGGACGGCTGTTGCCAGGCAAGATTCTCGGCGGCTTCCTGTACGCCGGCACGCGACCTGACGATCCCAACGATCTCGTCCCGCACGAGCACCGGCGCGAGCTGCGGGCGCTGCGGGTGTTCGGCGCGTGGACGAACCTCACCGACCTCAAAGCCGCCAACACGCTCGACACGGTGCGTCACGGAAAATGGCAAGGCGATCGTCAAACACTATCTGCAGGACGTCGGCTCGACGTTCGGCATGTGCAACGACAAACACGAGTGGGACCTGAGCTACGAGTATTTCTATGAGGGTGCCGCCATCGCGGAAACGGTTGTTCACACTGGGGTTTGGCCTGAGCCCGTGGCAGACGGTCGACTACGTCGAGTACCCGTCGATCGGCAAGTTCGAAGGCAAGGTCTTCGATCCCACGAACCTGGCGGCCGCAGACCCCAACCACCGCCTACATGGAGCTGCGAGACGACGATGCCTTCTGGGCGGCGCGGCGGATTGCCGCCTTCACTGACGACATGATCAGAGCGGCCGTCCACACGGGAGAGTTCAGCAATCCGGACGCCGAGAAGCATCTCGCCGACGTGCTGATCCAGCGCCGGGAGAAGATCAAGCGGCATCTACCTGACCGAGGTCAATCCCATCGTCAACCCGCGCCTCGACGCGCAGGGGCTGACGGTCGAGAACGCGGCAGTCGCTGGCGGCGTCGCGCAAGGTCCGGTGGCCTACCGGGCATCCTGGATGCTCTTCGACAATGCCACCGGCGCGACCAAGCCGCTGTCGGAGACGAAAAGCGCGACGACGACGATCGCCGCGCCGGCTGGACTGCCGTCGAGTGGGTTCATCGCGGTGGACATCGCCGCAGACAGCGACACCTTCCCGACGTGGAAGCAACCGGTCCGTGCCTTCTTCCGCCAGGACAGCGGAAGCTGGAAGCTCGTCGGATTCGAACGGATACCGGACAAGGTTCCGGCTGCTGGCAGCGCACCGAAAGCGTCCCGGTAGGCGCCATCGCAGCGCTCGCGGCCGCGCTCTCGTGGGGAGTAGAATCAGGCGATGCGTGTCTTCGGCCTGTTTCTCTCGCTGCTCTGTCACTCGCAGTGTCTCGGCAGACGGCTCAGCTGCGGCTAGTGTCGACCGCGTGGTCGCCGTTCACCAACGAACCAGGGCAGCCTCGCTTTGCGCTCGACCTCGTCGAGGCCGGGCTGGGCCGCATCGGCGTCAAGGCCAGCACGACGATCGTCGACGCCTCGCAGTTCACGAGCGCGCTGCTCAGCGGGACCGTTCGACGGCAGCGCGGCGGCGTGGAAGGATGCCGAGCGTGAGAAGACGCTGTTGTTCTCCCAGCCCTATCTCGAGAACCGTCTGATGCTCGTCGCGCGTCGAGGCGGTGACGTCTCGGCGGCGACGGTCGCCGACCTCAAGGGCAAGCGGGTTGCGATCGTCGAAGGATACGCGTACGGGGAGGCGATCGACCAGTCGGGCGCGGCCGTCGTGCGGTCGCGTTCCGAAGAGGACAGCCTGAAGCTCCTCCTCGACAGCAAGGTGGACTACACGCTGATGGACGAGCTCGTCGTCCAGTACATCCTGAGCAACTACGCCGACGAAGCGAGAACGCGGCTGCAGATCGGATCGACGCCGCTCGTCAGGCGCCAGTTGCATCTGGCCGTGAGGCGAAGCGTGCCGGATGCAGAATCGATCATCAATCGATTCAACGCCCAGCTTCGCGGCATGATTGCCGACCGTACCTACCACCGCCTCCTGCACCTGGAGTGGATCGAGGCAGATGTCGACGGTGATGGTCGCGTCGAGTTCGTGCCGCAAGAGCGATCGCCCGGGCGCTGCCGAACCGAAGCAGGCGTACAGCCTCTTCTCCACAGAACCGTCGCCCACGCCGACTCCCAAGACCCAGGGGCGCTTTCTTCTCGGCGGCAGTATTTACGACGGCTGGACGACCGTGCCGGACAAGTTCAAGGTCGACGATCCGAAGCAGCCGGATCCGAACAAATCGACCGCCTTCATCTTCCGGTTTGCCTGGTAGTTGGAAGCGAGCCACGCTTGGCGTCGCAGTGTTCAGCCCCGCTATTGCGCGGAGATGTTCGGGCGCCCCTTGCGCAAGACGAACTTCTGAATCTTGCCGGTGGCCGTCTTTGGCAGTTCCTCCATCGGGGTGAAGCTGTGGGGCACCTTGAAGTGCGCGATGCGCTCCCGGCAGAACGCGCGGAGCGCCTCGGGTGACGCCGACTGTCCCTGGCGAAAGACGATGAACGCATGCGGCGCTTCGCCCCACTTCTCGTGCGGCATGCCGACGACGGCGGCTTCGCGCACGGCGTCGTGCCTGAGAAGCAAGGCTTCGACCTCCACGGACGAGATGTTCTCACCGCCGCTGATGATCACGTCCTTTATCCGATCGCGGACCTCGATGTACCCATCCGGATGGACCACGGCGGCATCGCCCGTGTGAAACCAGCCTGACCGTATGACAGCATCCGTGGCGGCCTGGTCGTTGAAATACCCGGCCATCACGACGTTGCCCCGCGCGACGATCTCGCCGACGGTCTCGCCGTCGCGTGGCACCTCGCGGCCGTCGGTGCTGACGACACGGGTCTCGCCGGAAGTGATGAGCTCCACGCCTTGCCGGGCCTTGATGCGGGCGCGCTCTTCAGCCGCCAGGTTCGCGTGCTCGGGCCGCGGCTCGCAAATGGTGATGAACGGCGCCGTTTCGGTCAGGCCGTAGACGTGCGTGACCGTCCAGCCGAGCTCGGCTTCGAGCCGCTCGATTGTGACGGCCGCCGGCGGTGCCCCCGCGGTCATCACCTGCACACCTCGCGGCGCCTGCTTCTTGAGCTCTTCCGGCGCGTTCGCCAGGGCGATGAGAACGGTCGGCGCCGCGCACAGGTGTGTCACGCGCTCGACGGCCATGAGCGGAAAGGCCACGGCCGGATCGACGGCGCGCAGGCAGATATGGCGCGCGCCTGCCGCGGTGATCGTCCATGTGAACGTCCACCCGTTGGCGTGGAACATCGGGAGCGTCCACAGGTAGGCATCTGCAGGCGTCAACGCCCAGTGCGCGAGGACGCCCACCGAGTTCGTCCAGGCATTCCGGTGCGTGATGACGACGCCCTTCGGCCGCGACGTCGTGCCGCTTGTGTAGTTGATGGTGATGGGATCCCGCTCGTCGATGGACGGCCGCCGAACCTCGGGCGCCCCATCCGCGACCAGGGATTCGTAGTCCAGCCAGCCCTCGCGAGGATGCTCGAGGGCCACGAAATGACGGACGCCGCCGAGCGCGGCTCGAATACTGTCGACTGCGTCCAGGTATTCGGAGGCCGCGCACACGACTGTTGCGCCGCTGTGATCGATGAGGTATCGGAACTCGTCAGCCGACAGGCGGTAGTTGAGCGGCACGAGCACGGCGCCGATCTGTGGCACGGCGTAGAACGATTCCAGTTGCGCGTGGGTGTTGGGCGCAATGTAGGCGACGCGATCGCCGCGTCTGACCCCGAGCGTCTGCAGCGCGGAGGACCAGCGATCCACCCGCGCGAAGAACTCGCCGTAGGTCCATCGTCGCACCCCGTCTACGACCGCCTCGCGATCGTGATAGAGCCGCCGCGCGCGATGCATGAACTCGAGCGGTGAAAGGGGGGTTTCCACGTGGCCGCAGTCTTACCACAGGGGCATGCCAGCTCACAACCGTGGCCACTCGCGTTGGCGCTGCTCAGGACCGATCCGGTCCTTGAAGCTCGCTCCATCAGTCTGTCGCGGGGCCGCGGACTTATGCCAAACGTTTGGGAATTCGGGCAGTGGCGCGGGCGATTCCGGCCGGCTCGACGACCAACGGGCTCTCCCAGACGCGGAGCAGCAATTCTTTTAGCTCGGCAAAACATTTCGGTCCGAGCACAGTGCTCCATTCGCGTTCGATGTCGCGGAGGACGTCGTGGATTTTTGCGTATGCGGCACGTCCGCGCCTGGTAAAGCGGACCATGCGCGCGCGGCCCTCGTCGGGCGCGTCGGACCGGACGAGATAGCCGAAACCTTCGAGGCTCCGGAGAAGCTGGTTCATGGCCTGTTTACTCATCCCGGCGCGCTCGGCGAGGAGGCCCGGGCGAACGCCATCCGGACCCGGAAACTGCAGCACCGCCATGTGCGGCACGCGCAACTCCACGAAGCCGGCCGCGTTGAGCTCCGTGACGATCCGACGCTGAATCGCCTGAGCCGGCACGCGCAGCAGCGCCCCGATGAGCATATCCTTCGCTTTGACCGATGAGCTGACGGGCGACAGGGGGTTTGACATTTAGGTAAAGTGAGTTTACTATTACGAACAGTCAACTCAGTTTACTACACGAGAGGCATTCATGCGACCGCAGACAACCGGCCTCCACGTCAATCCATCCGAAGAGACCATCCGTCTCGGCCCGCTCGCCGTGCGCTTCCTGGTCACGGGAGAGCACTCGACTGGCAGCGTCGCGGGCTTTGAGCTCGTGGTCCCGGCCGCGCAGCACCTGGCCGCTCCCGCGCACAGCCACAACCATTATGAAGAGACGGTCTACGGCATCGCCGGCGTACTGACCTGGACCGTCGACGGGACACCGATCGACGTCGGGCCGGGACAGGCGCTGTGCATTCCGCGCGGCGCCATTCACAGGTTTGACAACAACGGCAGCCAGGACGCGAAGGCGCTCTGCCTCATCACACCGGCCGCGATCGGTCCGCAGTTCTTTCGTGAGGCGGCCGAGGTGATCGATGCAGCGGCCAGTGGGCCGCCGGACCGCGCGAAGATGGCGGAAATCATGCGCCGCCACGGCCTCACGCCGGCTCCGCCCCCGACCACGGCGGCAGTTTACTGTGAATCTCAGAGTGCGCCACGACTAGAAGCTATCTCATACACCCGATCCGTGTTGTCCGTGTGTTCCGTGGCACTACAATCTCGAATGCACGTCGTCCTGGTCCATCCCGAGATCCATTGGAACACCGGTAACGCCGGCCGCACCTGTCTGGCGGTGGGCGCGACGCTCCATGTCATCGAGCCGTTGGGTTTCTCACTCGACGACCGACAGGTGAAGCGCGCGGGCCTCGACTATTGGGAGCACGTCGACCTGCGAGTGTGGCCCGATTGGGCGTCGTTCGAAGCGCGTGCTCCCGACACTCGGTCAGCCGTATTTCTTCTCTACTCGCGCCACGCGGATGTTCTGGGACGTTAACCTCGGTGGGCCGCAGGACGTCGTGCTCGTGTTCGGACGGGAAACCGGCGGCTTGCCCGCCGACCTCCACGATCGCTATCGCGATCGCTTCGTCGCGATGCCGATGGTCTCGCCCCACGTGCGGTCGTTGAACTTGTCGACCACCGTCGGCATTGCCGCGTACGAAGTCCTCCGGCAGCGCCGGGAGGCTTCATCGTGATGACGGTCGGTCGCGCATATGATCAACCCAGTTGTGAGGTTTCACCGGCGAGGTGAACAATGACCCGCTCACAGGCTGATGCTGGCGTCGACTTTGGCCAAGTGGTCGACTTTAGCCAAGTGCTCGACTTTAGCCAAGTAATGGTGGAGAGTTACGCAGTAAACGAACGGATGAATCAGATCGTTCTCGAGCATCTCGATTCCCGTGCATGGCGCGCGAAACTGCCCGGGAGCAAGGGACGGACGATCGCCGCCATCTTCTCGCACGTCCACAACATCCGCCGAAAATGGCTCAGGCTCTCCGCCCCGCATCTGAAGCTCCCGGCCCCGCTCGATCGCGCGAGATGCACGCAGAAGCAGGCCCGGACTGCTTTACTCAAAAGCGGCGCACGCTGCGCCGAGATGCTTGCGGGGGCTCTGTCTCGGCCCGGCGCCGAGACGTTTCGGCGCGACGGGTGGGCGAAGCCGTGGCCGGCCGGCGCAGCGATGCTGGCCTACATGATTACGCACGACGCGCATCATCGCGGCCAGGTGTGCATGCTCGCACATCAACTCGGATTTCCACTGCCGGCGAAGGCTGCCTATGAGATCTGGGTGTGGGAGAAACTGTGGAAAGAGTGCGGGTTTTCGCGTCCGCGGTAGGAGCATCCGGTCCTCGAGCTCGTGAACGCAGCTAAATTACGTCTATGCGCGGCTTGGCCTTGACCGTCGCCGCTTCGATGCTGATCTACTCAATCGCCCCTGCACAGGACGTGCTTCAACCTGGAAGGGCGGTCGCGGGCGAGATCCCGCCGGGGGCAACGCATCGGGTGGCAGTTCAGCTCAGCGCCGGTGACTACGTCACGGCGACGATTACCCGCAAGGGAAGAATCGATCTCGCAGTGGTCAAGCCCGATGGCGGCTTGCTGCGACGATTCCGTGCTCCCGCAGTCGACGACACTCGGCAGGTCGGATTTGTCGCCGAGCCTGGCGGCGGCTACCGGATTGAACTCTCGAACGCCGCCACGACACCGGCGAAGTTCGAGATCCGCCTCGATGCGATCGAGCCGCTCGCAGTACGGCTTGCGCCCTCGGCCCGAACCGATCAGTACTCAAGTCCCACGATAGAAGCCCTTCGAAAAGAGATCGCCGCCGGCACCAGCAGCACCGAGCGATTCTGGGCGGATGTCGCGCGCAAAGGTGCTCCGCTGGTCGAGCCGCAGGGCACCGATGGCAAATATCAACTCGTGACGTTCCTCTGGCGGGGCACGTCCTTGACGCGCAACGTCGTCGTGCTCGGGCCGAATTGGGGCTCACGCACGCCTGCAGACAATTCGATGCAGCGGCTGGCAGACACTGACGTGTGGTATCTGACGAAGCGACTGCCGGCCGGCGCGCGTTTCGAATACCGTCTGTCGCCGAACGATCCGCTGACGTCTGATTCGAAGGGCTCAGCGATACGGCGCGCGACAGCGCAGGCCGATCCACTGAACCCGAACGACTGGGGATGTGCGCCGCAGTCGACCAAGCATGAATGTCTGAGTTCGGCGGAGCTGCCTGGCGCTCGGCCCCAACCGTGGCGGGTCAAACTGGCCGGCACGCCCGAAGGCCGAGTCGAGCACCACGTGGTCAATTCCCAGATTCAAAAGTTGGATCGCCCGATCGACGTGTACACGCCGCCCGGGTACCGCCGTGACGGATCGCCCTATGCGTTGCTCCTGTTGTTTGACGGCCCGGCGTATCTGTCGGCCGAGCAAGGCATGCCAACAACGATGGACAACTTGATTGCGTCGGCCACGATTCCGTCAACGGTTGCAGGACCTGGTTGGCAACGTCGCAGACCGCCGACTGACCGATCTGGTTCCCAACCCGGAGTTTGCCGACTTCATGGCGAAGGAGCTCGTTCCCTGGGTGCGATCCCATTACAACGTGACGACGGACCCGAGCCGTACCGTGGTGGGAGGCTATAGCGCGGGTGGCCTGGCGGCGGCCTACATGGGCTTTCGCCACCCGGGCGTCTTCGGCAATGTCCTCAGTCAATCTGGCGCTTTTTGGTGGGCCCCGGAGCACTATCAGAACGCTGATTCGACGACGGAGACGAACTGGATGGTCAGGCAGTTCCTCGCCAGTCCGACGCTGCCGGTCAAGTTCTACCTGGACGCGGGCACGTTCGAGATGGACTCGGCCGGTGAGGGCGGTGACATTCTCGAAGCAAGTCGTCACCTGCGAGACGTGCTGCGGGCAAAAGGGTACGAGGTCCACTATCAGCAGTTCGTGGGTGGCCACGACGGCCTGAGCTGGCGGGGCACGCTCGCGGACGGCCTGATCGCCTTGCTCGGTTCGAAGCAGTGACACAGTCCACGGTGTTGCTGCGCTCGCGTCTCGGTTCCGGTCGAACCGTCTTGATGCGGGTGTTGTCATGCTGCGCTGTTCCCCTCGTGCTGGTGTGCGCGCATGGCGTGCTGGTGTTCGCGAGTGGATCGTTGCGCGCATCGCAACAAAGCAAGTCGTCGTTCCCTCCGCTGCTCGACACGTACCTCACGACGCACGTTCACCTGACGCCAGCAGAGCAAAAGTCCCTGTTGAGCAACGTTCCTGTGACCAAATTGCTGGAGGCAGATCCGAGCAAAGAGGTGTCCGTGTTCGGCGCTGTCTGGATCGATGCTGCGCCGGCAGATTACGTGCGGCTGATAGAGGACATCGAGCGCTTCGAGCACGGTGGACGGTTCCGCATCACCAAGAAGATCAGCGCTCCGCCACGGATCGACGACTTCGCGCTCCTCCGACTCCCCGAAGAAGACCTGAAGGCCCTGAAAACCTGCCGGGTTGGCGACTGCGAACTAAAGCTGGGCGAGCAGGCCCTCGAGCGCATCCGAACCGCGATCGACTGGAAGAAGCCCACAGCAGCGACTCAGGTGGAGGAGCTCATTCGAAAGCTCGTGTTCGAGTACGTGTCCGAATATGTTTCGGGGGGCAACGATCGCCTGGCCGTCTACCGCGACTCGGAGCGTCCGACGTTCGTGGCCACCGAGTTCAAGTCGATGATCGATCGCATGCCGGAGCTCGACCAGCACCTGACTGAGCTGAAGGCATACCTGCTCGGGTACCCGCGTCAGATCCTTCCAGACGCCACGTCATTCCTGTACTGGCAGGAGGTCGAGTTCGGCCTGAAGCCCACCATCCGCGTCAATCATGTCGTGATCAACAACAGACCAGACGGCACCGCGATAGCATCCAAGATGATCTACGCCAGCCACTACTTCTGGACGGCGCTGGATCTTCGCGTCCTCATGCCCGATCCCGCGCGCGGGCGGGGCTTCTGGTTCGTGAACGTCAGCCGAAGTCGATTGGACGGTCTGAGCGGGTTTGTCGGCCAGCGGATCCGATCGAGAGTGCAGAGCGACGTGCAGAAGGCCCTGGCGACGAGTCTCAAGGCCACGAAGGACAGGCTGGAACAGGGGAAGTAGAGCGCTTCGCTATCGAATGACCTGATCGCGCATCCAGCTCTCGCCGCGAGCTATGCTCACTCACATGGTTCATCCGCCGCGCCGGCACCTGTCGATGCTGCGCTCCTACACGCCGGCCGATCTGCTGACGATCGGCAACGCGAGTTGCGGGACGATGGCCATCCTGCTCTGCCTCGACTACATGGCGTTTGGAGACCACCGGCGACTCTGGATCGCGATCCTCCTCCTACCCATCGCGCTCGTCTGCGATGTTCTGGATGGCTACGTTGCGCGGCTGAATCGCACGCGACCGTCGCTGCTCGGGTCCGACCTCGACTCGCTGGCCGACGTGATTTCGTTCGGCGTCGCGCCGGCCGTCCTCGGCTTTACCCTCGGCCTTCGCGGCGGGTGGGACATGCTGGTGCTGACTTACTTCGTCGTCTGCGGTGTCAGCCGTCTCGCGCGTTTCAACGTGACGGCGTCGATGCTGACCGACGACGCTACCGGAAAGGTGACGCATTTCGAAGGCACGCCGATTCCAACGAGCATCCTCATCGTCGGGCTTCTGGCGGTGGCGCTGTGGTGGGGTCGCGTAGACGACGACGTGTGGCTTGGGGCGTATCGCATCGGACCGGCAATCTTCCACCCGCTGGTGGTGGTGTACGCCGCCAGCGGCAGCGCGATGATCAGCGCCACCCTGCGGATTCCGAAGCCCTAGCGTTCAGCTCGGCACCAGCCTTTGCCGCCAGCGGAGCACATACGGCACGCTGATCGCAGTCAGGACGAGTATATACAGCAGAATCGTGGCGCCGAGATAGGGTTCGTTTGGAAAGTTGACCTTTGCTATGGCAAGCGCGATGGCGGGATGGCGGCTGGCCGTGGACAGCGCCAGCACTGTCGCTTCCTCGGCTTGCGGTCCGCCGAGCACGTGGCCCACGGCCAGCCCGACGCCGACGAAGACCGCCATCGTGAGGATTGTCCTGAAGTCAATCAGACCGGCGATCACCGGGAGCGCCGCGATGAGCAACGCGCCGAGGCCCGCGCCGAGCAGCACCATGGCGATGAGCTTCGTCGGCTTCTCCAGCCGGACGGCAACCGCGGGCGCGATCGTGCGGACGATGACACCCGTGACGAGCGGCAGCAGGGTCATCATGACGACGATCTTTGCAATCGCCGCTGGCGGCATCTGCAACGGTCTCGCGGAAAAGTGGCCCAGTACCCACAGCGACAACGGCACGACCGCGATCGCGAGGAGCGACACGACGGCCATCAGCCCGAGGGCGTAGGCGGACTCTCCACCCGCCGTATCCTGCTTCTTCGGCAGCAGCGGCGGCACTGGCGAGATCGCCAGCGCGACGAGCGCGATCTCGAGCGACTGACGCAGTTCGAGGACTCGCACCAGCACGACCGCGAGGATCGGCATCACGACGAACATCGCGACGAGCGATCGCGCGAGCAGACTCGGCCGCCGGAACAGGTAGAGCAGGTCGCGCCCTGATGCCTGCAGGCCAAATCCAAACACGATCAGGAGCACGCTCGCCTGAAGCGTGAGAATCACCGCTTGCTGCAGCGTCATGACAGTGTCGACCTCGTTCGTGGACGAACCCGGCGCCTGACTCTTACTTCTTCGCGAGCGCGTCGGCCGCCGCCTGCTGGAACTCGCGGCGGACGTCGCTGGCGTCGCTGTTGGGGAAGTTCGAGCGCTGCACCATCAGGATGTAGGCGACGCCCTTCACGGGATCGATCCACGCCTGTGTGCCCCAGGCGCCGCCGTGTCCGTAGGTGCCGGGCGAGAGCATCGCAGGCACGCCATCGTGTGGTGTGCGCAGGATGCACGTGGCGAGGCCCCAGCCGTAGTTCGCGCCGCGATTGCCGTAGGTGTCGGTCTGAAAGAAGCCGGTCGCGAGGTCACCGGTCTGCGGCGTCGTGAGGAACTTCATGGCGGCCGCGCTGAGGTAGCGGCGGCCATCGAGCGTGCCACCGTTCAGAAGCATCTGGCAGAAGCGCGCGTAGTCGGGCGCGGTCGAGTAGAGCCCGCCGTTGCCCTGTGGCGGCCGGTCGCGCGAGCCAAAATCCTGACGCGGTGGCACGGGCTCGAGCGCTCCGGTGCCCTTGTTCTTCGCGTAGGCGGTGGCCAGTCGCGCGCGTTGCTCGTCGGTCGGGTAGAACGTCGTGCTCTTCATCCCGAGCGGTTCGAAGATCCGCTTCTCGACGAACACATCGAACGTCATGCCGCTCACGACCTCGACGATTCGCGCGCCGGCGTTGATGCCGCTCTGCGTGTATTTCCACTGGGCGCCTGGCTCGTATTGCATCGGCGCGGCGAGCCAGAGCGGGACCAGATCGGCGAGCGTTTTGGCTTGCTGCGCGGCCGGGCCCGTTGCTTCGCCAAGTCCGGACGTATGCGTAAGGATCTGGGTGATCGTGAGATTCGCGGGCTTGCCCGAGGGCGTCTTCAGGTTGGCGAACTCGGGCAGATACTTCGCCACGGGATCGGTGACCGCGAGCTTGCCCTCATCCTGCAACATGAGAACCGCGACGCCGGTGACCGGCTTGGTCATCGAGGCGATCCAGAACAGCGTGTCGGGCGTCATCGGACGTTTCGCCGCGACGTCGGCGAAACCGGTCGTCTCGAGGTGGAGCACCTTATCTTTTGTGACGACGGCGGTGACGGCGCCGGCGATCTCGTTCTTCGCGATCATCGCCTCCATCGCGGCTCCGATGCCGGGGAGCTTCGCGCTCTGGGCGACGACCGTCAGCGTGGCGGACAGTGCAAAGACGATGGCGAGGCGGTACGGCTGCATGCCGAAGAGATGTATCTGCTTTGTTCCCTCAACGTCAAGTGGGTTCACGAAAGACGGCGGCGACGGCCGGCGGTCGCCACCGTCTATTTGGCCAATCGTCAGGTTGACGTCGACTCGGACCACTTCGCCGCTGATCGGATCGGTCGCTGACGCGTACTGCATCGTCTGGCCATCGCGCAGGACCATGCCGAAGCTGGCGCGGAACGAGCGGAAAGCGGGGATGTCGCCAAGCGTCTTCTTCGCGTCTTTCTCTTGAGGGGACTCGGGTCGATCGAGTTGGATCGTGGAGTCCTCGACCGTAATGGTGAGATTGAACAGGCCGTTCCCGACGTCCTGCGCATTGCAGTCGATGTTGGTCCCGACGTCGCGATAGGTGTAGCTGCTTTGCGGGATATTCGCGAAGCCGCCGGCTTCCTTTGAGCCGAACACCGTCTGGATGACCGGCACCTGGACCCCCATGCGGAGGCTTGTCTTCGCTGCGTTCGTCAGCACACCCAAGACGTAGGGCGTGCTGCTGATTTTCTTCTCGCCCATGTACCTCGAGAGGGTGAGTGTGACCTTCACCGGAATCTGCCTTGCAGCGCCTGACGGTGCCGGCTGGCCCGACGGCAATGGCATCGGCACCGGCACTTGCACCGGCGGCTTGTCCTGCGCCACGACCGGCACCAGCGCGCCGCCCACGAGCGTCAGCGCCAGAACGAGTTCCTTCCTCATGCAACACACTCCTTTATCTGGGTTCACTTCGATCGACGCCGGGACCGGTTCCGCTCTCTCCATTCGGTACGACAAGTACCTCGACCGAGAGCGGCGCGATGACCAGGTCTGTGGGAGCCGTGACGTCGGTCCTGTTCCGAGTTGGCGAGCGCTGAAGTATCAAGCGCGCCGCGGCGGACGAGGGTCATATATCGCTCAATCGCCCGCAACTGCCCGGCGGGAACCAGGACGTCGGCGTCGAGACGACGTTCCGGCTCGCGGCCGATCTTCGATGCGTCCGCCGCTGCGGCGCCGCGCAGCCGTCACGCGGGGTGCTCCCTGAGCAGGTGCGGACGGCGCAGCGACTGTCGGCGTCGGGTCAGCAACATGCGCCGACGAGGCGGTTTGAACAGCCGCAGGTTCGTGCCGATCGGCGGGCCGCCGCTCGCCGAATCGCAGCGAGCCAAGGGCGAGCAGGACGAGCACGGCTGCCGCCGCCACAGGGGCGCTCCACCAGATAATTGCGCGCCGCCGCTGCGCCGAGCGCTCCACGCCCGCCATCGCGTCAGCCACGAATCGCGCCGATGGTTCGATCGCCAGCGCGACTTGCAGCTCCTGATCGAGATCCTGAAGCAGGCGCCGCTGCTCGTCGAACATGCGGCTGCACGCCGCGCAGACCTTCAAGTGCGCCGCGGCATCGGCTGCGATCTCCGCGCCGCACGCGTGATCGACTATCGCGCCTGTGTATCGGTCACAAGACATTGGAGCCTCTGAGCCAGGCCCTTGCGGGCCAGGAACAACCTCGACTTCACGGTCCCTTCGGGCAAGCCGAGGAGCTGCGCCACTTCACGCACGTCGTAGCCCTGAATCGCCGACAGGACGATCGCTTCTCTAAGCTTGTCGGGGAGATCGTCGATGGCGCGCCAGAGCCGCTCCGCTCGCTCGTTCGCCGCGACGATCCCTTCCGCCGTCGGGTCCGGCGCCTCGAGCACTCCCGATTGCTCACGCGCCGTCCGCCGCCTGTCTGACCGCCAGCGGTCGATGGCCAGCCGCCAGGTCATCCGCACCAGCCACGCCCGGAAGCTGTTGCGGTCCCGCAGCTGCGAAAACCGGCTGTAGGCCTTCGCGAAGGCTTCCTGCGCGACTTCCTCGGCATCCTGACGTTGACGGACCACGCTGTACGCGACCCGGACCGCCAAAGTGGACGATTCGCGGAGCCGGTCCTCGAACTCCCGCTCGAGGTCGGCATCGAGCGTCACGAGCGTCCCGAGCGGTCGGCTGGCGGATTCATGCATCAACTACACACAAGACGGCGCGAGCCGGCGTTGGGTTTAGGACGATTGTTACCCGTAGTGTCCGGCTTTTGAGCCGGACCGCCGAAGCCTTGGCGTAGGCGGTAGCCGACGCTGAAGTCCGGCTGAAGCCGGACACTACGTACTGTGGGCTACTGACTGTCCCAAAAGTAATTCCGACAGATTTTGACAGGATTTCACGGTATAACCTCTCCTACGACGCAGACGCCTAAGACACCAAAACAGGGGTGTCACGGGGGAACCAATCTGTAGGGGCGCAACCGGAGTGATCTCCGGGAGAGGACTTCCAACCTCGAGCCCGTCAGCTAACCCCGTCGGCGGATTGGAGGTCCTCTGACCAGCACCGGCTCGGGTTCCCGCAAGCTCATTCCGCTCACGTTGACTGCGATTGGCGTCGTCTATGGCGACATCGGCACCAGCCCGCTGTACGCCATGCGCGAATGCTTCTTCGGGTCACATTCCGTGCCCGCCACGCACGAAAACGTGCTCGGCGTCCTGTCGCTCATCATCTACTCGCTGCTGCTGGTGATTTCGGTCAAGTACATCGCCATCGTCATGCGCGCGGACAACGAGGGCGAAGGTGGGATTCTTGCGCTGACCGCGCTCTTGCCGGAACGCACCGACTCGCGCGGGCGCTGGTCGGTGCTCGTCCTGATGGGCATCTTCGGCGCGGCGCTGCTGTATGGCGACGGCATGATCACACCGGCGATCACCGTCCTCGGCGCGGTCGAGGGGCTCAAGGTCGCGACACCGCTGTTCGAGTCGTACGTCGTGCCAGTGGCGGTCGTGATCCTGATCGGGGTGTTCGCGATTCAGAAGCATGGCACGCACCGCGTCGGCCGATTCTTCGGGCCGATCATGGTCGCGTGGTTTGCGGTGATTGCGCGTGCTCGGTATCGTGTGGCTGGCCCGCGAGCCGGTCGTCCTGACGGCCATCGATCCTCGCCACGCCGTTTCATTCTTCCGCGAGCACGGGTGGCACGGGTTCGCCGTCCTGGGCGCAGTCTTTCTGGTCGTCACCGGCGGTGAAGCGCTGTACGCGGATATGGGGCACTTCGGCAAACGGCCGATTCGAGTGGCGTGGTTCACGCTCGTCCTGCCGGCGCTCCTCCTGAACTATTTTGGTCAGGGCGCGTTGCTCCTGACGAATCCGGCCGCCGCGGAGCAGCCGTTTTTTCTCCTCGCGCCGGGGTGGGCGCTGTTTCCACTGGTCGGGCTGGCGACAGCCGCGGCCATCATCGCCTCCCAGGCCCTGATTTCTGGCGCGTTTTCGCTGACCCAACAAGCCATTCAGCTTGGCTATTGCCCCCGTCTCGATATCGAGCACACGTCGCACTCCGAGATGGGCCAGGTCTACGTCCCCCAGGTGAATTGGGCGCTGATGGTCAGCACCATAGTGATTGTCATTGGCTTCGGATCGTCGACGGCGCTGGCGGCTGCCTACGGCATCGCGGTGACGCTGACGATGGTGATTACCGCGGTGCTGCTGCAGGTGGTAGCGACCGAGCGCTGGAAATGGTCGCCGATCGTCGCGTCTCCGTCACCGGCATCTTTCTGACGATCGATCTGGCGTTTTTTGGCGCGAACGTTCTGAAGATCACGCACGGTGGGTGGCTGCCGCTCGTCATTGGCGGTCTGTTGTTCACGCTGATGACGACCTGGAAGACAGGACGTAAAGTCGTGGCAGCGCGTTTGACGGCGCGTGCCGTGCCGATAGAAGACTTTCTGCTTCGAGTCGTCGAGACGCGGCCCGCGCGCGTTCCGGGCACAGCCGTGTTCATGACGGCGCAACCACGAGGCACTCCGCCGGCGCTCGCGCACAATCTGCGATACAACAAGGTTCTTCATGAGCATGTCATCACGCTGATGGTCACCACGCAGCCGGTTCCGCACGTGCCAGCGAATCAGCAGGTCAGCGTGCGCGAGCTTGGGCCATGGCGTGTTCCACATGGCGGTCCGGTATGGCTTCATGGAGGACCCCAACGTGCCGGAGGCCATCGT
Source organism: uncultured Acidobacteriota bacterium (assembly GCA_963797625.1). Lineage (GTDB taxonomy): Bacteria > Acidobacteriota > Vicinamibacteria > Vicinamibacterales > 2-12-FULL-66-21 > DATBJJ01. The sequence continues at coordinate 32,144 of CAWCQI010000037.1, forward strand.
GCGCGCGCGCGCGCAGGGAGCTCGAGCTCGACGAGGACGACGTCACGTATTTTCTCGGCCGTGAAACGCTCATCGTGACCAAGAGTCCCGGCATGGCGATGTGGCGTGAACGGCTCTTCGTGCTGATGGCCCGCAATGCCGTCCGGGCGACGACGTTTTTCAGGCTGCCGCCCGAGCGCGTGGTCGAGCTCGGCGTGCAAGTCGAGCTGTGAGCCCGTCGAGCCGGCGATCGAGACTGGAATGACTCTTCGAACGCGACTTCTGCTCGGGCTCTCGGTCTTTGTCGGTGCGCTGATTGCGCTCGGCGGCTCGAGCACCTGGCACCTGTGGCAGATGAGCGCGTTGTCGGAGCGAATGCTCGCCGAGAACTACGATTCCGTCGTCGCCGCCCAGAACATGAAGGAGAACCTGGAGCGTCAGGATTCAGCCACGTTGTTCATGCTGCTCGGCGAGTGGGAGAGAGCGCTCCCGCAGATGCAGGAACATCGGCGCCGCTTCGACGCCGCCTACCGGCGCGCCGCCGGCAATGTCACCGAACCCGGGGAATCAGAGATCCTCCATGCCATCGGCGCGGCCCGGGATGAATACGATCGCCGAGTCGATCGCTTCATTCAGGACGCCAGGGGTGATCGCGGCCGAACCCGCGATCCCGCCACAGCGGCGACGCGCGAGTACTTCGAACAGCTCGAACCGATCTTCACCGAGCTGCGCGGCCAGTGCGATCGGTTGCTTGATCTGAATCACGGTGCGATGCGGCGGAAGGCTGCCGAATCGGCCGCGCTCTCCCGCCGCTGGTTCCAGGCGACCCTTGCGCTGGCGCTGGCGTTGGTCGTCGGTGGGAGCTGGTTCGCGATTGTCCTGTCGAACAGCATCGTTCGACCGGTCAGGCAACTCGCTGCCGCCGCCAGCCGCATGGCCGCTGGCAACCTCGATTCCGTGGTCGACGTGCGCTCCGGCGACGAGATCGGCGATTTGGCGGTCCGCTTCAACGCCATGGCGGCGCGGGTGCGCGAGCTGCGCCAGTCCGATCTCGGAAAAATCCTGGTCGCGCAGCAGACGGCCGAGGCGACGGTGGATTCGTTGTACGACCCGGTCATCGTGACCGACGCCTCCGGACGCGTGCAGCGGATCAATCGAGCCGCGGCAGTGCTGTTCGGTCCGGCCGAGACCGCGCTCGGTAAACCGTTGCAGGACGTCGCGACCGACCCTCGCCTGGCGGCGGCTGTCGCGGACGTGCTCGAGTCAGCGAGGGCCGTCGCCAGCGAAGAGAGCGCGGCGATTGTGCCGCTGCGTGTCGACGGGATCGAGCGCTCATTCCGGCAGCGGACAACCCCGCTGCACGACGCCGACGGCGCCATCGTCGGCGCCGTGATCCTGCTCGAAGACATCACGCACTTGCGCGAGTTGGACCGCCTGAAGTCCGAGTTCATTGCCGGCGCATCCCACGAGCTGCGGACGCCGCTCACCAGCTTCGAGATGGGCGTGCACCTCCTGCTCGAAGGGTCGCTCGGCGAACTCTCGCCCAGGCAACGCGAGCTGCTGGTGATGTGTCGAGAAGACGCGCTCCGCCTCGACACGCTGGTGAAGGAGCTGCTCGATCTCTCGAAGATCGAGTCCGGCGAGGCGCACCCTCATCTGGCGCGGGTCAATCCGCGTGAGTTGATCGCCGACGCAGTCGAGCCACTCCGGCGGCAGGCAGACGCCAAGGGGCTGACGCTCCACATCGACGCGCCCAGACGGTTTGCCGGAGATCGCTGTCGACCGCGCCCAGGTCGAGCGCGTGATCACGAATCTCGTGACCAATGCCATCCGCGCGACCGACGGCGCCGCGACGATCGACATCTCCGCTGCGTTGCGCAACGGCTTCGTCGCGATCTCCGTGCGTGATACCGGCCGCGGGATTCCTCACGACTATCTCGATCGGGTGTTCGAGCCGTTTGTGCAGGTACCTAATGCGCCGGCCGGCGGCGCCGGCCTCGGCCTCTCGATCTCGCGCCGCATCATCCAGGCACACGGTGGCCAGCTCGCGGTACGATCGCACGTCGGGCAGGGCACCACGTTCACGTTTACACTGCCGCTGGCGGAGCGGATCCCGGCGTAGCCCCAAAGTTGAGCGGGCGTAGCCCAATGTTGAGCACGAAGGTGAGGAAGACGATGCGAGTTCTGGTCGTGGACGATGAAGAGCACTTGAGGCACGTCATGCGGCTGACGCTCGAAGCCTCCGGTTACGAGGTGGGCGAAGCCGCTGACGGAGAGGAAGCGCTGCGCCTGTTCGGCGATGGCTTCAGTTTCGACGCGATCCTCCTCGACCAGCGGATGCCGGGCCTCGACGGTCTGGAGACGCTCAAGCGCATGAAAACGCGGCGCGCCGACGTGTGCATCATCATGGTGACAGCGTACGCGACCGTCGAACTGGCGGTCGACGCCATGAAACTCGGCGCCACCGACTTCGTGCGCAAGCCGATGACGCCCGAGACGCTTCGGCACGCGGTCGCGGCCGCGCTCGCGAAACACGGACGGAGAGTCGCCGCCAGTGCCGCCGCGGCAGGAGCCACGACGTCGCTGGAGTCACCAGCCGAGATCTGGACGACGAATGGGTTCTTCATTCGTCGAGCCGAACGCCCCGGGGTGTCCGGAGAACGGCCATCGAACGACCATTACTTCGTCGTCAGACGCGGCACCGAGGCTGCCGGGGCCGAGGTTATCGTCTCGATCGACCCGCAGGCCGTGGCGCAGGATCGCTCGAGAGTGCAGCAAGGACTTGGGTGGTGCCGGGGGATTCTGGCACCGCCAGGCAGAGAACGCGCTAATCAACTACCTGTGGAGCGAGGCAACGGTACCACCTGGAGGACGCCTGGTGATCGACCGGGTCTCCGGGCCGATGGTCGATGAGGCCATGGCCTGGTCTGGAGACTGAAAACGTCTCCGAACCTGACGCGCGTCAGCCCTCGCGCATCACGCTGGCCGGATCGAAGCTCGTAGCCCGACGAGCGGGAAGGAAACTGGCGAGGGCCGCGCTTGCGAAGAGCACGAGCGCGACCGAGCCTAGCGTCACGGGATCGAGCAACGCCACGCCGAAGAGTTGTCCCTGGATGAACCGCCCGAGCGCGAGCGCAGCGGCCAGGCCGACCACGATCCCGGTCGCCGATAGCCAGAGCGCGCGGCCGACGATCATTCGGAGGACATCGCTCTGCACCGCCCCGAGCGCCATGCGAATGCTGATCTCGCGGGAACGCTGCGCCACGGTATAGCTCATGACGCCAAAGACACCCGTGGCCGCCAGGACGAGCGCGACGGCGGCAAAGAGCGACAGGAGGCCGGTGTAGAAACGCGGACGGGCCATCGACCGGACGACCAGCTGCGTCATCGGTGTGATGTCGGCAATCGCCAGGTCCTGGTCGAGCGCGCGAATCTCGGTTCGAATGGCCGTCGCAAGCGCGACTGGATCGCCGGTCGCGCGGACGACGATCTTGACGGAGCGAATCGTCCTTTGCGCGAACGGCACGAAGAGCATCGGCACGGCAGGCTCCGCGGGGCTTCGCTGCAGCACGTCGCCGACAAGGCCCACGACTTCGCGCGAGACGCCGTTGATATTCACGCGCTTACCAATCGGATCCTGGTCAGCGAACCAACGGCGGACGGCCGCCTCGTTGATGATCGCGACGCCAGGCGCCTGCGTCTGATCCTGCTCGCTGAACTGGCGACCCCGGCGAAGCGGCGCGCCGATGGCGCGAAAATAGTCGGGCGTGACACTCGCGAGCGCGATCTCGGGGTTTACGTTCGGCGGCGGTGGTGGAGCGCCCTCCACGGCGAAGCCGACCATCGCTCCACGTCCGCTGAGCGGCAGCACGCTCGTCGCCGCCACGGTGCTGACGCCAGGAAGCGCCCGCAAACGCTCCTCGAACTCGGCCACGCGAATCCGCGTTGGCCCATCCTGCCTGTACTTCTCGCCTTGCAGCGTCACGCGAAACGACAGCGCCTGCTCGGCCCGGAAGCCGGGATCGACGCGTGTCAAGTGGATGAAGCTCCGGACCAGCAGTCCGGCACCGACGAGCAGCACGACGGCGAGCGCCATCTCCGCGACGACTAACGCCGCCCGCATGTGCCCCCCGCCGCCGCTGGCGCCGCCACGCGCGCTCTCGCGCAGGGCCCCAGGCAGGCGCTTGCCGCTGAACTGCAGCGCCGGCAGGATGCCGAACGCCAGGCTCGTCGCCAGCGCGATCGCGAGCGTGAACGAGACAACGGCGGCGTTCACCCCGACGTCCTGCAGGCGGGGGAGATCGGCGGGCTGCATCGCGACCAGCGCCCGCGTCGCGATGTACGCGATCGCAAGCCCGGCGACTGCGCCAGCCGCACCAAGGACGACCGCCTCTGTGAGGAGTTGGCGGAGCAGCCGCATCCGACCGGCGCCGAGCGCGGAGCGAACGGCCAGCTCCGCCTGGCGTGCCGATGCGCGCGCGAGAAGGAGGTTGGCGACGTTCGCGCAGGCCACGAGCAGCACGAAGCCGACGGCGCCGAGGAGAACCAGCAGCGGCCGTCGAACATCCCCCAGCAACACGTCGTTGAGGGCAAGAGCGTTGAACGTCAGCGTGTCGTTCGTCTCGCGAAACGCCGCTTGAAGTTGTGTGCCGATTCGCCTCAAGTCACCGTCGGCTTGCGCGAGCGTCATGCCTGGCTTCGCCCGTGCGATCACGGTGAGGAACTCGCCTCGTCTTCCTTTCGCCGTCGCGGCGCTGAACGTGTCGTTGTACACGAGCGGCGTGTAGATCTCCGCATCGTCGAGGAGGCGCGCTCCAGGGGCGAGGACGCCGACGATTTCCACCGGCGCGCCCGCGATCGAGACCGTGCGGCCGAGCACGCTCGGGTCGCCGCCGAACTGGCGCTGCCAGAACCCGTGATCGAGCACGGCCACCCCGGTATGTCCCGGTTGGTTCTCACCCGGCAACAGGCTCCGGCCGAGCGTGACCGGCAGGCCAAGCAGGCCGAGCAGGCCGTCGCTCACGTTCGTTCCGCGGACCTCGCGAGGTTCGCCGGCGCCCAGCATGGTGAACACGCCGCCAGAATACGCCTCGACCTGCTCGAACGTCCGCGTGTGCTCGCGGACGCTCATGAAGTCCGGCGGCGACAGCGAGTAGGGCGTGCCGTCGGGATAGAGCGTGGTGACCCGATACAGCCGATCCGCATCCCGGAACGGCAGCGGCGCCAGCAGGACGCCCTGGACGACGCTGAAGATGGCGCTGTTCGCCCCGATTCCGAGCGCCAGCGTCGTCAGGGCCACGGCGGTGAAGCCAGGCGCGCGGCGCAACATCCGCAGCGCGTACCCGACATCCTGGCGCAGCTCGGTCATGTATTCGGTTCGTGCCATCATGACGCCGATTCTGACGAGCAATGGGCCGTTTGGCAACAGCCCGACGACCGGGCGTGGCCGTCGCGAGATCCACCGGCAATGACCATCAACACTCCGTCTCTGACGCTACCGTCTCCGGATTTCCCCTGGATGGCAGCCTGCGCATTTGTGCCGATGTTCGCTCTGCTGATTCCTCGCCCTGAGCGGTGAGACACACGAGGCCAGGTGCTCGTCCCCGCTGATCGGGACTGGTCACACTCCGCTTGCGCCGAGCTGGAGGGGAATCGAGAATCGGCGGATGAAGATTCTCCGGCTCGGCGTTGCGTTGGTCATCGTCGCGGGGATCGATGCTGCGGCCCCGGCGCAACCTGCATCGACTGACCAGCAACTGACGTCAGCCCAAGCACCGCGAACAGATCACGCCGTCGGGTTCTACGACGTGCGGCTGCGGCGGGTCGTGCTCGTTGGTGGCGCCGGGGATCCGAAAGAGGGCGATCGCGACAAGGTCTGGAGCTGGAGCGGAACTCAGTGGGAGCTGATGACGGACGCGGGACCGCCCGGCCGCGTCAATGCCGGTGCCGCCTACGATGCCGGTCGCGGAAAGGCTGTCGTCGCCGGAGGGTCTCGCAAGGCGATGGATGGCGCCGCGTGGGAAGTCGTCGGGGACAGCTGGGAAGAGGATCGGGGCGGCTGGAAACGAATCGACGACATCGCGCCGCGCGACCACCAATCGCTGGTGGAAGACAACCGCGGCGGCATCCTTATGTACGGCGGGATTCCGGCAGCGCGGTCTGGTCCGTGGCCGACCGATACGTGGGAGCTGCAAGGTGGAATCTGGAAGCGCGTCTCGACCGAGGGCCCGCCCGGCCGAGGCCGGGCGGCGCTTGCCTACGACAGCAAACGCCGGCGCGTGGTGCTGTTCGGCGGCGTCAGCGCGCCGCCCGGACCCAATCAGCCGCAGACGTTCTTCAACGACACCTGGATCTGGGACGGTGAACGCTGGCGTCAACACGCGGCAGAGGGCGGTCCGCGCGGACGATACGCTCATGGGATGGTGTTCGATGAGCGCGCGGGCGTCGTGCTGCTCTATGGTGGCTCCGCGGCGCATCGCGATGCGCCCTTGAGCGACATGTGGCAGTGGGATGGAGAACGCTGGACCGAAATCCGGATGACCGGTCCGACGCCCGGCCATCGCTACCAGCCGGTGATGGTCTACGACCGGGCCCGCGACAGGACCGTACTCTACGGCGGCATCGGCGGGCCCGGCGATACGTGGGAGTGGGACGGTCAGCGGTGGCGGCAGATGTCCTAAGTCGTCGGCAGTTCGTCCTCCGACCGTCGTGCGTTGGGCAGTTGTCGATCGAGTGATTCGCGATATTTCAGGCAGCCGCGAAGAAACTGCGGCCAGGCCGGTACCGTTGGAAGCGGGTCAGTCTTCTCGGGCAGAAGGCTCCAGAGCTCCGGATGAAACCAGCACAGCTCGTGCTCGGAGCTGTCGCGGTGCTGCCTGATTCCGTCACGTAGCCGTTTCACTTCGGCAACGAGCGCTTCCCGATCGAGTCTCATCAGGTCTTCGTCCATACTTTCGGTCCTTGGAGGACGTCGAGGATGAGTTGTCCTCCGCTGTGAAGTCCTCGGCAGCTGAACAGTTGCGGACTATCTGTCAGGACCGCCACGAGTATGATTCGTGGCATCCTGATTCCTGGCGATGCTGCTGATCCTTGCAACGCTCGCGGCAGGGCTGTTCGCCGGTGCCGCGATCTATATCACTGCCGTTGAGCATCCGGCGCGACTGGCGTGCGGGGCTGAGCTGGCGGTCCGGGAGTTCGCGCCGAGTTATCACCGGGCCACGCTGATGCAGGCGCCGCTGGCGCTCGTCGGCTGCGCGGCCGGCATCGTCGCCGGCTGGCAGCGTAGCGATCTTGTTCTCGCCCTTGCCGCGACACTCCTCGGCGCGGTGGTCCCGTTCACCCTCGCGATCATGTTACCGACCAACAAGCGCCTCTTGAATCCCGCATTGGATGCACGTAGTCCAGCGGCGCTGGAGTTGCTCGTTCGGTGGGGTCGTCTGCACGCCGTTCGAAGCGTGCTCGGAGGCGCGTCGTTCGTGATCTTCCTCGCCCGGGCCCTCGGTTCACCCCTCTGATCCCACCGATCGTGCTTCGAGCGTGCGCTTGATGGCCGTGCTCCCTTGCTCGATGAAGCTACCGACGAGCTCCGCGAGGGTGTTTGGCAATAAATCGGTGATCCAGACGAGACGACAGCGCTCGCTGCCGTCGGGCATGACCTGGAATGAGGCATTATGGTGAGTCGTCCGCCATTCGACGACCGCATACGCCAGCCGCCGTGCCTGATCGTCAACGTCGACGATACGTTCGCGCACGACCTCACCGTTGGCGAAAGTGACGAGCCTTGAATCCCCGTCGAGCTTCGTATCCAGGACAAACCCCTCGGCAAGCCGTGTGTGGATGGCGCCGATGTCGCGGATTGCTGCCCACACGTGCTCGGCCGGTGCGTCAATCTCGATCTCCTTACGAATGGAAGCCATCGCTCCTCCTTCCGCTAGCTTCTCGGGCGACACGCCTGAACCGTTTCTTCTGTTCAGCTGCAGATCGATTTCGATGCCGCTCAGGTGCTGACAGCACCTCCGTGTCACACTGTTGTAGCGTGCGCGCGGAGGATCGATCTTGGCAAAAATTGCGCTCGAACTGGAGCGCGCGTTAGCGCGCAGGAGAGAACAAGGCACGCCGGGCGGAACGCTGCCCCGCGTCATCGCGCGTGGCCCCGGGTGGACGGTTGCCGACGTCCTCTGCACATCCGGCCCACACGATCCGACATTCGAGGAACGGCACTCGCGCTACACGATTGCGATGGTCCTGGCAGGCAGCTTCCAGTACCGAACAGCGCTCGGTGATGAATTGATGACGTCCGGCTCGCTGATGCTCGGGAACCACGGGCAGGGTTTCGAGTGCGCGCATCAGCACGGCGAGGGCGATCGGTGCGTGTCGTTCTGGTACGCGCCCGACTACTTCGAGCGCGTGGCGGCCGATGCCGGAGCGCGCGGACGGATGCTCGGGCTTCAGAGTGCCCCGTGTGCCGCCGCTGCGTCAGCTGTCGCCGCTGCTCGCGCGCGCCGGCTCAGGTGCGCTCGGCGCAGCGGGAGTGCCGTGGGAGGAACTCGCGCTGCGCCTCGCGGTCAGCACCGTCGGGCTTGCTGCTGATGCGTCGTCCAGCCGGAGCCGCGTGCCCCTCAACGCCGAAGCGCGCGTAACCCACGCCGTCCGGACGATCGACCGCCATCCGCGCGCTGCGCTGTCGCTCGCGCGGTTGGCGCGAGAAGCCAACCTGAGCCCGTATCATTTTCTTCGCACGTTCCAGCGCGTGACCGGCATCACGCCGCATCAGTACGTGCTGCGCGCGCGACTCCGCGACGCGGCTACGCGGCTGGTGGGCGAGTCGGACAAAGTCCTCGATGTCGCGCTCGACTCCGGCTTCGGCGACGTCTCGAACTTCAATCGGGCGTTCCGAGCGGAATTCGGCGTGAGCCCCCGCGGTTTCCGGCAGCAGTGCCGCTAGCCGAACGCGCCCGTCGCCGTCGCGTCTCGCGCGAGGACGACGAGCGCCGAGAGAGAAGCGTTACTGGTTCAAGGGGATCGCGATGTCGACGACGGCGTCGTCGAATCGGCCGAGCGGGAGAAGCACGGCTAACACGGATGCACGATGCCACGGATAACACGGATAATACGGTCGCCTCCCGTCCGGAACTTATGGAAAGACATGTCATGCGCAACGCACTGCAACGGCTAACAGCTGCGATAGTGGCGCTCCTCATACTTGCCATACTTGCCGGGAGCACTGCGTGGGCACAAACGACGACGGCAACGGAGACGCGGACGTTCGAGGTGATCGCGGTCGTCGGCAACAGGGTCGTCGTCCAAGAACCCGCCGGCACTCGGGAGTACACGATACCGCCGGGCTTCCGGTTCACCGTAGATGGCAAGCGGGTGAGGGTGAGCGACTTGAAACCGGGGATGAAGGGAACCGCGACGATCACGACAACGACCGTCAAGCCGGTGCAGGTGACCAGAGTCGTCGACGCCGAAGTGGTTCGCGTCTCGGGCCCGGCAGTCATCGTGCGCGGGCCGAAGAGCCTGCAAATGTTTTCGCCAGGAGATGTCGAGAGGCGCAGCGTGACGATTCACAAGGACGGTAGCCTCGTCGAGCTATCGGACCTTCGTGAGGGCGATCGTCTGACAGCCACGATTGTGACCGAGGGCACGCCGAAGGTGTTGACGGAGCGGGAGGTCGAGGCTGCGCTCGCAGCGGTACCGGTGGCCGCCGCTCCGCTACCCTCCCCGCCGGCCAGCGCTCCGGCAACCGCACCGTTCTCTGAACCACCAGCTGCGAGCGCGCCGCCCGCTCGCGTGCCGGCGACGTCAGCTGCTCGGACCGAGACTGCCACCGGCGTCGCAAGGTTCCTGATTCCGGGTGCGGTGCTGCTGGCTGTGCTCATTGTTGTGTTGTTGGTACATCGGCGCAGCGCCGCCTAATTGCGCAGTGTGGTGAGCGTGACCTCCCTCGCCGCGGTAAGGTCCGCTTCGAGGCGGCCGCGCACGTCCGCGGCTTGAGGCGGCGGAAAGGGGAGCACCCAGGAGCGACGTCGCTTCGCGCGGCGACTGGACGAAGGCCAGAAATACGAGCACCGGTCCTATCGCGGGCAGGATGCTCGCCACCCTGAACTCCTCCGGATCACCGGCCCGGCTCGAACCACGCCGGCGCTGGGCCGACGGCGCCTTCAATCTCGGCGACGAACGTCCGCTCCAGTTCGTCGGCGATCGCCGCAAGGTTGGCGACAATGCGCTCCCAGTTCGCGGTATCGCCGATTGGATACTGGCCGCCGCCGCGCAGCGTGACTGGCATTGTCAGCGTGGCGTTGAAGCCTGGTCCGTGGACGCTGAACATGGCGGTGAGCGATCGGCTCCAGGTGCCGACGTCGAGCTCCACGTCGACGACGTGATTCGCTGCCGTGCGGCGTCGCAGCGTGAACATCCCGCTGCCGCCGCGACAGCTGTACCCGCGCGGCTTGAACGCGTCGACCAGCGTCGGCTTCAACGGCCCGCTCGCGCCTCGATGCATTTGACGGACGTCGTTCGGTGCCGGCAGGTCGTGCGGCAGGCCGATCCGTTCGACGAGCGCCATCATGCCGGCGCGGTACTTCGCGACGATCGGACTGATGGTCGCGATGTCGAGCGGGAGCGCGGGGGTCGCCGACTCCGTCGTCGCGACGGGCGCCGGAGCGGCAAGGCGCGGCGCCACGAACTGCGCTGACCGTTTTGGCTTACCGAGACTCGACAGAATCGCGCCAATCGTCGCCGGCGGCTCTGGAAGTTTCTTGGCCGTCGCATCAGCGTCGACCGCATAGAACGCCGAGAGCGAACGGTTACGGCCGTTGATCCACCAGTTGTCGCCAATCGATATGCCGGTCGGGGGCGTGAGCCCGATGGGAAACTCCTGAGCCTTGCCGAAGTCGGCATGGCCGAAGAGCACGTTCACCGATTGGAACGGCAACGACCGCGGCAGGCCGTCCGCCAGAGCGAGAAGGTCCGCCATCGGAAAGGGCTCTTCACCGTCGCCGTTCGTGAGACGTCTGATATTCGGCAGGCCCACGCGTTGCAACGGAGCGTCGTTCCTCTCGAAGCGTGCCAGGTGCGGGTACTTCTTGATCGCGCGCGCAACCGCTGACGTCGTCCGGATTCCTGGCGGACCGTCGCTGAAGGTGGCATTGACCTGCGGCTCAAGGCTGGCCTGCGTCAAACGCCGCCGCGACACGTCTGATCAGGTCGCCAAGCGGTTCCTTCCGATCGGCTTTGAATTCAAGCGTAACGGCGACGTTCATCCTCGACTCGACCCTAAGCCGTTCTTATCGGTCGATTCGCGCTACAACGTATTGCGGCACGATCAGCATCGCAGCCCGACGGACGCCCAGCGAACATCCGCACACCCTCGGCGCGCCCTGACTTATCGGCTCGGGCGCCGGCGACTCGCGATCATGCGGTCGATATCCGTCTTCGAAAGGAGACGGCCGCGCACGACGACGGCCGCAATCCGGCGGGTGTTGACGATATCCGCGACCGGGTCCGCTTCCAGCAGCACCAGGTCGGCGCGCTTACCCACGGCGACGGAGCCCTGCGTCTCTTCGCGTCCGAGCAGTCTCGCCGGATTGATCGTGGCCGCCTGAATGGCCTGCAGCGGCGACAGACCGGCTTCGGTCAGGATCTGCAGTTCGTCGTGCAGACAGAAGCCGGGCACGCTGCCGTCACAGCCGGCCAGGAACGCATTGCCGCGGGGCAGCATATCCCGAACCACGGTGAGGCTGGTGCGGCTCAACGCTCGAATGATGGACAACGTCTGGTCATCCAACTTTGAGACTTCGATGTTCTTGCGCGTCAGTTCGAGTAGGCTGTCGCTGGCGTAGTCAGCGTGCGGCATCGGCTGGCCGGAGAACACGTCGGGCAGCGCGCGAAAGAAGGCCAGCGTCGGGGTCTGCCAGATACCTCTGGCGGCGAACTCGTCGAAGAGCGGCCGGCACCGCTCGGCATCGTAAGTGGCGCTCGGCGACTGCGCGCCTCGCTGGGGCTGCGACGTGCCCGCACATTCACGGAAGACGCGCGACTCCGAGAAGTGCTCGATGGTGCGCATGCCGGATGCGGCGCCTTCGGCGATCGTCACGGCGAAAGGAATGTGTCCGGCAAACGGGCAATCCGAGCCTCGGCGCCTCGTCGGCAATCGCGAAGAACACCTCGCGCGGGGTGTTGTTGTGCACCTTGATGAAGTCCACGCCGCTCCGTTTGAGATCCCTGACCGCCTCGCGCGCTTCCTGCGCGTTCGTGACCCTACGCCGGAACGGCCAATCGGCCGGCGCGTTGTCCAGCATTGGTCCCGCCGCGACGATCTCGGGCCCGCTGGCCTCGCCGCGGCGCAGGCGATCGCGCAGCGGCAGGATGAAGTCGAGATCCGAACCCATGTCGCGCGTGCCGACCACGCCATGGGCCAGATAGAGGTCCAGCGACTCGGTCCCCGACGCCTGGTTGTGCGAATGCATGTCCCACAGGCCGGGAATGAGGAACTTGCCAGAGCCGTCGACGCGCACGGCTCCGCGCGGAACCGGAACTCCTCGACCGACACCGGTGATCTCGCCACCCTTCGTCACGACCGTGACGCCGGCCTGCTTCGCGCCGGTCAGCACGTCGATCACCGTCACGTTGGTGATGGCGATTGCGCCCGCCGACGCTCCAGGGGACGACTGCCGACCGGACGGAGATTGAGCCGCCTCCGGCCCGCCGATGAGAGCCATCGATAGCGCGAGCACCGCGACGACAGAACATCTCCGGGCTGCCGCGAGATTCATGTCTTGTCCTGAGAACTCTGGGGAAGAGGGGCCGGGTCGAGACCGACCACTGTCAATGCATTGCCGAGTCGGACAGATCGTCAGCGTTTCTCGTCACGAACCGTTTGGCCAGGGCCGCAATCGTCGTGACCAATTCAGCGGGATCGATCGGCTTCGCCAGGTGGATTTGAAATCCGGCTCTGAGAGCCCTCATCCGATCCTCGGCTCGCGCATACGCGGTCAACGCCGCTGCCGGGATCTCTCGGACGCGCGGATTCGAATGCCGCCTGACGCGACCGATAAACTGGAAGCCGTCCACATGCGCCATTCCCAGATCGGCGACGATGACATCAGGTACTTCAGCATCCAGCCGTACCAATGCGTCGTCCGCCGAACGCGCCGTGGTCACCCGGGCGCCCGCCGCCTGGAGGAGGTCTGACACCAAGGACAACGCATCCGCCTCGTCGTCGACCGCCAGCACGGAGAGGCCGTCTAAATTCGGGACACGCGTTGTCCCGGCAATCCCGCCCGATCGTGGATGAACCCGCGGCGCCTCGTCGCGGATTGGATGAACGATCATGAGCGGTATCTTCAACCGGAACGTCGCCCCTTGATCGACGCCGCCGCTGAACGCTTCGATCGTGCCTCCGTGCATCTCCGTCAATTGACGGGCGATTGACAGCCCCAGGCCGAGGCCGCCTCGCTCCCGCGCGATACCGGCGTCCGCCTGGCGAAATCGCTCGAACACGTGCGGCAGGAACTCGGGTGCGATGCCGATGCCCGTGTCGCTGACCGCCACCTCCACGTGCGAGTCGACTCGTCTCGAGCCGGACTTGCACCCTGCCGCCGCGATTCGTGAATTTCACCGCGTTCGACAGCAGATTCCACAGTATTTGCTGCAGGCGTTCCGGATCTCCGGAGACCGGCGCGGCCTCTGGATCGAGCACCGTCTCGATGCGAACCCCCTTGGCAGTCGGCCGCCGGCGTCACCGCGTCGACGGCGCTTCTGACAATGTCAGGAAAGTCGACTGGCTGAACGTTCAACCGAATTTTTCCGGAGACGATCCGGGAGATGTCGAGCACGTCTTCGACGATCTGCGTCAGGGACGTCGCGTTGCGTTCAATCGTCTCGATGGCTTTGTCCTTCTTGTCAGGTGCGATGATGCCGGACCGCAACATGCGGGCGTAGCCAAGGATCGCATTCAGGGGCGTTCGCAGCTCGTGAGAGAGGCTCGCGAGAAAGTCGTCCTTGATCCGACTGGCCTCCTGCGCGCTCATGTACATCCGAGCATTCTCGAGCGCGACCGATGCCCACGATGCCACCCCGACTGCAAGGCGCTCATGCTGTTCGCTGAAGCGTCCGACGCTGGGATGGCCGAAGAACAAGCCCCCGATGACATCACCCGAACGGCCCTTGACCGGCACGGCCAGATAGCTTCGCACTGGCAAATGGCCATCAGGCATGCCGAAATGCGGCGCGTTGTGACCGTAGCGCGGATCCTTCGTGATGTCGGGGCTTCGCACGACGGCCGATCCCTTGAAGGTCGGTGCGAACACTTCCGTATTGCGCGGCATCGGAAACTGCGAAAACGCCTCGCGCGGAACGCCGGAAATCGTAAACAGCGTGTACGACTCGCCGTGTTCATTCACCAGGTTGTAAAAGAACGCGCCGAACTCGGCCGTCGTCAGCTCCGTGGCGGCATCGGTCACGGCTTGCACGACTTTGGCGCGATCCAGGTCGGAGGCGACGATCGCGCCGACGTTATTGAGGGTTTCCGTGACGGCGGCATTCTCCTGCAGCAGTCGCAGCCGCTCGGCGTTCGCCTGTTTGAGGGCCGTCACATCACGCGCGATTTTTGACGCGCCGATGATCTCGCCCGAGTCATCACGCACCGGGGAGACGGTCAACGAGATGTCGAGGCGCCGCCCATCCTTGGCCATTCGCACGGTCTCGAAATGATCGATGCGCTTGCCGTTTCGCACGCGTTCCAGGATGTCGTCCTCCTCCGATTGGCGTTCTGGCGGAATCAACATCCGCACGGGTTGTCCGACCAGTTCGCTGGAGGGATAGCCGAACAGGCGTTCCGCGGCGGCATTGCACGACTGGATGATGCCATTCAGGTCCTTCGAAAGGATCGCATCGTCGGCAGAGTCGACGATTGCCGCGAGGTAGGCTTTCTGGTTCAGAAGCGTCCGATACTGTTCGCTGCGATCGCGCAGCGCTCGCTCGGTCTCGCGCCGCACTCGCGCCAGCTGGAGCTGTGACCCGACGCACGCGAGCAGTTCGCGCGCGCTGAACGGCTTGACGAGATACTCATCAGCGCCGGCATCCAGGCCCTCGATTCGCGCCTCCTCGCCGGCGCGTGCCGACAGCAGAATGACCGGGATCGAGCGAGTCCGTTCGTCGGCGCGGATCGCGGCCAGGAGGCCGAACCCATCGAGCCCTGGCATCATCACGTCGGACAGCACGAGATCCGGCGCGCGGCTGCGAATCCGGGCCAACGCATCACGGCCGTCGCCGACGACATCGACACGATAGCTGTGACCGAGAATGCGGCGGAGATATTCGCGCATGTCGGCGTTGTCGTCCGCGATCAGCACCTGTGGCGCGGTCTCCGACTGAGTAGCGGACGGGCTGGCGATCTCAGGGGTAGTCCCCGCAGCCTGGGTGGTCGAGAGACCGTTCGCGGGCAGCCAGCGCAGCATTTCCTCAACGTAGGGGATCGCGCCGCCGGTCGTGGCCAGTTGCCGGGTCCCCGCGATTCGTTCCGACGGAAGGTGCGAGGTTCCCATGCGAACGCTCACGGTGAACGTCGTGCCGCGGCCTTCCTCGCTCTCAACCGTCACGCCGCCGCCATGCAGGCGGGCCAACTCCTGCACCAGGGCCAGGCCGATGCCCGTGCCTTCGTGCGTCCGGGCTCGAGCGTGCGTGACGCGGTGGAAGCGCTCGAACATGCGGGGAAGGTCGGCCTCAGGAATGCCGACGCCAGTGTCTTCAACGCGCAGCTCGACGCGATCGCCACGCGATCGGAGTTCGACCCGAATCTGTCCGTCGAAAGTGAACTTGAAGGCGTTCGACAGCAGATTGAGGAGGATCTTCTCCCACATCTCCCGATCGACGTAGACGGGTTCGGGGAGGGGGTCGCAATCGACGATGAACTGAAGGCCGGCTTTTTCAACGGCCGATCGGAACACGCTCGCGAGTTCCGCGGTGAAGCTGGTGAGGTCGGTGGGCTCGTAGTGAGCATCGATGCGCCCGGCCTCGATGCGAGAGAAATCCAGCAACGTATTCACGAGCCGCAGCAGGCGCAGGGCATTGCGATGCGCCACCTCCTGTCGTTCCCGATGCACGGGCGCCAACGGCGTTGTCAGCATCGGCCAGGCCGTCTTCAAGCGGTCCGACCAGCAGGGTGAGCGGTGTTCGAAATTCGTGACTGACGTTGCTGAAGAACGTCGTTTTTGCCCGATCGAGCTCCGCAAGGGCTTCGGCGCGCTTTCTCTCCTGCTCGTACGCGCGCGCGTTGGTGAGCGCCGTGCCAAGCTGGTCGGCGACGAGATCGACAAACGCGCGGTACGGTTCGTCGAACGGGCGGCGCGGATTGAGGCCGACGACCAGTCGGCCGGCGTGGGAGGAGGTAGAGAGGTCCCTGACCAACTCGGGCGGGGAAGCCGCCAGCTGTTCCTGCGCGCCCGGCGTGCAGCTCTGGAGCTCATCATCGAGATACGTGAGCGCGAAGGCGATATCCTGCGGCTTCGCGGCAAGTGTCTCCATGGCGAGGATGCAGGCGTCGCGTGCGGTGCGCGCCGTGGCATTGCGCTCGGCGAGGTCCTTCAACACGCGCCATGCGCCGCCCGCCGACCACGCGTTCCGTCGTTTCGGTCACGATGCAGTAGACGCCTCCGACCTCGCCCGACTCGACGCGGACCGGATCGTACGAAACGTCGAAGTAGGTCTCTTCCGGGAATCCGTGGCGCTCGATCTCGAACAGCAGGTCCTTCGCCCAGAATGCCTCCCCGGTGCGGACGACTCCGGCCAGCAGCTCGTGAAGCACGCTGTCCCAGATCTCGCTCCACGCCTCACGCCCGGGAAGACCAAGAGCGCGCGGATGTTTCGCGCCAAAGACAGGTCGGTAGGCGTCGTTATAGAGAACGCTGAATTCCGGCCCCCAGAAGAGAACGATCTGCGCCTTCGACGGTAGCAGCATGCTCACGGTGCTGCGAAGGCTTTGCGGCCACTCGGTCACCGCTCCGAGCGGCGTGTTCGACCAGTCCAGCTCGCGCATCCGCGCGCCCATTTCGCCTCCGCCCTGAAGGAAGGCGAGGTTGGACTGTGTCGTGGAAGACCTCTTCGTCATACGCGCATTCATTATGGCAACAGATGTGCCACAACCTGATCAGTACTTGCCCGGCGCTTTCACCGTTCTGGCTCCCACGTTCGTGGAATGGTCGAGCCTGACCAGCTGGGCACGATGGTTGCTCATTACAAGCCATGTGATTGAGGACACACGAAAAGGTGAAGCCTCATTCCACTGGAGCACTGAAATAGATACCGAATCCCACAACGCCCTGCATTGAGATCCTGCAGTGGCAAAGGAGGACCCATGAAAGGAAGAGTTTCGAGCAGCATTTGTGCAGCTGGGCTGTTGACGCTGTGCACCGTCGCGTTCGCGCAAGAAGGCGGGCAGCCTCAAAAGCCGCAGCCAGGTGCCGGCACTGCTCCCGGCGGGGAGATCACAGTGACGGGCTGCATTCAGCGCGAGGCTGACTATCGTCAGGCGCGGGATGCGGGCAAGGGTGGCGCGGCGGGGACGGGTGTCGGCGCCGGCAACGAGTTCATCCTGTCGAACGCGTCGGTGAAAGCCGGGACGGACTCTGGCCCGGTCGGCACGAGCGGCGCGGCAGCCGCGGCGTATGAATTGACCGGCTCGGGCGAAGGTCAGGCGGCGCAGTTCGTCGGCAAGCGTGTCGAGATCATCGGCAGGCTGAAGGCCGCTGAAACGTCAGCGTCAGGAAAGCCCACTGGTGGCGCCACGGCCGGCCAGCCGCCGAGTGGTGTTGATGCGACGAGCAAGGACCTGCAGCTTCGCGAACTCGAGGTCACCTCGGTCAAGGAAGCGACGGGGGCCTGCCCCGCGAAGTAGGAAGTAGGAAGTAGGAATTAGATCGACGACATCGGCGCGGACCGGACTGCGAACCGGCCGCGCCGACTACTTCTTCACGCCGGCAAGCCAGTTCTGCACGACCGCCAGCGACGCGGCTCGCTGCTCATCGGTCTTCACTTCCTGAACCATCAGCAACCGCTTCCCGTCCCGCGAGATATCGAACCCGACGCGCGAGCAGGCTCGAAGGACGAGCAACAGGGTTGGTGTGTCGAGCGTCAGCGACCGATTCCTGCGCACCGCGACGCGCATGATCTGTCCAGGCACGTCTCGATAGTAAATGGCGTCGCTACCTCGTTTGATAACCTTGGGGTTTGCCGTCCGTTGCCAGGGCAAGTCGCTCAAGCTGTAGCCGAGGGGACTTCGGCGGATCCGCCTCAACGACATCGGGAACGAACGGGGTGAATCGGCCTGACATCAGCGGCCTCTGGATCGGACAAACGGAAGTGCCGGCATAGCAGATGGAAGTTCTCCTTCGCGATCTTCGGGCAGCGCTCGTCTCGGCACGCCGCGCGCCGGGCTTTGCGGCGACCGCCGTGATCACACTCGCCCTCGGGGTCGGCGCGACAACAGCGGTGTTCTCGGTCGTTCACGGTGTGCTGCTGCGTCCGTTGCCCTATGCGGCTCCGGATCGGCTCGTCCGACTGTGGGAGGAGTATCCCGGGGGCGTGTCGCCGGCCGGCAATCGGTGGTTGAGCCGCTCGACCTACGCCGTGTGGCGCGAGAACGCCCGCACGCTCGACGCGCTCGGCGGCCACGCCCTCATCGAATCTCAGCTCGTTCTACGGCGGCGAGGTGGTCAAGGAGTTTGGCGCGCGGATTTCGCCGGCGGTTCTCGCGACTCTCGGCGCTCGCGCCGGCTCTCGGCCGATTTCTGGCCGAAGACGACGATCGCGAAGGCGCGCCCGCGGTGGTCATCGTCAGCGACAGGTTGTGGCGCGAGCGCTACGGATCGAGTGCAGGCGTCCTCGGCGCCTCGCTCGTCATCGATGGCACGGCGCACACGATTGTCGGCGTCGCGCCGCGAACGTTCGAGTTTCCGGACCCGCGTGTGCGCTTCTGGGTGCCCTACGTGATCCCGAAATCGCCGACGGCGCCTACCGGCGCCGCAGCCTTCACGGCGCTCGCTCGACTGAAGCCGGGCGTCACGCTGGCGCAGGTCGAGGCCGAAGGCACGGCAATCGCGCGTGCCGCGCCCAAGCACCGGCTCACCGAGTTCTTCTTCGGCAAAGGTGGCCCGGTCGTCGTCCACGCCCGCCCGCTCGTCGACGACATGACCGCCGCAGCGCGTCCAGCGCTGTCGATCATGGCGGTGGCCGTCGCGCTCGTGCTGCTGATTGCGTGCGCGAACGTTGCCAGCCTGCTGCTGTCGCGCGGCGTGACGCGGCAACGCGAGCTGGCGATCCGGGCAGCGGTCGGCGCAAGTCGCGCGCGGATCGTGCGGCAGCTGTTTACCGAAAGCGCGGTGTTTGCGGTCGCGGGGAGCGCGCTCGGCTTCGCACTCGCGTGGTGGCTCGTGCGTCTGCTGCCGGCCGTTGCGCCCCCGACCATGCCGCGCCTGGACAGCGTGGCGCTCGACCGCTCGGTCGTGGTGTTCTGGTTGCTTGCGGCCGCGCTTGCCGCCATCGCGACGGGGCTCGCACCCGCGGCGCGCGGCGCGCGTGTCGATCTCTCCGATTCACTGCGCAGTGCCGATCGATCGTCGGGCACGGGTTTCCACAGTCGGCGCGCCGGACATCTGCGCGACGGGCTGCTCGTGGTCGAAGCCGCTTTTGCCGTGATCCTGATTGTGGGCGCGAGCCTGCTGGCGCGCAGTTTTGTGCGGCTGATGGCGGTCGACAACGGCTATACGGCCGACGGCGTGCTCATCGCCCGCATCGAGCTGCCCCGTGATGCGACGGATGCGCGAACGGATCAGTTCATCGAGCGGGCGCTCGCGCGGCTGCGCGCGATCCCCGGCGTGTCTGCGGCCGGCGCCGGCGCGATGATTCCGCTCATGAGGCAAACCGCCGTGACCGGGTTCAAGGTGCCGGAGTCCATCGCTCGAGGCAAGCCCACCGAAGGTCGTGCGCTCGTCTACTGGGTGACGCCGGGATACGCCGAGTCGCTTGGCTTGCGCTTGCAAGAGGGCCGATTCTTCGTGGAAGGCGACGAGCGCGCGGGCACGCTGGCCACGATCGTCAATCAGGAATTCGTACGCCAGCACTTGGCCGAACGCGAGATCGTTGGACTCAGGATCCCACAAGCTCGTTGGGCAGGACGAAGGCGCCACAGCGGAGATCGTCGGGGTCGTGGGCAACGTACTGAAGGATGGCAACGATCGGCAGCCGCAGCCCGAGCTGTACTTCGTCCACGGATCGCACGGTCAACGCATCAGCGGGTCTGGTGAACCTCGTCATTCGTACGACGCGTACGACGCGAACGACAGGCAATCCGGCGACATTGGCGCGTGATGTCCGGTCAATCGTGCGAGAGATCGAACGGGAGGCCGTCGTCGATCGGATCGAGCCGTTGACGACCACCCTGGCCGCATCGCTCGACGCGCCGCGGTTCGCGGCTACCGTGATGGGCGGCTTCGCCGGCGTGGCAATGGTGCTGGCCGCGGTTGGCTTATATGGCGCGCTGTCCTACGCCGTGTCACAGCGGGTTCGCGAGCTTGCGATTCGGGCCGCACTCGGTGCGCGGCGCGCCGATCTCGTGCGTCTGGTGCTGCGGGAAGGTCTTTCGGTGACGTTCACCGGCATCGCGCTCGGCGTGGTTGGGGCAAGCCTGTTCGCTCGCCTCATGCGGGATCTGCTGTTCGGCGTCACTGCGCACGACGCGGTCGCCTTTGCGGTGGCGCCGGCGGTGCTCGTCCTGGCGTCCGTTGCCGCGTGTCTCGGCCCCGCCTTGCGCGCGGCGTCGACGGATCCGGTCGAAACACTGCGCGGGTCCTGACCTACTGCTGGCTGCGCCGGCGCACGATTTGATCGGCCGCCTCGGCCACCGTCGCGAGCCAGATCCCGTTGGCGGGATCCTTCGCATAGGGAAGCAACTCGTCGAGCATCGCTACCCGCGTGGTTTGACGTCCGTCGCTCCCGATGTCGTGTCCGGCGAGCACGAGCCAGGCCCCGCGCGCTCGCGCGTCGTCGAGCAACGGCCGGATCTGCGCGAAGTCCTTGCCATCCATCTCGACGCCGAGCGTCTGCGCGAGGTCGACGAAGGCGGGATCGTTGGCCGCTTCGTCCAGCCAGCCGCGGCCGGCCAGAAAGAGCTCGGCCACGACGGGCACGTAGCTCTGGGTGTTCTTTCCGCGCCCGACGAAGGTCTGCCCGCACGGATACGCGAACGTGCGCGGTGTCACGCCAAGCAGAGTCGTGATGCGGCGGTTCGCCTCGATGAGCTCATCACGCATCCGGGGGATCGAGAGATCCTCGAGGGCTTTCTGACGCGAGAACGGAAAGTTCCCGCTGCACGAATGCGTCAGCGAATGGTTGCCGATCTCGTGGCCGGCGGCGACGGCGCGCTTCCATTCGTTGAGCTTGGGTTCGACCGCCGATGGCACCACGAACAGCGTGACCTTGACGCCGTGGCGCGCGAACACCGGCAGCCCCTGCGTCACCTGGCTCTCGCGCCCATCGTCGAAGCTCAGGCTCAGGGCCATTCGCGCGCCGCCCGGCCAGGCCGTCGACGACGACTGCGCTCGCGCGGGCGCACGAAGTCCCCAGACAACGGCCGTGGCCAGGACGACGGAAAGGAGAACGGGTGTTGAGATCGCTCGAGCCACTCAGTGTTTCTTGGCGGCTTTCTTCCTGGCCGCCACGCGTTCGGCGCCGCTCTTGCTCTTGAGGTCCTGGCGGTGCGCTCGCTCGTAGGTCTGAATGTCCTTGAATCTTCCCGAGGCATCTCTGACGGCATAGAGCTTCTTGCCGGCGGTGCTGCGGTGTGTGGTACGAGTGGCCATGCGGGCGGTCCTTTCACAAGCTCCCGGACAGTTGACGCTCGCCTGGTGCCAGCTTAATCCAGATCTCCGACTGCCGTACCCTCAGTTCGGCACTTGGTCTTCTGAACTGTCAAAAGCTCTTCACCGCTGAGGACGCGGAGCACGCAGAGGGACACCTGTAGCGTTGTCGGCGTGTGAATGGTTTTCCGCGTGGATGGCTTCCAGCGGTGTCGCGTCACTTCGCCGGCTGTCCGTAATACGGAAACCGATCCCAGCGATCGTCATCGGTTGTGGCCCGAGGGTCAGCCGTGTCTCGCATCCAGCGATCGAGCGCGGTGCGCAGACGTTCCTCCGAGGCGCGGTGCTCCGGACGACCGGCGATGTTGGTCAACTGGTGCGGATCGCGTCGCAGGTCGTAGAGCTCAACCATCGGCCGCCTGGCCGTGGCGAGCTCGAAGTACTTCGCGATCGATGGATCGGAGCGGCGATCCAGGATCAGCGACTTCGTCGGTCCGCCGTCGATGTCGCCGAACGGCCCAACCGCAAAATACAGCTCCGGATCGCCGGCCGGCCAGCGGTCTGGGCGAAGATTCCTTATATAGAGGTAGTCGTTCGTCCGGACGGCTCGGACCGGATAGCTCAAATCCCCGCGCCGCACGTTCGCGTGGCGCTCGCGTTCGAGGAACACCTGATCGCGCCCGGCTTGCGCCTCACCGCGCAGCAGCGGCGCCAGTGTCCGTCCCGTCATCGTCGAGACGGCCGCCACACCCGCGCCCTCGAGCAGTGTCGGCGCGATGTCGGTGAGCGAGACCAATGCGTCGACGGTCGTGCCGGGCTTGGCCACACCCGGCCAGCGGATGGCCAGCGGCACCCGCACGCCGCCGTCGTAGACCGTCGCCTTCGCGCGGGGAAACGGCAGCCCGTTGTCGGAAGTCACGATGACGATCGTGTTGTCGAGCTCGCCGGCGCGCTCGAGCGCGGCGAGAATCAATCCGAGATCGCGATCGAAGCGTTCGACTTCGTAGTAGTAGTCGAGCAGGTCGCTGCGCACCTCTGGCGTATCGGGAAGGAACCCGGGCAACTGGATCTTGCCGGCCGCGTCGCTCAACGTGACGCCGGTGCCCGCTTCGTACGGCCGGTGCGGGTCGCTGCTGCCGAACCAGAAGCAGAACGGCGTTCCGGCCGGGCGCCGCTGCATGAAGTCGTCAAAGCCTTTGAACTGGGGGCCGGCCGGGTTTCTCGTCCGGCCGCCGGGCTCGAACTGCCCGGGACCCCAGCCTTTTCCGGTGAAGCCGACCGCGTAGCCGGCGCGCTCCAGCAAATCCGGATAGACGGCGTACGCGCTTGGCAACGTTCCCCAGAGATTGCCGCCTTCCTGCAGCCGATGGACTGCCTGGCCCGTCAGGAGCGCCGCGCGCGACGGGGAGCACGACGGCGCCGCCGCGAAAGCATGCGTAAAGCGAGCGCCCTCGCGGGCGACGCGATCGAAGTTCGGCGTCCGGACGGTGCGGTCGCCGTAGGCGCTGGCGTGTGGGAACGACCAGTCGTCGGCGATTGCCAGCACGATGTTCGGACGTGCCGAGTTCGAGCGTGGCGTCTGAGGCTGATCCTGGCGAGACGTCCGATAGCCCGTGAGCGCGAGCGACAGGATGAGCGGCATGAGGAGGGCCGCGGCGCGTGGCACGGCGCATTCTCGCATGTCGTGCTGGTGACTGGCGAGCCACAGGTCGCCGTGTATCCAGCTTCTTGGATTGAGAAACCAAGGTCGGGACGGAGCCTGGTACCAAACTGCTCCGTGGGCGTCCGTCTGTAGAAACCGCCCGTGCGGCCGGTCGGTCACCTGCGTCGTCAGGCGTGCGGTTCGTCATCGAAGTCGAGCGATTCGAAACGACGATGGGATCAGTCGCCAGGTTTTGATGACGAACCAATTGTGATTGGACCTCCGGTTGCTTCGCTCCGAACGGCCGTCCGGCAAGGCGGATGTCCGTACAAAGGAGCTTAGCGACCATGCGCGCACGACTGTCGATGCTTGCTTTGGCGTGCTGCTTCGTCCCGCAACTCGCCAGCGCCCAGGGGACGCCGACCGGCACAATCTCGGGCCGCGTGATTTCCAGCGACCGGCTGTCGATGCCCGGAGTCACCGTGACGGCCACCTCCCCGATGCTTCAAGGCGAGCGCAGCGCGGTCACGACCGAGAACGGCGACTTCCTGCTCGCGTTCCTGCCGCCGGGGGAGGACCGACGTCAGCATCAGCCTTGATGGTTTCAAGACGCTGAAACAGCGGACGCGCGTCGCCGCAGCCGAGGTCGCGAGGCTCAACGCGACGCTCGAGCCCGCGCCAGTGACCGAGACGGTCGAGGTCGTCGGCGCGTCGACGGAGGTGATCAAGCAGACGGCGACCGCGGCCACGACGTTCAGCCAGACTCTAATCAACGAGCTGCCCCTCAACCGCGGCATCGACGCCACGGTGGCGATGACCCCGGGCGCGGTGCGGTCCGGGCCGTCGGGCGCCACGGCGTCCAGCCGATTTCGATCTCCGGCGCGAGCTCGTTCGAGAATCTCGTGCTGGTCAACGGTGTGGCGATCCAGGACAACATCCGGCGCACGACCGACAGCACGCTCTTCATCGAAGACGCGCTGCAGGAGACGACGATTTCGACTCCTCGATCTCGGCCGAGTTCGGCCGATTCAACGGCGGTGTGGTCAACGCGATCACCAAGTCTGGCGGCAACCGGTTCGACGGGACCTTCCGCCTGTCGCTCGAGAACGACAGCTGGCGCGCCTGACTCCGTTCCAGGGCGATACGACCGCGTCGAAGCTGATCCCGATCTGACTAGTACACGCTCGGCGGGCCGGTACTTCGCGACCGCCTCTGGTTCTTCACCGCGGGCCGAACGGTCGAGCGCACCGAGGCCCTGACGACCGCGGCCCCGGCCCGGATCGCCTACGACCGCGTTCGCGACGAGAAGCGCTTCGAGGGCAAACTCACCTTTACGCCGGTGAGCGGCCATGCCGTCAAGGGCGCCTACATGTGGACGAAGATCACAGCCACCAACGACAACTTCACCGACGAGCTCGATCTCCAGAGCCTGACGAACCGCATCGACCCAGGCGACCTGCGCTCGCTGAACTACACGGGCGTGCTCGGCAAGAATCTGTTTGTCGAGGCGCAGGTACTCGGCGCGCAACACCTCGATCGAGGGTGCCGGCGCCAAGTCCCAGGACCTGATCGACGGCACGCTGCTCGTCGACGGTGTCAGCGTCGCGAGGTTCCACTCGGCCGACGTTCTGCGGAGTCTGCCGGCCCGAAGAACGGGACAACGAGAGCTACCTGGCGAAGGCGTCCTACTTCCTGTCGACGCCCGACTGGGGCTCGCATCATGTGGTCGGCGGCTACGACGGCTTCAACGACAAACGTGCGGCTGACGCGCACCAGTCAGGCAGCGACTATCGGATCATCGCGACCTCGTCGATCTGGCGCGACGGCCAGGCTACCCGGTCTTCAATAACGTGGGCAGCAGCACGCTGATTCGCTGGAACCCGATCTTCAATCCCACGCAGGGCACCAACTTTCGCACGCACTCGTTTTTCTTCAACGACGTCTGGCAGCTCAACAACCGGCTGACGTTCAACGTGGGCGTGCGCTATGACAAGAACGACGGCGTCGACTCGTCGGGGTCGAAGGTGGTGGATGATTCGCGCTGGGCGCCGCGTCTCTCGGTCACGTGGGATCCGTCGGGCAGCGGCACCTGGACGGTCAACGGGAGCTACGCCACCTATGTGGCGGGGATCGCCAACCCGATTGCCAACCTCGGTTCGAACGCCGGCGGCTCGGCGCGTTTCGACTACCAGGACCCTCGGCCCGGCGGTGAACCTCGATCCCACGGCGCCGCTGCTCACATCGTCCCAGGCGCTCCGTGTGCTGTTTGACTGGTTCCAGGCCAACGGCGGGACGAATCGTACGACCGTCGTCGCCGCGGTGCCTGGGGTCAACACTCAAATCGCGTCGGGCCTCCGGTCGCCGGCCGTCAGCGAAGTGGCCGGCGGCGTCACGCGGCGGCTCGGGGCGCGCGGCATGATGCGCGTCGATGCTGTCTTTCGCGATTTCAGCGACTTCTATGCCACGCGCGCCGACATGTCGACCGGCAAGGTGACCAACCAGCTCGGCCAGGAATTCGACGTGCGGATTATCGAGAACACAAACGATCAGGAGCGTCGCTACGCGGGATTGAACCTTGCGGCGACATGGCGCACCGCGAGCCTGGTGGTCGGCGGCGGCTACACGCTGTCGCGGGCGTGGGGCAGCGTCGACGGAGAAAACGTCACGTCGGGCCCGACCACGGTCGGCCCGCTGTTCTATCCCGAGTACTCTGACTTGACGTGGAACGATCCCGACGGCAACCTCGCGAGCGATCAGCGTCACAAGGCCCGCCTCTATGCGACCTACAACGCGGTGCTCGGGAGAGTGGGGTGATGTGACGCTTGCCGTGCTTCAATCGATCAATTCCGGCCTGCCGTACAACGCGGTCGGCACCGTCAACTCTGCGCGCTACGTCACCAATCCCGGCTACAGCCAGATCCCCGGATCGGTGAACTACTATTTCAGCGAGCGCGACGGCTTCCGGACCAATGCGTGGTTCTCGACTGATTTCGCCGCGACGTATGCGTACAGGCTGCCTCTGGGCGGAGGACGGGAAACCAGCCTCTTCGTCAAGGGCGACGTCCTCAATCTCTTCAATCAGTCCACACTGGTTGTCCCGCGCTTCATCAATCAGGGGGTGCTCACGAACGTGAACCGCCCGGCGGTCCTTCAGGCCTTCAATCCGTTCACCGAGACGCCGGTCGAAGGAGTGCACTGGGCGCTCGACCCGAACTTCGGCACCGCGACCTCGCGGTTCGGCTACCAGGTGCCGCGGACGTTCCGCATGTCGCTCGGCGTACGGTTCTGACGAGTCGACCTGGGTCATCTGACGAGCGACCGTGAACTGGTAAACCGTTCACGATCGCTCGTCGGTGCCACATGAAGTTGGTCAAGCGGAAGGCCGACCGGTTCTGGCGCTGAGCCTGACGACGTCGCGCGACGGCGCGAGCGACGAACCGATGTTCAGGTGCATAATCGGCCATGCCTCTGAAGAGTTCATGGCTCGTCGTCAGCCTCGTGCTGGCCGCGACCTCCGCGTCCGCGCAGAACAGCACCGAGGCGGGAAAATTCGTCGTCGAACACCCGACGCTGTTGAATCTTGGCTTCGAGTGGTCGATTCGCGGCGACCAGAATCGCAACGCGTCGGTGGACGTCGAGTTCCGGGCCGTCGGTGACACCGGCTGGCGCAAGGCGCTACCGCTCGTGCGCATCGGCGGTGAGCGCGTGTTCCGGGAGCGCGAACACCTCGACTACGTCGTTCCCGACGGTTTCGCGGGCAGCATCCTGAACCTGCGTCCCGGGACCGAGTACGAGTGCCGGTTCGAGTTGAAGGACCCCGACGGCGCGACCGGCCAGACGAGTCAATTGGTGCGGGTGCGAACTCGAACCGAGCCGCAGCGCGCGACGCAGGGACGCACCCTCCACGTCTATCCGCCCGACTATCAAGGGCCTCGTCAGGAACCGAGCTTCACCAGTCTGCTCGAGGCCTACTATGGCGCCGGACTCGGCGACTGGAGCGTCGTCTGGGAACGCCGCGCGCAACCAGGCGACGTCATTCTCATGCACGTCGGCCTCTATCGGCCGGAGAGGCTGAACTACGTCGACCCTCAGATGGCGCCGTTCGACGGCTCGATGGCCCTGACCCTCGAGGGAACGCTCGATCGCCCGATCACGATTGCCGCCGCGGGGGACGGCGAGGTCATCTTCGATGGCGCGGGGAACCACAACTTGTTCAACGTCATGGCTTCGAAACATCACATCCTCGAAGGCCTGACGATCCGGAACACCGACGTTGCGATCCTCGCGGGCCAGAAAGGTGTCACGGGCGCAGTCGGCCTGACGGTCAAGAACTGCCGCTTCGAGAATGTCGGCTTCGGAGTCTGGACCGAGTATGCGGGGTCGAGCGACTTCTACATCGCCGACAATCTCTTCCTCGGGCGCGACGATCGCTTTCGCCTGATCGGCTGGACCGGCCCGCGCTGGGCGAGCGCCGGACCGTACGGTTCGCATTCGTTGACGAGCTACTATGCGGTCAAGGTCTATGGCCCTGGGCACGTTATCGCTCACAACGCGATCGCGTACTTCCACGACGGCATCGGCATCTCCACTTATGGAACGCCGGAGCTGGACCCGGACCGCCGCGCGTCATCGATCGACATCTACAACAACGACATCCACATGTCGAACGACGACTTCGTCGAGACCGACGGCGGCGTTCATAACGTTCGCGTCTTCAACAATCGCGGCGTCAACGCCGCGCAGGGCGGCTACAGCGCTCAACCCGTCTTTGGTGGCCCGGTGTACTTCATCGGCAACATCTCATATCACGTGCCTAGCGGCGTGGCGTTCAAGTTCTCAGCCAAGCCGGCGGGGCTCTTCGTGTATCACAACACCATCATCGGCGAGCAAACGGCGCGGGATCCGTCCGCGAACGTGCACTTTCGCAACAACCTCTTTCTGGGCCGTGACACACCGGATCGCGGGATCATGACCTGGGCCAATGCCACGCCGGCATACAGCTCCGACTTCAACGGGTATCGTCCGAACGCCGGCGTCGCTGCCCAGTACGCCTGGCTCGCGCCCTCAGCCGGGACAGTGTACGAACCGAAGCCAGAAGAGTGGAGGAGCTTTGGCACGCTGGCGCAACTTCGATCTGCAACCGGCCAGGAAGCGCACGGCATCGAGGTCGATTTCGACATCTTCGAGCGACTGACGCCGCCGGATCCGTCAAAGCGACACGCCGTCTATCACGCCAGCGATCTGAACTTTCGATTGAAGCCGTCGGGCAAGGCCGTGGACGCCGGCGTGGTCATTCCCACAGTCAACGATGGGTTCGTCGGCCGAGCGCCGGATCTTGGTGCGATCGAGGTCGGAGGATCGGAGCCGCGCTATGGGCCACGGTGGTTGACCTGGCAGCCGTTCTATCGCTGAGGCCCGATTCGGAGGCGACCGTCAACTGAAGCGCAGGTAGCGCGCGCCCTACTGGCGCCGTCCTAGCGGCTCGGCACTGCGTGCAGGCCGAGTGGGGCATCGGCGCCAGGCGACAGCGCGACGCCGAGCCATGAAGCAATCGTCGGCGCGATTTGGGTCATGCGAACTACGCCAAGGTTGCCGGCCTTTGGCACATCGGGCCCACGGATCACGAGTGACGCGTGGAGTTCCGGCCGGGTCGGCGCAAATCCGTGGCCGCCTTTCGATGTCGGCTTGGTCAGCAATACATCGTGGCCCGAGCCGGAATAGAACCCAGTCTGCATGTCGATGCCGAAGGCGGCGCGCGGGTCGGCGCCGCGCGCGCGCAGGTCGTCCTGGTTGAGGACGGTCAGAATGCCGTTGGCCGGATCGGCGGCCAAGCGTGCGCAGCAGCGTCCCGACGCGCTGGCGAAGCGCGGCGTCGTCGGGATTCCTCAACACCACGAAGCCCGAACCGCCGGCACTGTAGTAGTAAGCGTCCCACCGGCGTATCTTCCCTGCGTCATCGACGTCGAGGAGCCCCTCGCGCTTGAACGCATGGTTCGGCTGCAGCTGTTGACTGAGCGGCAGAAACCCATGATCGGACACGATGACAACGTCGGTGCGTTCCGCTAACCCGGCGCCTGCGACTGCCGTAAGGACCTGCTGCACGTGCGCGTCGGCCGCTTCGATCGCCGCCAGCGCCTCCGGCGATCCCGGCCCGTAGGTGTGCTGTGCCGAGTCGGTGTCGAAGATGTGCAGCAACGTGACGTGCGGCTGGTACTTTCGGATGATCCACGCCGCGATCCCGGTGCGGTC
This sequence comes from uncultured Acidobacteriota bacterium, assembly GCA_963797625.1. Lineage (GTDB taxonomy): Bacteria > Acidobacteriota > Vicinamibacteria > Vicinamibacterales > 2-12-FULL-66-21 > DATBJJ01. Next base: position 61,868 of record CAWCQI010000037.1, read on the forward strand.
ATCGTCGGTCATTGGCCAGGGAAGGGATCGGGCCTGCGCTTCGTAGTCGTCGAGGAGGCTCCGCGGCCGGGACAGCGCCCGCATCAGGTCGAGCGACTGCGGATGTCGCGTGACTCCACCAAACTCCGGCATCAGATAGTCGATGTCCGCGCCAACAGTTGCCGGCCAGCTGACCGCCGCTGTCGTGAGGCCACGTGCCTTGGCGGCACTTGGCAGGGTGGCCACTTTGACGTCGCGCGCATACCAGTACCAACTGCCGTTCGAGAGTCCTTCGGGATCGAGGATGTTGTTGTTGTAGATTCCGTGCACCGCTGGCAGCACGCCGCTGATCAAGGTCGTATGGGACGGATAGGTCACCGTCGGGGTTACGCCGACTACGCCCTCGGCGTACGCGCCCTCTGCGGCGAGCCGTCGAAGCGTCGGCACCTTCGACGGGCCAGGGGCCGCGTAGGTCGAGGGCTTGAGCCCGTCGATCGAGATCATCACGACATGTTTGGAGCCGGCTTGTTCGGCGCGCGCTGAGAAGACGGCCGCGCCGGCGCCAAGAACGACGACGCTCAGCAGGAGGAAAGGCTTCATATGAGTCCAATTGTTATCAAACGGTGCGTCGAATTGGTAACGTACGGGCCAGGGTGCGTCAATCGTTACCGAGCCTTGGCTGGCCTGTCGCACGGAGGTTACCGAGGTCGGGCAGCATGTGGGCGGGAGAACACCGCAGCCGCGGTCAGCTATCGAAAGTAGTCCGCAATGAACAATCCCCAGCTCAATTCAACGAGCAGGCCTCAAGCCTCGAGCCTGCCGCGCACCGACCACGTCGTCCAGATTGACCCCGTTGACGCGCGGGAAAGAATCAGGAGCGACTTCGAAGAGATGCCGGGCCTCTGCGTCACTCTCACGCAGGCTCAGCGGTTGTGGAGTCTCGACGAGTCGACCTGCGTCGTCGCACTCAATGATCTTATGAGCGAGGGCTACCTGCGGATGGCAATGGTGGGGATGGTCCGTTACGTCAAGGCCGCATGAGGCATGCTGCTGTTTGTCGTGGCCTGTTCGCCGCGGTGCTCATTGCGTGGCTGGCCGGCGCAGTCCCGGCCTCAGCCTGTGTAGTCGATCGTCACAGCCGTCGTCCCACGAATTGATCGGGTGGCACAGCCGCTTCCCGCGCGCTGACGTCTAAAGCGTGCGGAGGCCCTGATGTTCCGGTCCTGGATCGCGTGGCTGGTCGGCGTGGTGATGTGGGCGACAGCGCAGCACGGAATGGTGATGTTTCACTACCCGCGCTGGTCGCCGGACGGCCGGTGGCTCGTCATGACCAGCAACATCGATGGCGGCAGCGATGAAGAGGTGTGGATCGTGTCCGCCGACGGTGTTTCGAAACGTCGTCTGACGACCAACGACGTGGCGGACACCGCTGCTGACTGGCTGCCTGACGGACGCTCCATCGTCTTCGAGCGCCAGACCGCCACCGGTGTCGAAACGCTGGCGATGGACGCGGACGGCAGGAACGTCCGAGCGTATGTGCCGGACGCGGCGAGGCTGAAGCAGCTGCGACTCGCCAACGGCGGGAAAACCGTGGCGGAGCGTCGTTCTCAGGATGGACAGGCGGTCTACGTCAAGGACGCGTCCGGGGAACGGCGAATCGGACAGAAGCGGTGGAGTGAACAGCCGTCACTATCACCAGACGGGCGTTACGTGATTCTCGAGCAGCGTCAGGATCCGCACGAGATTCTGTCGTCGGACATCGCGCTGTGGGATTCGACCACGGACACGGTGAAGGTCCTGGCTCGTGGAACCGATCCGTCGTGGTCGCCGGATGGCCGCACGGTTCTCTTCAAGGCGCCGGCAGAGGGCACGGGCGAACTCCAGATCACGATCCTCGATATCACCTCAGGCGCGCGGCGCACGCTCGCAGCGGGTGTCCATCCTCAGTTCTCTCCGGATGGCCGCGAAATTGTCTACATGACCGACGATGCGCATCGAACGGATGTCTACGTCATCCGCGCGGACGGTTCGGCGAAGCGCTGCATTACGTGTGCATGGAAGTGATTTCGTGAGCGGCGCGAGCTGATTTGAGACTGGCCTCCACTTCTGACCCCCAGGTCTTCCCTCGCACGAAGTGTGCAGCCTCGCAGGCTTGACGCGTGTGATCGCTGCTTCTGTGCGAGAAAACTGGCGCGGATCGCGGTCGAATCGCCACGAATCAGGTCGACAGGCCACGGTATGTCGCGGATCTCGCGCGCCGCGTGGTGCCTCGAGGGAACGACAATGCACTGCCATTTCACTCGGATTGTGCCAATACGTAGCCGCTGCGCTTGTCTCGATATCGACTCCAGGCGAGTGCCCAGACGCCGCCAGCCGAGTCTCTCCGGTACATCGTGGCAATTGGTGCGCATCCAGTCGATGGACGACAAAGTCGCCACGCCGACCGATCGGTCGAAGTACACGATGACGTTTGGCGCCGACGGGCGCGTCAACATGCGCGTCGACTGCAATCGCGGAAGCGGCACGTGGAAATCCGCCGAGGCGAGCCAGCTCGTGTTCGGACCGATGGCGATGACGCGCGCGATGTGCCCTCCGGGATCGCTGCACGATCGAATCGTCAAGGATATGCCGTACGTCCGGTCGTATGTGATCAAGGACGGACATCTGTTCCTTTCGCTTGATGGCTGACGGCGGCATTTACGAGTTCGAACCGCTGCCCAAGGAAGGCGGTGCCGCGCCGGCGGCGGGCGGCGCCCAGGCGAGCAAAGTACGAGGGCGCGAACCTGATGTTCTGGGAACACCAGGGCGAGGCGCAGGTCACCTGGATGAACGTGGAGCTGAAGTGTAAGGAGCGAAAGTAAATGTGTGGCAACGCTGGAGCTCGCATGAGGCTCGTCGTAATCATTCTTTGCGCGTCATTGTCGCTATCGGCCTGCAACAGGGCGGAGGATCCCAACACCGCCGGAGCCAAACCTGCTGAAGCCAAGCCCGCGCCGGCAGCCACGGACACCCGCCAGCCCAGCGCGTCCGCCGCGCCGATCGCGTTCGCGACCGATTCGACAGTGACCAGCGTCCAGGGGACGCTCGCGGCTGACAATGATGCCGAGTTCGTCATCGGCGAGGAAAAGGGCACTCTTCTCCTCGTTCAGGTCGTCGCGCCCAGCCAGGATCCCAAACTCACGATCCATCGGGCAGATACTGGCGCGAACCTGCCCGACGAGCACCCCAACAACGTCGCGCATTGGATCGAGCGCCTGCCAGACACCGTTGGCTATCTCATCGTCGTGCACAAGACAGGCACTGCGACGCCATTCGTGCTCAACCTCGAGAAGCCGCGCGCGTTGTTCTTCGACGACAGGACGCTGACTGCGGAGGTGAAGCTCACCGTGCCGGCGAATGCGGTCGTGTCCTTCGTCGCGCCGCCGAGTGCGTCGATCCAGGCCGACCTGGTCGCCGCGCCCAAAGACGCGTACATCACGCTCGATGGCCTCGACGATGGCAAGGCGCTGTTGAGCGCGGAAGCGAACAAGCGCTCGTTCAGCGGCGCGCTCGAAAAGCCAGACGAGGTCATTCTCCGCGTGCACCAGGGCGCCACTGCCGGTGATGTGACACTGCGCGCGCAGCGCACGAAATAGCTGGTCCTCGAGGAGAATGTTGATGCGAACGCTCACCAGTCTTTCGGTTGTTCTCGGCACCGCGCTCGCGATGACGGCGCCAGCCGCCGCGCAAGACGGCGGCGTCCTGGCCCGCGCGTTCGAAGGCACGAGCATCGTGCTCAAGATGGACATGCCGGCGACGAGCGACGGCGTGACGGTGAAACCACAATCTCCTTCGCCGGTCGATTTCCCGGCCGTCGCCAGGGCGATCAAGGCCAATGGCATCGGCGTCCATCGCGGCGAGTCGATGATGGTCACCAAGGTCGTCGTCAAAGATCATCACATCGAGTTCCAGCTTGGCGGCGGTGGGTTCGGCACCTTCACCGATCTGATGTCGATGGCCTCGACGCCTTCGCTGCCGTACGCGTACAAGAGCCAGCGCGAGAAGGATCTCGAGAATCAGTTGAGGTATACCTACGACTCCTCCGATCGGCAGCGGATCAAGAACGAGCTGAACGACCTGCAGCGGGATCGCACTCGCGACAACGCCGTGGCCGCCTCGGTGAACGTGCAGGCGCAGCAGACCGCGAAAATGAACGAGCGCGTCGCGCGGGCGCAGAGCGGGAGCCGCTTCAATATCACGTATAGCGCCGGCATTCCGCCCGGCGCGCTGACGCCGGCCGGATTGATGGAGGCGCTCAGCCCGTATGTCGATTTTGGAGCGGGCGGCGCGACGGTTGCAGCGGCGTCAGCCCCCGCCGCCTCGGCGCCTGGATCGATCAGCGCGTTGCGCAAAGGGCTGACCGTCATCCAGGTCGAGCAGATCCTCGGGCCGGCCGCAAAAGTGAGCCAGCGCACCGAAGGCTCGATGGAAGTGTCGGTCCGGGAGGTACTCGACGGCGGACGGACAGCAGGTGTCGACGAAGTTCGTCGGCGGCGTCCTCGTCGACTACACGATCACGCCGCGCGGCTGAGGCACCGCTTGTCACAGGAGGTAAACTGCCCTGAGTGACAATGCCGGCCGCCAAACGCAAGGGCAATGTCGGAGCCTCCGAAGTTCGACGCTCCCGCACGACCTGGACGATTGCGCTCGTCGTCGCTGCGCTAGCTAGCCTCGCGGGCTGGCGACTGTACTTCAACCCGCGAGCGGTGGAGCAGCCGATCGCATCGCCGCTGGCCGCGAAGGCGGCCGCAGCCGCCGGCGACCTTCGCGCCGACGCAAGCCAACGCGACGGCCGCTCCCGGCCAGGCCGCCGGCCGGCATGGTCTGGATTCCCGGCGGCGAGTTCTCGATGGGCGCGGCCGAGCCGCCGGCGATGGACGACGTCGGGATGAAGGCGACGACGGACTCACGTCCGATTCATCGCGTCTACGTCGACGGTTTCTGGATGGACGCGACGGAAGTGACCAACGCGCAGTTCGCGGCGTTCGTCAAGGCGACTGGCTACGTCACGGTCGCTGAGAAGGCGCCGCGGCCCGAGGATTTTCCCGGCGTGCCGCGCGAGAACCTGGTCGCCGGCTCGGTGATCTTCACGCCGCCGGACCATGCCGTGCCGCTCGACAACTCGCTGCGCTGGTGGGCCTACGTGCCCGGCGCCGACTGGCGGCATCCGCTCGGCCCGAAGAGCGATCTGCGAGGCCGCGACCAGTACCCGGTCGTGCACGTGGCGTACCCCGACGCGGAGGCCTATGCGCAATGGGCGGGGAAGCGGCTGCCGACCGAGGCCGAGTGGGAGTTCGCCGCGCGCGGCGGCCTGAGCGGCAAGCTCTATCCGTGGGGCGACACGTTTGTCCAGGATGGTCATTACATGACGAACAGCCATCAGGGACACTTCCCGCAGGAAGACACTGCAGCCGACGGCGTCAAGGGCATCGGACCCGTCAAACGGTACGCCGCAAACAACTACGGCCTGTACGACGTGGCCGGCAACGTCTGGGAATGGGTCAGCGACTGGTATCGACCGGACTACTACGCGCAGCTCGCGACCAGCGGCGTGGCGAGAAGTCCCCGCGGCCCGGAATCGTCGTTCGATCCGGAGGAGCCGGGGACGCCGAAGCGCGTGCATCGCGGCGGCTCGTTCCTGTGTTCGGAGAGTTACTGCTCGCGCTACATGGTCGGCACGCGTGGCAAGGGTGACGTGACGACGGGCACCAATCACCTGGGGTTCCGGTTGGTGAAGCCGGCACCGGGCGCCTAGCCGTGGGAGAAGTCGCGTGCGACGGCGCGTCAGCGGGCACAGGAGGTCGATATGTCGCGTAGCAGCGAAAGAGTCCTGGTCGGAACGCTCTTAATGTTCGCTGCCCTCGGCAGCGTGTCTTCGGCTCGACAAACGAGTACCACCACCGAGACCAGGACGTTCGAGGTCGTCGCCGTCAACGGCAACGCTCTGGTAGTGCGGGAGCCCTCCGGGACGAAGGAATACATCGTTCCCGACACGTTCCGCTTCACGACCGGTGGGAAGTCTCTGTCGGTTCACGAGCTTCAGCCCGGCATGAAAGGCACGGCGACGATCACCACGACGACGACGGTGACGCCGGTGACGGTGACGGAAGTGAAGCAGGCGACGGTGATGCAGGCGACGGGGAATTCGGTGATCGTGCGCGGCGAGAACGGCATCCGGATGTTCTCGGTCGGCGACATCAACAAGCGGCATATCACCATTCTTCGCGGCGGCAAACCGGTCGAGCTTGGCGACCTGCGCGAGGGCGATCGCCTGACCGCGACCGTCGTCACCGAAGGGCCGCCGAAGGTGATGACCGAGCAGGACGTCAAGGCATCCATCGCGGCAGCGAGTGTTCCCGCTCCGGCTGCCACCGCCGCCGGCTCCAGCTCCGGCTCCGGCACTGAGGCCGGCGCCAGCCGCGACCTCGCCAGCGACTGCCTCTCCAGCCGCGTCGACGCCGGCCACACCCGCGACAGTGCCCGAGACTCGCAACGAGAGCAGCAGTGGGTTGATGTGGGGCATCGTGGCGCTGGCAGCCGTGATCGGTATCGTTTTCCTGATCTCGCGGAAGAGCGGCTCCTCCGTCTAGCCGCAACTTCCTACGATGGAATCCGACCGCCCACCGCGAGCAGCTCCCGCAGTTTGTCGACGTCCGGGGGCTTGACGACGAGATGGTCGAAGCCGGCGTCGCGAGATCGCTGCTGATCGTGATCCTGGCCCCACCCGGTCAGCGCGATGAGCAGCAGGTCGCGATGCGCGGCCGTCGATCGGATGTGCCGCGCGACTTCGTATCCGTCCATCTCGGGCATGCCGATGTCGAGGAGCACCGCCTCAGGCTCGAACGAGTCGAGCACGTCGAGCGCCGCGCGACCGCTGTGCGCGACGGTGATGGTTGCGCCGAGCGTGCGGAGGAGCTCGCCGAGCGTGTCCGCGGCGTCGCGATTGTCGTCGACAATCAGGATCCGTCGATCGGGAAAATGTCTCGGCGCCTGCGACTCAGCCGACCGCTCGGCGGGCGTTGCGGCGGCCGGCAGTACCACGACGAACTCGCTCCCGGTGCCGACGCCTTCGCTGCGGGCTTCGACGGTGCCGCCGTGCATCGCCACCAGGCTGCGGACGAGCGTCAGGCCGATGCCCAGCCCGCCTTGTGCCAGGCGGTTCGACCGATCGACCTGCGTGAACATCTCGAACACCGACGAGAGCTGGTCAGGCGCGATGCCAATCCCGTCGTCGCGAACCGAGACCACGGCGCGGCGTCCCTCTCTGCGCAGCTGGACCCGGATGTGGCCGCCGGCGTGCGTGTACTTCGCGGCGTTGTTGAGCAGGTTCGAGAACACTTGCGTGAGGCGCACGGTATCGCCGGAGACGGTGACCGGCTCGTCCGGCAGATCGATGCTCAGCTGATGTCCGGCGGCGTCGACGACTGGCCGGCTGGTGTCGATCGCCGAGTGCAGAACGAAGGCGAGATCGAGCGGTTCCCGCTGCACCTCGATCAAGCCGCGGGTGATCCGCGACACTTCGAGCAAATCGTTGACGAGGCGGACCAGATGGCTGACCTGGCGCTCCATCATTCCTCGCAGGCGGATCGCGACGGGATCCTGACTGCCACTGGCTTTCATCAGCTGGACCGCGGTCAGCAGCGGCGCGAGCGGGTTACGCAGTTCGTGGCCAAGCGTGGCGAGGAATTCGTCCTTGCGTTGATCGGCGAGCCGGAGCGTTTCCTCTGCGCGAGCGCGCTCCGCCAGGTGCTCGCGAATCTGGTATTGGCGTTCGCGGGCGCGGAGCGCCGTCCGCACCGCCGTCACCAGCGTCGCCAGCCGTACCGGGCGCTCGAGCAGCGTCACGTTCCCCAGCATCCCGACGGCTTCATTCGATTCGACGGAATCCGCGCCCGGGCGTGTCAGGAGCAACACCGGAAGGTCGGACCATGGCGGCTGCGACGCCAAGACCTTGCGGAGCGCGGCATTGTGCGCCGGCGACGCCGCCTCCTCGGGGAGCAGGATCGCGCCGGCGCCCGCGGCCACTTCCTGCGAGGAGCGCCTCGAACGTGCGGCAGACGTCGAGCCGAATCCCGAGCGGCGAGAGCATCGCCTCTGTCGTGGTTGCGTCTTTGGCAGTCGCCGCCAGGAACAGCAGCCGACGATCGCGGCGGGTGTCGTCGACGGTCACGCGCCCTCTCGGTCCGCGCCCGGGCGTGTCGACGCCCTCGTAAACCGGTACTCCGGTCAGCACGCCTCGGAAGTCACGCAGCGGGGCGCCGATGGTAATGCGGCCGCCATCGAGCCGGAAGTCTCGCAGCGTCCGCTCGTGCTTGCTGCCGCGTTTTTTCATCACCGAGATCGCCTGTCGGACCTCGCCCTTGTTTTCGAAGTAGCGCAGGAGAATCACCGCATCGGCCAGGTAGGTGGCGTCGACCGGGGTCGTCATCTGGCTGCCGATGAGGCCCTGGTGCGCGCCAATCAGGATCGTCGCGACACTCTTCTGGCCGAGATACATCAGGAGCTCGTGCAGCTGGATCGTCAGATGCCGCTCTTCGGGCATCGCATTGAGGTATCCGTTCAAGCTGTCGATGACGATCACCTTCGCATCTTTCTCCTCGACGCTGGTTCTGATTCGATGCACGAACTCTCCCGGGGTGAGCTCGGCGGGATCGACCTGCTGCAGCGTGACACGACCGGCGTCGACGTGTCGCTCGCAACTCGACGCCCAATTCGTGGCAGCGGGTCATCAGCGTGTCCGGGCTCTCGTCGAAGATGAAGAGCGCCGCGTGTTGCCCTCGACACGCGGCGGCGACGGCGAATTGGGCCGCCAGTGTCGATTTGCCGGTTCCGGCGGCGCCAACGATGAGCGTGCTGGTCCCTTCTTCGATGCCGCCGCCGAGCAGCGCGTCGAGCTCGGCGATATCGCTGCGCAGCTTGGCGCGGGTGGTGAGCTGCCGGTGTTCGGCGGCGACCAGTCGCGGGAACACCTGGAGCCCGCCGGGATGAATCACGTAGTCGTGATAGCCGCCACGGAACTTGACGCCGCGGTATTTCACAACCCGCAGCCGGCGCCGCTCCGCCCCATAATCGGGCTGCAGCTGCTCCAGCCGCACGACGCCGTGCGCGATGCTCTGCATCTGGAGATCGTGGTCGGTCGCCGTCATGTCGTCGAGCAGGATCACGGTGCAGTCGCGGGTCGCGAAAAACTGCTTGAGCGCCAGAATCTGCCGGCGATAGCGGAGCGCGGTGCCCGCCAGGAGTCGCAGTTCGGACAGGGAGTCGAAGACGACCCTGGCAGGCTTCAGCCGTTCCACATCCGCCAGAATCAGTTGGGTCGTGGACGCCAGCTCGACTTCTGACGGATGGAACATCGTGTTCTGCTCGTCGGGGTCGAGGGACCCCTCGGGAGGGATGAGCTCCCGGATTCCTACGCCCTCGAGGTTCCAACCGTGCGACTCGGCCACCGCCCGCAGCTCCTCCTCGGTTTCGGAGAGCGTGACGTACAGCACGGACTCGCCGTTTTCGGCCCCCTCCATCAGGTATTGCAGCGCCAGCGTCGTCTTTCCCGGATCCGGGTACGCCCTCAACGAGATACAGGCGCCGGCGGGTCAGACCTCCCGCCAGGATGTCGTCGAGGCCAGGCACGCCAGTTCGCGCCACCGAGCGAGACGGGATTTCGACCAAAGGTTCAGTCACACCTGTTCTCCACAGCGCGAGTATATGAGCACGTTTGTTGCCAGCCGAGTTATCGATCAATGGCTGAGCTTGAGCGGCTGGCTGGCTAGCTGAGCTGGCTCGCTGACCAGGCTGGCTGGCATGGCAGCAGCCGTTCTTGCAACTGCGACGATAGGGTGAACGATGAAAGCGCCGGAGACTCATCCCGCGGACCGGCTGTGCCTCGGAAGCGACACTGGACGAGGTCCGAGATGCGGCCGCCGAGTGCCGGGCGTGCGACTTGTGGCGGCACGCGACGCAGACCGTCTTCGGCGCCGGCGCCGAACCGGCGCCGATCATGCTCGTCGGCGAACAGCCAGGGGACCAGGAAGATCTCGCCGGGCAGCCGTTTGTCGGGCCGGCTGGCCGGTTGCTCGAGGAGGCGCTGGCCGCAGCTGGTCTCAATCGTGCCCGCGTGTATGTCACCAACGCGGTCAAGCACTTCAAGTGGACCGAACGCGGCAAGCGGCGCATTCACAAGAAACCGCGCGTCGGGGAGATTCTCGCGTGCCGGCCGTGGCTGTTGCGCGAGCTGGCGCGCGTTCGCCCGCGCGCAGTGGTGTGCCTGGGAACCTCAGCTGCGCGCGCCGTGCTCGGTCAGTCAGTGACCCTGAAGGCCGTGCGTGGCCGGCCCATAGCCTCGGCGCTCGGACCGGTCGTCTACGTCACCACGCATCCCTCGGCGATACTTCGCGAGAGGGATTCAGCATCTCGAGCGAAGGCTCGCACGGCGTTTGTCGCCGACCTTGCGACGGTCGCCGCGGCGGTGAAGAAGGCGCGCTGAGCGGATGGGCTCGGAGGTCTCATGAACACGGACGAGAAGGCCATTCGAGAGGTCATCGGGCGCTGGCACGATCGAACCGCGGCCGGAGATGTCGAGGGGGTGCTCGAGCTCATCGCCGAGGACGCCGTCTTTCTAACGCCCGGTCACCCGCCCATCGAAGGGCGCGCAAGGTTTGAGACCGGCCTGCGAAAAGTTCTCGCCACTCACCGGATCGAATCCACCGGGAACGTCCGCGAGGTCGTCGTCGCGGGCGATCTCGCGTATTGCGTCACGGACCTGACCGTGCGGATGACGCCGCAGTCCGGCGGCGAGGCCAACGTTCGTTCCGGTTACGCCATGTCGATCTTTCGACGGCGGCCGGATGGGACGTGGCAACTGTCGCGCGACGCGAATCTGTTGTCTTCCTAGCCTGCTGACTGCCCTGGTTGCGATTGCATGGCCTGGGGCTCCTCGGCCAGCTCATCCATCTTTTGCGTCAAGTCGTGCACATCGGTTTCCTTGACCAGGTCTCGGATCTGCTCGGCGGTCACGGTGCCTTCGACCTTCAAGTGCGAGGCGATATCGCGGAGGAGCTGGAGTACAGCGGTCATTTCGCGCTCGGCGAGCAGGTCTATTTGCAGGTCGAGATGCGCCCGCTTGTCGGCCTGCCGGGCCAGCCGGTTCTGGCTCGCGAGCACGAACAGCGCCAGGAAGATGGCTTCGAGTGACACCGTCATCGTCAGGAAGGGAAACGGAAACGGATCGAATGGGCTGACGCCTGGCACGAAGCCGGTATTTGCGGCAATCCAGAAGGCGAACCACACGACATGAGCCAGGAGGACAGGACCGCTCGCCGCGACGCATGTGATCCAGTCGCCGAGCAGCTCCGCCGGGGACCGCGCGTGGAGCAGTTCTTGCTCCCAACGCTTGATGGCTTCGACGTTCTGGTCGAGCGTGCGAGACGGGCCGGGCTGCGCTGCCGCCGTTTTGACGGACCTGCGCCGCGTCCTACCGTCATTGGGCCTGGTTGTGCTCACACTCTGTCTCCGCCTTCATCCCCGCGGCGTACGGGTTAACCGCGCGCGCCAGCCCTAGCTGCGAATGCAATTCTCATGTCCGCGACATCGAACCCTCGCCGCCGCGTGCCCGTGCCCGTCTCCGGCACGGCGCTCCTCCTCATCGACGTGATCAACGACATGGCTTTCGAGGGCTCCGAGGCCCTCGTCAGCCAGGCGGAGCCGATGGCACTGCGGTTGGCGACGCTCAAGCGCCGAGCCTCGAAAGCCGGCGTGCCGGCGATCTACATCAACGACAACTTCGGGCAATGGCGGTCTGATTTTCGTCAGACGGTGGCGCATTGCACCGCCCCCACCTCACCGGGTCGGCTCGTGTCTCGGCGCCTGCGACCGACAGCCCGCGACTACTTCGTGCTGAAGCCGAAGCACTCGGGATTTTTCGACACGACGCTTGACACTCTCTTGAAGGCGCTTCGCATCCGGCGGGTCATCCTGACGGGCATCGCCGGAAACATCTGCGTGCTGTTCACGGCCAACGACGCGTATATGCGCGACCTCGACATCTTCGCGCCGGCCGATTGCATCGTGTCGAACACGGTGCAGGAAAACGAGCAGGCGTTGCGCCAACTCGAGACCGTGTTGAAAGGCAACGTCGCGACGTCGGAGCGGCTCGTCTTTCGCCGGCGCCGCTCGAGGCGGTAGAGGCAATCGAGGGCGAGTATGATGCGGGATGATCTGGAGGAGGTCGAGCGGTCCGTGCGGAAACCGTCGCGTCACGCCGATGTCAACGCTGTCGTCGGCGGCTACCTCCGCGATCTGGCCTTCGCGCAGCCGACACAGCCGAAGATGTTTGGATACAAGCGCGCGGCGGCGGCCGTCTTCGCGCTCGAAACACCACTCACGGAACTCATTGCAGACGACGGGACGCTTCCCCGGATTGCTGGCATCGGTCCCGGTTCGACGCGGGTCATTCGCGAAGTTCTGGAGACTGGCGGTTCACCGACGGTCGACGCGGCGGTAGCCGGCAGTGAGCGCCGGACTGACATCGAGCGTCGCCGAGGCCTGCGCCGACACTTCCTGAGCCGCGCCGAGGTGCTGCGGATCCTGCGAGATCCAGCCTTTGGCGGTCCCGACCGGGAAGGGTACCGCGGCGATCTGCAGATGCACTCGGAATGGAGCGATGGCAGCCCCAGCCTCGCCGAGATTGCAGAGGCCTGTGTGGCACGGGGATACGCGTACGCGGCGGTCACCGATCACTCCTACGGACTCAAGATCGCCGGCGGAATGTCGATGGCTGAAGCTGCCGAGCAGAAGCGTGTCGTTGATCGTGTCAATGCAGAGCACGCCGGCCGGTTTCGCTTGCTGCAAGGAATCGAGGCAAACATCGGCGCCGATGGGCAGCTCGATCTGAACGAGGTTGAAGCTCGCCGCTTCGAGATAGTCCTGGCGGCTCCGCATTCGCAGCTGCGAAAAACTCACGATCAGACCAGCCGGCTCGTCGCCGCAATCGAGAATCCTCAGATTCATGTGTTGGCGCATCCACGAGGCCGGATCTCCGGCTCGCGTGCGGGGATTGCGGCCGACTGGCACGCTGTGTTCAAAGCGGCCTCTCGACGAGGGGTGGCCATCGAGATCGACGGCGACCCGGCGCGACAGGATGTCGACCACACGCTGGCCGTTCTGGCGTTCGGGGCCAACTGCATCTTTGCCCTCGACAGCGACGCTCACACCACGACCCAGCTCGCTTATGCGGAGACTGCCCTCGCCCACGCCAGGCTCGCGGGCATTCCACCCGAACGTATCGTCAATTGCTGGCCGCTTGACCGGCTCAGGTCGTGGCTGTCGGATCCCTCACGAGAATCGAGCCCAGACTCCGCTTGACGACCACGGTCGCTCCCGCTGTACCCTGTGACCTCAATTTGCGAGGGGAGAAACCGGACATGAAACGAACCACTTTGCTCGTCGGCGCGGCAACGCTCCTGATTGGGATTGCCGCCGGCGCACTCTGGGCGCAGCAGCAACCGCAAGGACCGCAACCTTTCTTCGTCGGCAATCGCCTTGGCCTGCCGATCAATCCCGCTGCGGATGGGACCTTCGAGCCGACCTCCTCGAATGTGAAGGTCTACGGCGCGATCTACTCAGCCGAAAGCTGTTCGTACGACGCCGAGCGAGGCGTCATCGTCGTCCCCAATCGCGGCGTCCCGCAGAACGTTCAGACCAACAACGCCTGGGTATCGTTCATCAACCATGACGGGTCGGTGCACACCGCCCGCTGGCTCGGCGTCCAGAATCCAGGCGAGCAGCGCTCGACGCTCACGCCGCCGCTCGTGCTGAACGAGCCGTACGGCAGCGACATCGCCAACGGCATGCTGTATGTCGCCGATCGTGACGGCGGCACGACGCCGACCGAGCCGTCGGTCGCCGTCATTCGCCGCTTCAACCTCAAGACCGGCGCGCCTGCGGGCGAGACCCGCGTTGAAAAATCCGCGTGGCTCAACGACATCGAAGTTGCCGACGATGGGACGATTTACGCGACGCAGACCGGCGTCGGCGGTCAGACGCCCGATCCCACGAGCTGGCAGGTGTGGAAGATCACCCGCGACGGCGCCGTGTCGATGTTCCTTCAGGGGGCGCCGCTCCGCCAGCCGAACGGCATCGCGTTCGACCCGCAGGGCAACATCGTGGTCGTCAACATCGGCAACAACGAAGTGCTGACGTTTTCACCCGCCGGCCAGCTCGTGAAGACCGAAACCGCGGCGCAGGCCGGCAACGACGGCCTCGTGATCATGCCGGACGGGACCAAGTATGTGAGCAGCGTGCTGAACGGAGGCGTGTCGCGCATTCGTGCCGGCCAGCCCGCGGAACTGATCGCCCGGAACATCCCGAACGCGGCGTCGATGTGTTACGACGCCGGGGCCAAGCAGCTGGTGATTCCGATGAATCCGAACAACGGGCTGGCGTTCGTGCCGCTGAACTAGGGCCACGGATAACACGAGGCCACGGATAACACGACAGCACGGATTACACGCCACGGATTACACGCCACGGATTACACGGATGACACGGATAATACGGATAGAATCCAAACCGTGTGTTCCGTGTAATCCGTGGCTTAGAAAACCGGAGGCGGAACTCCAGCGGCCAAGAGTGACCCGACCGGTGTGGACTGATGCGATGATGGCAGGAATATCGCATGACAACCCGGTCGAAACCGGCAGCCGAAGTCACCATCGATACATCCGTCGTTCGGGCCCTGCTCCAGGAGCAACACGCGGACCTCGCGC
>CAWCQI010000038.1:0-127156 GCA_963797625.1 uncultured Acidobacteriota bacterium
TCGCAAGGCCAGGACTGGCTGCACGCGTGACGCCCGTCTCGCCGGAATATAGCCCGCAAGTAGTGCGACCAGGGCCAGCGTGACGGCGGCCACACAAATCGTCAGGGGATCGGCCGGCGAGATGCCGAATAACTGAGACCTGACGAGTTGGCTGAGACCGAGCGCGGCTGGGACGCCGAGGGCGATGCCGACGAGCGTGAGCAGCGCCACCTCCTTGAGCACCATCCCGATGACGGTGCCGCGCTCGGCGCCGAGCGCGATGCGGATCCCGATCTCGCGTGTGCGGCGCGAGACGATGTACGACATCACGCCATAGAGGCCAACCGTCGCGAGGACCGTGGCCAGCACGCCGAACGCCGCCGAGAGCAGCGCCAGCATCCGCTCGTTGAAGAGCGCATCGTCGACCGTACGCTCCAGCGTCTGCATCTGGTGGATGGGGACTCCCGCGTTCACGTTCCGGACGGTCTGACGGATCCGATCGGCCACTGTCGCGGCGGCGCTACTGGAAGCGCGAACGTAGATCGTCATCTCATCCAGCTGATCGCTCTGTTGATAGGACGTGTACGCGAAGCGCGGCGTCTGGTTCTCTTTCGTCGTGCCCTCGCGCATGTTCTCGTAGAGCGCGTCCTTCACGACGCCGACGATCTCGACCTCCAGCGGATCCGAGTTCGGGCGGAAGTAGAACCGCCGGCCGATCGGGTTGTCTCGACCGAAGAAGTTGCTGGCGAAGGTCTCGTTGACGACGGCCACCAGCGGTGCGCCGGCCACGTCGCGATCGGTGAACTCTCGTCCGGCGACGAGCGGCAGGCCCATCGTGCGGAAGTAGTCGGGCCCAACCTCGTTCGTGCTCGGGTTCATGTTCTCGTCGGGCCTCGACTCGTAGCCGTGCACGCGGATCGTCCGCTGCGAGCCGCTGCCCGTGAGGACCGAGATCTGCGCGACCGATGCCGAGAGCACTCCGGGCTGTTCGCGGAGGCGGGCGAGCAGCGTGTCGTAGAACTGCTTGATGCGCGCCTGGTCGTATCCGGCGAGCGCCGGATCGACCGTGAATGAGATCAGATCGTTCGTGTCGAAGCCTGGATTGAGGTGTTTGAGATTGTAGAGACTGCGCGCGAAGAGTCCGGCTCCGGCGACGAGCAGCATCGACAGCGCCACCTGCGCGACGACGAGCCCCTTGCGGATG
Organism: uncultured Acidobacteriota bacterium; assembly: GCA_963797625.1. GTDB lineage: Bacteria > Acidobacteriota > Vicinamibacteria > Vicinamibacterales > 2-12-FULL-66-21 > DATBJJ01. Next base: position 1,184 of record CAWCQI010000038.1, read on the forward strand.
CGCGCGTGGTGCGCGGCGCCGGCGACCGATCCGGCCTCCTCGCGGAGCGTGCGGTTGAGGTCCAGTGTCGGTCCTTGGGCCGCCGGCGCAATACCGAAAAGAATGGCGGTGACGAGCGAGAGCAGCGCCGTAAACCCGGCCACGCGGAGATCGGGGGCGGTTGAGATGGCGAGCGACAACTGGTCGCCTGGCATCACACTGACCAGCAACTCGCCCAGCCAGACCGACAGCATCAAGCCCGTGCCGCCGCCCACGAGCGACAGTATCAGGCTCTCGGTCAGCAACTGGCGCACGAGACGTCCGCGTCCCGCGCCAAGCGCCAGCCGAATCGCGATCTCCTTCTGCCGGCCCGTCGCGCGCGCCAGCAGCAGGTTGGCGACGTTTCCGCACGCGATGAGGAGCACCAGGCCCACCATCGCCATCAACACGTAGAGCGGCGCCGACACTTGGCCGCGCACATCGGACAATCCCCGGCCGGCGGGGTACAGATCGAGCTGCTTGGCCCGAAAGCGATCCTTGAACGCCGGCGACGCGGCGGCGAATCCGGGCACGGCCACGAGCTCGTATTCGTTGATCTGTCGGTAGAGGACGTCGAGCTGTGGCTTCGCGGTTTCGGCGGTGAGTCCAGGCTTCAGCCGTCCAACGATGTTCAGCCACCGGCTCTGGCGATTGTCGAGATCGTTCCATGTCGGCGTCATCTCAGCCTTCATCATGATCGGCACGAAGAGATCGGGCGCCGTGGTGCTGACGATGCCGGCGAAGCCCTTGGGCGCGACGCCGACGACCGTCATCGGCGTGCTATTGATCGTCATCACCTGGTTCAGGATGGACGGGTCGCCGGCGAAGCGCCGCTGCCAGAACGCATAGCTCAATACCGCCACTGGATGCGCGCCCGGCGCCCGGTCGTCATCGTCGGTGAGCGCGCGGCCGAGCATCGGCTGCACGCCGAGGACGGCAAACGTGTTGCCGGAGATGAGCTCCGCGTCGACGCGCTCGGTCTGGCCGCGATACGTCAGCGTCGCCGTCGCCGGCGCGCGCGCCACGAGGCCCGTGAAGACGTCGTTGCGGTCGCGGAGATCCCGATACATTGGATGCGAGAACGTGCGCGCGTTAGAGGTTCGGCCGCGGAAGGTGCCGGGGCCGTCAAGCTGCACCAGCTCGCGCGGATCCTTGACCGGCAGCAGCCGCAGCAGCACTTGATCCATCAGGGAGAAGATGGCGGTGTTGGCGCCGATACCCAGCGCCAATGTCAGGACGACGACGATCGTGAAGGCGGGCGTGCGGGTCAGCGTCCGGACGGCGTAGCGGAGATCCTGGATCAATGTAGACATGGTACGTGTCGTTCGAGAAGCGATCTCCGTGCCAGATAGTCACGTTGGAATGCCGCCACAGGCGCGGATTGCCGTTGCGCTCGAGACGGTCGGCGCCGGCGCAGTGACCGGTCATGGGACGAAGCTGTCCGACTGTGGGGCTTCACCGCTGGTTGTCCCTGAGCAACTCCTCCAGCTTTTCGATGAAGTCGAATGGGACGCTGCACGGCAGAGGTCGCGGAACTCTGGCGGATGCAAAGGAGAGGCCCGTCTTCCGCATGTTCAGGAACGCAAGGTAGTATGCGTCGTGGCATTGGCGGTGAGCAGTCCGAGCTTGTCCTCGAAGTCGAAGTCATCGACGTAGTCCAGATTGCCCGCGCCGAAGGTCTCGCGCTGCTCGCGTTGCCACACCTCCATCACCATGTACGGCAGTGCCCGTTTGCGTCAGGGTGCGGCGTCGGGAAGTCATCATGACCTCATTCAATCCAAACTATTTCATTCACGCGGCCAACGTCCTGCTGCTGGTGGCGTACAGCGTCCGCGACATTCTGTGGCTGCGGCTGTTCGCGGTGGCCGCGTCGCTGATTTCGCTCCCATACTTCGTCCTTCAGCCCACACCCCAGTGGGCACCGATCGCCTGGAGTGTCGTCTTCGCTGGAATCAATTCCTTCCAATCCTGGCGTCTCTACCTCGAACGTCGTCCGGTCAAGCTGACGCCCGACGAGGAGGAGGTTCGCCGGCTCGCGTTCGCGCAACTGCCGTCTCGCAAGGTTCTGCAACTTGTCAGCCTCGGGTCCTGGACCACAGCGGCTCCCGGCGAGCGTCTGATCGAGCACGGCACGCCGGCCGGGGCGATCGCACTCGTTGTCCGCGGCAGGGTGCGTGTGTCGAAGGACGGACGGGTCCTGGGTGAGCTGGGGGCCGGGGATATCGTCGGCTCCGCACTCGTGCTGAGCGGCGCCCCGGCCGAAGTGGACGCGGTGACAGTGGAGCCGGTGCGTGCGTTGCGCTGGGAAGTGGCAACGCTGCGGCGGTATCTCGAAGCCGATCCCGAGACCCGGATCGTCTTCCAGCGCAATCTCACCCGTGACCTCGCCGGAAAGCTGCGGCGCCTGGGCGAGGATTATCTCCGACAGCCGCCGTCGCCCGGTGGGCAATCACGATCCGCACCCGACCACCGCGAGGGCTGATCTGTTCTCCTCCGGAACGCGTGCCCGTCAGTGCCTCTTCACGAGACGGAAGCCAGAGGATGCGAACTCGTGAAGCCGACGCTTGGGCGGAGGTCTGTTTGTTCGAGGTGAGCAACGGGTTACAGTCGGCCGCGAAGTCACACGTCACAACCTGCTCTGCCAGCGATCACGGTCCTGCCGCAGTCGCGCAAGCAGCGCTTCGAAACCCGGGTGACCTTTCAAAGGCGCGAGGCTCTGATCGGTCGAAAAACGTGGATAGGACGGGTAGCCCTCGTCGGCGGCCCTCGTGAGCCAACGCACTGCCTCATCGTAGCGGCCAAGAATGGCAAGCGTACTTCCAATCCAAAACTGCCCGTGATGGATATGCGAAAGCCCGGTCTGGTTGTCCGCCGGGGGGATGGCTGCAGCCATCATGCGTTCGGCGTCCTCCCGCCGGCCGAGTCTGGCATACACGACCGCGAGCAAGGCAAAGGCGTTGGTGTCGGATTCCACGCGCGTACGCTTCGGCGGCGTCGAGAGCGAGAGCGCCTGCAAAGCCTCCGTCGGTCGCCCGATCGCGAGCAGCGCGTCGGCGTGATAGAGCGGCGTGAGACGGGTGCCATTGTGATCCAGCTCGTGGCGCGCCTTAAGGCGGCCGGCATCAATGAGCGCGCCGACCCTTCGGTTCAGCGGCGCCGCCGCCCCGGGGTCCAGCCGTTGCGCCTGCTCGTTCGCGTCCACCGCCTTGTCCGTGAGTCCTTGGCCCACTAAACACCGGGCGACATTCAAATCGCCGCCCTTGTCAGCGGCCGAATGGATAGAGCGTTGGCGCCGGCCGTGGCACGGCATGTAGAATCCGCTCGTGACTCTACCCTGCCGTGCCGCTGTTGTTGCCATCGCTCTTGTCGCAACCTGCACGCCGACGTTTGTTCAACCGCCGGCTCCAACGCTCGCCATCGTCAATGGCAAAGTCTTCACTGGAGTCTCCGCCGCCCCGTGGGCCGAAGCGCTCACAATCGTGGGCGACCGCATCGGCGTCGTCGGGACCACTGCCTCGGTGCGCCAGCTGACGGATGCCTCAACCCGGGTGATCGACGCGCGCGGACGCGTCGTCATCCCGGGCATCAACGACGCGCACGTGCACATTGGGCGCTGCCGCCGGGCATCGACCTGGAAGGCCCCCCGGTCGTCGAGCAGGATCCCTCGCTGGACGAGATCCTGCAGCGCGTGAAGGCGGCCGTGGCGAAGGCGCCAGCGGGAGCATGGATCTACGGTAATTCGGGGAGCCGGGTGCCTCGACGATGACAAGGCGACGCGGTTCACGCTGGATGCGGTTGCAGCCGGCCATCCGGTCATGCTCATGGCGTTTACCGGGCACGGAACGCTCTTCAACACTGCCGCGCTGCGGCGGTTGCAGGTACGCGACGACGAACCCGATCCGCCCGGCGGGTTTTTCGTGCGCATGCCGGGGACGCGAATGGTCACCGGCGTCGCGCATGAGTATGCCGAGTACATCCTGCGCCAGCGACTTTCGATGATGCCGGACGAGCAGGCGCAGGAAAAGGAGCTGCGCGACACCGCTGCGGCGGCGGTTGGACTGGGGATCACGTCAGTGCAGCTGATGGCGACCAACCGGCCTGCCGCTCAACTCGCGCGCACCGCCGTCGTCGCCGACTTGCCAATCCGGGTCCGGGTGATCGACTTTCCGATGACTGCCATCACGTCCTGGCGTCAGCCCGCGAGCGCTTCGGTCCGTGGCTCCACGCGCGTGACCGTGTCAGGCACCAAATGGATCATCGACGGCACGCCGATCGAACGGTTGATGCTGCTGCGCGAGCCGTACTCCGACAAACCAGCGACACGCGGGCGCCGCAACTTCGAGCTGGCAGACATCTCCAGCTTCCTGAAGCGCGCCCTCGACGGACGCGAACAGCCGATGTTCCACGCCGTCGGTGACCAGGCCATCGACGATGTGCTGGCGGCACTCGAATCGTCGGGCGGTGAGGCGTGGCAACCGCTGCGGCCGCGCATCGAGCATGGCGACATGCTGGAACCCGCGCACTTCGAAAGGGCGAAGAGGCTCGGCGTCACCCTCGTGCAAAACCCCTCGCACTTCATGATTCCGGCCGTCATGGCTCCGCGGCTCGGCCCCCGCACCGCCCGGCTGGCGACAATGAAAGACATCATCGCGGCGGATGTGCCGGTGGCGCTCGGTTCGGACGGGCCGATCAATCCCTACTTGAACGTGATGTTCGCGTCGATCAACGCGAACAACCCCGCTCAGGCGATGACGCGCGAGCAGGCGGTCAGCGCCTACACGCTCGGCTCGGCGTGGGCGGAGATCATGGAGACGCAAAAGGGAACGCTGTCGCCAGGAATGCTGGCCGACCTGGCGATCCTCTCCCAGGACATCTTCACGGCGCCGCCAGACGCATTGCCGGGGACGGTCAGCGTGCTGACGCTCGTCGGCGGTAGGGTGGTCCACGAGCAGAAGTAGAGAAGCCGTTCTTCTCAATCCCCACCCTCTACGAGCTGGATCAATTCAGCGTTCGAACAACGGCGCATTGAAGGGCTTGTCGATGTACTGCTTTACCTCGGCGTGCCAGGTTGGGCCATTGCAGTCTTGCGTCGCGTTCGTCGCGACGTTCGCTGGCTTCGAAGGCCGGGTTAACGAGCCGCTGCAGGCTTTCGAGCAGAACGTCAGGTCGAACTGATTTCGTGACTGATCAGCGCAGCTCTTGGAATCGTTCGCTCGGTTAGCTATCTGTTAGCTACCGAGGAACTGAAAAAACAAAGAGGCCCGATTTCTCGGGCCTGTTCTGCGTATGGTGCGGAAGAGAGGATTTGAACCTCCACTCTCTTGCGAGAACAAGCTCCTGAGGCTTGCGCGTCTGCCAGTTCCGCCACTTCCGCACGAAGGGTGAAAACGACTGGCCGGAACTTGAAAGTATAGCATGTGACCCGAGTCCGGTGGCCTCCGCACAGGCCACCGGACTCGGGAGGACGGCGTCAGTGGGAGGTGCCCTGCATCTTCAGAGCCTTGGCTCGGACGTAGGCGTAATTGAAGCTGAGCTGATTGAACGTCGCCGCCTTGGTGGCCATCTCCGCCGCGCGCGCGGTGTCGCCGGCGCCTTTCAGCGCCACCGCTGTGTAGAGCAGAATGCGCGGATCCTGCTGGTTGGCCTTGGCGAACGCCTGCGCCGCCGCCGCGTAGCGCTTCTCCTCGAGTGCGATCAGGCCTTCGACTTCCTGCTGCTGGCGGAGCTCGAACGGCACCTTTCGCGCCGCGACCTCGGTACCGTAGGCCGCCGCCTTTGCTTTCGCCGTGGCGAGATCGTGTTTCGCCACCGCCGCGCGCGCCTGCTCGAAGAGATAGTTGCGCCGCGTCGCGGCCTTGGCCTCGGGTGGCACGCTCGCCGCCTCGCTGACGTCCACCGCCTTCTTGTACCTCACCAGCGCGTCGTCGACGCGTCCCGCCTCGCGCAGGATGTCGCCCATCAGGTTGAGATCGCCCGACTGCGTCCCGCCATCCTGTTCCGCGCCTGACAGCGCGAAGTTGGCCTCGATCTCGGCGAGCGCCTTGTCGGTGGCGCCCTCGTAAACGTAGGAGGCTGCAGTCCAGAAATGGGCGGTGCGCTTTTCGCCCGTGTTCCGCGCGACCTTGGCAATCTTCGCGAACGTCTCGCGCGCGGCGGCAGGCTGGCCCTTGAACAGCTGGTCGTTGCCGATGCCGATGTACGACGCCACGAAGTTCGCATCGATCGCGAGTGCCTTGTTGTACATGGCAATCGACTCGTCGAAGCGTCCCAGCTTCATGAGCAGTTCGGCATACGAGTCATACGGGTTGGGGTCGTCGGGGATGAGCTCGATGTATTTCTTGAACGCGGTCTCGGCCTGGCCGTTCTGCCCGAGGAACCGGTAGGCGTACCCCATCTGGTTGTACGGCTGCGAGAAGCTCGCGTTGATCTCGGTCGCCTTCACGAAGTGGTCGATGGCGCGCTGGTACTCCTGCCGCCCGAAGTAGGTGTTCGCGAGCAGCGTCTGCGCGCGCTCGTCCTTCGGAAAGAGCGCCACGAGCTCCGTGTAGTGGCGCAGCACGCCAGCGGGATCGTTCTTGAGCCCGGCGTCGAGCGCGAGCACCATGTGCCGTTCGCCTTCGCTCACCTTCGGCGCGAGGGCGACCGCCTTGGTCACGGCCTCGACGAACTCGCGATTCGTGCCAGACGTGTTCGCGAGCCCGACGTATGCGAGCGCGAAGCCGGTGTCCTTCGCCGCGGCCTGCTCGTAGAAGCGCCGCGCATCAGTCGCGCGGAGCCTTTCGGCGAGGTCGCGGCCCTTCAAGTACAAAGCTCGTGCTTCTTCGGACGACGACGTGATCGGGATCTTTCCTGCCGCTGCGGCGGTCTGCGCGCTCGCGGGCGCGCTGATGGCGCAGACCACGAGCAGGGCAAAGACGACGCGGGCTCCGTCGAACCCTCATCAAACCATGTGCAACGCATCTCGTGTACCTCCTGAAGAGCAGCGTGACGTGGAGGCTACAGCGAGGCGGGCACGCGCGGCAGATCAATGGGTCGAATACGTCCGTAGCAGGGACAAGGAGCGGGGTGACGGGACGGGTTTCGCCGCCGACGCGCTCGCGATAATCTAGTCTCATGGGGCCTTCCCCGGACCACGTGCTCGCGGGCCACGCCGCCCGCCACGTAGCTCACTCGCTTCCGCTCGTTCGGCTATTTATGAGATAGCTTCTAGGCATCAGCGCTTGACCCTGGAACGATTCGAGGGTTTAGCATCGAGACCATGAGCCAACTACTTCTTCTCATGACCATCGTTCTTGCCGCCCCGGCGGCCGGACAGCACCAGCACGCGCATCCGCAGGACCGCGCGCAACAGGGCATGGGCTTCGACCAGCAGAAGACCACGCACCATTTCCTGATTCAGACATCAGGTGGCACGATCGAGGTCACAGCCAGGGACGCCTCGGACCAGGTCTCGGTGGATCAGATCCGCGGCCATCTGCGACACATCGCGTCGGCGTTCGCGCAGGGAGATTTCAGCCTGCCGATCTTCGTCCACGACACCGAACCTGCAAAACTGCCGGGCGTCACCGTGATGAAGGCGCGCCGCGCGGAGATGACGTTTCGCTACGAGGAAGTCGGCGCCGGCGGCAAGGTCGTCATTGATACGCCGGAGACGTCGGACACTGCCGCCCGCGACGCGCTGCATGACTTCCTGCGCTTCCAGATTCGCGAGCACCAGACGGGCGACCCTTTGACTCCCAAATGAAGGACAACAAATCGACGCTGCGGTCGGGCGCGCTCGCCAGCCTCGCCGGCGTCAGCACGGACACCCTGCGCTACTACGAGCGCCGGGGTCTCCTTCCGCAGCCGCCGCGCGATGCCAACGGGTATCGTCGCTATCCGCAGGCCGCTCTGATGCGCGTGCGCGTCGTGCAGCAGGCGCTCGACGCGGGCTTCACGGTCGAGGACCTGGCCCGCGTCCTCAAACAGCGCGACGCGGGCGGCGCGCCGTGCCGCGAGGTCTTCCGCATCGCTCGAACGCGACTCGCCGAGCTCGACCAGCGGATCGCAGAGCTGTCGGCGCTTCGCGACCACTTCGGCCGCGTCGTCGACCAATGGGAGGCACGGCTCGCCGTCACGCCACCCGGCCGTCGGGCGGGCTTGCTCGACGAGCTCGGCACGGCGCCGCCCGCTGCCCGCGGTCGCCGGCGGCACCGGCCGCCAGTGAAGCGCGCTCGCCTCTGACAACGTGAGGCGGTCGGCTGGAGCTGAACTGCTGGTCCAGCGTTGACATTCGAGCGAGCTCCGGCCTCGAGCCCGGACCCCGAGCCCCGAGCCCCGAAGCCGAACACTAAACGAATCGCTGTCGCCTAACGCGCGAGTGTTGACGCAAGCGCCTGCGGATTACCGTCGTGGGTGCCTGGCTCGAGGCCGAGGAGCGTCGCGAGCAGCGGGTAGACGTCGACGCTATTGATCGGCGGCACGACCAGCCCGCGCCGGAACGACGGCCCCCTGGCGATGAAGATCGCCCGCATCGATGCGAGCGCCGGATCGAACCCGTGCGATCCGCGGGTGACGTCGGCCGGCCGCTTCGCGAGCGAGGCGCGCGACGCCGCGTCCCAGCCCTCGTGCATCTGGCAAACGATCGGCGGCACGCGTGGGTTGCTGCCATAGTGCCAACGCGGCACGAGATCCTCCTTGCGCCAGCAATCGTAGCGATCGTGGCGCCCGATCAAGCGTGCGTAGGCCTGCTGCTCGCGGCCCGGCTGCGGCGTGAATCCAAGGCTCTGCCCTGTCGTCACCACGGCAGCGTCCCGCGCGTCGACCATCTCTTCGATCGCCACGGTGTTACCCGGAAGCACCGTCGCCATTCCGTGGTCGGAGGTCACGACCACGTCGACTGTGTCGAGCAGCGCTCGTGCGGCAAGACCGTCCATCAGGCGGCCAATCGCCGCATCGACTTCACGCAACCCGTCGCGCATCTCGATCGAATCGGGCCCATGGCTATGCCCGACATCATCGAGCGTCTCCGCGTAGAGGGTGATGAGCCGCGGCCGCGTCGAGATGTCCTCGCTGAGCCATTCGAGCACGGCGTCGATGCGGGCGTTGACCGTCACGGTGTCGTCGTACACCTTCCAGCGCGTCGGACGCACGCCCTGAATTGCCGCCTCGCTGCCAGGCCAGAAGTAGGTCGCGGTCGGAAGGCCGGCGCGCTCGGCGCGTACCCAGATCGGCTCGCCGCCCCACCAGGCGCCGTTGCCAACGGCCTCGCGGTTGCCCAGGCTGAACGCTCCCAGCTTCGCATCGCGCATCGTGTTGTGCACGATGCCGTGGTGGTCGGGGTGGAGGCCCGTGACGACGGTGTAGTGGTTCGGAAATGTGAGGGAGGGATAGGTCGGCGTCATCCACTCGGCGCGCACGCCTTCGCGGACGACGCGCGACAAGCGCGGCGTGAGGCCACGATCCAGATAGTCGGCGCGAAAACCATCGAGCGAGATCAAGAGAACGCTCGAAGCCTGGGCACGCGGCACGGGACCCGACGCCGGAGGTGGGAGGCGGGTGCAGGCCGCGAGGGCCGAAGCCAACAGAACTGACGCTGCAATACGACGGAGGACGGTCACGGCGAGATCATAGCCCGTCCGTGCGATGTGAATGACGGACGATCAACTGTCCATCCGCCGCAGCGTCACGAAGAGCGGTCCGACGCCGAGGACGACCAGCATCGGCAGCGATCCCCAGCCGGGCCGGTTGATCGCCTCGAAGAACACCTGCTGGCCGGGGCGAACATCGAACTGCACAGTCTTCCAGACGAGCGTGTTGCTGACCCGGATGCGGTGGGGGCCCGCCTCCAGATCGCGCGTGATCGAGTCGCCCCACAACAGGTCGGCGACGCGCTCGCCGTCGATCCAGACAATCAGCTGCCGTGACTTGAAGTCCTCTTCGGACGTTCGGGTGACGGTGACCGATGCGGGCCGCAGGCCATCGATCGCGCTGAGGTCCGCAGGGTCGTCTACGAGGGCGACGCTCACGCGCTTAGCGTAGCATCAGGTCGGTTCGGGCTCGGCTCGGCGGTCGGGTCGACGGTCGGGCCAGCGGTCAGCGCAGATTGAACGAGAGCTCGACGGCGACGCGCGTGGCAACGGCCTTCCCCAGGCGCCGGCCGGGATCGAAGCGCCATCGTCGAACGGCGTTGATGGCTTCCTGATCCAGACCGAATCGCGCGTCGAGCGATCGGACGATGTTGACGCGTCCGACCGAACCGTCGGCGAGGACGAGAATGTCGAGTTCGACCATGCCTTCGACTTGTGCACGCATGGCGTCCGGCGTGTAGTTGGGCTTGACCTCGCGCACGAGCCGCGGCCAGGTCACGCCGTTGCCGGGCCTCCAGCCGCCGTCTTCGCCGGTACCCGGACCATCGGTATCGCCAAGTCGATCGCCGTCGCCACGGCCGATCCCCGGGCCGCGCCCACCGTCGGCCCCTGGTCCTGCGCCCGGACCTCTCGAAGGCAATTCGATTGGGCGGAGCTCCGCTACCGCGCCAACGACTTCCTGCAGGCCTGACTGAACCGGCATCACCGGAATATCCAGTCGCGGAGCCGGGTCGGCAACCTGCGGCTTCGGCGGACTGAGTTGGACGGACGGGGAAACGGGGACGGTCAGGGCATCACGGCCAACGAGCTGCGCCGGCGTCGCCGGTGTGGGCTCGTCCTTCTTCCCGCCACCACCGGGATCGCCGACACCGCCGTCAAGCGTCGGCGTCCACACGAGCGGCATCGCTGCCGGCGGTCTCGCCTCCGGCGATGGAGAAACCGGCGTGCGGCCAGCGACGACAATCGCGACGAGAAAAGCCGCGGCGTGGGCCAGCGAGTGAGATGGCAACGCTCCCCGCACCCTATCCCTCGATGACACACGGATCTCGCCCGCTGCCGCGAGGAATCGATAACCGGGGTCGAGAATGATCTGGGGATCGCCGTGCTTCTCTGGCTGGCTAATGGGACGTGCCTGATCCGCCATGCTGGTTAGGACGTTCATTGGCGGATTTGGCCTGAGCCTTGGGCACGCTGCCGGGCGCAGCAAACGCAGGATTCGACAGAAACCGCTGATCCGTCAGACTTTGGAGGAATGCGACCAGGTCGGCCTTCTCGTCAGCCGACATCAGGAACCCCCGCACCCGATCGCTGCGGAACGGGCTCGGCTTTCCTCCAGTCGCGTAGTGAAGGATGGCGTCCTCGAGCGTCGCGACGCTTCCGTCGTGCATGTATGGCGCGGTCACGGCAACGTTGCGGAGTGTCGGCGCCCGGAAGCGCCCCATGTCGCTCTTCCGCGCGGTGATGTCGAATAGCCCGCGATCGATCGACGGATACGCGCCGTGGCCGTCGACATCGTAGAGCCCCGTGTTGTGAAAAACGAGCTCTCCGGCTTTCGGGGCGCTGTCGAAATCCACAGGCCCCGAGAAGTTGAACGAGCCATGGCATTCCCCGCAGCGCAGCCGCTTCGAAAAAAACGCCGTCATCCCTCGCAGCGCTGCCGCGGACATCCCGCTTTTGTCGTCCCGATAGAGATAGCGATCCAGCGGCGAGTCCCCGGACACCAGCGTTCGCTCGAAAGACGCGATCGCCTTGACGATGTTCGGGAGCGTGATGGGCGCCGGCTCGCCGGGAAATGCGGCACGAAAGGCGGTCCGGTCCTCCGCCTGCGAGGCGAACCTCGCTGTAACTTCGCTCTCTCGCCCTTTCAAGCCGAGCTCCACCGGATGTTCATTGAACATCGGCACAGCCATCTGCGCCTCGAGTGAGCGTAACGTCGGATCGGCCCATCCAAACGAGGCGTTGTAGGCGACGTTCGCGAGCGACATGGCGCTCCGCGCGTGCACGCCTCCAGTGGATCCAATCGCGCGAGCGCGCCCGTCGGTGAAGGCGAGCGCCTGCTGGTGACAGGAGGCGCACGCAAAAGTGCCGTTGCCCGAGAGACGGGTGTCGTAGAAGAGGCGGCGGCCAAGGTCGATCTTGGCCGTCGTCATCGGATTGTCTGCAGGAACTCGTGGCACCGGCAGGCCCGGCGGCAATTGCCAGGTGAACGGCGCCGCCGGTTGCTCTGGCGACGGGGGCTCAGTCGCGCGGGAACACCCGTTGACAGCCAATGCCGCCAGAGCCACGGACAACACGTGTCTCAACATGTCGATCCGCGCGATCCGCGTCCCGTGCGTCCCGTCTTGGATCCGCGTGATCCGCGTCCCGTGCGTCCCGTCTTGGATCCGCGTGATCCGCGTCCCGTGCGTCCAGTCTTGGATCCGTGATCCGCGTCCCGTCAAACGGCCGCGTGATCAGCGCTGTCTACCGCCAGGATCCGTGATGCGCGTTGAACGCCATCAGCTTGGTCTGCTCGGCCACGCCGGCCCGTTCGTTCATCCAGCTCTCGAACGCCGTCAGCGCCGCGGCATCGACGCCGGTGGGATCGGTCTTCTTTTGGGCCACGTAGTCCTTCATCGCCGCCATCAGGCTGTCGGCCTGCTTGCGGTCCATCCCAAAGAGCGTCAGGTACGCCTGCTTCGCATCGTCCAACCGGTTCAAAGCGAGGTAGGCCTCACCGCGATATTCGATCGCGTCGGGAAAATTCGGGGCCAGCTGCAACGCCTTCTCGTAGTTCTCGAGCGCTTTCGCATAGTCGCCGAGCTTGCGATAGGAATAGCCCATGCCGTTCCAGGCTTGCGGCAGCGACGGGTTGAGCTCGGCCGCCTTCGTGAAATCCTTGAGCGCCTTCTCGTGCTCCTCGCGCGCCTTCTTGGTGTTCTTGAGCTTGTCGGAGTCCTTCTTGTCCTTTGCCACCTGGACTTCGGCCTTCGTCGCTTTGTCACGATGCGAAATCCCGCTGTTGTAGGATGCGACCGCCATCTCCTCTGGCGTCATCGGGCGGGATGCGGGCGCAGACGCCGACGGGGACGGCGATGACGGCATGGACGTGCCGTTGGCGACCGCGACGACCTGATAAACGCCGACGAGGGCCCCGAGCACGACGGCGGTCTTAATCAAGTGACGCGCCCCGTCGCCCAGGTGATCAGTCTCGCGAAACATAAGCTGGCTCCTTCTTTGAGACGCGCGGACTCACGCGCGAATGGAACGGTTCATCTTAGCAGCAAGAGGGATGCCTGACGACGGTTTGCTGGTGGCGGCAAGCGGCCCGGTGTTCGTGGCTCGGGCCGCGGCTCGTGGAGTGGCAATCGCGTCGCTTCGGTCGATTTTGCGTAACCCCGCTTACGCGGATCGTCCGCGTGGCAATCAATATTCGCCCACACGAATGCATTGAACCTTGAACCTTGAACCTTGAACCCTGAACCTCTGAACCCTGAACCTTGAACCAGCACCTGATTCAGTCCGCTACGACGCCCTCGACAGGCGATCGGGCGCGGGCGATGGCGTCGCGACCTTCAGCCCCACTGCCAGCGTTCCGGGGAGCGAGATGGGCTGCAGTTCTTTGTCGATGAGCGTCGCACCGGCGCATTTGAGGCTGCCCTTGCCTTTGATCCGGCTGGTTTCGATTTCCTTGATCTCGCCATCGCGGATGCGCAGGACGGCTCCCTGGAGCACGAGCTCGAGCGACAGTGAGAACGGCAGCCGGCCGATCTCCTGACCGTCTTTCAGCAGGGCGAGGTGCGGTTCGTGCTTCGACGTGATCTTGTGTTCCGCCAACTGCAGGAACAGATCCTTGCCCGGCGACTTCAGGCTCTTTTCGATCTGCTGACCGACGGCAAACGACTTGTTCCACGCGCCGACGAGGACATTCACGAAGCTGATGTCCAGGAGGCCCGCGATGTGCTGAACGGCCGCGCTCGAGAGCATGCGCCAGCCAGGAATGTGCGGCGCCTTCACGCCGCCCGCCTGCACGACGACCCCCTCGTCGGCGAGCGCATCCGCCATTCGCGTCGCGAGGTCCGGCGCCGGCAGAAAAAACTGACTCAGGGTAACCATGACGGACCTCGTTTCCTATGCTTCACCAGTGACTCGACGATCGGAGAAATGCAGCGTCTGGATTCCAGCGTCCGCGCGGCTGTCGAGGCGAAACTCCGATCGCGCCAGCACGCCATCTTCCGCATAGGCTGACTGCACGCCAGGGTCGGCGCGCGGCGCGAAGGACACCGTCGGCAGCGCCTCGGGTTCAACCTTGGGTTTGGCTTTCGCAAGCGAACCGGCGATCGCAATCAGCAAGCCGACCGCCAGCGCCGGGAAGATCCAGGGAGAAGACGCGATCCACTCAGAGATGCCCGGCGACGCCGCGACAACCAGATCCACCTGCGCGCCCGGCGTCGCGGCGCTGCCTGCCGCTGGGAACTGCGCCGTCACGTTTCCGGCCGCAGTCGCCTCACGGAGCTCACTTACTCGACCCGGCCGCAGCCCGGCACTCTCGAGTCGCAGAAACGCCTGGTTCAGCGACAGACCTACGACCGGCGGCACTTGCACGGGGGCGACCGCGATCGGCGTCGGCGTGGCTGGGGTCGGCGTCGGCGTGCTGGCACGGACGGCGCTGGAGTCTGCGGTTGCACGGGGATCTCTGGCTGCGCCGGAGGCTCTGGCTGCACAGGGGTTTGCGGTTGCACCGGAGGCGGCGACTGCACGGGAGGCAGCGGTTGCACGGGAGGCAGCGGTTGCACGGGAGGCGGCGGTTCAACGGTCGGCGGTGGCGGCGCGATAGGCACTCTCGGCACCGCGATCGACAGCGCCACGGATGTCCCAGCCACAACCTGCGACTGTGGTGCGGGCAGCTGATCCAGCACGGTGCCGCGCGCGGACGAGTCCTCGCGCTCGCGAACGTCGCCAACGACAAGGCCGACGCTCGCGAGCGCCTCGGCAGCGCTTCGTTGATTGCGACCCCGAACATCCGGTACCAGAACTTTGATCGGCGTCGCGAGCCAGAGATCGACGCTCGTGTCGGCATTCACTCGCCGGCCCGCCTGCGGCGCCTGCTCGAGCACCACTCCTTCCGGTTCGGATGACTCGCGGAACCGTATCTCCCCTGCACGCAACCGGCTCTCGCGGAGGATCGTCACTGCGTCTGCTTCGCGACGTCCGGCGAGGGCTGGCACTTCGATCGGGATCGGCACGGCGAGCCAGACCTGCACGGGCGTCTCAGGCTGCACCTGCGTGCCGGCGCGGGAGCATTGCGCCACGACCAGATCGCGCGGACCGTCGGACGGCCGACGACCGACCTGCTCCCAGGTGTAACCCGGCTGCTTCGAGCACCGGGTCGCCGCCATCTGATCGCGCCCTTCGAGCGGGGGGACACTCACGGGCTTGGGCGGTTCGGGCTTCGGGGGATCCGGTTTGGGTTGCTCCGGTTTCGGCAGTTCCGGTTTCGGCAGTTCCGGCTTCGCAGGTTCCGGCTTCGGCTGCTCGGGCCGTGGCTGCTCGGGCTTTGGTGTCACTGGAACGGCTATCCAGACGTCGACGAATGACCAGCACTTGACTGTCGCTCCCCGAGGCGGCAATTGTCGAAGCACAGTGCCCGGGACGCTGATTCGATTCCTGATCGATGACGTTACGAAGGCGCAGTTTCGCTCCCTCGAGTTGCGGTTCGATCGCCGTCTCCAGGTCCTCGATCAGGTCCGGCACACGACAATCACGATAGGTGGAGTGGGTGGCGGCGGCGGAGGCACAGCGATCCAGACGTCTACCGCCGACCCGCATTTGACTTCTGCTCCTCGAGAGAGGGACTTGCCTGACCACGGTGCCTTCGCGGTGCGTCGACTCCTGATTGCTGACCCGACCGAGGCGCAACTTCGCTCCCTCGAGTTGCGGAGCGACTTCCTTACTCCGATCTTCAAGCAGGTCTGGCACCCGACATGGTTGGACGTCACTCTCGGGCTGTTGATCGACTTTCGGCGGCACCGCGACCCAGACGTCAACGTCGGACCCGCATCGGGTTTTTGCTCCCGCAGCCGGAGACTGCTTGAGAATGGTCCCGCTTCGATGCCGATCCGTCTCGACCTTCTCGACGCTTCCGAGCGTCAGGCGATTCCCTTTCAGGTCACGCCTGGCGCTCGCAGCGTCGGAGAGTTCCGGGACGATGCAGATCGGGATGTGCTGGGACGCCTCTGGAACAGGCGACGGCCGTTGGGGAATCCGGCTCACCGGTTCAACGGTTTTGGCAGGCGCTTCGCTCTACGAGCTTTGGCGAGGTCGCGCCGTAGCCTCGGCGGAGGCGGAGGGGCGTTGCGCGGTCGGCGTTTGGGTGGGGCGCGAAGTGTTCGGAGTGGTTCGCGATTGCGCAACCGCGTGGACCAGAAGTCCGCTCCAGGGCGGAACCAGAAGGAGCATCCCGATCGCCGTCGGCAGCCAACCACGCGCTGCATGCATGGCCCCGGTCCTTTGAAGCAAAGGCACTGTTCAGAGTGCCGAATGCTACCGGATGCTACGAGCCGCCGGGCCGAAGGTTCAATGTTGGTTATGGCTGAGCCGGAAGCTCAGCTTCTCCGGCTCATGGCGCGACGTACGAGGTCTTCACAATCGTATAGAACTCCTTCGCGTAGGCGCCCTGCTCGCGCGGACCGTAGCTCGACTTCTTCCGCCCGCCGAACGGGACATGGTAGTCGAGTCCAGCGGTCGGCAGATTGACCATCACGAGCCCGCTCTGCGAGTGGCGCTTGAAGTGGCTCGCATATTTGAGGGATGTCGTCACGATTCCCGCCGACAGCCCGTACGGCGTTTCGTTGGCGACCGCCAGCGCCTCTTCATAGTTGCGAACCCTGATCACCGACGCGACCGGTCCAAAGATCTCTTCGCGATTGATCCGCATCGATGCGGCAGTCTCCGTAAAGATCGCCGGCGCCATGTAATAGCCTTCGGTCTCCCGGGTCAGGCGCTCTCCGCCATAGGCGAGCCTCGCGCCTTCCTTCTTTCCGATTTCCACGTACTCGAGGTTCTTGCCCAGCTGCTTTTCGTCGACGACAGGACCGACTTCAGTCCCCGGCTTCAACGCATCGTCGACGACCAGCTTCTTCATGCGCTCGATCGTCGCGGCGATGAAACGATCGTGAATCCCTTCCGTGACGATCAGGCGGCTCGAGGCTGTGCAGCGCTGCCCGGTCTGGAAGTACGCGCCGTTGACCGCGACCGATACTGCCGTCGCCAG
Source organism: uncultured Acidobacteriota bacterium (assembly GCA_963797625.1). GTDB lineage: Bacteria > Acidobacteriota > Vicinamibacteria > Vicinamibacterales > 2-12-FULL-66-21 > DATBJJ01. The sequence goes on from CAWCQI010000038.1 coordinate 18,302, forward strand.
GTCGGCATCGTCCAGCACGATCAGCGGATTCTTGCCGCCCATCTCGAGCTGCACTCGCGTGCCGTTCTTGACCGCGGCGACGCCGATGCCAACGCCGACGTCCTGCGATCCCGTAAAGCTCACCGCATCGACGTCCGGCGACGAGGTGATCGCGGGACCGATTTTCGAGCCGGGCCCCATCACCAGATTGAGGACGCCGGCCGGTAGCCCGGCGCGCTGCAGGATGTCGACGAGGGTCCACGGCGAGGCGGGCGCCAGCTCCGCTGGCTTGAAGACCACGCAGTTGGCAAACGCGAGCGCCGGCGCAATCTTCCACGCCGGGATAGCGAGCGGAAAATTCCAGGGCGTGATCAAGCCGACCACGCCAACTGGCTCGCGCGTGACGTCGACTTCGACGCCGGGCCGCACCGAGTCGAGCTTGTCACCACGGATCCGCACCGCTTCGCCGGCGAAGTACTTGAAGATGGCGCCGGCACGGCCGGCTTCGCCCATCGCATCGGCGAGCGGCTTGCCCATCTCGCGGGACAGTTGACGTCCGAGTTCCTCCTTGCGCGCCAGGATCTCGGTGCCGGCGCGATCGAGGATATCGAATCGCTCTTGTGGATTCGACATCGACCACTTGGCGAACGCCTGCTTCGCTGATGCGACGGCCTGCTCGACGTCAGCCGCGGTCCCGCGCGCAAACTCGCCCACGATGTCGTGAACGTTCGAAGGATTGATATCGGGGGTTCGCTCCGCGGAATCGACTGAGCGGCCGGCAATCAGATTGGGAAACGCTGTGGGCATGCCCGCTATCATTTCAGCCCGCGCAGGGCTTGGCAAGCGGGCGAGCGGCAGATGCCGAAAGTGCCATCAAGGAGCGTCACGCCCTCGTCTCAGTCGAAGGCGGCGGGCCAAGAACGCGCAACCTCAGGCGGACCGAACCGATGCGGATCTCGTCCCGGTTTGACAACCGCACCGCCGCGGTGACTCGTTGGTCGTTCACATAAGTGCCATTCTTGCTCGCCAAGTCCTCCAGGACGGCTTCGTTCCCCGCGATCTGCAGACGCGCGTGTCGCCGAGAGACGGAGGTCGAGTCAAAAGAGAGTGTGAGGGAAGGATCCCGGCCCAGCACATGCTCGCCGTCCCCGAGTGTCGCGCGCCCGCCCTTCCAGACAAGGCGGCAAAAGACTGCAGACGGCGACGCCGCCACACCATCGACCGGTGACGTGTCGCGAAAGGCATAACCGAAGGCGTGCACGGTGCGCACGAAGTGCGGCCGGTGAGCGTCGTCGCCCAGCGCGGCCCGGACTTCACCCACGAGGTTGGAGAGGTTAGCCTCCACGACGAAGGTGTCGGGCCAAAGACGTTCCTGCAGGCTGGCCTTGGAGAGCGCCTTGGGCCGGTTCTCCACCAGCAGCTGGAGAAGCTGAAACGCTTTCGGCGAGAGGTGGATGGGGAGCGACTTGCGCCTGAGCTCGCGAGTGTCGGTATCCAGCACGAAATCGTCGAAGCGGACCTGCATGGGCGCACCATCAGGTGAGCGTGTAAAAGCTCAGCCGGGACTGCCGAGCGGCTTGTATTGTACCTGCCGTCGCGCGGAAGGCGCATCGCAGGCTGGGTGTATCCTCCTTCGTGATCGTGATCCTCAGCTCTGGTACACGACTGGGGGCGTTCGAAATCCTTTCCTTCCTCGGCGCCGGAGGGATGGGCGAGGTTTATTCCGCACGCGACACGCGCCTCGATCGAACCGTCGCCATCAAGATACTGCGCCCCGATAAGGTCGGCCATCCTGAGCGCTTTACGCGCGAGGCGCGCGCGGTTTCCCGCCTCAGTCACCCGCACATCTGTTCTCTCTACGACATCGGCGAACAAGACGGCATGGCTTTTCTGGTGATGGAGTACCTGGAAGGGCAAACACTCGCCGACCGCCTGGACGACGGTGCCCTGCCGCTGGATGAAGCCCTGAGATATGCCATCGAGATCTGCGACGCTTTGGACCGAGCCCACCAGGAGGGCGTCATCCACCGCGACGTGAAGCCCGGTAACGTCATGTTGACCCGAGAAGGCGTCAAGCTGCTGGATTTCGGTCTGGCAAAGCTCAGACAGACGGAAGCCGATGAAATTGCGGAAGCCACAACGACAAACCTGCAGGTTACCGCAGAAGGTGAGATCGTGGGCACGGTCTCCTACAGCTCGCCCGAGCAGCTCGAAGGACGTAAGGTCGATGGCCGCACTGACCTCTTTGCCTTCGGTGCGGTGCTGTACGAGATGATCACCGGCCGCAGGCCGTTCGCGGGGGAGAGCCGGGCCAGCGTGATTGCGGCGATCCTGACGTCCGATCCGTCGCCCGTGTCCACGCTGAAGCCACTCACCCCTCCGACGTTGGAGCGTGTCGTCAAGAGATGCCTAGCCAAGGAGCCGGTCGAGCGTTGGCAGACGGCACGCGATCTTGGCTGGGAGCTGAAGTGGATCGCGGAAGAGGGCGCGCACGCGGCACATCGTGAGAAGGAACGAAAGAGCCGCGCCATCATCGCAGGCGCGCTTATTGGCGCCGGGCTGGTCGCTGCAGTCTCCGTCGGAGCCTGGATCCTCAGGCCAGGCGACATGTCGCAGCCCTCGTACGAGCGACTCACGTTCGGGCGCGGAATCATTTCCTCGGCCCGCTTCGCGCCTGATGGCCAGACGGTCGTTTTCAGCGCCACCTGGGATGCACGACCGTATGAATTGTTCTCCGCGCGGCTCGGCAGCACGGAATCGCGCTCGTTGGGGCTGGCGAACGGCAGAATCCTCTCGGTGTCGTCGACAGGAGAAATGGCGGTCCTTCTGGGATCTCAGTCCTTTTTTGGAGGGATCGGCACTCTCGCGCGGGCGTCGCTCGCCGGCGGCCTGCCTCGTGAGGTCCTCGAACGTGTCACTGAAGCCGACTGGGGTCCGGACGGCACTCTCGCTGTGGTCAAGCAAGGCAAGAACAAGATGGAGCTCGAGTTTCCAATCGGCACCAAGCTGCACGAGGCGAAGTCGATCTGGTCGATGCGTGTTTCGCCAACGGGCGATCGCGTGGCGTTCTTCGAGTCGCGCGCTCCAGGCGTAGCCGCAACGGGAGAGCTGGTCGTTGTGGACCGTTCCTTCAAGACGACCACCCTCGCGAAACCATTGATTGCTCTCGGCCTCGCCTGGTCCCCTCCTGGTGATGAAGTGTGGTTCAGCGGCGCTCGATCCGACGGCCCGCCAGCGATTCGCGCCGTGTCGCTCTCCGGCAGGGAGCGGCTCGTGGAGCGCGTACCGGCGCCATTGAAGATCAATGACATCTCCCGCAATGGCCGCGTGCTCGTGACGAAGGGGCTGAACCTCGGGGGAATCACATGTCTAATCCCCGGTGAAACGCGAGAACGCGAGGTCGGATGGCTCGATTTTGCCTACGTCGAGGGACTCTCGCCGGACGGCAGGACTGTTCTCTTTGGCGCAAGAGAGGGGACTTGGACACCAGGTGTGTACACCAGAGCAACGGATGGAGCACCCGCTATCCGACTGGGCGACGGCCACCCCGAGTCGCTGGCGCCCGACGGCAAGTGGGTGCTGGCGAGGGCGCCCGGAGCGCCTACGGCGTGGGGGCGCGAATGGGCACTCGTACCTACGGGGCCGGGCTCGCCACGATTGCTCCCGCGAGGGGCGATCACCCAGTTGGTCAACGGCGCCTGGCTCCCCGATGGAAAGCGGATCGTGTTCACCGCGATCGAGGAAGGCCACGGCACGCGCGGCTACGTTCAGGACGTCGAAACGGGGCACATGCGGCCCATCACTCCTGAAGGCGTCCACATGCCCGAAAAGGCTGCCACTCCTGACGGCAACTCAGCGCTGATGTTACTGGACGGCAGGTGGCTCCTCTATCCCATTGATGGCGGGCAACCCCGCCCCATTTCGGTACTCGACACTGGCGATAATCCGCTGCGGTGGAGCGCTGACGGACGTTTCCTCTACGTCGCGAGCCGGCGCGGCGGCTTTGTTCCTCCGGTCGCGATCGAGCGATTGGATGTCACCACCGGTCGCCGCGAGCCGTGGAAGACGCTCGTCCCGTCCGATCCCGTCGGAATCGAGTATCTCGATCCTCCCGTAATCAGCCCCGACGGGCGCGGGTACTGCTACTGGTACGCTCGCCGCCTCCACGAACTGTATGTCGCAGACGGGCTGAAATAGTCCCATTCACCTGAGCAGCTTCACGAATGCCACCATATCGGCTTGATCCTGCGCCGTAAACACGAAGCCGGACGTACTCGGACTGGTGAGAAAGAAGAACGCGTAATGTTCCGCGACCTCCTCGAGCGTCTTTGCGGAGTTGTCGTGGAAGTACGGAGCCGTATCTTTCACGCCCCACAGTGTTGGAATTTTGAAGAGGTTCGCGAAGAACGCCCTCGGCGGCGTCGGGAACCCAGACCCTGGGGGCGGCGCGGGTACCGGGTTGTTTAGCATCGCGCCCGGGTCTGGTGTGTTGATAACGACAGTGCTTCCGTCCGGATTTGTGACAACGAACGAGTAGACCGGGTTGCCGATCAGATTCCGTTCTTCGATTCCAATGCCGGCACGGCGCCCGCCAGGAGGCCCCCCAAAAGGATTGCCCGGGGCGAACTGGTTCAGCATCGGCCCGGAGTGACACGTGTTGCAGAGGCCCCTCGTTGTCAGGCCATCGAACGGAACACTGTCGAACATCGCACGCCCGCGTTTTTCGGATTCCGTTGCACCGGCCGGGAGTTGGGGCGGAGGACCGCCGTTGGCAAAATCCCGGAGCGCCTCGGAGGAGAAGAAGCGCGGATCCGTCTGCTGGAACTCCTTGATGAGGTCGAGTTCCAGCGCGGTGGGCTCGCGTGTGTTTTGCGCATGACCGTGGATGGCGTTGAACGCCTGCTGCTGCAGGTTCGGCTCACGCGTGTCGTACATCAGGAAGCGATCGAGCGCCGGCGTGTTCATCGTCGTGGGCGTGCCTCGGTTAAGGATCACGCTCCTGCGGGTCGGGTCGTCCGCCAGAATGACATCCGGAGGTAGCGGAATCTCGATCCGGACCGTTGCGTGCTCGGTGATCCGGGTCGTTCCCGCAAACCCATCATCGAGGCCGTCATGAAGGAAGAGCGGGTCGTTCGGGTCTTCGGCCAGACGCGCCAGGGCCTCTTCTGGCGAGAACGTGCCGGTCTTCTTACTGTGGCACGTCCTGCACGTGCGTCCGTTGCCGCCGAACGTCTCCACATCGAATAGTCTGCGACCCTCTTGAAGGCGCCTCTTCGCGCACAGATCCGACTGGCTCTCTTGCATCACCAAAGCGCCAAGGCGCGAAGGCGTGGGATCGCAATTCGCGGTCACCGACTGCCCGACGGTGTCGAAGCCCAACTCCTGCCCGACCGCGCCTCCATACCGTCCTGTGACGACGAGCAAGGACGCACACGAAACGACAACGGCTACACGATGTTTGAGATCCATCTGAGGCTCCCTTCCACTCTTCGAGTGGTGCGCGCCTGTCTTCGTGACGCTTGTCTCCACTGCAGGGTAGGGCGGGTGGGATGTCCCAGTCTCAGGCGGGGCTCAGGAAATATTCAGGTGTTGCGGTCAGCAACCTTTGCGACCGACTTGCTGCAGCGCTGGTTGATCGCTGACGGTCCACTAATCTCCAGCCCGAAGCGCGGTGGCCGCGCTGATGCGTGCCGCCCGTCGAGCCGGCAGGTACGCCGCGCCAGAGGCCGCCGCGGCGAGGACCGCTGCCACGGCCGCAAACGTCACAGGATCAAGAGGGCTGACGCCGTACAACAACGAGACGAGTAGTCGCATCGATCCGGCCGCGAGTGCGACGCCGACCAGAAGGCCGGCGATGGTCATCGTCGCCCCGCTCGAGAACACGAGCCGCATGATGTCGCCGCGCGTGGCGCCGAGCGCCTGGCGAACGCCGAATTCGCGCGTGCGCTGCCCCACTGCCTGTGCCATCACACCGTAGACACCGACGACGGCCAGGAGCAGAGCCGTCAGCCCGAAGCGTCGCAACGAGCCACAACGTGAGACGGCGTGTCGCGATTGCCGCAGCGGCCACGGCGTCGAGTGGCCGGACGTTCGCCAGCGGCAGCTCCGGGTCTATTTCTCGCAACGCGCGACGAATCGGATCGACGATCGACGCGGATGCGACGTCGGATCTCGCAATCAGGAACATCGGTTGCGGGTACCACATCTGCGGTTGCGGAAAGTACAAGGCCGGTGCCGCGCGATTGTCCCAGGGCATATCGCGAACATCGCCGACGACACCGGCGATAGTCCGCTCGGCACCCCAGAGGTTCAGACGGGCGCCCACGGCGGCGTCTGGCGTTTTCCAGTACTTCGTCGCAGCGGCTTCGTTCACCAGCACTACGAGTGGTGCGCCAGGTCCGTCGGACTGGCGTCAGCTCCCGTCCGGCCATCAATGGAGTACCGGTCGCTCGCGTGTAGCCGTAGGTGATGAAGTGATACCGCGCCTCGGGTCCCTCGCGATCAGGAAACCGCCGACCGACGATCGAGAAGCTGGTGTTCTCGTCATAGCCTGTCCACGGGAGATCGGAACTGAATGCACCTTCTCGAACACCTGGCAGCGCTCGAACACGCTCGGCCGCGCGCCGATAGAAGTCTGCGGCGCCATTCGTGTCATACCGTGCCGAAGGGAGCTCGATCGACGCAGTGAGTGCGCCCTCGGGCTGAAATCCCGGATTCGTGTGGACCATTGACGACGAAACTGCGCAGAAGCAGGCCGCTCGAAACGACGAGGACGAACGCGAGTGATACCTCCGTCGCGACAAGCACCCGCCGCAGACGCTGATGGGGCGCGCCGGTCATCGTGCGGCCGCCTTCCCTCAGCGCACCACTCACTCCAGCACGAATGAGCCGCAGCGCCGGCGCGAGACCGAACAGCAGCGCGCTGACGAGCGTCGCGACCACCGCATAGACCAGCACCTGAGGGTTCACCTCAATCATTCTCAAGCGTGGGATGTCGGACGGACCGAACCGCGCGAGCGCCGCGATGGCGATGTACGCCAGTCCGACGCCGATGGTTCCTCCAACTGTCGCCAGCACGAGGCTCTCGATGAGCAGCTGCCGCGCGAGGCGCCAGCGCGTGGCGCCGAGAGCCGCCCGGACCCCTATCTCCCGCGAGCGACCCGACGCGCGTCCGAGAAGCAGCCCGGCAACGTTCACGCACGCCAACAGCAACACGGCAGAGGCCGCGCCCGAGAGCACCAGCGAGCGTCGGCTCGGCCGTCCCGACGATTTCGTCCTTCAGCGGAACGGCGGTCGGCGTCCACGGGCTGTTCGGCGTCGGATACCGCTTCGCGACGCTCGTCCCTGTTCTCCGCAAGTCCTCTTCCATGGCGGCCCGACCTACGTCGCGCCGCACGCGCCCGACGACGTTGAAGTAGTGAGAAAACCGGAAGCGCGGATGCTCATCGCGCGGCACGGTGAGGACCGACCACACGTCCACGGGCTCGCCGTGACCGTAGGTCCGGTATGTCCCGCCCACGTGTTGGAAGCCTTCCGGCAGAACGCCGACGACCCGGAACATCCGCCCCGAGAAGCGCACGACACGGCCGACGACATCGGGATCGCCGTTGAAGCGCCGCATCCACAACGAGTGACTGAAGATGACGACGTCGTTGTTGCCTTCAATCTCGTCCGTCAGTTCGAATTCGCGTCCGATCGCCGGTTGAGCGCCAAGCAGTTTGAAGAATCCGGACGTGACCTGCATGCCGCGCAGCTGCTCAGGCTGCTGGAGGTCACCGAGCTGCAGGTCGGCGCGCTGGTACGCGGCAATGCCCTCAAATGTCTGGAGTTCCGCGCGATAGTCGCGGAAGTCCGCCGGCGCCATCGGGAAATGTGGTGTGGTCGGTGCCTCCTCAAACAGGCGCACGAGGCGTTCCGGATCCGGGTACGGCAGGGGCGCGACGAGAACGCCCTGCACGGCGCTAAAGATGGCTGTGTTTGCGCCAATGGACAGTGCGAGCGTCAGGACGGCAGTAGCGGCAAAGGCCGGTGACCGTCGCAGAAGTCCGATCGCGTAACGAACATCCTGCAGCAGCGTCTGGATCACGGTGTCACCTGCTCTCGAATTCCCCCCAGCGTCACACCCATGCGTGCGCCGCCTATTCCACTAGGTGGACTATATCCACAGCGTCTTGGACGCGGTCCAGCGGCAGATGGTTGACATGATGCCACTACGTCGTGCTCGGCACATCGCTGTAGGGCTATCCAACGGCAAGCCAACCGCTCGCATCAACGCAATCGCGTTGCTGCGCGTCACCGGCCCAGGCTTCATGCGATAGTCGAACCTGATGTCGTTGCCTTCGAGCCAGTCCTCGAAATGCACGTTGACCGCGCGCGGCGCCAGCTGGTCGGCGACGGCGGTCAGCGCCAGGTCGTGAGTCGTAATCAGCCCGATCGCGCCGCGATCCAGGAAACTTCGCAAGACTCCGGCCGCACCGACGAGCCGGTCGTGAGAGTTGGTGCCGTGAAACAACTCGTCGAGCAGAAAGAGCAGCGGTAGCGGACCGCCGGCGAGATCGGCGAGCTCACGTATCCGCGTGATCTCGGCGTAGAAACGCGACCGTCCCTCCTGCAACGAATCCTGGATGCGAAGGGTGGCGCCAATCGCCAGCGGCGAGATGCGAAGCGATTGCGCCCGGACAGGAGCGCCGGCAAGCGCCAGCACGGCGTTGACGCCCACCGTCCTGAGCAACGTGCTCTTGCCAGACATGTTCGAACCGCTGATGACCAGAAGCTGCGTGTCTGAGGACAGATAGACATCGTTGCGCACCATGGTGGCCGCTGGCAGCAGCGGATGGCCCAGCTGCGTGGCCGCGAACAGGGCTCCTGACGCCGTCGGCCCGTCCAGCGAGACAATCTCAGGGAACGGATCGCCGACCTGCTCGTACCGATACGAGGCGAGCGAGCTCAGGGCTTCGAACTCGGCGACCGTTTCGAGCCACACCCGAACCTGCGCACCGTGCCGCCGGCGCCAGCGATCGACGGCAAGAGCGATGTGCGGCGTGATCAGTTGCACGAGCGAGCCGACGATCAGAGCGGGCTCGAGGTACCCCCCCAAGAAGAGAATCAGGGGAAACAGCACCAGGTTCTTGGCCGAATCACGAATCTCAGACAGTCGCTGCAGCCGGCGAATGATCTGCGACACCGGCAGGCCATCCGCCTTCAACCTGCTCGCCAACAGCGCAAGTCGACTCGACTGGAACTGCTGACCCTCCAGGTTTCTCAGCAAGTCGGCAACGACAGCGAGATCCAGCGCGCGGTGCGTCAGGGCATCGCCGACAAAATCGGCGTCGCCGCCGTGATCGACCCCCGAGACGATGGCGTCCATCTGCTCACGCAGGCGGTTGAACACTGCGGCTTGCAGCAGGACGAGGCTGCCGAGCGGCCACCACGTGCCGGTCACGGCAAAATAGGCGATCGCTACTGCGGCGACAGCCGTGAACAGCCAGGTGAACGCCTGGAGCTCACGTCGTCTGGGCATCGGCGCCCGGGCCCATTCGAGCAGACGATCGGTGTGCACGGCCGCGCGCACGTCGGCACCCGACAAGGCGAGGCGTTCTCGAAGGTCCAGCGCCGCGCTGAGCTCGGCGACCGCCTCTTGCCGCACCCGAATCTCGGAGGCGTCGCGCAGGCGAGGTCAACCACCTGGCGAGTGTTTCTTCACCGGTCCGTGTGCGCGCGAGCGAGAGCAACTCGAAGAGCGACCCGCGGCCGAAGAGATCCAGGTCGTTCGCATACACGTGGTGATCGTCACGAAACCGATCGCCGGGCTCACCCGTGCCTACCCACTTGTCTTCGAGCCTTGCCAGGCCGCGCTCGTAGAAGGCCATGCCCCTCATCGCGGCGGCGCGCTCGCGAACGACGCGGTCGTGGCGCCGCACCAGCCACGGGAAGATCGTCACCGGGATCGCCAGCCACCAGAAGCTGAGACCCGCGCGCCAACCGAGAACTGCCAGGATCACAGCGGCAACAAAGGTGGCCAGACGCGCGTAACTCAGGCGCTCGTCTGCTTCGCTCAGGGCGTCACGGCTCGCGCGCCGCGCCTCGAGACGCAACCGATACTCGTGGGAAGGGCTATGAAGCACTTGCCCTATTCTCTCGCATCGAACGGGAGGACTCCGATCCGTCTTCTGGCTGGACGTTCAGAGGTCTGGCTGGCGCGCAGCGATTTCTCGATCTGATCGCGCAGTCATGGCACGGCCTTCGATGCGGAGCGCAGCGGCAATTCGAGCGTGAAGCTCGGACACTATCGTGCTGCCGAGTGAACTCGGCCGATCGATGAGCCTACTGCAACCCGACCCGCCGGCGCCACTCGGCATGAAACGCGTTCGGTTGGACCTGGAACTCGAGGAGCGCCTCGTCGACTGAGCGTCCGTTGCCGACGAGCTGCAGGAAGGCACCAATGTTCGAACCCAGCTGCGCGCAGAGGATCTCAGCAGCCACAGCGCTTTCGGCATAGGCGACGAGCGCGCCCTGCTCGTCGAGTCCATTGAATCCGTGTGCGAGCGTCTCGAGCGACACGATCGTGGTCGCGTTGCGGAGGACTTCGCGAGCCCAGCCACGATCGTCTGATTCAAGGTAAGTAGCCAGTCCTTCGTTGAGCCACGTCGGCAGCCGCCGCGGCGCGGCGCTGGCGACGACGGCGTGCGCGAGTTCGTGGGTCACGACGCGATCCAGTTCGTGGGCGGGGAGCTCTCCGCCGACGGCGATGCGGATCCGGCCATCGTAGTTTCCGGTCGCCCACGCAGGAGATCGCGTGATGTCGTGAAACTCGCGGTTCGTGTAGAGAATCACCGTCAGTGTTTCGGCCGGGAAGCTGTTGAGCGTCTTGCCAATCCGCGAGTACTCCCGTTCGAGAACACGCGCGACCTGGTCACCGACACTTTGTTTCGTGCCGCCCTCGTACAGGATCTTGAAGTGCGCGGCCGTCCGTTCGACATACCCGCTGTGCACCGACGATTCGCGGCGCCAGCGATCGAGCGTCTCTGTGAAGTCGCCGTCACGAGGGCGAAGTGCCGAGGCCTTCTCCATCGACTGAATCGCCAGCCTGGTGTCCCCGCGCGCGTACGCCACCTGGCCGAGCGCGGCCAACGCTTCGGGGAATTGCGGGTCGAGTTCGACAGCGCGGCGAAGTGATGCGAGCGCCTGGCTCGTTCGCCCGAGCGCAAACGCCGCAGAGCCGGCACCAAAATGCAGCACCGGATCGACCGGGCGCTCCTTCAGAGCCTCGCGAAAAAGGGTCGCCGCCCGCTCGGCGTCGCGGCCTTCCAGGGCCGACCACGCTTCGGGCGCGACCATTTCACGCCCGCTCAGCCGCGGCACGCGCGCGGCAATGAACAGCGCCGGGATGGCCACAAGAAAGGCGGCAACGAGGACGACCTTGGTGGCGTGGGCGATGGCCATGGTGGGCATGATCGGAGCCAGCGCAAGAGGTGTGCCCGCTGACGGCCGGCAATCCGTCAGCATTTCTCACTCGTCCGGCGAGGCCTGCGGCTGCTTTGGGCGAAGCCCGCGCCAGAACTGTGATTGGCGCGCGAAAGTTGGGGCTCGGCTCGCTACAGAATCAGCTGCCAGTACCCGACATCAATCCAGCGATTGAACTTGAAACCCGTCTGTTCGAAGTGTGCGACTTTCTTGAACCCGAACTTTTCATGAAGGGCGACGCTGGCGTCGTTGGGAAGGGCGATGCCTCCGATCGCGGCGTGCAGGCCACTCCCTCGAAGCGCGGAAAGGAGCTCGGCGTAGAGCGCGGATCCGATGCCTCGCCTCCCCTGCTCCGGGGCAAGATAGACCGTGACCTCAGACGAGAACCGATAGGCGGACCGCGCCCGCCATCGCGACGCATAGGCGTATCCCGCAATCGCGCCGGCGCGTTCGGCAACGAACCATGGGAGCGACCCGGCCCTCACTTCATCGATGCGCCGCGACATCTCGTCGGAGGTGACCGGTTCTTCCTCGAAGGTCACGACGGTTTGCAGAACGTAATGGTTGTAGATGGCGGCCACGGCCCCTGCATCCGCAGGAGTCACGGCTCGAACGGTGGTTGGGTGTGAGTCTTGTCGGACCATCGGTCTCCTGTCTTCTGTCTCCTGTCTCCTGTCTCCTGTCTTCTAACTCTAGGCTATGCTCTCACGCGTGCGGTGGATCGTTCGCGGCGACGTCGACGGTTTCTTCGGCCTCGCGCTCGACAATCTGGTTCAACTCCTGCTGATCGACACGCTCTGTCGAGGCGTGCTCGGCTTCCCCCCAGAGCTCGTCTACGGCCGGGTGCTGCCAGCGGCGGCGATTTCCATCATGGTGGGGAACGTCGCCTACGCGATTCAGGCGCGGCGGCTCGCCGAACGCACGGGCCGAGACGACGTCTGCGCGCTGCCCTACGGCATCAACACGGTCTCGCTCTTCGCCCACGTGTTTCTGATCATGCTCCCGGCAAAGGCGCTCGCGGAGCGGACCGGTGCGGCCAACCCGGCGCTCGTCGCGTGGCAGGCGGGCCTGCTCGCGACCTTCGTCTCCGGCCTGATCGAACTTGCCGCGGCATTTGTCGCAGAGCGGGTGCGGAAGGCCACGCCACGCGCAGCGCTCCTCTCGACCCTTGCCGGCATCGCGCTCAGCTTCATCTCGCTCGGCTTCCTGTTCCGCACGTTCGCGCATCCCGTCATCGGCCTGACGACGCTCGCGATCGTGATGCTGACCTACTTCGGCCGGGTGCGCTTCAAGGGCCACCTGCCTGGTGGCGTCGTGGCCGTCGGCGTCGGCACGCTCATCGCGTGGATGACCGGCCTGGCGCCGGTCGGCGCGAAGCCAGAAGCCGCAACGTTCCACCTGCCCGTTCCGGTCTTCGGCGACCTCTTTGCCTCACTCGCGGGCGGACATCTCGTCCCGTATCTCTCCGTCATCATCGCGATGAGCCTCTTCAACGTCCTTGGGCTCGCTTCAGAACATCGAGTCGGCCGAGGCGGCCGGCGACGCCTACGATACTCGGACGTCCCTGACGATCAATGGCGTCGGGAGCCTCGCGGCGGCGCTCTTCGGATCGACGTTTCCGACGACGATCTACATCGGGCATCCGGGATGGAAGGCGCTCGGCGCGCGCGCCGGTTACTCGATGCTCAATGGCGCGTTCGTGACGCTCATCTGCCTGACCGGCACGCTCGCGTGGATCGCCTGGGCGATTCCAATCGACGCGGGAATGGCGATCGTGCTCTGGATCGGGATGATGATCGTCGCCCAGGCGTTCCAGGCGACCCCGCGCGAACACGCGCCGGCGGTCGTCGTCGGGCTGCTGCCCGGCATCGGGGCGTGGGGCGCGCTGATGGCGAAGAACGGTTTGCGCGCCGCCGGCCTGGGTGGATCGGCGGGTCCCTTCAACGAATCGCTTGTCGGTGAATTCCAGAAGAGCGATACCTGGATTCACGGCGCCTTCGCGATCGAGCAGGGCTTTCTCTTCACCGCCATGATCCTCTCAGCCGCCGTCGTCGGCGTCATCGAACGCCGATGGAACGTCGCCGCGGCCTGGTGCGCGTGCGCCGCGGTGCTGTCAGCGACCGGCCTGATGCACTCCTACGAGTGGACATTTGCCGACACGGCGTTGAAGTTGGCGCCGGCCTGGCCGTTCGTCATCGGTTACGCAGGCATGGCGCTCCTCTTCTTCCTGGCGCAATGGATCACGGAAGAAGGGAGTGGACACTGATGGTTCAGGAGGTTCAGGAGGTTCAAGGGTTCATCAGGTTCACGGTTCAGGGTTCAGGGTTCGGGAGCGGTGGGCCCAGCGTAGGGCGGCGCGCAGGGGCCAGTAGAGTACGGCGCCCCAGAGCAGCAGGCTGGGAAGGATCCGGATAACGAGGAGCATCAGTCCGAGGGCGGTGTCGGTGGCATCGGTCACACCGGTCACCAACGCCTCACGAAATCTTCCGGGCAGAGGGCGCGGCCCGAGGTTGAGCGTGGCTCGCGGTTCCTCCACGATCTCCAGATTCAGCGTGGCGTAGGTGACGCGGCGACCGAGAGCCTGCCGCTGGGCATCGAACCGCTCGATCTCTTCGCGCACACGCGCAATCTCGCGCTCGGCGGCCAGCACGTCGGCAAGGTCACCCGTACGTTTCTGCAGCAAGTCGGTCAGGCGCTTCTCGGTATTCCGCGCATTGGCCAGCCGGGCCGTCACGTCCACGACCTGCTCGGTCACATCCTCCCCGCTCTGCGCCTCGTCGACTACTCGACCGATCGATTTCAGCGTGGACATCGCCGCATCGAGCTGCGCCGCGGGAATATGCAGCGTCGCCGTGAGCGTGCGCGCATCGCCGCGGCTTCCAGACACGTCGACCCTGCCGACGAGTCCGCCCGTGCTGGCAACGACCCCGTCGACGACGGGACGGGCTGCCTCGAAGTCGGTCGCCCGGATCCGCAGTCGCGCGGTGCGAGCAATCGAAGGCGAGGGTGGGACAGTCGCAGCCGACTGCTGGCCAAGTCGCACCCGTCCAGCTGAGACCCCGGGGCCCGGTGCCGGAGGCCGACCGACCTCCGCCGCTGCCGAGTCCAGCCGCTCTTGATAGGTCGGGGCGGTTGGAGCGCTAGCGTCTCGAGGCCCCTCCGCTCGAGCAATGGCCGGCCTGGAACCCGGAATCATCTGCACGGGCGCATTGATATTCCTGGAATTGAAGTTAATCGCCAGGGCAACTACCCCGACCATCGCGACTGCAGCGACGGCAGAGGCCTGTGAGGGCCTGAAGCGAAGCCAGCCAAATCGCGACCACGATCCATCTGTCGGGCCTGGTGCAGCCTTCGGAGCCTCGAACGTTGCCGGCGGACCTTCAACCTGCCACCGCGCCAGGTCTCGCGACACCGCGCGCAGCTCGGCGCTCAGACGCTGGCAGCCGGTGCACGTGGCAACGTGCGCCTGCACTGCGGCGGCCTGCTCGACCGTCAACTCTCCGTCGAGATACTCCATCAGTTCGTCTGGACTGAGCGGATGTTCAATGGCCGTCATGGGGTCACCCTTACGCGATCGTCCACCGGGCGCTCGAGCATTGCCTTGAGTGCCATCCGCGCGCGAAACAGCCGCGAGCGAACGGTGTTGAGCGGCAGCTCCTTGAGCTCGGCGATCTCGGCGTAACTGAGTTGGTCGTACTCGCGCAGCATCAGGATGTCGCGGTCGTCGGCGTCGAGGGCCGCGAGCGCGTCCCGCACCCAGATCGCCACTTCCGGGTCGCCTGAGTCCACCGCCGCGGGCTCACCAGTGAGCGGTTCGACCAGCCGATGCGACGCCTTGCGTTGGTCGGCAAGCAGGATGTTGTAAGCAATCCCGAACAGATACGACCGGAAGAGCGCCCGAGGCTCGTAGCGCGCCGCGCCCTGGAGGACGGCGACGAACGTGTCCTGCGCGAGCTCCTCGGCCCTGGCCGCACTCGACACCCGGCGCCGGAAAAACCGCCACACCGGGCCGCGATAGCGGTCGAACAACTGTTCGAACGCCCCGCGGACGCCACGCTGCACGTCGCGCATCAACGCTTCGTCGGTCGTCACAGGAGTCTTGGACACCGCCGAGTGGCCACCGGATGGCGGCCTCGGCGCTGGCTGACACTGTAATGTCGGAAGGAGGGGAAAAGTTGCGGGGAAAATTCGGCTCAGGGCTCAAGCCAGGCCTTCGACATGCACTCGAAGGTTTGCCTGAGCCTTGAGCCTGAGCCTCGAGCCTTGACGCGTGCGACAGTTCAAACGATTGAATCAGGAACCGGCGTGCAGGCGGCGCAGGACGTGCGGCTGAAGTTGGAATTTCCGGCCGGTCTTTCTCCAGAAGCGCTTGAGCGGTCCGCGCATCGCCGCCAGCTGGCGAGCGTGCCGGTCCTCGCTGTCGAGCCGCTTGAAGATCGAATAGCGGACCATTCCCTCGGGATCGATGACCACGGTACATCCGCCGGCGACGTCGAAGAGCTCGCCCTTGCGCTCGACGGTGCACGACTGCGTGACTTCGCCGACGAGGTCGAAGAGCACCCGGCCGTCCGGCGCGGCGCGGCGCGTGACGCGGATCGACTGAACCAGCGGCGGCGACGCCTGGACGATCCCCTTGGGCAAACGCTCGGCTGGGGACACCAGCTGGAAGCAGGCCGCGTGTTTCGGGTTGGTCACGAAGCTGCCGAGCGCTCGCGCCTGCCGGACCAGTTCGCCGGCGCTCGCCGGCTGCCCCGGATCGCCTTCGAACTTCAGGTCGCGAAACGCCAGTCCCTTGATCTTGAGCGAGTCGCCAGGCGGCTGCCAGCGCACCGCGTCTTCGGTCATGAAGAGCACGTGATCCGGAAAGATCTTCCGGCGCCGGAAGGATCGCATCAACGCCTCGCGGAAACCCCACTTATCGGTGCGCTCGATATCGCCGTCGGCCGTGATGATCGCGCGGAGGTACTCGCCGAGCTCCATGTCCGCCGGCGGGCAATAGTCGATCGCGCGGATGCAGATGTTGAGGAACTGGCCGGCCACGTCGCACGCCTCCTGCGCGATCGCTTTGACGAGCGCGTCGTTGAGGGGCACGTGCTCGAGGGCGTCCCGGTTGACGCCGGCAATCCGGTAGTAGCGTTCGGTTTTCCGTCGAACGATGGTCGTGAACGCCTCGAAGACTGCGGAGACGAGCACGGAACCGAGCGCGTGCGGCTCGAGCGTCGGATCGTAGACCTTCGGCCCGCCCTCCTTGCCAGGGAGCACATCCGAATCGAACGCCGCCAGGCCGGCCACGTCGACACCAGACCGGAGCGCATCGGCCTCTCCCGATCGCGAACGGGCGTAACCGAACTCGCGGGCGATGTCGGTTAAAAGCGATCCGTGACTGATCGAGCCGCCCGACTCGCGGATCGCCTGCTCGACGACATCGGAATACGTGAAGTGCAGGAAGAGCGCGACGAGATCGGAGAAGCCCTCGTGGAACGCGGGGACGTCGATGTTGGTCGGGTCGAGAAACGACGACCGCAGGCCATCGAGCAGGGCATGCGTCGTCTCGTGCGCGATGATGTCGTGACTGAGCGCGGTGCTGATCAAGCCGCCCTTGAGCGTGAAGCCTGCCGCCTTGTCGCCGGCGCGGAAGTAACCAAACGAGAGATCGCCAGCCTCGCGGCTGTAGCCGGCGTTGCTGCCGGCAAAGCCGAACGGCCGGACAATCAATCGCAAGGGACCATCAGCGGGGGCGGTGGTCGCCCAGGCGATGTCCCGCCCGAGCGCGCGCCTGAATGCGGCGTAGGTCAGGCTGCAGACCGCGTAGACCATCTGCAGGTGGAAGCGACCGTTGGTCGGCGTCGGCGACAGACCGCTCGAGAGGAGGAGGTGCGGGTCGTCGAGGTCGAGCGCCTCGGCGCGCAGCTCGTCCGGAGCGCCGAGACTGTTCACCGCAAAGAGCGACCCGATCGGGCCAGGCTCCAGCTTCTCGTAGGGGACGGCCGCCGTCGCCACGCCGCCCATGCGGTCGGATACCGACGGATCGAGCGTGTAGATGCGCAGCGGACGAACGAGCGGCGCTCGCGGGTCGCGCTGGTAAGGGCGCACCGCCGCCTGAAAACGGACGCGGTCGCTGACGTCGAACAGCTGCACGGCCGGGGCAGCCGCCTTCGGCTTTCTCTGCGCCGTCTTGCCAGCCCGCTGCTTTCCACTCTTGCTGGCCCTCTTGGCCATTGTGCGATGCGCCTATCCCTTTCGCCGGACCCGAACGACCAACCGTTCGGGCGACCGATCGACAATGCGTAATTCAGTACTGCCCTCGCGGGCACCGATCACAATCTCGCCGTCTTCATCGTGCCAGCTCGCCGGCTGCTCGACGTAGCGGTCGTCAGGGCCCTGGACGAAGATGCGCGCCGTGCCGTCGGCCTCGAGCTCGATTCGTTCCCTCGGCCGTCGCGACAGCGGTAGCTTGCTGCCTCGTGGGCGATACACGGCACCTTCGGCCGTGTCCTCCTCGAAGGCGTGCACCCACGCCGTCGCGAACAGCCGATTATCGGTCATCAGAGTATTACTGTCGGGGCTCGCGGCTCGGTTCGGCTCGGGAAATGCTTGATCTCCATAGCCGCAACGGCGCCCGCGTCGCGGATCCCGAACCCCGAGTCCCGAACCCGCCATTACACCAGCCCGCTGCGTTCCGTGTCGAGCGTGGTGCGCATTCGCAGCACCTGCTGCGTCGTGAACATGAACATACCGGCGTCGTCGGTGTAGTCCATATAGTTCACGAACATGTCGCCGTTCGGTCCGTTGTTGCACGTGATGGTCGGAAACGCCGGCATGCCCGTGTTCGGGCCAGCGCAATTCGGCGTGTCCGGGACCATGTCGGATCCGCTGCAATCGGGAGTGTCTCCCCAGATGTGCCGCAGGTTCAAGTAGTGGCCGATCTCGTGCGTCGCGGTGCGGCCCTTGTGGAAGGGGGCCTGGGCCGTGCCGGACGTGCCGAAGGCAAGATAGTTGATGACGACGCCGTCGGTACTCTGCGGGCCGCCGGGGAACTGCGCATAGCCGAGCAGGCTGTCCCTGAGCGGGCAAACCCAGATGTTCAGATGGGTCTTGGGGTTGAAAGGCGCGATTCCGCCGGTCGCGGCGCTCTTCACGCCGTCGTCGTGCGTGAAGTCGGTCTCGGATGTCTTGGTGCGGGTCGTTTTCACGAGAGTGAACTTGATCCGCGCGTCGGTCACGAGGCCTTTCCAGGCTGCGGGCGTCTGGCTCTTGTCGGGGTTGGTCGCGCGAAAGTCCTTGTTGAGCGCCGCGATCTGACTCTTGATCTGTGCCGCCGACACGTTCTGCTGTGCGGTGTTGTAGACCACGTTGACGACCGTCTTGATGGTCACGATCTTTGCCTGCCGAAGATTCGTTGGCCGTTCGCGCCGACGGTTCGTCGCGTCTTCGAGGCGCATCTGATTGACGCGGTACGACGGATAGCGCTCGAGCAGCATCATGTGAGCGGCCATCGCTCCACACGTGCGGTGGAGCTTCGAACGTCGAGACCTCTTACTCTTCTTCGCCATGCGGTCCTCCTGTAGCTCGCGACTTCTACACTGCCTCACCGGGGTCGATGTCTGGCTCAAGGCTCAGGGCTCAAGGCTCAAGCAAGATCTTCGAGCGAATGGTCGAAGATCTTGCTTGAGCCTTGAGCCCTGAGCCCTGAGCCCCCGCGCGGAGGCACGGCGCAATAGGGGCGCCGATCAGATTAAACGAGTATGCGCGGTGAAACGAACATTGCGCAGTTGGCGCAGTGCGATGCAGACTCAGCGTGTGATGAGCAAACTCATAGCCACTGCGATTGCGATCTCGGTCGTCCTGCCGGTCTGGGGAGCCTCTCGCTCACAGAAACCGACGGGAAGCGCCGACCCATCGCTTCAAATCTCGCATCGGGCGCGGGCGGTGGCGCCGGGGGAGGTGGTCGTCGTCGACGTCCGGGCGGCGGGGCCGCTAGACGACGTGCGGGCGCAATGGCTGAGTCAGAGCATTCGCTTCTATCAGGTAGAGCCCCGCTGGTGGCAGGGCCTCGCTCCTATCGACGTCGGCGCTGCCCCTGGACCGAAGACGCTCAACGTCGTCGCCCGGCTTACCGCCGGCCGCACGCTCGAGCGGCCGTACGCGATCACCATTGCGGCGCGCACCTTTCCGGCGCGGCGGATCACGGTCGCCCCGAAGTTCGCCGACCCTCCCGCCGACGAGCTGCCGCGGATCGAAGCCGAACGGAAGGCCGTCGAGGCAATCTTCGCGAGCCAGACGCCCGAGCGATTCTGGAGCCAGCCCTTCATCGTGCCGGTTCCAGGCGCGGCCACCAGCAGTTTCGGACGCCGCACCATCCTCAATGGACAGACACGAGGCCAGCACACCGGAACCGACTTTCAGGCGGCAACGGGCACGCCGGTCGTGGCGCCAAACCGCGGCCGGGTCGCGCTCGCGGCCGACCAGTACTTTCCTGGCCGGACGATCATCATCGACCACGGGCTCGGCGTGTATTCCTACCTCGCGCACCTTTCCGAGTTCAGCGTGGCGGAAGGAGCAGTCGTCGAGCGTGGCCAGCGCATCGCGTTGTCAGGCGCGACAGGGCGCGTCACCGGACCGCATCTCCATTGGACGATGAGGCTCGGAAGCGCCAGGGTCGATCCGTTGTCGCTAGTTGCGGTACTGGAGTGAAGAGGACGAGAAGACGTCAAGAGCTCTTCGCCGCGGAGAGCGCCGAGGACGCAGAGTCATACCCTTGGCTTCTCTGCGCTCTCGGCGTTCTCCGCGGTGAAATGCTTTCCCAGTGAGAGCTGCCGGGGTAACCGCGTTAGCTCTACGGCAAGCTCGCCAGGCCCAGCGTATCTGCTGGCGCTGGCGCCGGGCTGGTCTCGCACGCCGCTCCGGCCACGCCACCGGGGCAGCTGACCTGCATGTTGCGCGCGCAGCTGTAGGTCGCGAGCTTCAGGCCGCCCTTCTCGATGTGCCACGTGAACGATTCGAGGCACGCCGCCTTCGCGTACCGCGAGTTGTAGAACGCGAGCACGACTTCCGACCCGCCGGGCAGCGTCGTTCGATTGACGTGGGCACGCTCGGACTCTTGCAGCTGGCCGAGACTGGTCGCCTCGGACAGAGACTGCCGGAATTGCGCTTCGCTCAACTGCGCTCGCAGCGATTCGCTCGCGCTCGAGTAAATGAGATCGACGCGTCCCTGCGCGAGACGCTGATGGAACTCATTGACGGCCGTAGCTTCACGGTTTTGCTCGCTGCTGCAGCCGCCGATGGTGACGAGGACCGCGCCGATGGCGAGGCCAGAGACGAGACTTTTCTTCCAGAATTGCGCTTGCATGCGAAGCCTGCCTATCAACGTCCGTACCGCCGCACATCGTGCGAAACGCTGAGGAATCTGTCGCGTGCGGTGTGCGCAGCACCCGCACACGGCTGAGGTGGCGATCAGAATCGTTTCGATCCGAACAGATTCGTCACCGGCTGGTTCTGATCTGCTTCTTATAATGATTGCGGAATGCCATCGTCGCTGACTCACCCGCCCGATCCTCTCGTCCACGAACCCCATCCGACATCGCCCGAGCTCTTCGGTCAGGACCAGCTGGAACGTCACGCGGTCATGCTCGCCGAGCTGTACAGGCTGGCGCCCGATCCGATGCGTGGCCGGCCGCTGCTGCCGCGGCTCGATGCGAGCGCAGAGGAGCTCGACAACGCCTACCGGTTCCTGTCGGTGGCCGTCACGAAGGACGCGCCGGCCGTCGGGTCTGAAGACTGGCTGCGCGACAACCACCATGTCGTGCAGGATCAGGTCCGCGAGATCCGGCAAGACCTGCCACGCCACTACTATCTGCAGCTACCCAAGCTCGCCGATGGCCCGTTTGCCGGCTATCCACGCGTCTACGCGTTTGCGAGCGAGCTCATCACGCACACGGCCGGCCGGCTCGACCTGCAAACGCTCGTCGATTTCGCGACCGCGTATCAGCGCGCCGCGCCGCTGACGATCGGCGAAATCTGGGCGATTCCGATCATGCTGCGGCTGGCGCTCGTCGAGGAGCTGCGCCGGCTCGCCGCCGATGTCGTCGCGGCGCGGCGCGCCCGCGATCGCGCGCGCGCCTGGGGCGTGCAACTGAGCACCGGCGCGCGAGAGCCGGAGCGCATCATCGGCGAGATGCTGCGCGACGAAACCGAGAGCAGTGGCCGTCTCTCCGCAGCGTTCGTCGTCGAGCTCCTTCACTGGCTCCGCGATCAGCCCTCGTCTGCCGCGCCGGCATGGCTGGCGCTGCAGCGCGCGCTCGAAGCCCAGGGCGACTCGCCCGAAGAGATGCTCCGGGTGGAACACCAGCGCGAGGCGGCCGGACAACTCGCCATCGGCAACATCATCACGACGATGCGGCTGCTGTCGTCGATCGACTGGCCGCTCTTCTTCGAGCGGGTCAGCCTGGTCGAACAGATCCTGCGCGAAGACCCGGCCGGAGCGTATGCGAGGATGGACTTCCCGACCCGCGACCGCTACCGGCACTCGGTCGAAGAGCTCGCGAAGGGAGCGAACTCGGACGAGCAGCGCGTCGCGCGGCGCGCCGTCGAACTGGCGGCCGAGGCGCAACGCTTAGCACCCGATCAGGACCGCTCGCATCACGTCGGCTACTACCTGATCTCGCGCGGCCGCTTCCGCCTCGAGCGTGACGTCGGTTGTCCACCCACGCTCAGGCAGCGATTTGCCCGTTTTTTCTACGGTCATCCGGTCCTCGGCTACCTGGGGACGATCGCCACGGTCACGGCGCTCGCGGTCGCGAGTTTCGTCTCCTATACGCATCGGCACGGCGGCGACACGAGTCCACCTCTGGTTGACGGCGATCGTGGTCCTGCTGCCTCTCAGCGAGCTCGCCATCAGCCTGATCAACCTCGTCGTCACATCCCAGGTCACGCCGCGTCAGCTGCCGAAGCTCGACATGCGGACGGGCATCCCCGCGGCCGATCGCACGATGGTGGCGGTTCCGGCGATCATCGATTCGGAGGCGCGTCTGGTCTCGCTCCTCGACGACCTCGAGGTTCGGTTCTTTGCGAATCGCGACACGCATCTTCATTTCGCCCTGCTCTCGGACTTTGCTGACGCTGACGAGCGCACCCAGCCCAATGACGCGGTGCTCGTCGAGGCGGCGCGGCGGCGAATCGACGAGCTGAACGCCAGGCATGGCTCCGATCGTTTCTTTCTGTTTCATCGCGCGCGCCAGTGGAACGAGCGCGAGAACCGCTGGATGGGCGCCGAACGCAAGCGGGGCAAGCTGGCCGAGTTCAACCGGCTGCTGCGCGGCGCGACCGACACGAGCTACATCGTGCAGCACGGCGAGACATCGATCCTGCCGACGATCCGCTACGTCATCACGCTCGACTCCGACACGCAGCTGCCGATGGAGGCGGGACGCCGGCTGGTCGGCACGCTGTCACATCCGCTGAACCGGCCCCGATTCGATGCCCGGCTTCAGCGCGTGACCGAAGGCTACGGCGTGTTGCAACCGCGCATCAGCGTCAGCGTCGTGAGCGCCAACCGGACGATGTTCTCGAGGGTGTTCTCCGGGCACGTCGGTGTGGATCCATACACGACCGCCGTGTCTGACCTCTATCAGGACATGTTTCACGAGGGCAGCTACGTCGGCAAAGGCATCTATGACGTGGACGCGTTCGATGCCGCGCTCGCCGGGCGGGTGCCCGAGAACACGCTGCTCAGCCACGATCTCTTCGAGGGCTTTTACGCGCGCGCCGGGCTCGTGACCGATATCGATCTCGTCGACGACTATCCCGGAAGCTACCTCGCCTTTTCGGCGCGCCAGCACCGATGGGTGCGGGGCGACTGGCAGATCGCGCGTTGGCTGTGGAGGAAGGTTCCCGGTGCCAGCGGTGAGAAGGTCGTCAACACGCTGCCGGTGATCTCGCGCTGGAAGATCCTCGACAACCTGCGGCGAAGCCTCATTCCGCCCGCCCTGGTCCTGCTGTTTGCGGCCGGTTGGACCTTCCTGCCCGGATCGCCCGCCGTGTGGACTACGCTCGGGGTGCTGGTGCTCGCGTTCCCCGCCTACATTCAGCTGGCGCGGTCGATCGGCAGCCACATCCCGGGAGTCCCGCTGCGGGAGCACCTGCGCGCCGAACGGGACACGACCGTCATGAGCCTGCGTCAGGCGGTGTTCTCGATCGTCATCCTCGCGCACCAAAGCGTCGTGATGCTCGACGCGATCGCGCGAGCGCTGGTTCGGCAAGTCGTGACGCGGCGGCATTTGCTCGAATGGGTCACAGCGGATCGGGCCGACAACCGGCACGCGTCGGTGTGGCAGGTGGCGCGGCGGATGTGGACGGCGCCGGCCGTGGCGCTCGCGATCACGACGGTCGTGGCGGTTGTCGCCCCCGAGCGACTGCTGCTCGCCAGCCCCATCCTCGTCCTCTGGTTCATCTCGCCGGCGCTCGTCTACGCTGCCGGACTGCCACTGCTGCACAGGGTCACGTCCGTCGGCAGAAGCGAACGCGCAATCCTGCGGAGAGTCGCCCGCCGCACGTGGCGATTCTTCGAAGAACTGGTCGGTCCCGCGGATCACTGGCTGATCCCTGACAACTACCAGCTGGATCGCCAGGACGTCATCGCTCACCGGACCTCGCCCACCAACATCGGGCTGCAGGTCCTGTCGACCCTCGCCGCGTTCGACTTCGGTTATCTCAGCTACGCCGGTGTGCTCGATCGCCTCGAGCCGACATTCGACACGCTGCTGCGAATGCAGCGGTATCGTGGACACTTCTACAATTGGTACGACACTCGAACGCTCGCACCGCTCGTGCCGGCGTATATCTCGACGGTCGACAGCGGCAACCTCGCGGGCTATCTGCTGACGTTGCGCTCCGGGCTCGCGGCGCTTGCCGAGCATGCGCCGATCATCGACGGATGTGTCCTCGAGGGCGTGGAAGACGCCGTCAACCTTTTCGAAGCTGAAGTCGATGCGCTCAACCGCGGCCGCGCCACGAGCGCGTTGAAGCGCGAGCTGGGAAGCCTGCGCACCCATCTCGCACGCCGCCCGGCGACGCTGCTCGAGTGGCGCCGGCTGCTCACGCAACTCGAAGAACGGCTCCAGGCGGTCAGCATCCTCTTCCACGATCTCGAGGAACCACTGCTCGTCCACGAGCTCGATGCTCTGGGCGGCGTGCCCGGCACGGCAATTCCGGCTGCCCTCAGCGAGGCGTCCGGCTGGCTCGAGCGCGCCGCCGCCGTCGTCTCGACGCGTCAGCTCGAGCTCGAGCAGCTGACCGGCTGGATGACGCGGCTGCAAGCGGCCGGGATTCGCCATGCTCCCGCCGAGGTGCCCAGCCTGACCGCCCTCGTCACTCTCTGCGACCAGGCGGTCACCGAGCCCGTATCGAGCGACGCGCGACAGGCCATCGACCGTGCCCGCAGGCTCGCAGAGGAGCTCATCGAGCGCGGCGAACGACTCAGCGCGCTCGCCGACGATCTCGTCGAAGAGACCGAATTCGGCTTTCTTTTCAACGCCGAACGCCAGTTGTTCTCGATCGGCTTCAGCGTGACCGATGGCCGTCTCGACAACTCCTACTACGACACGCTCGCCTCCGAGGCGCGGCTCGCCAGCTTCATGGCCATTGCCATGGGCACCGTGTCGCACGAGCACTGGTTCAAGCTCGGACGGTCGCTGACGCCGGCCGGCAGCTCTCGCGCCCTGCTCTCGTGGAGCGGCTCGATGTTCGAATACCTGATGCCGCTGATCGTCATGCGCCCGTATCCCGGCACGCTCCTCGACGAGACCTACAACGCCGTCGTCCAGCGACAGATCGAGTACGGCACGCAACGCGGCGTTCCCTGGGGCATCTCCGAGTCGGCCTACTTCGCTCAGGACCTCGACAAGAACTACCAGTACCGTGCGTTCGGCGTTCCCGGACTGGGCCTCAAGCGCGGCCTCGCCGAGGATCTCGTGGTTGCGCCGTACGCGTCGATTCTCGCTGCACCGCTCGCCCCCCATGAAGTGCTGGCCAACCTGACGCGCCTGCAGCACGAGGGCATGAACGGGCGGTTCGGCTACTGCGAAGCGATCGATTACACGCCAGAGCGCGTACCGCCCGATTACAAGGGTGGCGTCGTGCTCCCGACCTGGATGGCACACCACCAGGGCATGAGCCTGCTGGCGCTCGACAACCTGCTCAACGGATCGCCGATGCAGCAGCGGTTTCACGCCGACCCGCGGATTCAGGCCGCCGATCTCCTCCTGCAGGAGCGAGTGCCGCAGCTCGTCCCGCTGAAGAACGCGCCGAGCGAAAGCGCCGCCCATGTGCCATTCGTCCGCCGCGCGATCGCTCCGCCCGTGCGTCGCTATACGACACCTCACACGCTCAGCCCTCGCGCGCACCTTCTCTCAAATGGTTCTTACACGGTCATGGTGACCAACGCCGGCGGCGGATACAGCCGTCGTCAGCAACTGGCGATGACTCGCTGGCGCGAAGACATCACGAGCGACGCCTGGGGCAGCTTCGTGTTCGTGCGCGATCTCGACAGCGGCGAGGCGTGGTCGACGACGCACCAGCCAACCGGGCGTGACGCCGAAGAGTACGAGGCGACGTTTTCGCTCGACCGCGCCGTCTGGCGACGCGTCGACGCGGGCCTCGAGACCCGCACCGAGATTGTCGTGTCGCCCGAAGATGATGCCGAACTGCGACGCGTCTCGATCACCAACAACAGTCACCGCGTCCGCAGCCTCGATCTCACCAGCTACGCCGAGGTCGTCCTGGCCCCGCAGGGAGCCGACCTTGCCCATCCGGCCTTCAGCAATCTCTTCATCGAGACGACGGCGGTGCCCGAGTGGGATGCCCTGCTCTGCACTCGCCGGCCGCGATCGGGCACCGACCGCGCCTACCTCGTCCACGTGCTCAGCGGCCGCGGCCGCATCGGCGCTGCCACCGAGTACGAGACCGACCGCGCTCGATTCATCGGACGCGGGCGCACGCTCGCCAACCCGGTCGCGTTGAGCGCCGCCGGGCCGCTGTCGAAGACGACTGGCGCCGTGCTCGATCCGATCGTCAGCCTCCGCCAGGCAATCCGCCTTCCGCCGGGAGGAACGGCGCGCCTGTCGTTCACCACGGGGTTCGCCGACAGCGAATCCGCCGCGAGGCGCCTCATCGAGAAGTACTACGACCGCCGCGCGGTCGCCCGGGCGATCGCGTTGGCCAGCACACACGCGCAGATCGAGTTGCGGCACCTCGGGCTGACCGTCGAAGATACGATGCGCTTCCAGCGCCTCGCCGGCCGCCTGCTGTACGGTGACCCGCGCCTGCGATCGATCGACTCGGTCGCCAGAAACCGACGTGGTCAGCCGGAGCTCTGGAAATACGGCATCTCGGGCGATCTCCCGATCGTGCTGGCGACCATCTCGGACAGCAGCCACCTCGATCTCCTCAGCGACCTGCTCAAGGCGCACGAGTACCTGCGGGGCAAGGGCATGCTGTTCGATCTGGTCGTGCTGAACGCGCACGGCACGACCTACCGGATGGATCTCCAGGACTCGGCGCAGCAGATGGTCGAAAGCGGTCCGGAACAGGCGTGGATCGATCGCCCCGGCGGCGTGTTCCTGCGCCGCGCCGACCTGATGCCGGCCGAGGATCAACTGCTGCTTCTCGCGGCGGCGCGCGCGGTGATGGACGGCGCTGAGGGCGATCTCAATCAGCAGCTCGTCCGTCCGGTTGCCAGCTACGCCGCGACTGCCCGAACCGAGCCGGGCGCGGACTCAGAAGTCCGAACCTCCGGCCGTAAGGCTGCCCACGCCCGTGCCCGAGCTCGAGTCGTTCAATGGCCTTGGCGGCTTCGCCGACGCCGGCCGCGAGTATGTCATCCGACTCCACCCGGGCGCGGGCCAGATTCCGCCCTCCCCATGGGTGAACGTTGTCGCGCACCCGACGTTCGGGTTTGCCGGATCAGACCTCGGCACCGGCTTCACCTGGTCGGAGAACAGCCACGACAACCGGCTCACGCCCTGGCGCAACGATCCCGTGATCGATCCTCAGGGCGAGGCGATCTATTTTCGCGACGACGAGAGCGGCCGCGTGTGGTCGGCGACGCCTCTGCCAGCCGGAGGCGGACAGCCGTACACCGTCCGCCATGGGCAGGGCTACAGCGTCTACGAACACGCGCGCGATGGGATCGAGTCTCGACTCCGCGTCTACGTCGCCGCCGCCGAGCCGGTCAAGGTATTCCAGATCGCGCTGCGCAATGCGTCGAGCCGCCGTCGGCAGCTGACGGTGACGATCTACGCGGAATGGGTCCTCGGCGAGAACCGCGACCGCACCGCCCTCCACATCGTCACGCGCCGCGAACCGACAACTGGCGCGTTGATCGCGTGCAACGCGTTTCGCGATGCGTTTGCTGATCGCGTGGCGTTCCTGGACCTGTTCGGCGGCGACCGCCGCACGGTGACCGGCGACCGGACCGAATTCATCGGCCGCAATGGTTCACTCAGCGCTCCTGCGGCGCTCGATCGCGACGCGTTGTCGGACCGAACCGGGGCGGGAATGGACCCGTGCGGCGCGGTGCAGGTTCGTCTGACCCTCGAACCGTCCCAGGAACTGACCGTCATCGGACTCCTCGGCGAGGCGGCCGACGACGCGAGCGTGTCCTCCCTGGTGCGCCGCTGCCGCGCGCCTCAGGGGATTACCGCTGCCTTCGACGATGTGCAGACCTTCTGGCGCTCGCTGCTCGGCTCGGTCCAGGTCAGCACGCCTGACCGCTCGATGGACCTGATCCTCAACCACTGGCTCCTCTACCAGACGCTGGCGTGCCGCATCTGGGGGCGCTCCGCCTTCTACCAGTCGAGCGGCGCGTTCGGCTTTCGCGATCAGCTGCAGGACGTGCTCGCCTTTCTTCTCGCCGCGCCACACCTTGCGCGCAATCACATCCTCCATGCCGCGTCGCGCCAGTTCGTCGAAGGCGACGTCCAGCACTGGTGGCACGAACCGGGCGGCCAGGGCGTACGAACGAAGTTCTCCGACGACCGGCTGTGGCTGGCCTACGCGACGCTGCAATACGTCACGGCAACGGCGGATACAGGCGTCCTCGACGAGAGCGTGCCGTTCCTCGAGGGCCGCGTGCTCGGCCCCGACGAGCACGAGGCCTATGAACGGCCGACGACGTCGAGCCGAGCGGGCGACACTCTACGAACACTGCGTCCGCGCGATTGCCCTCAATCTCTCAACCGGGGCGCATGGACTGCCGTTCATGGGAACCGGTGACTGGAACGATGGCATGAACCTCGTCGGCGCCGACGGCAAGGGCGAGAGTGTCTGGCTCGGCTGGTTCCTCATCTCGATCCTGCGACCGTTCGCGGACCTGGCCGCAGCTCGCGGCGAGAGCGATCGCGCCGATACCTACCGCCGCCATGCGACGTCGCTCGAAGCCGCGCTCGAGCACGCCTGGGACGGCGACTGGTACCGTCGCGCCTACTTCGATGACGGCACGCCGCTCGGCTCGAAGGAGAACACCGAGTGCCGCATCGACGCGATCGCGCAGTCATGGTCTGTCCTTGCCGGCGGCGCCGACCGCGCGCGCGCGCGGCAGGCGATGGAGGCCGTCGAGCAGCAGTTGGTTCGAACCGCCGATCGAATGATCCTGCTGCTGACGCCGCCATTCGACAAGATGACCCCCAGCCCCGGATACATCCAGGGCTATGTGCCGGGCGTCCGCGAGAACGGCGGGCAATATACGCACGCCGCCCTCTGGACGGTCCTGGCATTCGCGCAGCTGGGCGACGGCGATCGGGCGACCGAGCTCTTCTCGATGCTGAACCCGCTGACGCACACCCGTGACGCCGCCGAGATTCAGAAATATCGCGCAGAGCCGTACGTCGTCGCCGCAGACCTCTACTCGCAGCCGCCTCATACCGGGCGCGGTGGATGGACCTGGTATACAGGGTCGGCCGGTTGGATGTATCGCGTCGGGATCGAGGCGATCCTGGGATTGACTCGCCGTGGCGGCGCGCTGCACATCGACCCCTGCATCCCGAAAACGTGGCCGCGCTACGAGATGGTCTTCAAGGCCGGGCGAACGGAATACCGGATCGTCGTCGAGAACCCGAGCGGTGTGAATCGCGGCGTCGCGCGGCTTGAAATCGATGGCGTCGACGCGACCGGTCGCGACGTGCCGATTGTCGACGATGGCGCGGTGCACCAGGTGAGAGTGGTGATGGGGTAGCTGTCAGCTTCCAGCTATCAGCTCCAGCTTCCAGCTCTCAGCTTCAGCCAACCATCTGCTCGCCAGTCGATCGACGGATAACTAGCTCTAGCTGATTTCGAAAGCTGAAGCTGAGAGCTGGAAGCTGACAGCTATCTTATTGGCGCCCGCTTCGTCCGTCCCCACGCCACGAACGCCGCCAGCCCACCCAGCACGATGTTGACGGGCGTCGCCTGCACTTCGCCACGCGAGACATGGAACGCCATCGCGAGGATCATGATCGTCAGCAGTCCAAGTGCCGCGAGCGGGGTCAGCGAAGGCTTGATCTTGGTTGCAGCGGGGAGAATCAGGCCGACCGCCCCGAGGAACTCGGAAATGCCGATAAAGCGGACCATCGCAAGCGGCACCTGCGACGCCCACTGAACGCCACTCTGCACGAGCACGTCGACCGGCTGCGTCGATTTCATGAAGCCGGCCATGCCGAACGCGCAGGCGAGAAGGACCTGAACGACCCAGAGAAGGGCATGCATGGCAAGACCTCAGGATGCGGCCGCGGCGCGTCCGCCACTGGGTTTGGCCAGCTTCTGAGCGATCGCGCGCTTGCGTTTCGCCCAGAACGGCACCCAGAACATCCAGACGCCCGCCGCACCACAACAGCAGCAGCGTGACGCCGGTCGGCAGGAACAAGCCGAGCTTGGTCCAATCGCCTGCGAAAAACGAACCGTCGTGAATCGACTCGATCAGATCCGACCGCCGATACGCGACCTGCAGAATCTGTCCGTCCCCAGATCGACCTGAACCTCGTAGCCGTTGTGCAGCCAGACCTTCACCATGCCGCGCCCGGGCCGCACGTCCATCCGATTGACGTCGTCCCAACTCCGCACGTGCATCTCGGGCACTGCTTGACGCGCTCGAGCACTTCGTCGAACGACAACTCAGGTGCCTTCCCCGTCCCGCGTCGCTCAGGCGGCTGCACCCACGCTGACTGTTTCTTGGCCTGCAGCAGCAAGCCGCTGCAGATCATCACGAGAGCGGGATCGCAACAATTGCGCTCGCCCAATAGTGAATTTGCGGTTCAGGACGTTGAATTTCAAGGTTCAGGGTTCAAGTTCAGTCTAGCGTCAGTGCGGCAATCCCGGCACGCTTGAGTTGCGTGTTCAGTGCGGGCAGGTCTACCGTTCGGAGTGCGGTCCAGCGCGCCATCACGCGTGCCGCATTCTGCTGCGCGGCTGTGACCGCAGCGAGCGTATTCGCCGTCGGGGCCACGTCGGCAGCTTGCATGGAGTTCATCAGCGCGCCGAGCGACGTGCTCAACGCCCACAATGTGTCGGCTGGCGCCACAGGCTGAGGTCCGCCACGGCCGCCGCCCGGGCCTCCCCGCCCACCACCTCCGGCGGGAGGTGTGCCTTCGAGCGCCGCGGCCTTCTGTGCAAACGTGGCGAGCGAATCGGCAACGGGGCCCTGCGCCTGCAGCCTGGCGATCTGCTGTCGCATGAGACCGAGCTTCGCTGCCGCGATCCGCGCATCGGCAGCGCCGTAGTACATCGCCCTGGTCAGCGTATAGACCTGCTGCATCGCAAGTGGCGGTGTCTTCACGCGCGGGTCCTGCTTCACGACGATCGGCTGGGTGTAGCTCTTGCCATCGACCGTCAACTTGACGGTGTAGGTTCCAGGGTTGACCCATGGGGTCGTCGGCGCCGGAACGGTGTTGTATGGAATCGCCTGAATCGGGAGTTGGGTCGGCACGGCGCCAAGCGCGCCTTCACCGGGAACCAACCCCGCGAGCGGCTGGTAGCGCACGTCCCACACGAACCGGTGCATCCCCGACGCCGTTGCGAGCCTCTGCGGCGGGCGATACCAGTAGACCGGCGCCGGCGCCGCTGGCGGTTCGGGAATCGGCGCGATCTGATCGGCACTCGAGTAGCGCCGGATCAGACGGCCGTCCTCCTGCAGGATCTCCAGGGTGACCGGTCCGGCCGAGGCCGACTTCAGGTAGTAATTGACGATGGCGCCCTCAGGGGGATTCGGGCCCGTCGGCTCTTCCTTGGGCCAAGGCATATCGACGCTCGTATTCCAGCGCACGCGCCACGCGGTCGTCGGCTTGAAAAGGATCACGTCCTGACTCGCGGACGCGGCGTCGATCTGGCGCAACGGCGTGATGTCGTCGAGAATCCAGAATCCCCGCCCGTGCGTGGCCGCAACCAGATCGTCGTCTTTGACAATCAGGTCGCGCACCGACGACACGGCCATGTTCAGCCTCAGTGATTGCCAGTTGGCGCCATCGTCGAACGACACGTAGACCGCGCGCTCGGTGCCAGCGAAGAGCAATCCCTTTCGCCTGGGATCCTCGCGAACCGCGTTGACGGTCTCGCCATTCGGGATGCCGTTGACGATCTCGGTCCACGTCTTGCCGCCGTCGTGGGTGCGGAAGATGTGCGGACGGAGATCATCGAGGCGAAGCGTGTTGACCGCGGCGTACGCCGTCAGCGGAGCGAAGCGGCCGGCATCCATGACCGACACTTTGGCCCACGGACCGACGCCCGGCGGGGTCACGTCCTTCCAGGTGGCGCCACTGTCGGCCGTCACGTGAATCAATCCGTCGTCAGTTCCGACCCAGATGCGGTTGATGTCCTGATAGGACGGGGCGACGGTGTAGATGACGCCGCGTTCGGCAGGCTGCGCCGAAGGGTCGCCGGAGTACTTGCCGACGCTCTCCGGGACGGTCCACGTTTTTCGCGTCAGGTCCGGGCTGATCTGCTTCCAATGCGTCCCGCCATCGACCGTCTTCCAAAGATGGTTGTTGGCGAAGAACAGGGCGCGTTTGTCGACTTCAGAGAAGATCACCGGCATCGTGCGAACCTGACGGAAGTTGCCCGGCACGCCGCCGATGCCGCCCCGGCCGCCGAGCGGACCGACAACCGACACCTGTCCGGTTCTTCGATCGAAGCGGGTCACCGTCCGGCCACCGTAGACGATGTCTGGATCGAGCGGATCGGGCGCAACGAAGCCGTACTCGTCGACGTTGACCGGAAGCCAATCGCGGTCGGAAATCGCGCCGTAGTTGCCGCGACTCGACACGCAGACCGAGCCGCTCTCCTGCTGCCCGCTGCAAATTCGATACGGAAACGCGTTGTCCGCCGAGACGTGGTAGAACTGCCCGGTCGGCTGGTTATACCAGGAACTCCAGGTCTCTCCGCCGTTGAGCGTCACGACCGCGCCCTGGTCGGCGGCGAGCAGGATGATGTCGGGGTTGTCCGGGTTGATCCAGCCGTTCTGATAGTCCTCCCCGCCTGGAGCGCCCTTGAACGACGTCCAGGTCTTCCCGCCGTCGGTCGACTTCCACGACACGGTGCTCGCCATGATCACGATGTCGGGATCCTTCGGATGCGCGATCGGCATCGGCAGGTCGCCGCCACCGATCCGGCCAGCCGGCCGCGGATCGGTCGTGATACGCGCCCACGTTTCGCCGGCATCATCGCTGCGATACAGGCCGACCGCGCCGCGATCGCTCGACGCGCCGGGCTTGTCGTAGCCGGCCACGGCTGCGTACAACCGTTTGGGATTTGCCGGCGAAATCGCGAGATTCGCCTGGACGACGACGGGCAGTCCAGTCGTGAGCGGCTTCCAGGTCGTGCCACCATCTACCGATTTGAACACGCCGCCGTTGGTGCCGGCCCACACCGAGTTCTCCCACGGGCCCTGACGTTCCTCCCACATCGTGGCGTACACGGTCTCGGGGTTCGACGGATCGATGTCGACGTCGTTGCCGCCAGTGTTCTCATCCTTCGAGAGCACCTTTTCGAAGGTCTTGCCGCCATCGGTCGAGCGATAAATGCCGCGTTCTTCGTTGGGACCGTAGGGATGGCCGAGCGCGGCCACAAAGAGCCGGTTGGGGTTCTTCGGATCGACCGCGATGGCGGGAATCTGCTGCGCGTCGCGCAGTCCGAGGTGCGTCCACGTCCTGCCGGCGTCGGTCGACTTGTAGACGCCGTCGCCCGTCGAGAGATCCGGACGGTGAAGGCCTTCGCCGCTGCCGACGTAAATCGTGCTGGCGTCGGAGGGAGCGATGGCGATCGTACCGATGGAACCTGTCGGCTGGTCGTCGAAGATCGGCTTCCAGACGCGGCCGGCGTCAGTCGTCTTCCAGACGCCGCCGTTGACCGCCGCCATATAGAAGGTGTACGGATGGCTCGCGTGGCCGGCCGCCGCGCGGGTCCGGCTCGCGCGGTGGGGGCCGACGTTCCGCCAGCGCAGCTCGCTAAAAAGCTGAGGACTGACCTCGCTGGCCTGTTCGGCTGGAAGCGACGCCGTCAACGCGAGGAGTGGGGCGGCCAGGATTGCCAGGCGGCACATCCCGGCGCGCCAACCGATCATCGCTTGCTCCTCATCGTTTACTCCATGGGGCGACTTGTTCCTGCACCGTCTTCGTATCCCCAACGATCACGAGCGTCATCTTGTCCGGCGTCAGGTATTGATTCGCAATCCGTCGCACCTCGTCGGGCGTGACTGCCATCACGCGTTTCACGTAGGTCGCCAGATACTGGTCGCCGAGTCCGTGCCGGTCCACAAAGGCAATCTGGCTGAGGACACCGCCGCGCGAGGCATTCTGCACGACGAAGATGCCGGCCAGATTGTTTTTGATGCCCTGCAGTTCGGCGGCGGTCGGGGCCTCCTTCCGCAACCGATCGATCTCGAAAAAGATCTCCTTGAGCGACGGACCGGTCACGTTGGTCGTGACGTCGGCGGTTTCGACCCACTGCGCATCGCCCGGATGCGAGGTGATCGTGCTATTTGGCGAATACGTGTAGCCCTTCTGCTCGCGGATGTTCGCCGTGATCCGTGACGCAAACGATCCGCCGAGGAGCGAATCCGTCACTTCGAGTGCGACCCAGTCGGCATGCGACGGATCGGCGACCTTGAGCCCGACCATGACTGTCGATTGCGGCGCGCCCGCGCGATCCAGCAGCGCGAAGCCGCCGGATCGCGCGGCTGGTTTCGCCGGCGGCGCGATCGTCTCGCCGCGTGGCCAGGCGTCGAATGCCTTCCGGACGCTCGCCTCCATTGCCGCCGCGTCAAACACGCCGGCGATGTAGATCCGGGCGCGGCCGGCGGTGAAATGACTCTTGTGGAAGGCGCGGACCTGCTCCAGCGTGTAGCCCGAGAGCATCGCCTCGGTCGGGAACAACCGGCCGTACGAGATGGTCGCCGTAGATCAACTCGGCAAACTTCTCGGACAGCAACCGATTGAGGCGTGCTCTTCTGAATGGCCAGGTCCCGCGCCATGTTCGCCTTGACTCGCGCGAGCTCCGACTCCGGCAGCCGAGGACGCTCGGCGACGTCGGCAATGAGCTCGACCGCCTTGGCGCCGTTTTCCGACAGCACGTCGGTCGAGATCGTCGCCATGTCCGGCCCGACACCGACGCCGAGTTGCCCGCCCATCGCGGCAAACTCGCGCGCCAGCGCCTCGCCGGTCAGCGCCGTCGTGCCCTCGCGCAGCATGTTGCCGGTGAGGTCGGCCAACCACACTTGATCCTTGGCTTCGTAGACGTTGCCGGCTTCGACGACGAGACGGATCGTGACCTTGGGCACGAGGCCGAAGGGCACCATGGTGACTGGAAGGCCGTTTGACAGCGTGAATCGCTTCGGGCTGGGAATGACGAAGTCCTTGGCCGGGCCAGGCGCCGGCGGCGCCTGTTTCTGCTCGGCGCCGGCCGCGACGGTTGCCGCGAGGATCAGCGCCACGAGCACGGAGCGCCTCATCGCACCCCCCCTTTCCCCGCGTCCTTTTGGGATCGGCTCTCCGGCTCCGCGCCGGTCTTCCCCGGCGTGATCACATAGACGGTGCGATTGCCGGGCCGGAGATACTCACTTGCCGTTTTCTGGATGAGCGCCGGCGTGACTTTGGCGAACCCCTCCTCGAGCCGGTTGATTCGAGACGGGTCGTCGTCGAAGAGCGCGAACGATGCCAGCAGGTTGGCGCGGCCGAAACCAACGAACTGCTCGGTCTCGGCATAGAGTCCCGACCGCATCTTGACGCGAGCGCGCTCGAGCGTCGCCGGATCGAGCCCGTCTTTTCTGACCCGTTCGATGACGGTATCAATTGCCGCCAGCAACTTGTCCGTCGGCGTCGTCGTGTCGTGAAAGAACTGCGCGATCCACAGCATCGGGCCGCTGTAGTCGAACATGCTGCCGAGCCCCCAGTTGATCCCCGCGTCGACGCCGCCGGTCAGGCCGGCCTTGCGCACGACCTCGTCGAAGAGCAGCGAGTCGCTGCCCTGCGCGAGCGCGCGGTCGATCAGCCCGAACGCAAACCATTCGGGCGTAAACCGGTCCGGCAGGTGATACGCGATGCCAAGCGCCGGGCGGTTGGCAAGCGGATCGGTTCGACCGGTGCGCTTTTCTTTTTCCTGTCGCGGTTCGCGAAGATCGACCGGCGGCGGCAGCTTGCCCGCCGGGATGTCGGCGAAGTACTTCTCGATCCATGCCTTGGCTGAATCCGCGGCAAAGTCGCCGGTCACGACCAGGACGGCGTTGTTCGGCGCGTAGAACGTCCGGAAAAACGATCGCACGTCATCGAGAGTCGCGGCATCGAGGTGCGCGAGGTCGCCGTAGAAGTTGTGGGCGTTGTACCAGTTCTGGTTCGCCGCCATCGGCAGGTCGATCCACGGGAAACCGCCATAGGGCTGATTGAGGACGTTGACCTTGACCTCGTTCTTGACCACTTCCTGCTGGTTCTTGAGGTTGTCGGCGTCGATATTGAGGCCCCGCATCCGATCGGCTTCGGCCCAGAGAATCGTCTCCAGCACGTGCGACGGAACGACCTGGAAGTAGTTCGTGAAGTCGAATCGCGTGGAGCCGTTCAGCAGGCCGCCGTTTGATTCCACCAGCCGGATGAACTCCATCTTCCCGAGGTTCTGCGAGCCCTGGAACATCATGTGCTCGAAGAGATGCGAGAAGCCGGTCCTGTCCTTCGGCTCGTTGCGGAAGCCGATGTTGTAGTACACCGGCCACGACCACCGTCGGCGTCGTCGTGTCGCGCGACAGGACGACCTTGAGCCCGTTTTTCAGCTTGAAGTACTCGATCGGGACCTGGAGCCCCTGCTTCGGCGCCGCCGCCTGGCGGGCCGCACCAGGGATCACGGAAGCCGACGCAGCCATGACGACCGCGAGCGGGACCACCATCAAGCACTTCGAGAAGTTTCCTCGTACCAGCATCGTTGCACTCCTTCAACCGCTGCTCACATTCGCCACAAGTATAGCCACGGACGCCGGAACGCGGATCGTGCGCTCACGGGAACGCGGATCCTTCGTCTGACGGGACGCGGATCGCGGATCTTGTCTGACGGGACGCGGATCACGCGGATCTCCCACGGATAACACAGAACACACTGATCCTGCCCGAGATGCGAATGATGGCTCTCACGCTGCACTGCTTGCACGCCGGCCGCTTGGCCGGCGTAGGGGTGATGCGAGGGACGGGAATCACAAGTGCCGCTGGAATGTCGGGCGCTTGTGATTCCCGTCCCTCGCATCACCCCAACCGCGCTACGCGCGGTGCAAGCAGTTTCGTGCGCTGCGAACCAGCTGGTTCTCTCCGTGCGTCTCCCACTGGACTCGGCTCCGTTCCTCCGCGTTGAAACCGTTATCTCCGTGACCTCCGTCGGTAACTCGAAATCCGCGTCATCCGCGTGATCCGCGTCCCGTAAAAAATAGATCCGTGATCCGCGTCCCGTCTCCCAGAGATCCGCGTTCACCAGCGGAACGCCGTGCGTGCCGCTTCGCCAGAGAGCTGGTGATAGAGCTCGTCGGCGGTGCGCCGAGCCAGGTACGGAATGTTCACGCGGTGGGATGTGTTCCCCGCGCCAGCCGTGTCCACACGGATGCTTGCCATCCGCGCTCTTCGATCGAAGGGGGATTCGCCGAGCGACACGGCCTGCATCTTGTTGAAGCGGGCGACGGTCAGCTCGCGCCACAGCCAGCCGCTGCGGAAGAACACCGCCCCCTCGCCAGCGGCCCATCCGAGGTGCCGGACGTACAGCCGCGCGTGGCTCCATGCCCACACGAACAGCAGAGCCATCCAGGCGACGGTCCACCACTTCAGCATCGCGATGAATGGAGCGGTGAGAAAAGCGGCGAACACGAGCGACGATTTCAGCGCGCGCCGGAAGCCGCGGGGGTCGACCGGGGACCACGCGACGCCCTCGATGTCCACGCCGGGCAACACCTCGGCGAGCAGATTCGTCAGATCGGCACGCTTGACGATCGGCGCGAGCGACTCGCGTGTCGCGCCAGCCGCTCCCCCATCGCTGCCTGCCGACTCCACGCGAACCGACGCCGTCTTGAACAGCCGATGGAGCGGGCTCTCGCGGATCGTGACCGTTTGAACGCGGCGGATGGGAATCGTCGCCATCACTCGCGTGAAGAACCCGAACTCGGCGCGCAGATCGTCACCGGCACGGTCCAGGCGAAACCCCCACAACCGGATGACCGACCAGCACATCGACAGGACGCGGATCGCGAAGACGAAGGCGGCAAACGCGAGCGCGAGGATGGCGAGCCAGCCGAACGATGGACGCGCCGCGGCCGCCGAGCGCGCGGAGCACATGCCGGATGACACCGCGGCCCGACACGTTCTCGCCAAACACGAAGTCGATCGTCGGGTCGAACAACCCGACTTCCCACAGGAGCCCGAAGGCCGCGCCAACGATGATGAGCCCGCGGCTGTCGACCAACCCGGCGAGCAGCAGCTCGCGCGGACCGAGCGTCAGCAGCGACCGGCGAGCCGGCGGCGCGAACGGCGCAGCCGCCGCGGTCGCCGACGAGCCCTCCGCCGGTGCGATCCGCCCGACAAAGACGCGCTCTCGCATCTCCTCGAGCGCCGCGAGCGGCAGGACGCGCATCCTCGCTTCTGGTTCATCACCGGCGCCGGTCTCGACCCGCACCTCGACGACTCGCAGCAGGCGGTGCAGGAGGTTCTGGACGGCATCGATGTTCTGGATCCGTCCGTACGGAACGTGACGCTCGTTGCGAAAAATCAACCCGGTCGTGATCACGAGCTCGCCAGGATCGAATCGATAGCGGAACGTGAACGACCGGACAATCGCGATGATCGTGTAGGGAATGATGAGCAGCACCAGCCAGACTTGCCAATCGAGCCCGGCCGATCCTGCGCCGACGAGAACCACGAGACCAGGGACGACGAGCTGCCGGACGTGGCCGGCGATGTCGAAGAGAAACGAGAGCGGATGGAGCCGGCGTTCAGACGGCATCGTCGCTATTTCGGGGGAGCAGGCGGAGCCTGAGCGAGAACGCGACGTCGTAGTTCAGCCCTGGCAGCTCGACGCGCGAGTAGTCGGTCCCGGCGGTATAAAGCACGAGGCGACCGAGCCCGTACCGATCGCTCCATCGGCCCCTGCGACACATCGATGTGCTGCACGCGGGAGCGCGGGACACTCACAATCTCGCGCCACCAGACGCCACTCCGAATTTCAATGCCTTCGTCGTCGAGCCTGTAGGAGGTGTGCCGGTAGTGAATGGGCGGCCAGGCGTAGGACAGCCAGCCGGTGCCAACTGTGAACATGACCCATCCGAGAAGGAGCAGCGCCCCAGCCCACGCTGACAGATCAGCGGCCAGCCAGTAGACGGCGACAACCGCGAGCGTGCACGCGGCCGTCGACGCGGTCACGATCCAGCCAACCACGCGCTGAAAGGGAATGTACTGAGGGTCGAGTTGACGATCGCCAAGCTCCGCCGTGGACGTTGGCAGCTCGGCAACGGGCGGAGCCGCGTCGGTATCCGCCGTCGCAGCCAATTCGGTCACCCCTGGCGCGGTTTCGTCCATTGGTCTGGCTCTATCGTAGCCCCAGCTCCGCCGCCGGCCCGATCCACCGACCGCCGTAAAGTCCGGCTTCCGTCTGACTTTCAGCCGTAGTGTCTGGCTTTTAGCCGGACCCTCAGACTCCGCCGGGCCACCGACCCCGACTGGTGCTATGCTCAAAGGTACGAGATGCCAGCAAGGAACGATCATGGACATCGGCACAGAACTTCGAGCCGCTCGCGAAGCCAAGGGACTCTCTGTCGGCGCGTTGGCCGAGCGCACGCGTGTGCCCGCACGAACGCTGTCTGCCATTGAACGCAACGATCGATCGGCTCTCCCGCCTCAACCTTTTGCCCGGGGGTTCGTCAGAACTTACGCAGACGAGCTCGATCTGGATCACGAGCGGGTGGTTCGCGAGTTTTTTGCGCAGTTCCCGGCTGAAGCCCCGACCGGTCCGCTCCTCGTCACACGGGAAATACCAGACACGTCATGGCAGCCGCCCTCTCGCTGGCTGGGCATGGCGACTTCCGTAGCGATACTGCTGGTCGTTGTCACAGCCGCGGTGGTGCTCGGACGGCGCGGCGAAAGCCACGTCGAGCCCGGCACCGTCGGCACAACCGGCAACGCGCCGGCCTCGCCGGCACCAGCCCGCGCGCCTGACGTCACGCCTCAGCCGACAGCGCAGCCAACAGACGCGGTCCCAGCTCCAGCGGCGACGTCTGCCGCGATATCGATCGTTCTGTCGATGAACCGTCCGTGCTGGGTCTCGGCGACAGTGGACGGGCGACGCGCGATCTACCGCATCCTCCAGCCCGGCGAGCGCGAAACCCTCGCCGCCGAGCGCGCCATCGCCCTTCGCTTTGGCGACGCCGGCGCAGTGACATGGACCATCAATGGCCGCGACCCCGGTTCCCCCGGCGCCGCCGGCGCGGTCCGCGATGTCAGGATCACCGTCGAGAACGCCGGGACAGTGAAATAGATGAAGGTGTGAAGTCTGACTTCACACTTTCCCCTGCTCCTCTATCGCAATCAGCAACAGCGTCTGGTCGTCGTCGGGCTCGCGCTCGGCGGCAAACGTGTCGAGATCTTCGACGAGGGCGAGCACCTGATCGGCCGGCGCGCGTTCGGCCGTGCGCTCGAACGCGGCGACGAGGCGTGGGAGATCGTACATGTCGTCGCCGGGATTCGACCGCTCGGTCACGCCATCGGTGTAGAACAAGAGCCGGTCGCCGCCCTGCAGCGCGTGCCTCACATCGGGCACCTTCGGCAAATCCATCATCAGCACCGGCATCGTCGCATCGACAGGCAGGACGGTCACCTGCCGGCCACGCAGGAGCAGCGGCGGCGGGTGACCGGCGCACGCGATCGTCACGCTGCGATCCCGCGGATCGATCAGCGCCGACAGCGCGGTCGCAAACATCGGCGATTCCCACAGGAACTCGAAATGCCGGTTGAGATAGCGCAGCATCTCGGCCGGATCGCAGGCGAACCCGGGAAACGCGTGGACCGCGGCGCGAATCATCGCCATCACGATGGCCGAGGGGGCGCCGTGGCCGGACACGTCGGCGACGATGACGCCAAACTGGCCGTCGGGGAGCGGGAACACGTCGTAATAGTCGCCGCCGGCATACAAGCTGGTCCGGTAGTAGGCGGCAAACGTCGCGCCCATCCCGGACGGCAGGGCGGCGGGAAGGATGCGGCGCTGCATCGCGCCGGCGCTCGCGAGTTCCCGTTCCAGGCGATCGCGGCTGCGACGGACCTCGCGCTCCAGTTGCTGGCGCGCGACGTGGTTGGCGACGCGCGCGATGACTTCCTCGGGTTGAATCGGCTTGGTGATGTAGTCCGACGCCCCGAGCTCGAGGCCGGTGACCTTGTCGGTGACTTCTCCCAGCGCCGACAGGAACACGACGATCGCGTCACGCGTGGAGGGATCGCTTTTGAGCGCGCGACACACCTCGAAGCCGTCGAGTTCGGGCATCATCACGTCGAGCAGGATCAGATCGGGGTGCACGCGGCGGGCGATGTCGAGCGCGGCCCGGCCATTCTTCGCGGCGAGCAGACGGTAGCCCCGACCTTCGAGGGTGCGGACGACGAGCCGGAGGTTCACCGGGCTGTCGTCGACCACCAGAATGGTCGCGCCAACTGCGGCGTCTGCCGGACCTGCGGGCGGAACTGGCGTCACGCTGGACATCCCGGCTGGCTCATGGCTGCTGCTCGAGCGACGCGGCGAGCTGGAGCAGCGCATCATAGTCGAACGCGGCGGTCAACGCCGCGATGCGACGACCCAGGGTGCCGGGCGACTCCCCTTCCGACGACAGTTGCTCGGCAATCGCATCGAGGTCGGCCACGCTGCCGATGGCGGCCGCCTCGCGAATCCTCGCGGCGAGTCCGCGAACGCTGACATCGTCTCCGAGCGGCGGAATCGCCGCGTCCTTCTCTCCCGACGGGCTCACGAACCTGGCACCGGTGTAGCGCTGCAGCTTGGCGAAGAGCACGTCGGCCCTGACCGGCTTTGGAAGAAAATCGACGCAGCCAGCTTCGCGCGCGGCCTCCCGGACTTCGTCCCACGCGCTGGCTGACACGGCAATGACTGGAATTGCCGCGGTCGCCTCGTCGGCGCCGAGCTGTCGGGTCGCCTCGAATCCGCTCAGGTCGCCCATGCGGAGATCCATGAGGACGACATCAGGCCGATGGGTGCGGCCGAGCTCGACGGCCTCGAGCCCGCCAGCCGCGGTGATCACGCGCACCCCGGCGCTCTCGAGCAGGCTGGCGAGGATCCGCCGGTTCACCGAACTGTCGTCGGCGACGAGCGCGGTCAGCAGTTCGCCCGGCGCGAGGCGCGCGTCCGAAGAGAGCGCCTCGCCATCGCCGTCCACGGGTACCGCAGTCACCACCTCCTCGGATTCGACGAGCGGCAGCTCGAAATAGAAACGGCTGCCTTTCCCCGGCGTGCTCTCCACCTTCAGCTCGCCACCCATGCCCCGCACCAAACGGTGGCTAATGGTCAGGCCAAGGCCAGTGCCGCCAAGCTCGGCGCCCGAACGCGTCTGCCGAAACGCCTGAAAGACCGCGCTCAGATTTTCGGCTTCAATCCCGATGCCGGTATCGACGACGTCGAACCGGAGACGGCCGGCTGTACCTGGGCCGATGACCAGCTGCACCTGGCCCTGCGAAGTGAATTTGACGGCGTTCCCGAGCAGGTTGAGCAGGACCTGCCGCAGGTGGCGGCCGTCGAGCGTGACGCGGGCGGGCAGACCGGGGTCGACCTCGGTCACAAACTGCAGACCCTTGCGCTGCGCCCGCTCCTCGATGACGTAGCGGAGATCGACGGCGACCTGGCGAACATCGCACGGCGCCGCCTCGATGTCCATGCGGCCGGCCTCGATCTTCGAGAGGTCGAGCACGTCGTTGATGAGATCGAGGAGATGAGAACCGCAGGCGCTGATCGCATCGAGCGCGTCGCGCTGGTTCGGGCCGAGCGTCCGGTCGCGCTGCAGGAGTTGGGCGTAACCAATGACCCCGTTGAGCGGCGTCCTGAGCTCATGGCTCATGTTCGCGAGGAA
Organism: uncultured Acidobacteriota bacterium; assembly: GCA_963797625.1. GTDB lineage: Bacteria > Acidobacteriota > Vicinamibacteria > Vicinamibacterales > 2-12-FULL-66-21 > DATBJJ01. The sequence continues at coordinate 61,329 of CAWCQI010000038.1, forward strand.
TTCGCTCTTGGCGCGGGTCGCGGCTTCCGCGGACTCCTTGGCCTTGCGCAGCTCGTCTTCGTGCTGCAGTCGTTCGGAGATGTCGCGCACGAACGCGCCGAAGAAGTAGCCGCGGCCGGCGCGGACCGGCGTGGTCACGGTAATCTCGACCGGAAACTCGTGGCCGTCGCGGTGCAAGCCGCGCAATTCGAGTCGCCGGTTGACGATCGGCGCTTCGCCGGTGTGGTGAAACCGGCGCAGGCCTTCGATGTGCGCCGGGCGGAATCCGACCGGGATGATCGTATCGGACAGCTGCCGCCCGATGACCTCGTCCCGCGACCATCCGAAGGTTGTGCCCGCCTGCGCGTTCCACGACACGATCCGGCCGTCGGAATCCATCCCGATGAAGCAGTCGTGCGCCGAATCGAGCATCAGGCGCGCGCGCGCTTCGCTTTCCGCGAGATTCTGCACGGCCTGGCGCCGATCGGCATCGGCCAGCGCCACCACCACGAGATTGGCCAGCGACAGGGCAAAGTTCTGCTCGTCGACCTTCCACGTTCGTGGCCCGCCGACGTGCTCGATGCACATCACGCCGAGGCCGCGGTCTTCCTGCCGCAGCGGCACGTCGAGCATCGCCCCGATACCGTTCGGCGTCAGGTACGACGTGCTGAACTCGCAGGTTCGAGGATCGGCGTGCGCATCGCCGGCGGCGACGACCCGGTCGTGGCCGATGGCACTGAAATAGGCCGGCACGTCGCGCGCGTACAACCGCTCGCCGGAGGTGTGCTGACCGGTGTGGCTCTGAAAGAGATCGTCACACCGCAGCGTCGAGCCGTTATCCTCGAATCGCCATGTGCTCACGCGAGCCGCCTCGAGCGTGCGCGAGCACGTCTCGAGGATGGTCCGCAGCCGATCGCTGACCGTCACGCGTCACGCCCGTCTGCCGCGACGTCAGCTCGGTCAGCGCCTGGCTTTGAGCGGCCAGCCGCCGCTCGCTGTTGCGAAGTTCCTGCTGAGACGCGTCAGCGGCGTCGAGCAGCCGGTTCACGGCGCCGCTGAGCTCAGCCAGATCGGTGCCGGCGCTGCCCTCTTCGAGCCTGGCCGTCCGGTTGTCGGCGTGCAGGATTTCGAGCGCGCGCGAACTCACCTGGTTGACCCGCTGGATCAACCGAAGCCGGAACACACCCGCGACGAGCAGCGAGACCCCGAACACCAGCCCGCCGATGAAGAGAAGCTCTTCGAGGAACGACGGAACTTCCCCGCCGTGCCAGGACCGCTCGACCAGGTGGAAACCCACGAAGCCGATCACGAGCAGAATGATGACGACGATGCGCGTCTTCAGCATGCGGGAACTGAGAATTCTCTCACGACTGCCAGGTCAAGAGCTCTTCACCGCTGAGGGCGCCGAGCATCGTCCTCGGCGCTCTCAGCGGTGCAAGCTCTCGCGCTGCAGCTACTGCGACGGGGTCGTCTGGGACGTCGGCTTGATGATCAGGTTCTCGATGAAGAACTCCATCATCCGATCGTTGTTGATGCCGCTGTGGCCGCGGTCCGGGCCAACCTGCACCTCGAAGCTCTTCCCCGACTGCTGCAGCGCCGCGATGAGCTGCATCATATTCGAGGGGTGCACGTTGTTGTCGGCGGTCCCGTAGTAAAGCATCAGGCGGCCCTTCAGCTGGTTCGCATACGTCATCGCGCTTCCCGCTTCATAGCCGGCCTTGTTCTCCTGCGGTATCCACATGTAGCGCTCGGTGTAAATCGAGTCGTAGTGGTTCCAGGCCGTGACCGGCGACGAGGCCGACGCCGCCGCATACACGTCGGGGTAACGCAGGATCGACAGGACTGAGGAGTAGCCGCCATAGGACGTGCCGTAGATGCCGATGCGCGCCCGGTCGACGTACGGGCGGTTCCCGAGCGCCTTCACCCCTTCGGCCATGTCGTCGATCTCGACCTGCCCGAGCTTGAGGTAAATCGAATCGAGCGTCCGTTTGCCCATCCCCGGCGCCGCGCGCGAATCGAGGTTGACGATCAGAAAGCCGTACTCGGCCACAGCGCTCGGGGTGACGAACGTCTCGCGGGCCGTGTTACTGGCCGACGCGGGACCGCCGTAGACGGGCACGAGCACCGGATACTTCCTGGCCGGATCGAAGTTCGACGGAAACTGAATCAGCCCTCGCAGCACCGTTTTGCCATCGGCAGCCTTGTAGGTGAACATCTCGGCTTTCTTCAGGCCGAGTTCGTTGAACTTCGTCAAGTCGCTCTTGGCGATCTCGGCGACGACCTTCCCCGACCCGTCGACGATCCGGGTCGCAGGCGGGACGTCGTGCGTCTGATAGGTGTCGAGGAAGTACTTGTTGTCAGGCGAAATGCCGCAGCTCGCGGCCCCGCCAAAGGCCCCACGCCCTCCGCCTCCCGCCGGCGCGGCGGCCACGCAGGAGCCCACGGTGTGATGGAACGCGGGATCCGTCAGGCGGACATCGCCCTTCCCATCGAGACCGACCCGGTGGAGCTGCAGCTTCAGATGGTTGTCGCCATCGCGTGCGGTGTAGAACACGACCCCTGCGGACTCGTCGACCTTGACGAGGCCGGTGACCTCGAACGACGTGTGGTTCGTCAGCGGCGTGATGAGCGATCCGTTGAGGTCATAGAGGTAGAGATTGGCAAAGCCGTTACGCTCCGACTCCCAGATGAATCGCCGGCCGTCGCCCGGTTGCTTGAGAAACTGCATCAGCGGCCGGTTGTCGATCCAGCCCGTCGGCCACTCTTCGTGGATGATGACGCGGGCGGCGCCCGAGTCGGGGTTGGCCGCAATCAGCTCGAGCACGTTCTGGCGGCGGTTCGTGCGATTGAAGAGCAGCTCACGCCCGTCAGGCGACCACGAGACGCGATAGACGTAGTGCCCGACGACGTCGTTGTCGAAGGGCTTGCCGCTGCGAACGTCGACCCTCGTGCTCTTCTTCGTGGCGACGTCGTAGACGAAGAGATCGACGATTGGGTTGGCCGCACCGGCCTTGGGGTAGGCTTCGACGTCGTTGGTGCTCTGAATCTTGGTTTGATCGAGCTGAAGGTTGTAGTCGACGACCTGTTTTTCGTCGAAGCGGTAGTACGCGACCTTGCGGCTGTCGGGCGACCACCAGATGGCGCTCGTCTGGCTGAGCTCTTCGCCGTAGACCCAGCTCGCCGTACCGTATTTGATGCGATCCTTGTCGTTGCCGTCAGTCGTGATCGCCGACTCGTTCGCCCCGTCGACGTCGCTCACCCACAAATTGCGATCGCGGTAGAACGCTTTCAGCTTGCCGTCGGGGGCGTCGGCCGTGGCGGCCTGCCGGCCGCGTTCGATGCCCGTGCCTCCGCGTCCACCACCGCGTCCGCCGCGGCCGCCAGCGTCCGGTCGCCGCACCAAGCTCGGTTGCGCTGCGAGTGGCAACGTCGAAGCGATACCGCTTGCCATCGAGCACGTACTCGACACTGGCGCTGTCGGCACTCCAGGTTCCGCTGACGGCGCCCGAACGCACGGCGCCGTTCAGCTGCGCGCTGACCTTCTGATACTGCGCGTACCCCGGCATCGTCTTCAGGCGATCCTGGGCGCTCGTCGCGACATGGAACAGGGCGACGCCGACGAGACCGAACGACAGCGCGGTTCCTGCGCGGGCAACCGCTCCAGGCTGATAGCGACTCACGTAGTGCTCCTTAGAATGAATTCGGAAGAGAGCGCGCGCAGGCATGACGCGGCGCGTCGATCAGTAACGATACCAGATATTCGCGAGGGGCTTCCCGCGGCGCGCGGTTGCGAACCGCGGGCCGCCTGTCCGACACCGTCTACGCCAGATATTTCTTGAAATATTCAGCTCTGGAAGCGTAGCCCAGGCGCTCGTAGAAGGGTCCTGCGCTCCTCGTTGCGAGCGCGACGTGGGTGCACTGCTGGCGCGCCGCCCACGCCTCGAACTCGTTCATCAGTCTGGCACCAAGGCCTGCGCCGCGCGCGTCCGGGACCACGAGGATTTCATCCACCCAGGCGGTCGCCCCAGCGGCATAGAACGCATCGCGGGTGGATCCTGATACGTACCCCACCAACCGGGTGCCCAGCACAGCGACGAATATGGCCGAGCGGGAATCGGCCAGCTTCGATTGCAGGATCGCGCGAAACACGTCCAGCGCGCACGGTGTCGGGGTCGGGAACAGGCTCGTGAGCTCAAACAGCGCGAGTTCGTCGGCGGACGTCACGGCTCTGACGGTCACATCCATCGCCGCTATTCTACGGTCCATGTATCCGATCGACTTTCCTGACGTCACGACCCCCGCCCCGATCGTTTCGTGAGCTCGTCCCACCGCGGGTGCCGGTGCCGCCTGCCGATCACCGGCACAAAGCGCACCAGGAGCAGCACCGTCCAGCAAAACGCGTACCATCACCGCCGCCACCGCCGCCAACAGGCCGACGATGATGCCCAGGGCAGAGACGATCTGAAGAAACGTCCTCACGATAGCCGACCCGTTGACGCGCTCATTGGCTGCGCAGCGCGACGGCTGGATCGACACGCGCGGCGCGCACGGCGGGAATCAGCGCCGCGAGCACGGCCGTGCCGAGCATCGTCACCGCAACCACGGCCAGCGTGACCGGATCTCTGGCGGTCACACCGACGAGGACCCCTTCGAGGAGGCGACCCGCGATAAACGGCCAGCGCAATCCCCAGCGCAAGTCCTGGCGCCGCATTCCTGAGGCTTTCGCGGACGATTCGGCCGGCGATGAGGGCTGGTGATGCGCCCAGCGCGAGCCGTATGCCAATCTCCCGGGTCCGGCTGGCGACGAGCAGCGAGAGCACGCCGTATACCCCGAGTGCCGCGAGCGCCAGCGCCGCACCAGAGAAACCGCTGATCACGTTGGCCGTGACGCTGCGCGCGACGAGCTGATCGTCGAGGATGTCAGTCAAGCGTCCGCGCCGTGCTGACGGTTGCGGCTGGTTCGACGGCCCGGACGCCTGCGCGCAGGTCCCGCGCGACGGCGCGAATCTCACGCGCCGCGTTTGGTGTCTGGTTCATGCGGAGCAGCAGCGTGAAGCCGGTCTGGGGGAATTGTCGCGTGCTGAGATAGACAGCGGCCTCGCTGGGCGACTCGAGGCCTCGGAACCGCTCGTTCTCGACCACGCCGACGATCTCGAACTCTCCAGGGGCGGCTGACGCCCCAGGTCCCCTGCGGGGCCGCGCTCCGCAGGCGACGTCCCACGAGCGGTCGCGCCGTGCTCGCGCACGAAGGCCTCGTTGACCACTGCGACGCCTGGCCGGCCGAGACCATCCTCATCGCTGAAGGTCCGACCGGACAGGATGTCGACGTCGAGCGCGTCGAAGTAGCTGGCGCTCACGATGCGCAGCTGCGCCTGGCCGCGAATTTCGCTGTCGGCGCCGGCGTCGGCGCCATCGAGCCGCACGGCGTCCATCCAGTTCGCCTCGAGCGGATGGTCGTACGCGAGTGCCGCGGCGCGAACCTCCGCTCGATTCTCGAACGATTGTCGAACTGCGGTCTCGAACGCGGCGATCTTCGCCGGCGTATCGCGAGCGGCCGGCAGGCCGATTTCGGCAGTCACGACGCCGTCGAGAACGAAGCCGGGATCGGTGGATCGGTACAGGACCAGAGAGATTGCATCAAGAGCGCGGCTGACACGACCAGGGTGATCGAAACCGCCACCTGGCCGGCGACGAGCACGCGAAACACCGAGCCTCGGGCGCCTGGCGCGACTCCGCGTGGAGTTGGGCCCGATCGGAGCAAGTGCCCCACAGGCCACGCCGCAATCAGCACACCCGAACCGATCGCGGTCAGCGTGGCGACGATCGCGACGCGGAAATCGAGGACGGCTGAGGTGAGAAACGGCAGGTTCGGTGGAAGCCGTTCGGGAAGTGCCGCAAGGACGTAATCCGCGACGAGCATTCCAGTCGCGCCGGCGACGAGCGCCAGGATCATGGCCTCGACGGCCAGCTGGCCGGCAAGCCGTCCTGCCGTGGCGCCGAGCGCCGCCCGGACGGCTATTTCGGCACGGCGACTTTCAAACGCCGAAATCTGCAGCGCGGCGAGATTGGCGCAGGCGACCAGCAGGAAGGCGACCGCGGCGCCGGTCAGCGCCAGCAACGGCAGTCGCGCGTCGCGAACGAACTGCTCCCTGATCGGGCGTCACGGCGCCGCCGTGCGGATCGGCAGCGGCCGGAGCGGCAATCCTCATCAGCTCGTCGGTCGCGTGCTGCATTGAGATGCCGGGAGCCAGCCGGGCCACGACGCCGAACACGTGACTCCTCGTGTTCGTATCGAGCGCCGGAGTGCGGGCGATCGGAACCCAGCATTCTCGCAGCGACGCGTCGATCGACACCGAGGCGGGGTTGGACGGCCAGCCCGGGAACACAACTGGCGGCATGACGCCAATAACGGTGTACACCAGGCCGTTCAGTCGAACCGACTGGCCGAGCACGTCGGCGCGGCCGCCGAGGCGTTGCTGCCAGAACGCATGCGACAGCACCAGCACCTGATGCTGTCCAGGGATCTCATCAGCGGTTGTGAACGCGCGCCCAAGAACCGGCGCCACGCCGAGCGTCTCGAAGAACGCCGCCGAGACTCGGCCGCCGCGCACTGATGTCACGCCATCGGCGCCTTCCAGAGAGAATCCGGCAGCGCCGAAGAGGGCCATCGACGCGAAGGCGCGCGATTGCTGGCGCCACTCAGCAAAGCGTCCGCTCGTGACGCGAAAGACCTCGCGACGACCGTCGCGCTCCGAGGCCTCCCAGACAAAGACGAGCCGATCGGCGTCGCGAAACGGGAGGGGCCTCCAGAGGACGGCGGTGGCGAGCCCGTAGGCGACCGTCGTCGCGGCAATCCCGAGGGTCAACGTGCCGACGACCGCGGCCGTGTAGAGGGGCCGTCGCGTCGCGTGACCGAAGAGCGCCACGGACATCTCGGGCGATCGTCGTAAACGTCGTGAACGTCAACATGCGCCTCCCGTTGGTGACCGTGACCGCGGACAGCCTTAATCAGGATCCGCGACATTATGCGCCAGGCGACACGCCACCGACACTGGCTGGCCCGGATTCGACATTGACATTGATCGGTGTTATATCGATCGATACAATGCCGCCCATGGCCGGCACGTCGCTCAAGCTCTCCTGGTACTACATCCTGCTGTCGCTCGCCTCGGCCGACCGCCACGGCCTGGCGATCGCCCGCGAGGTGCTCTCGCTGAGCGAGGGGCAACTCCGGCTGTGGCCGGCCATGCTTTACGGCGCGCTCGAAGATCTCAGCGATCGGGGCTGGATCGAAGAGCTGACCGACTCGCGGCGGCGGCCGCCGGACGAGAGCGAACGCAAGCGCTACTACCGGATCACGCGCGCCGGGCGCGCGGCGGCCGCTGTCGAAACCGACCGGCTCGCCGGTCTGGTCCGCGTTGCGCGCGCCCGGGTGAAAACACGGGCTGGAGAGACGTTTTGAGTGCCGGCGACGTGGCGAACAACGACATGCCCCCGGCCCGGCGCTGGTACCGACGGCTCCTGCGCCTCGGGCCCCGCGCACTACGCGCGGCGCACGGCACCGAAATGGAAGATCTGTTCCTCGACGCGCTTCACGACGCGAGCGCGCGGGGCCGCGCGGCCACGGCGCGCGTCTGGTGTGCCGCCATGTGGGATCTGTTGCGCGCCTCAGTTGCGCGACCCTTCAGACGCCGGCCAGTCAATCGGCAGGCAATCCGAGAAAGGCGTGAGCTCATGCTGGGAACCGATTTGAAGTACACGGTTCGGTCGCTCGCGCGACAGAAGCTGTCGACCGGCCTCGTCGTGTCGATGCTGACGCTGGCAATTGCCGCCAACGTCGTCGTCTTCGGCCTGGTCAACGGCCTCTTCCTCCGGCCCTTCCCGTTCCCGGAACCTGATCGCCTCGTCTACATCAACGAGACGGCGCCCCGATGGAACCTCGAGGTCGTCGGCGTGAACTTCCCGGACTTCGTGCAGTGGCGGCAGGCGGCGAAGCTCTTCGAGCACATCGCGCTCTACGACGAGGAGAGCTTCAATCTGTCCGACGGCGCCGGCGCCGAACGGATCGAGGGCGCCCGGGTCACCTACGACTTTGCCGCCGTTCTCGGTGTCCAGCCGGTCCTGGGACGCACGTTCACGCCGGAAGAAGATCGCCCCAAGGCCGAACGGGTCGTCGTCATCAACGAGGGCGTGTGGCGCGAACGGTTTCATGCGGCCCCCGATGTACTCGGCCGCACCCTCAAGCTGAACGGCGTGGCTCACACGATCGTGGGAGTGATGCCCGCGGCCATCCGGTTTCCCGGCAACGTCCGGTTGTGGGTGCCCATGGCCGGGGATCCGGCCCAGCAGTATCAGAGCTACTTCGCAAGCGCGATCGGTCGGTTGAAGGCGGGCGTCCAGGTGGAGGACGGCGAGAAGGACCTCCTGCGCGCGCACCAACCCATTTGGGATGCGCGCGACAAGGATCACACGGTGTCGCCATACGCCCGCCCGCTGCGCGAGGATCTCGCCCGCGACTTTCGCACCCAGGCGAGAACGCTCCTCGGCGCCGTCGCGCATCCTCCTCGTCGTGGCCTGCGCCAACGTCGCGAGCGTCATGCTCGCGCGGGCGCTTGCCCGGCGGCGGGAGATGGGCATCCGGCTCGCGGTCGGCGCCAGCCGAACGCGCCTGGCCCGCCAACTGTTCGTCGAGAACGTCGCCCTCGCCGCGCTCGGTGGCGCGGCCGGCCTGGCGCTCGGCCACTGGGCACTCCGCGTCCTGATTACGACAGCCGGCGATCAGATCCCGTCCGTGGGCAAACTTCGATTTCGACCTGCGCGTCGGCGCCTTCGCCCTCGTCGTGACCGCCGCGACGACCGTCCTCTTCGGCTGGGCGCCGGCGCTGCACGCGATCCGCGGCAACCTCAAGGGCGCGATGCACGAGGCCGGCACCGGCACAACCGCCGGACCGGGCGGACGCCGCACGCTGTCGTGGCTTGTGGCCGCCGAGTTTGCGATGGCTGCCTTGCTGCTCGTCGCGAGCGGCCTCCTCTTCCGCGCCTACGAGCGTGTGAAGCACGTGGATGCCGGCTTCCGACCGGATCACGTCCTCACGTTCATGGTCGCGTTGCCGGAGGCCAGCTACGGGGGCAACGACGACAAGGTTGGCGGCAAGAAGGTCAATGCGTTCTGGGATCGGTTGACGGCGCGCTTCGCGACGCTTCCCGGCGTCGACGCCGTCGGCCTCGTGAGTTGTCCGCCACTCGGCTGCCACTGGGGAAACTTTTTTGCCCCCGAAGGTCGCGCTCCGCTCAAAGCCGGGCGAAAACAATCCCGTGGTCCTGCAGCGTCCCGCATCGCCGGGCTACTTCAAGGCGATGGGACTCCGCCTGCTGAAAGGCCGGTTCCTGGAGGATCAGGATGCCGTCGGCGACGGCCATGTCGCCGTCGTCAACGAAACGTTCGCGAAGACGTTCTGGCCGGGCGTGGACGACCCGGTCGGCAAGCGTTTCAAGAATGCCGGCAACGCGAAGGCGCCGTGGATTACGGTCGTGGGCGTTGCCGGCGACGTCAAGCACTACGGGCTCGAACGGCCGATGCGGCCTGGAATCTACTTCCCGTTGACCGTCGGCAGGTTCAACACGATGACCGTTGCGATCCGGACCGCGGCCGACCCGGGCGCGTTTGCCGCCACGGCGCGGGCCTCGCTGCGGGAGCTCGACCCGGAGCTCCCGATGTACCGCGTGCGAACGATGGAGGAAGCGCTGCGGCGTTCGATGGCGCAGCGGGCGACCTACTCGTGGCTGCTCGGCATCTTTGCGGCCATGGCGCTCGTCCTCGCGCTCGGCGGCTCCTACGGGGTGACCTCGTATCTGGTCTCGCAGCGCACGCGCGAGATCGGCATTCGTGTCGCCCTCGGCGCGCGCACCGCCGACATTGTCCGTGCGGTAATGCGGAAGGGCCTCGTCACCGTTGCGGCCGGCGTTGCGATTGGTCTTGCGGCATCGTTCGCAGTCGTCCGGTTGCTCGCCGATCTGCTCTTCGGCGTATCGCCAAACGATCCGGCGATTCTGGCCGGCGCGACGTTAGTGCTGTTCGTCCTCGCCGTCGCCGCCAATTGGCTTCCCGCGCGCCGCGCCGCGCGCGTCGATCCGATGCGGTCCCTGCGGACCAACTAAGCCGACGAACTGAGCCGGTCTCAGGGTGCCTGTCCGGAGCATTTCACTCGTGGATTCCAGTCCGCGAAGATGCCTGAAGGGCTGGGCTCCCAGGTCCAGACGTGGAGATACCAGATCCCCAGTTTCTCCGCGCGCTTCAGTTTCTGTCCCATGATCGTCGGCGGCTCGTCGCGCGTCCATGCGGAAATCGGAACGAGGTACTCGACACCGTTCAGTTTGAACGTGCCGTCCGGCATTCGCTCGTATACCAGCACCTCGGGCTGCTCGACGTCGAGTGTCGTATCGAGGAGGGCGTTGTTCTGGAAATGGAAGCCCATCGCTCCGTGCGGTGGGTTCTGCACGCAGTCGGTGGTTCGAGGGTAGCCCGCGGCAATCGCGACATCCACCACCTTGAATTTCGCAGTCGCGGCACGGACGCGCGCGACATCGCGATCCACCGATTCACCGAATCCTGTCGGAATGATCCCCGGGACGGCCGTGGAATCGGCTGGTGGCATCTGCGCGCCAGCGGAATACGCGAGACCGGCGAGGAGTAGCAGGGAGCATCCGCCAACTCTTTGCATCAAACGATTCATCGAGTCGCCTCCTGGATGTGATCTGGCTTGAGTCTATGAGTCGAGTCTGACGCCGCATAGGTCCACTTCTTTGCCAGCGACTGATGCCACTTGTTCCGGTGGGCGCCACGCGAGTCGCGGCGGACAGTCGCCACGTCAGAGCGGACGACCACGACGTTGGCGGCGCTCGCGCTCGAGTCGTGTGGTATGGTGGCGGGCGGGAGCGGGAGCGCACGACCGGCCCACCTATCCATGAACGAGTCAATCGCCGGGCAGCTGTTCGTACGGATCGATCCTCGGGCTCGCGAGCCACTGCAAGCTCAGGTCTGCGACAGTATCCGGCGAGCGATCCTCGACGGCGTCCTCCATCCCGGCACTCGGCTGCCATCGTCTCGCGCGTTGGCCGCCGATCTCGGGATCTCCCGCACTACGACCGTGCTCGCCTTCGACCAGTTGGCGGCCGAAGGCTATCTCACGGCGAAGTCGGGTTCGGGCACGTTCGTAACCCGTCGAGCTGCCCGACGATCGCCCGCGGCCGCGGGTCGCCCCGCTGGGCTTGGCCCGGCGACACCCGCCGATCTCGCGTCGGGGCGCTAGCGCTGGCCGCGACGCCGCGCTCGGCGCTGAAGATTGGCGGTCCTCCGCGCCCCTTCCGCATCGGGACGCCCGCGCTCGATCGCTTCCCGATCCAGTTGTGGACGCGGCTCGTGAGCCGCCGACTGAAATCCGTCACCCTTGCTCAGCTCGACTACGGCGACGCGGCCGGTCTGCTTCCCTTGCGCGAGGCGATTGCCGACCACGTGTGCCGCGCGCGCGGCACATCGTGTGTCGCCGATCAAGTCGTCATCGTCAGCGGCGCGCAGCACGGGTTGGAGCTCATCTGTCGACTGCTGCTCGATCCGGGCGACGTGGCCTGGATGGAGGAGCCCGGATATCCCGGGCGCGCGCGGCGCGTTGGTGGCTGCCGGAGCCCGTATCCGGCCGATCCCGGTGGACGGGCAGGGGATCAACGTCGAGATCGGTGCACGACGGGCCGGTGACGCGCGTCTCGTCTACGTGACGCCGTCCCATCAGTTTCCGCTCGGCGTACCCATGAGCCTGCCGCGCCGTCTTGCGCTGCTGGCCTGGGCGCGAGACGCGCGGGCGTGGGTTATCGAGGACGACTATGACAGCGAGTTCCGCTACGGCACGCGGCCCATTCCATGCCTGCATGGCCTCGACGTCGACGGCCGTGTGATCTACGTCGGCAGCTTCAGCAAGACAATGTTTCCGGCGCTGCGCCTCGGCTTCTTGATCGTGCCGACGGACCTTCGCGACGTGGTGCTCGCGTCGCGACGCGCCGCAGACATCCACCCAGCGACGATGGATCAGGCAGTCCTGGCAGATTTCATGACCGGCGGACACTTCGAGCGGCACCTGCGTCGCATGCGGACCGAGTATGCCGCGCGGCTGGAGGCCCTCGCGCATGGCGTCGCACGGCACTGCCAGGGCGCGTTACGACTCCGTGCGGTCACCACCGGACTGCACGCCGTTGCCGATCTGGAGGACGTCGACGATGGGCTCGTGTTCCGCGAAGCGATGGCGCGCGGAGTCGAGCTGATGCCGCTCTCCGCCTATTGCTCCGGCGCGCGTGCGCCAGCCGCCAACGGCCTGGTACTCGGATTCGCGGCCGTTCGTCCGGATACGTTCGACGCGGCCTTCGAGCGACTCGCGGCGGCGATTGAGGCTGCCCGCCGCGCCGGCCGCGCGCGCGCGATCGGACGTCGGCCGTTCAGCGTCTTAGGCGTCGAGGCCCAAAACATCGACTACGGCCTGAACGGCTGCGCGACATCCACCATCAGCCACCACCGCCCGGCGGCATCGCGGCTCCAGAGTCGGACGTAGGCGCCAGCCGACGCCGCGGGGGCTTTGATTTCGAACGTGCCGTAGGTGTAGCCAAAGTCCCCCGCGAGCGAGGCTTCAGCGGCGCCCTCCTTGGCCGTGGCTGCCGCAGCGTGCTCGGCGAGCCACGGCCGCGATCGCGTCGGCGCCAACGATCGGAATGAATCCGGGCCTGTGCAACCGTGAGGACGTCGTCACGCGGTTGCCGAACGCTCGCGCAGGTCCTTCAGCGGCGATTCGTGCATTGAACTCGCGATCCGCTTCGGCGAGGCCCTTGCCCGCAGCCTCCTTACCGTCCTTGCCCGCGTATCGCGCGCCAAACGCGATCTGTGTAAAGCCGGGCGCGAACGGAACGGGCGTTGGAGCGCTCGCACCGACGTCGATGAAGACTCGCCACCGGCCATCCGGCTGTTTCCGCCAGATCGACAAGTAGCAGCCGTAGCCGGGCTTCTTGCCCTGCGCATGATTGATGGATGTGCTGGGGCCGGTGAGCCAGCCGAGCTCTCCACTGGCAGCGACATCGCCGGTCCGCGGCTCCCAGTCGAGCTCGAATTCCGAGAACGGCACCGACGGCTGCTTTCGAAGCCCGTCTTTGGCCTTCGTCACTTCCCTGCCTAGCGCAATCGCATCGTCGGCAAAGAATTCGAGGAACGCGTCACGCCATCCCTTGAACGTGGCGGTCTTCGCAAACTCCCGCTCCGTATCAGCCATCGCGTCCAGATCGCGCCGAATCCCGTCCTGAGCCCCGCCGAGCGCCGTGATAAGCGCCGTTGCCGTCAAAATCCAACCGGTCACCCGAAGCATAGAAGTGCCCCTCCGCCCCGAAGTATCCCCCGCAACGAACCTTGAACCAAGAACCCTGAACCTTGAACCATGAACCTTGAACCCTGAACCTTGAACCTCCTGAACCTCTTGAACCTCTTGAACCTGTTATACGTATTTGGCCTACAATGCAGGCCAGATGAACCTGGGCGAGTTCGAACACATCGTGCTACTGGCAATCCTGCGGGTTGGCGAGGATGCCTACGCCATCCCGATCCGCGAGGAGATCGAGGAACGGACGGGGCGTGCCGTCGCGCGCGGCGCTCTCTACACCGCCCTCGAGCGGTTGGAAACCAAGCGATGCCTTCGATCGCGAATGAGTGATCCTCTGCCCGAGCGCGGCGGCCGGTCGCGGCGCTACTTCACAGTAACGCCGGCGGGTCTGGCCGCCATCCGGTCCTCCCGCCGCAACCTGTTGCGGCTCTGGCAGGGGCTCGAAGGCAGGCTCGAATCATGACCTCGTTCCAGCCGCCCCCGCCCAGATTTGCCGAACGACTGTTGGGAAAGGCGCTCGGCGACGGCGCGTGGAGCGAGATGATTCTCGGCGATCTGCACGAGGAACATGCCGCACGTGCTGGTTCTTCGAAGCCTCGCGCCGCTTTCTGGTACTGGCGGCAGGTCTGGCGCCTCGGAACCATGGGCATAGCGGCCCGTGTCCGTCGCAACTGGCCGTCGCGCGTCAGACGCGATCTTCCTTCACTACCATCTCGGCCGGCTGGAGACTCTCTTATGCGAACGCTCGGACTCGAAGTGCGGCATGCCTGCCGCAGCATCCTGAAGCGCCCGGCGATGAGCGCCATCGTGGTCGTCACGCTCGCTCTGGGGCTCGGCGCGAACGCCGCCGTGTTCGAGATGATCGACGCGCTCGTGCTGCGCCCGTTCACGATGCCCGACGCCGATCGCATCACGCTGCTCGCGTACAGCCGCGCGGAGGACATCTATCCTCAGGAGTCGGTGTCGCCCGCCGACTTCCTCGACATGAAGCGGCAGCAGCCCGACGCCTTCGAGCGGCTCGCGGCGTGGCAGTTCTGGAACGCCAACCTGGTCGGCCAGGACGAACCCGAGAACGTGCAGGGCTTTTTCGTGTCGGCAGATTTCTTCCCCGTGCTCGGCGTCCAGCCGATCGCAGGGCGCAACTTCCTCCCCGAGGAGGAAACGCGCGGACAACATCGCCGCGTCGTGCTCGGACACGGCTTGTGGCAGCGCCGCTTCGCGTCCGACGCGTCGATCGTCGGCCGCTCGATCGAGGTCGACGGCACACCGCACGAAGTCGTCGGCATCGCGCCGCCGGGCTTCGATTTCCCGATGGGGACGCAGCTCTGGGCGCCGCTGTCGTTCACGGCCGAGACCGCGGCGAACCGCCGGTCCCAGTACCTGACCCTCATCGGCCGGCTCGCACCGGGACGGACGCTCGAGGAGGCGCAGGCGCAGATGGCGACCGTGGGGGAACGGCTGTCGCGCGAATACCAGGAGACGAACAAGGGCCGGGAGGTGCGCGTGTACACCATCGCGGACGGCATGATGGACGCCGGCCTGGGCCCGATCCTCTCGATGTGGCAGGCCTCGGCCAGCTTCGTGCTGCTCATCGCGTGCGCGAACGTCGCGAGCCTGCTCCTGGCGCGCGGCGCGGAGCGGCAGCGCGAGATGGCGGTGCGTCTCGCCATCGGCGCAAGCCGCGCGCGCGTCGTGCGCGAGCTCCTGATCGAGAGCGGGCTGCTGGCGCTCGCCGCCGTCCCCGGAGCGCTGGCGGCCGCCTGGCTGGGATTGAAGTTGATCGTCGGATACATGCCGGCCAAGATCGCGCGGTTCGTCAACGGCTGGCACAACATGGACGTCGATCTGCGGTTGATCGCATTCACGTCGGCGCTGGCGGTGATTGCGGCGCTCGTCTTCGGCCTCATCCCGGCTCTCCAGGCGTCTCGGGCGCGACTGTCGGAAACGCTCAAGGAGGGTGGACGCAGCGCCACGGCCGGCGGCGCGCGCCTGCGCCTGCGGCGCGTGCTGGTCATCGGCGAGATCGCCCTGGTGCTGCCGCTCCTCGTGGCCGCATCGTTGAGCGTCGTGACCGTCGATCGCTTCCTGAACGGGCCGCAAGGGTTCAACCCGGAGGGCTTGCTCACGATGAGGCTGCTGCTGCCCGAGGCGCGCTACGAGAACGATGCCGCGCGGCGTACGTTCGCCGAGGCTGCTGTCGAGCGGCTTCGTAATATTCCCGGGGTCGACAGCGCCGCCGCCATCAACATCATGCCCGCCTCGAACAACAACTCCGGCCGGTCGATCGAGATCGAGGGCGTCCCCAACCCCGATCCGTCAAACCCGCCGTCCGCCGACTACCGCACGGCGACTCCCGCGATCTTCGAAGCCCTGCAGACTCCGATTCGCGCCGGGCGCGCCTTCACAGACGCCGATCGCGAGGACACCCAGCCAGTCGTCATCGTCAGCGAATCGCTGGCCCGCCGCCACTGGCCGAACGGCGATCCGCTCGGCAAGCGGATGCGCACCGGCACGGACCAGCCGTGGCTGACCGTCGTCGGCGTCGCCGGCGATCACATCCACGGCTGGTTCGATAAGCGCAACGCGCCGACGCTGTATCGGCCGTTCCGTCAGGCGCCGACGGGCGGCATGGCGCTCGTCGTGCGCACCTCGCGCGAACCGTCGAGCGTCGCCGCCGAGGCGCGCGCTGCCGTGCGCGCCGTCGATCCCGCGCAGCCCGTCTTCGAGCTGCAGTCGATGCGCAAGACGCTGCTCGAGCGGACGATCGGACTGCAGTATGTGGGCGCGATCATGTTGGTTTTCGGCGGCCTGGCGCTGCTGCTCGCGGTCGTTGGCGTCTACGGCGTGATGGCGTACATGGTTACGCAGCGCACGCACGAGATCGGCGTCCGCATGGCGCTTGGCGCCTCTCGCCGCGACGTCCTCCTGCTCACAGTCGGCCAGACGGGGCGCCTGACGGTAGTCGGGGTCGGTCTTGGCATCGTCGGCTCGCTCCTGCTGAGCCGACTGATCGAGGCGGCGCTCTTCGGCCTCGCGTCGAACGACGCGCGCATCACCGGCGGTCTCGCCGTCATCCTGATCGCGTCGTCGCTCCTCGCCGGCTACCTCCCTGCACGACGCGCCGCGTCGATCGATCCGACCGCCGCGCTCAGAGGCGAGTGAGCCGGGGTCAGATCTCGATTTTCTCCTTCGGAGCTGTGCGCGGTCTCTCGGCAGGGAGAAAATCGAGATCTGACCCCGCCCACGCTATGATCCTCGGCGGAGGATCTGGATGACACGCCCCTACGTTTCGGGCGGCGCGGCGGCGCTCGCCTTCGCCGCGGCGCTGGCCGCCCCAACTGCACAAACCTCGACGCCCCCTGACGATGCGCTCGTCAAGAAGGCGCGCGCGATTCACGAACGGGTCATCGCGCTCGACACGCACGACGACATCAACGTCGCCGACTTCACGCCGGAGCGCAACTACACGCAGGATCTCGGCAATCAGGTCAACCTGCCGAAGATGACTGCCGGCGGCCTCGACGCGTCGTTCTTCATCGTCTACGTCGGGCAGGGTCCGCTCACCGCCGAGGGCTACGACAGCGCTTACCAGCAGGCAATCGCGAAATTCGACGCGATCCATCGTCTCACCGAGAAGATCGCGCCCGACAAGATCGAGCTGGCGCTCACCGCCGCCGACGTCCGGCGGATCAGCAAGGCCGGCAAGAAGGTCGCGCTCATCGGCGTGGAGAACGGCTACCCCCTCGGGGACGCCTCCACCGCCATCAAGCGCGTCCAGGAGTTCCATGCGCGCGGCGCGCGGTATCTCTCGCTCGCGCATAACGGTCACAGCCAGCTCGCCGACTCGAATACCGGCGAGGCGACCGGCGAGTGGCTGCACAACGGCCTGAGCGATCTCGGCAAGCAGGTCATCGCCGAACTGAACCGTGTCGGCATCATGGTCGACCTCTCGCATCCCTCCAAGCAGGCCAACCTGCAGGCGATCGCGCTCTCGAAGGCGCCGGTGATCGCGTCGCACTCGGCCGCCCGCGCGCTCTGCGACCACAGCCGCGATCTCGACGATGAGCAGCTGCTCGCGATCAAGAAAAACGGCGGGGTCGTCCAGACAGTGGCGTTCGCGAGCTACGTCAAGACGCCGCTGCCGCCGACCGCCGAGCGTCAGGCCGCCCTGTCAAAGCTCGAAACCGACTTCGGCCTGCCGGCCGGGAGCCTCGGACGCGGCGGACGTGGGGGCCGTGGGCGCGGCGCGACGGCCGGCGCCGGCGCCGCTGGTGGAGGCGCGGGCCGAGGTCGAGGACGCGGCGGCGCGCTCGCGCAGCTTCCCGACGACAAGCGGGTCGAAGCCGAACAGCGGCTGGCCGAGATCGACAAGCAGTTCCCGCCGCCGCCGCGCGCGAACGTCAAGGACTTCGTCGATCACATCGACTACATCACCAAGAAGATTGGCATCGATCACGTCGGCATCTCGTCGGACTTCGACGGCGGTGGCGGGATCGACGGCTGGAACGACGCGAGCGAAACGTTCAACGTCACGCTCGAGCTCGTCCGTCGCGGTTACACCGAAGATCAGATCGCCAAGATCTGGAGCGGCAATCTGCTGCGAGTCATGGAGCAGGTCCGTCAGGTGGCGATGAAGCTGCAGAAGTAGCGATCAGGTTCAGGGTTCAGGGTTCAGGGTTCAGGGCTCGGAAGAGCTTTCAGATCTCAGTCAGCTCGATTGAGATCTGAAGGCTCTTCCGATCCCTGAGTCCTGCTGAACCCTGAACCCTGAACCCTGAACCTTGAACCTTGAACCTCAGCTCCCCGCCTGATCCCCCTGCCCCCGAATCAACCTCACGATGAGCGCCAGGAGGACGAGCACGGCTCCGGTCAGCACGACCCAGAATGTCCTCGGGGACGCGAAAGACTCGGCTGACGATGGTGTGGCAGTCGCTGCCGGTGCCGCACTGATCTCCGTCGCCATGGCGCCCATGACGCGCGGCGCGAGCAGCGCGAGATGGTACTGCGGTGGCTGAAGGTCGTCTCGACCGTACGCCAGCCGCGGCAACGACTGACCGGCGTGAAAGAACCTCAGCCGGTACGACGGCAGGAGCAGGCGCGCCTTCGTCAGCGGCAACGGCGCGTTGTCCCCTTCGTCGACTACGACGAGAATCTCGGTCTCTCGGCATCGTCTCCACGCGCAGCGGCAGCGGCCGGGCCGGCGTGTGCTCGTCGGCGTGGCGCCAGGTCTCGCCCGCTCTCACGTCGAAGTACGGCTCGCGACGGTTCCGATCCGGTGGCCGATCGATGCCGATCCGGACGGTGCGCTGAAACACGCGCGCCGAGGTTTCGACGACGAGCGTCGAGGTCGGCAGGTTCGAATATGGAAGGGTGACGACGTAGACCGAACGCTGCCGGCTGCCTGGCTGCGACATCAGTTCCTGAGACTGCACAGTTCGACGCAGGCCGGACGGCAAGATCGATGGACAGCGGCTCGTTTCGACGCTCGAGCACGTAGGGAATCTGCTGATTGGAGCCGTTCAGCAATCTCACGTCGGCGAACCGCGCGGCCCGGCCCACGAGCTGTGCGCGAGCGCGTGCGCGTCGAGAGGGAGCGCGAAGAGACCAATAGCGTTGTCCCCGGCTTCGGGAGAGGACTGGAGGGCCCGGCTGTACCGGAACGCGTCCGGATCGAGCACGGCTCCCGCGCTTGGCGCGAGCCCAGACGGGGAGTTGGCCACTCGGCTGATGCGCGTCGTTCCACCGTCACCCCACTTCGCCTCCGCCACCTTCGTAGAGATCGACCGAGCTGCGAACGGCTTCGAGATCGTACTGAGGCTTCGGCAGCGTCAGGTCGCCAGCGAGAGCTTTCAGCGCACCCAGCCGGCGCTTCGAAATAGATCCACGGCAGCTCGGCGAGCACAACGGAGACGGCGCGCAAATCCAGCGGCTCGTTCGCGCCATCGTCGATGGTCAACTCGAGCTCGGTCTCCGTCGGCACGGCAATCGGCACGCGGAGCGCCGAGGCGGTAAGCCCATCCCGGACAACCCGCGACAGCATCGCCCGTCCGAGCTCGACGGGCGCGGCTTCGAACCCCGCGAAGCGGGACTCGCTCACGACCGCCCGGCGATACACGTGCCCGCCGGCGACGCCGAGCCCGACGTCGAGATCAACCGCCACGATTGGGAGCCTGGCGCCGGGCAGCCTGACGCGATATCGGCTGATTCCCGGTTCGCTCGGACGCCGTTCGATCGACGCGGTCAGCGTGGCCGCAATCGGCGGCGGCGCAATCGAGACGCGCCGCGCGGCGACCGCACTGGGATTCGGCACGCGGCCGCTGTTGGCATCGTTCCACGTGACGCGAAGGTATCGATACGGTCCCGGCGTAAAGCCGAGCGCATTCTGCCGAAGCTGCTCGTCCGGCAAATCGAACAGCGTCCCTTCGGCCACGAGCATCGTCCAGCGCTCGCGATCCCCGCTGCCCTCGAGCGTCAGCCGCTTCAAGTGCGGCGCTGGCAACCCTTGGACTCGAATCATGTCGACTGGGTTCGCGGCTCCAAGATCGACCTCGAAGCCGCTGCTCTTCTTCGTGGGGGCGACGCTCAGGACGTTGCCGCCGATCCACTCGCGCTCCGGCGACGGCGCGTGGATCAGCAGGTACGGAACCGGACGTCCGCCCTCGCTGACGAGCCGGAGGTCGGTCAAGCCGTCTTCCGCAAAGTACCTCTCGCCCCGCTGGAGCACGCGAAACGGCGCGCCGGCCGTTAGGAGTCCGGCGTCGATGGCCAACCGGTAAGGGCCAGGCGCCGGCCGTCACGACGGGGCGCTCGTAGGTCGACTCTGGCGCCTTTTGCGCGAGGGCGACCAGCGGAAGGATCGACAGCGCGATCGCGGCAACCAGCAGCGGCGCGCGCTTCACGTCGCGGTCCTCGTCTTGAGGACGAACTTCTGCAGCGCGACTGACACCAGCGCAAGCGAGATGGCGAGGCCGACAAACGACCCCACACGCGCCAGCCCTTCGAGCGAGCTCAGATCGTAGAGGAAACATTTGAAGGTCGTCACCGCGATGAGCGTCACGGCCGCTACGCGAGCCGATCGATTGCCGAGTGTGATCCCGGCAGCCAGTAGTCCCATGCCGAATACCAGCCAGCCGATCGTATATGTCAGATCCTGCGCGACGGTGGCGCCGAACCTGAACATGATCGTCGGTCCAGTGGCGTAGAAGTCTGCGATTTCGATATTGAGCAGCAGGAACAACAGGACGACGCCGGCGCCCGGGAGGAGCGACGAGACGCGCAGGCTTCCGGCAAGCCGATCGTTCGTCTTCGACAGGAACCAGCCGGCGACGAACATGGCTGCCGCGCAGAGGACGTAGGCGTAGAGATACCAGTTGAAAATCCGCAGCGAGCCGCGTGGCTCGTACACCAGCACCTCAGGGTTGAGCGCCAGCCGGACGAACACCGCGCCAAGGAGCGCGACGCCCGAGTAGAAGAGCCCGCGATGGGGAATGCGCTTGTAGACCCACGCCAGCGCCGCTCCCTCGAGCGCCCAGCCGATCGTGATCCACTGCTGTTTCAGCTGGAGCGGAATCGCGACGGTGACAAACGCGAGCGCGGCACCGGCCACAAGCGCCAGACGGCCCAAATCGCGCTGCCCTCGAGACTCGAGGCTCAGCAGCGAGCGCAGCATGAGCGCGAGCACCGCTCCCTCGATCACCGGGATGGCGCCGATCATCCAGTCGAGCTCGCCCGCCACGAATGCCGCGCGGGCGCCGAAGAACGCCATGGCGCTCGCGAGGACCGCCGCGAGGTACGGATCGCGGCTGTCGCGCACGCGGCGGCCAACGACGAACGGATACGCGGCAAACACCGCGTAGAGTGCGGCGGACATCGCCAGAAGCCTCGGCCAGGCGATCGTCAGGTCGCCCCTCGCCTGCCATTGGAGAACCGCAACCCACGCGGGCACCACGGCGCCAACCGCGACAAACGGCCACCGGTGTCCCGCGGTGAGCGCGAGCAGCACGCAGAGATTGACGACGTGCGCCGCCAGCAGAACCGGGAAGGCAGGCATCGTCCCAGCGTCGACAGCAGCGATGAGCGAGAGCTCTCCGACAAAGATCGCGGCGCCGGCCGCCCACGCGACTTGCTGGCTGCCGCGGAAACGGCTGGCCAGCGGCTGCCACAGGAGCGCATACCCGCTGACGGCGGCTGCCGTCAGCACCGCCGTCAGCCCCCACTCAGGCGATCCCGCGCCAGCGCTCCATGCCGTCACGACGGCCGCGGCCGCGATCGTACCGGCCGTGTGCATGGTCGCGACGCGGCTCCAGAGCGCCGCGGCGCTCGTCGCGAGCGTCATCGCGGCGAGCGCCGCGAACACGGGCCATGGCGGCAGCGACCACGTGCGATCCGTCGCGAGCAGCAGCAGGAAGAGATGGCCGATGAGCCCGAGGTAGAGTCCGCGGGCGAACGGCGCCTGTGCCGCCGAGCCTTCGCCGCCCACGCTGCGCACCGACCACGCGTGGCCGGCGAGCGTGACGAGCGTCAGCCCGACGACGACCATGAGCGATGGCAGGACGCCGACGCTTCCGGCGGCTTGCGACCACCAGGTCATCATCAGGAGCCACGACAGGACACTGCCCACCTGGGACACGGTCGGCAGGCGTCCAGCGGCGCTCTCGATGAAGAGTGCGGCATTGGTGATGGCGAGGAGCAGCGCCAGCGCCCAGAGCGCGGCGGGCGCCACCGATCCGAGCGAGAGAAAGAACAGCAGGCTCAGCCCGAGGAGCAGCACCACGCCGCCACCCCACGCCGGCTGGAGCGGACGCGACATCCGGCGGGCGACGACCGGAACACCGAGCGACACGAGGCCGAACGCGACGTAGATGGCTACGGCCGTATCCAGGCGCTCGAGCGTCAGGTGCACGGCCGACCATACGGCCTGCGTGGCAATGGCGAAGAACGCCGCGATGTAGTACAGCGACCCGCTGCCACTCGCCACGGCTCGCCAGGCGATCAACACGACGAGCGCCAGCAGCGCCCCCATGAGCGGCCACGGCGCCACAAACGAGGGCTCAATCGCCGCAAGCACCGGGAACGTGGCCAGGAGGAGCGGCCCGGCATAGTGCGCCCTGGCGGCCGCGCCCGTAAGGGGCCGCGCAAACCATCCCGCGACCAGCGGCGCGACGAGGTAGAAGACAGAGAAGAGCGCGGTGAAACCGACCGCGGCAAGACCCTGACTGGATGCCCCATGCGTGGCCACAATCCAGGTCCCGATCCACATCGACATCCACGTCGCCATGACGAGCATCGTGGCAAGGGCGCCGACCGCGTGGAGGAGACCCTGACGACGGGCGATTGCGATCGCCAGGAGCCCGACGTCGATGAGGATCAGGAATCCGAACAGGAGCGACGGACGCGCACCGTACGCGGGGACGGCGGCGAGGTAGAGGGCAAACAGCAGCGGCATCGCTGCTGAGACCAACGCCGTTTTCTCGAAGCTCTGACCGTTCGTGTCGGCGGCGGCGCCGCGCGCACCGCCCGCAAACATGAGCCCCGCAATCGCCGCCAGCGGGAACAGGAGGAAGACGCCCATCGCGAGCGGCACGCTGCTGTGGTCCAGGAACTTGAGGACCCATCCCCACTGATAGATCGTCGTCAGGATGAGCGTCAGGGCCGTCAGCACCGGCCAGCGCTTCACGCGGGCCACCTGCGCGAGCCCGACGTTCAGCAGCAGCAGGTACGCGAAGAGCGGGATCGGGCGGTTCTCGCCGGTCGAGAGGAGTGCGGGCGTCGCAAAGCCGCCGAGCAGGCCCAGCACCGCGATGAAGAGCGATTCGCGCCTGATCGACAGCAGCACCGCGATCAGCGTGACCATCGCGAGCAGGCCAAATGCGACGAGCGACGGAATCAGGTTCCAGAGCGCGTGCGCAGCGAAGAAGGTCGCGAAGAGGATCGCGATAGCCGCCGCGTCCATCGCGTTGGCGGTCGCGGGATAGCGGCGCGCCGCCTTCATCTCGCAGACGACGAGCAGCGCGACTGCGACCAGAATGCCGATCGCGACCCGGACCGGCGGCTGCAGCCACCCGGCCTCGATCGAGTACTTCAGGAAGAACACGGCCGCCACGACCAGCGCGATGCCCGCGATCGCCGCGAACAACTTCACGCCGATGAGACTCTCCCAGTCGAACGCCGGCGCGGCCGGCCGGCTGGGCGGAGTTGGAGGAGGAGGCGGCGGAGCGGGAGGCCGAGGCACCAGTGGAGGCGACGGTGGCCGCGCCGGCGTCGCGGACGGCGCCGGACCGGCCGCCGGTGGAGCCTGGACGGGCCGTGGCGGCGTCGGCGACGCGGGCGGTGGCGCCGTGGGGAGCGGACGCTCCGCGACGCGCGGTTCTGGAACGGTCAGTGGCGCCGGCGGCGGGACCGGCCTGTCGGCCGCGGGCGGCACCGGCGCTGGCGGCACGACTCGTGGCGGCACGACTGGCGCTGCGGGCCGTGTTGGCTCAGGCCGCGCGGCCGCAGCAGGCGGCGAGGCGGGCGACGGAGATGGCGCCGCCTCGCGCGACAGTTGGGTCACGCGCGAGCGAAGCTCGTCGATCTCCTTCTCCTGCGACTCGACCACGCGCAGGAGCGTTTCCAGCCGTCGCGCCGTCCTGCGCGCCGACACCCAGGCTGCAATCGGCAGAACGAAGGGGATGACGAGCAGGATCAGCGCGAAGAAAAGAATCTCCACTGTTCCTCGTCCTCGTGCCGGCGGAGCTCCGCCGGGCACCGATTCACTTGTAGCTGGGGTTCACTCATCTTACACGGAGCCACCGTCGCTGGTAAGCTCTCACTCATCGGACGCCGCAGGCGGCTTGCCGGCCGTGTGAAAAACCGTGAAAAAGAGTGTCAGGTCGTGAGCATGCCAGGCGCCGATTGGACGGCCACACCGCCGGACAAGTCGGAACCGATCGTCATCGGCGTGGCGGGCGGATCCGGCTCTGGCAAGACGACCGTCGTCCGTCACATCGTCGACAGCCTCGGTCCAGAGCAGGTCATCGTCCTCGAGCACGATCGGTACTACCGTGACCGCAACGATCTGCGGCTCGAGGAGCGTGCCGCGCTCAACTACGATCATCCGGACTCGCTCGAGACGGACCTCCTCGTCCGCGACCTGCACGAGCTCCGGGCCAACCGGCCGGTCGAGCTCCCGGTCTACGACTTCGCGCGCTTTGCCCGTAAGTCGGTCCGCGAGAAAGCCGATCCGCGGCGCGCCATCATCGTCGAGGGCATCCTGATCTTCACCGACGCTGAACTGCGGCGGCTGATGGACGTCAAAGTATTCGTGGACACGGATGCCGACACGCGCTTCATCCGCCGGCTGCAGCGCGACATCGCCGAACGGGGTCGCACCGTCCAGTCCGTGATCGATCAGTACTTGAGTACCGTCAAACCGATGCACCTGGACTTCGTCGAGCCGAGCAAGCGATATGCGGACATCATCGTTCCGCAGGGCGGGCACAATGCCGTCGCCATCGACATGCTGCTCACCCTCATCCGCGGCCTGGCGGCCCGCCTGCGTCCGAGCCCTCCGTTGGAGGCAGAGGGCTCGTGACAACGCGCGAGCGAGCGAAGCGAGTGAGCCACGCGAACGGAGCGAGCGTGGCGAAGCAGCGAGCGAGAGAGCGTGTAGGGGGGTTCCGCGGGGGCAAAGCCCCCCGGACAAAAAACGTAGCATAAAATACCGACATCGATGGCCGCCAAGCCCGGCTTCTTCGACTACATCAAGGCGGCGTTCAACGCGCGGCCGCTCGGCATGTTCGTCGCGCCCAACTGGATAGGCCTCGGCGCGTTCGGACTCCTGGGCATGATGGAGCCCGGTTTCTGGGTGCTTGGCGCCGGGCTGGAGCTCGGATACCTGCTCGCGCTCGCGACCAACGAGCGCTTCCAGCGGCTCGTCGCCGCCGTTCCCCTCGTCGAGGCCACCGCCGATTGGAACCAGCGCATCCAGGCTCTCGTCGGGCGACTCGATGCGGGCGATCGCCGCATCTACGATCTCTTGTCGCAGCGGTGCCGCTCGATCATCGATCTGCAGCTGCACGGCGCGAGCCCGGCCACCGTGCCCGGTGGTCTCGAATCTCAAGCCGACGGGCTTGGACGCTTGTCCTGGATGTTCCTGCGTCTGCTCGTGGCGCGGCGCACC
The DNA here is from genome assembly GCA_963797625.1 of uncultured Acidobacteriota bacterium. Taxonomy (GTDB): domain Bacteria; phylum Acidobacteriota; class Vicinamibacteria; order Vicinamibacterales; family 2-12-FULL-66-21; genus DATBJJ01. The sequence goes on from CAWCQI010000038.1 coordinate 86,877, forward strand.
ATCCAGCAGGTCATTGGTGAATCGGGCGACGGCGCGGACCTGCGCAAGCGACGTCTCGGCGCTCGAGCGCCAGCAGTCGGACGCGTCGCTGACCGAGGAGCTGCGCCGGAGCCTCGGTGGGCAGCTCGACATTCTCAAGCAGCGACTTCTCCAGCGCACCGACGCGGAACGAAAGCTCACCTACATCGACGCCGAGCTCGAACGAATCCAGCAGCAGGTCGAGTTGATCCGCGAGCAGGCCGCGCTTTCGACCGACCCGGAACTCCTCTCGCAGCGCATCGACGAGATCACGGCGACGCTCGGTACCACCGGCCAGTGGATACGCGATCAGCAGCAGGTCTACGGCGCGATGGAAGATCTGCTCACCGATCCACCGCCGCTCGCGCCAGACGCGCGCGCGAGGGAGAGTCAGTGATCACGAGACGCGGATCACACGGATCACAGCGACTGTCCGAGAGCTTCTCACCGCAGAGGACGCTGAGAACGCAGAGTCCTTATTGGTTTCTCTCTGCGCGCTCCGCGCGTCTCAGCGGTGAAGCGTGCTTTCGTCCAGTCGAATGGCGGTCGTGACGATGACAAGCGCTCGAATATCTGGAGACAAATGACCGACACTAACAACCTCCCGGCCTGGGCCGCCGAGATGCGCGACCTGTTCAGGTCCGGTTCGGCCGCGCAGTTCCTGCTGCACGGCAGCGTCTTCGATGTCGTGCCACACGGCGGCAAGCTGCTCTCGGTCCCGGCCTTTCTCGAGCAGGTCATGTTCGCGAGCTACGACGTCGTGCTGCGCTACGACCGCAGCCGCGGCGTACGCGCTACGCGTGGTGGCGAGGACTGGGGCGACTGGCTTCAGAACGCGCTCGGGCGCGAAGCCGCGACCCAGACGCTGATGCGCGAACCGGGTTCGGCGCTCGAGCTCATCGATCGGTATCTCCTGCGCACCCTCAACCTGCAGGCGCTTCCCGGCGGCGCTGGCGGCAAGCCGAAGCGAATCGCCGTGATCATCGAGTTCGCCGAGTTCGTGGTGCCCCGAGGCGACGCCTTGCAGCTCGGCGGGCCGTTCGCCGCCAATACGGTCAAGGTCCTCGGCTGGGCCAACGACCCCGCCGTCGTCCAATCCAACATCGTCACCGTGCTCCTCAGCGAGGGGCTGCACGATCTCAACGCGCTCGTCGTCGAGAATCCGCACGCGGCGGCCCTGCATCTCCCACTGCCCAACGAAACCGACATGCTGGCGTATCTGACCGCGCTTTCGACGACGCAGTTTCCTGATCTGATGGCAAAGTGCGACGTGCCAATCGAGACGCTGGCGGCGCGGTTGACCGGGCTCAGCCGCGTCGGCGCGCGGACGGCGATCGCGCTGGCGCTGGGGAACGACAAGCGGATTACCTCCGCCTGGCTCGGCCAGATCAAGAAGGAGCTCATCGAACGCGAATGTCAGGGGCTGCTCGACTTCGTGGAATCCCCGTTCACGATGGATCACGTCGCCGGCATGGAACCCGTCAAGGCGTGGTTGCGCGAAGACACGGAGCTGCTGAAGAAGGGAGCGCTGCGGGCGCTGCCGATGGGGTACTTGATCTGCGGGCGGATCGGCACGGGCAAGACCTTTCTCGTCCAATGCTGGGCCGGCGAGCTCGGGATTCCCTGCGTCGTCTTCAAGAACTTCCGCGATCGCTGGGTCGGTGCGACCGAGTCGAATCTGGAGAAGATTTTCGCGATCCTGCGCGCGCTCGGACAGGTCGTGGTGTTTGTCGACGAAGCTGACCAGGCCGCTGGCAAACGCGAAGGCGGGGACGGCGACAGCGGGCTGTCGGGCCGCGTCTACTCCATGCTCGCCAAGGAGATGTCAGACACCCGCAACCGCGGCCGGATCATCTGGGTCTTTGCGACGTCACGGCCGGACTTGCTCGAGGTCGACCTCAAACGGCAGGGGCGACTGGACGTGCACATTCCCCTCTTTCCGCCGGAAACGCCCGCCGAACGCGAAGCGCTGCTCCTCGCGATTGCCAGAAAGCTGAAGTTTCCGCTGGCTGCCGGGGATCTACCACCGTTTGCCGATGACCTCCGCCTCGGGGGGAACGAGCTGGAGGGTGTCCTCGTCAGAGCATTACGAACCCATGAATTAAGTCCCGAGCCCAAGCGCCCCGTCAAGGACGTGCTGGCGGAGCTCCTGCGTGAGGTGCGGCCGAACCCGCATACGAGGAAACTGGAGTACATGGACCTCGTGGCGGTGAAGGAGTGTACAGGACGTGCGCTTTCTTCCGCAGCGGTTCCGTGACCTGACGCCAGAGGAGCTGGAAGAGCGAATCGATGAATTGAGGCGGTTCGTGTAGGAGCGGACGGCTCTAGGCTTCAGGGCTCTAGGCTTTAGCAAGTTCGTCGAAGACGTACTCGAAGGTTTTGCCAAAGCCTAGAGCCTAGAGCCAAGAGCCTGAGCCCTGAGCCATTCAGCCTACAATGGCCCCCACAAGGAGACACACACGATGTTTGCTCGCATCGGACGGCTGTTTCGCGGGTTCTTCGGACTGTTCATCAGCGGCATCGAAGAGGCCAACCCGGAAGCCCTGATGGAGGCGGCGCGGCAGGAGTTCCGGACCAAGATGACGCAGTACAACCTGGCACTCGCCAAGATGGCTGGCGTCGCCGAGCGACTCAAAGTCCAGGTGAACGGCAAGGCGGTCAAGGCGCAGGACCTCGAGCGCCGTATCCTGGCCAATCACCGCGCGGGCAACATGGAGCTGGCCGGCTCGCTCGCGCGCGAGCTGCAGGAGCTCAAGGCAGATCTCACCGTCGACTCCAGCGAGCTCAAGGAAACCGAGGAGGCCTATCAGGCCAATCTTCGCCAGGCGAAGCTCGCGCAGCGAGAGTTCGAGGACAAGGTGCACCGCCTCGAAAAGCAGCTGTCGCAGGTCAAGATCAAGGAAGCGCAGGCCGAGGCCGCTTCGGCGCTCTCGAGCGTCGCGTTCAAGGTCGGCGACCTGGGCGATACGATGAAGACCGTCGAAGAGGTGCTGGCGAAGCGCTACGAAGTCTCGGCTGGCAAGGCGCGCCTCGCCAAGGACATGGTCGACATTGAGGCCGTGACCGAGAAGGAGAACGAGCGCAAGGCGCTCGAGCAGGTCGCCCTCGCGGAGTTCCTTGCCTCGCAGGGCATTCAAGCGACGCCGGCAACCGAACAGCCGGCGACAACGAAGGAGATCGGACCAGAGCGATGAACGGCCAGCCCCGCTTCACGATCCTCGGCAAGTTGATCTCGATCGTGCTCGTCCTGGGCCTGATCGGCCTGGGGGTCTACATGATCCGGGGTCGATCGGGCAGCGCGCCCGGCGCCCCGGCCGGGACCGCCGAAGGCACGAGTTCGACTGAAGTGTCGGAGGTCAAAGTCGAAGTCCCCAAACTCTCGCCTCCGGGCGCTTTTCAGTTCAAGGACAACATCGTCCCGATCGAGATCAGTGAATACGCCGGCTATGCCGGGCTGATCGCGGCCAACGGCGGGCTGGAACCGACCGAGAACTCGCTGTTCTTCAAGAACCACGGGTTCAAGGTCCGATTGACGATCAGCGAGGACGAGTCGTGGTCGGAATTCAACGAAGGCAAGATGGCCGCCTCGGTAACGACGGTCGACGTGCTCGCTGCCTACGGCAAGCAGCTGCATGCCGTGGTGCCGGCGCAGATTGGGTTCTCGCGCGGCGCCGACGGGATCGTGGTCCGGAGCGACATCAAGCGGATCAACCAGCTGAAAGGCAAGACGATCGCGACGGCGCAGTTCACCGAGGTTGACTTCTTCATCCGCTACCTCGCGCAGGAAGCAGGTCTGCCCATCAACACGCTGGGGAGCCTCGACGCGACCCCGCATCCTGACCGGCTGAATATCGTCTACACAGAGGACGGGTTCGGCGCTGGCGATCTCTTTCTCAAGGAGATGAAGTCGGGGAAGAACCGGCTCGCCGGCTGCGTCACCTGGGAGCCGAAAGTCTCGGAGGTCGTCGACGGCAGCGGCGGCCAGGCGCACGTGCTCGTCACCAACCGCAACCTGCTCATCATCGCCGACGTGCTGATCGTGCACCGCGGCTTCGCGCAGGAGCAGCCGAAGATCGTCGAGGGGCTGGTGCAGGGCCTGCTCGAGGGTAACCGGATGGTGCGCGATCGGCCCGACCAGTACCTCGACGTGATCGGCCGGTCGTTCAAGTGGAGCCGCGACGATACCAAGGGTGAGCTCGCGAACGTCCACCTGTCGAACCTGCCGGAGAACGTCGCGTTCTTCTCGGGCGCGATCGACGCAGCCGGCAGCTTCGAGAGCATCTACCAGTCGGCAGTGCTCGCCTACGGCAGCGATCTCATCAAGGATCCGCCCGACGCGAGCCGGTTCGCCAGCCTGGCGGCGCTGCAAACGATCGAAAAGAGCGGCATCTTCAAGGATCAGAAAGTGGCGATCGCGCCAATCCGCTCCGGCGGCGGCGCCTCGCTCGAGTCCGATCCGCTCCTCAGCAAGGACATCCGGTTCCTGTTCGAAGCGAACTCAGCGACGCTCGACATGTCGAACCAGGAGAACGTCAAGAACCTCGAGGCGATCAAAAAGCTGCTGCAGGTGAGCCCCGGCTCGACATTGCTGCTGCGCGGCCACGTCGACAACGCCATGGTCGACGAGTTCCGCAAAAAGGGCGGCGAGGCCTACGTCCGTTCGATGGCGCTGCGCGCGATGTCGCTCAGCAAGGACCGGGCCGGCGAGATTCGCAAACTGCTGGTCGAGAAGTACAGCATCGACGTCAAGCGGATCGAAACCGTCGGCCGCGGCTGGGAAGAGCCGGCCGGACCCAGCTCGGATCAGAATCGCCGCGTTGAGGTGCAGTGGTTCACGATTGAGTGATGTGATTCGGGGCTCAGGGGTCAGGGCTCGGGGCTCAGAAGAGCATTCCGATCCTAGTCGAATGATTGGGATGAAGCCTGGTCTGATCCCCGATTCCTGGATCCCTGATCCCTGACCCCTGACGACAACGAGACAATACATGCCCACTCTCTACACCCAGCTCTATCGACGACACGGTAAGCCCGACGGCATCACGCGGCGCGAAATGCTCCAGCGGTCGCTCGGCGCTGCGGCGGCGTTGTTGATGAGCGACGGCCTCATGGCGCTGCCGCGCGCGGCGGCTGGCCGGGTCGTCGTCATTGGCGGCGGGTTCAGCGGTCTGGCCGCGGCCTACGAGTTGTCGAAGGCCGGGTATGACGTCACCGTCGCCGAAGCGCGCAACCGCGTCGGCGGGCGCGTCATCAGCTTCTCCGATCTCGTGGCGGGAAAGAACGTCGAGGGCGGCGGCGAGCTGATTGGCTCCAATCATCCCGCGTGGGTCGGCTACGCCAAACAGTTCGGGCTCAAGTTCCTCGATGTCAGCGAAGAGGATCTGGAGGCGCCGATCGTGCTCGGCGGGAAGCGCCTGACCTCGGACGAATCCGACGCGCTCTGGGAGGAGATGGAGAAGGCGTTCAATACGATCGTCACCGACGCCGCCAAGGTCGACGCCGACGAGCCATGGAAAGCGGCCAACGCCGAAGCGCTCGACAAGCGAACACTGGCGTCGTGGATCAACGACCTCGGCGCGTCGCCTCTCTGCAAGACCGGCCTGCACACGATGATGATGGCCGACAACGGCATGGTCACCCAGTGGCAGAGCTATCTCGGCAACCTCGCGATGGTCAAGGGCGGCGGCCTCGACAAGTACTGGACCGAATCAGAGGTCTATCGCTGCCAGGGCGGCAACCAGCAACTCGCGCGCAAGTTCGTCGACGCGATCGGCCCCGCAAAGGTGCTGACGCGGACGATCGTTCGCTCCATCGCCGTCACCGATAGCGGCGTTCGAGTCACGCTCGCCAATGGGAAGGTGCTCGAAGGCGACCATGTCGTGCTGACGGCGCCGCCGCCGGTCTGGAATCGCATCGCCATCGATCCAGCGCTGCCGACTGGGCTGGTGCCGCAGATGGGCACCAACGTCAAATTCCTGATGGCGGTCAACGGACCTTTCTGGCGGCGCGCTGAGCTCGGCCCCGAGATGATGACCGACGGTCCGATCTCGGCAACCTGGCACGGCACCGACGGGCAGCGCGGCCCCGGCGAGGCGCTGGTCTGCTTCTCGGGCGGGACCGCGGCCGACACCTGCCGCGAGTGGACGCCCACCGCGCGCACGGAGAACTATCTCGCTGAACTGCAGAAGGTCTACAAAGGCATTCGTCCGAGCTTCGTGCGCGCGCGCTTCATGGACTGGCCGTCCGATCCGTGGGTCAAAGCGTCGTACTCCTTCCCCGCTCCCGGCCAGGTCACGACACAGGGGCCGACGTTCAGGCAAGGGCTCGGCCGCCTGCACTTTGCCGGTGAGTACACGAGCTACGCCTTCATGGGCTACATGGAAGGCGCGCTCAACTCGGGCGCGGCCGTGGCGCGCCGGATCGCCGTCAAGGACGGCGTCGTGAAAGGCACCCCTGCGTGAGCCGCGGCAACACCTGGCTCATCCTCGGCCTGATCGCGCTGATCGTCGTCTTCAAGGCGGCGCAGCGCGATCCCCAACAGCAGCCGCGATCGGACGAACGAGCGGCGCGGGCCGCGCTCGAGCTCGATGAGGAGCTCAGGCCGGGCAAGACCGTCGAGCCCAAAGACGGTCTCGCCGCGGCCATCGCCATCGACGTGTCGGGCAGCATGGATGAGAAGGTCGCGGGACGTGATGGACAGAAGGAGCCGAAGATAGAGATCGCGCGCCGCGCGGCGCTCGATCTCGTCGATCAATTCGTCAGCTACGCGCGCGGTCACCAGGACGAGCCTGTCCTCCTTGGCGTGTACGAGTTCAGCCGCCGCCGTGGCGAGCCCGACTGCCGGCCCGTCGTCGCGATGGGCCCACCGGATCGCGAACGCGCCGCCGCGGCCATCGCTCGACTCGATGCCGACGGCGGCACGCCGATCGGGCAGGCCATGATCACCGCCAAGCGCGCGCTCGACGAAACGGGCCTCACTCGCCGCCATCTCCTGGTCGTCACCGATGGTGAGAATACTGATGGCGTAGCGCCCGATCGGGTCGCGCTCGCGATCGGCAAGCGGCCCGACGCCGAACGCCCATCGATCTACTTCGTGGCATTCGACATCGAGGCCAATCGTTTCAGCCGCGTCCGAGACGCCGGCGGTCTGGTGCTGTCGGCGGCAAATGCCAGCGAGCTGAACACGACCCTCGATGCGCTCCTGAGCGACAAGATTCTCATCGAGAAGTGAGCAAACGCTCCAGGCCTGTGGAGTGGACGGAGGCAACGGATTCACCGCGGAGATGAGATGAAGCTCTTCTCCGAACTGCTCTGAACTTCTCCGTACTTTCCAAACTCACACTCCCCCGCACACGACCCGCACACACGCTGTTCGATTCTCGCGACCGATGCGTTGATCAGTCAGACGGCCGGTGCCCGGCGCGCTACGCGCTTTCTGCCTGCAAGCGCGGAAATTAATCCGGCTGACTCAGCCATATCTGATTTGTTGGGCGTGCTAAAATCGGCGAAAAATCGTTAGATTTCGCGCCCGTCGGCTGCGTCTAATCTGGAGCAAGGAGACCGATCGATGCCCGGCGATCCACGCGCCACGAGCTTCACGATTGTCGTCGATGCTGGCAAGGATGCCCTCGCCGAAGACGTCGACGCGCTGACACGACAACTGCGCACCGAGATCCAGGACTTCGGCGTCGAGGCCGTCACACTCCAGACGGCCGGCAGCGCGCCTGCGGGCAGCAAGTCTATGGAAGCGATGACGATCGGCGCGCTCGCGGTCGCCGTCGTCCCGCAGCTGCTGCCAAAACTCATCGAATTTCTTCAGGCCTGGTCACTCCGCGGCAAGGACCGCACCGTGAAGATCAAAGCCAGCGTTGGCGATCGTTCGGTCGACATCGAATATCCGGAAGGCGCGTCTGAAGAGGCGGTGCAGGAGCTCATCCAGAAGATGACCGACACGCTCACACCACCGTCAGCCACGCCACGTCCGCAATAGACCCTGGGTCGTCATGGCGCGCAAGCTCGCGCTCATCATCGGGAACAGTCAGTACCGACGACGCGGGCCTCGCTCGGCTTGCCGCGCCGGACGTCGACGTCCGCGCGCTGGCGGAAGTCCTCAGCACCCCCGGCATCGGCGCCTTCGACGAAGTCGTTCCCCTCCTGAACGAAGGCCTCGCGACCGTCCGCAGGGCGATCGCGCGATTCTTCGATGCCAAGCATCGCGACGATCTCCTGATGCTCTATTTCTCCGGCCACGGCGTACGAGACGAGCAGGGCCATCTCTATCTGGCAGTCCGGGACACGGAACGCGCGATCCTCGCCGGCACGGCCATCGAGGCCTCGTATGTGACGACGCGGATGGATCGCAGCGCATCGAAGCGCCTGGTGCTCGTCCTCGACTGCTGTCACAGTGGCGCGTTCGGCTATGGCGCCAAGGCGGCACAGGGCGCAACGGTCGGGACGGCCACGGCCTTCGAAGGCACGGGGCGCGGGCGCGTCGTCCTCACCGCGACCGATTCGACACAGTACGCGTGGGAAGGCGATCAGGTTCTCGGCGAGGTCGAGAACTCACTGTTTACGCACTACATGATCGAAGGGCTGCGCACCGGGGCCGCCGATCGTGACGAAGACGGGCTGATCACGATCGACGAGCTCTACGACTACGTCTACGAACACGTCCTCAACGACACGCCGAAACAGACACCTGGCAAGTGGGCGTTCGGACAGCAGGGCGAGATCGTCATCGCGCACAACGCCGCCGCGAGCCGGACAAAGCTCCCGCCCGAAATCGAGGAGGCGGTGCGCAGCACGCTGCCAAGCGTCCGCCTGGAGGCGGTCCGAGAGCTCGACATTATCCTTCGCGGGCGACATGCGGGACGCTCGAACGCGGCCCGGGAGGTGCTGAAGCGGCTCGCGGAGGACGACAGCCGCCGAGTGGCGGCGGCAGCGGTTGAGATGCTGAAGGCCTTCGAGCTCGGCGGAAGGCCGGTGCAGCCCGAGACGATCGCTCGCGAAATAGAAATCGAGAAGAAGAAAGAGGTCGAACGCGGAGAAACGGCGCGTGTCGAGGCGGCGCAGGTCAAAGCGGCGCTCGAAGCGGCGCGCGTCGAGGCGGCGCGGATCGAGGCAGCGCGTGTCGAAGCGGAACGGGTCGAAGCGGCGCGGGTCGAAGCGGCGCGCGTCGAGGCAGCGCGGGTCGAAGCGGCGCGGGTCGAAGCGGCGCGGGTCGAGGCGGAGCGGATCGAAGCGGCGCGGGTCGAAGCGGCGCGAGTCGAGGCGGCGCGCGTCGAGGCGGCGCGTGTCGAGGCTGAGCGCGTACAGGCGGAGCGCGCCGCGCGAGCGGCGGCAGTCGCGGAGCAGCTGGTCGCGGCCGAGGCTGCGCTGACCCGCGGCGCGTTGGACGATGTAAGGGAACGACTCGACAAGGCGCTCGAGATTGAACCGCAGCACGCGGGCGCGCTCAAACTTGTGGCGACGCTCCAGCAGCGGATTGAGGAACGAACTCGACTCGAAGAAGCCGAGCGCCGGATCCGCGAGCTTCGTCAGAAGATCGGAACGCTCATCGCGCGCGCCAACGCCACCGATTCGGACGCCGAGGCAATCGCGCTGCTTGATGAGGCGCTCGGGCTCGATCCGGAGCACGCCGAAGTCAAGGAACTACTCGAGGAACGGCACCGGCTGCGCGCCGAGGCCGAGGCCGCAGAGCGACGGGCACGCAGCATCGCCACGGTTCAAGAACGAATCGCCCGACACCTCGAACGTGGCGAGCTCGAGGACGCGGAACATGCGCTCGCCAGCGCAGACGCGCTGGGCGCGCCAGCCGAGGTCTTTGCGCCGCTCCGCGAGCGTCTCGCGCAACTCCACGACAAGCGCCGCCGCGACGCGGAGGAAGCGATCCGCCTCAAGGCCGAGGCCGAGAAGCGGGCGCGGGCCGACGAGATCGCGCAGCATCTCGAATCGGCGCGCAAGGCCATCGGCCAGCAGCGATTCGACGAGGCGCTCGAGACGCTTCGTCAGGCGTCCGCCCTCGACGCCAAGGCCCCTGGCATATCGGAGCTCGTTTCAAGCGCCGAAGCCGGCAAGGCGGCGCTCGAAGCCGAGGCCAAGAAGCGTCAGGAAATCGACAACCATCTGAACGAGGCGTCTCGGCACCTGACGAAAGGTCACCTGACCAAGGCGATCGTCATCACCGACGTCCTTCTCGGGCTGGATCCCAATCACCCGGCTGCCAAGCTCCTGCATGAGCAGATCCAGAAGGCGATCGAGGGGCAGAAGGAGGCCGAGCGGAAGGCGGCCCAGGAACGGGAGCGGCAACGGCAGATCGAAGACATGATCGCCACGGCCGAGGCGGCTCCGACCCACGACACCGCGATTGAAATCCTCAACGACGTCCTCAGGCGGGATCCCGGCAACGCCAAAGCGGGGCGTTTGCTGGACAAGCGGCAGGCGGATCTCGACGCGCTCAAAGCCGAGCAGCGGCGCAGCGAGATCGCGGCGGCGCAGCAGACGATCGAAGAACACTTGACGCGCAACGAGCTCGACCTCGCGGGCACCGAGCTCGATGCGGCCGAAGGTCGCTTCCAGTCGACGGCAGAGTTCCGCGCGCTGCGCGAGCGGCTGCAAGGCGTGCGTCGGAAGGAAGAACTCGACCGACTGGCGCGCGCGGCCGTCGAGCAGGCTCAGGAAGATTTCGCGCGCGGCAACCATCAGCGCGCCATCGCGGATCTGAGCAAGTTCAAGCCCGCTCACGACAGGGTATCGGCAGCCATTCGGGCGCTTGAAGGCACAGGCCGAGGAAATCCGGCGCGTCCGAGAGGAACAGGAAGCGCGAGCCAGGATCGAAGCCGAACGCGCTGCCCGCGAGGAGCGCGTGGCGCGCTTGATGGCCGCGGCGCAGGCGGCCGTCAATCAGCAGCGGTTCCAGGAGGCATTGGAAGCGGTCGAGCAACTGCGGGCGCTCGCGCCTGGCGTGGCGGGGTTGGAGCAACTCGCGACGGCCGCCGCGGACGGGCTCAAAGCGCAGCGCGCCGCGGAAGAGGCGCGTCGACAGGCAGAAATCGCGCGTCAGGAAATGGACAAGACGCTGGCTCGAGCCGCCAAGCGGCTACGCCGGCGCGACTACACGGCCGCTCTCGGACTCATCGACGAAGTCCTGGCGCGCGACAGTCAGTATCCGGCGGCGCTGTCGCTTCGCGCCGAGGTTCAGCACGCAATCGAGGAAGAAGCGAAGCACCCGGTCAAGGGATTCTCGCTGTGGCCCACGCTTTCATCGGCGACGGTCTGGCTCCGGACGAAGGCGATCTACTCGAACACGTTCAGGATTACTGGCGGCCTCGTGCTGGCGGCCGCTGTGGCGGTCGGCGTGTGGAGGGGCCCCGCCGATGCCCCACAGAGTGTCGAGTCGACTCCAGACGGCGGCACCCGCGACGACGGGCAATCCGTCTCCGACGGGTAGCCCAGTGTCCGTCACGCCACCGACGAAAGGTGTTGACGTCGGTCCGATGGTGGTCGATGCCAGACGGCATCTCGGCACTGGTGATCTCGTCGCAGCCGCACGCGCCATCGTCCCGGCCCTGACCGCCGCGCCGGAGAACCCCGACGTCCTCAAGACTCGTGAGGATATTCTCGGCGCCGCCGAAAACGGGGCGAATGCCGCCAAGACGAATGCCGATTCTTCTGGCGCTCAGAGTCAGCGCGAATACGGCGAGGCCACCAAGCACCTTCAGTCGGCAGCCACCGCGAGACGTTCGGGCCGTTCCGAAGACGTCGAGCCGGCCGTTCGCGAGTACACCAGCGCAGCAGAGTTGTACAGGAAGGCGATTCCGGCTACGTTTGATGCCGCTCCAGTTGTGGACAATGCGACAGCGCTGATCAAACAGCGCAGTTATCCTCAAGCCGCACGGGTGATCGTGGAGGCGCTCAAACGCGCTCCAGGAAACACCGACCTGCTGGGAACTCTTCAACAGGCTCTCGTTGCTGCCAGAGATTTCGCCGCCGGAGCGAAGCGCGTTGCAACATCCTCGGGCGCTTCCGGCCAGCCCGAGTACGCCGACGGCAACGCGCAAATCAAGTCTGCAGTCAGCGCTGGAGCCTCGGATCGATCCGAAGACAAAGCGTCAGCTGTCGAACAGTACGTAACTGCCGCGCAAAAGTACTTCGACTCTGTGAACTCATACGCCCTGGCAATGTTCAAGCAAGGCAACCTGAACGGCGCGGCACGTGCCGTGACCACCGGTTTGGCTGCCGCGCCCGGCCACGCTGACCTCCGGAAGACGCTTCAGGAGGTTCTCAGCGGAGCTGAAGCCGCCGCGAACGCCACGAAACGGGCGGCGGACAAGTCGGGCGCTTCGAGCCGGCCCGAGTACAGCGACGCCGCAGCGCGCCTGAGTTCTGCAGCCAGCGTTCCTCGTTCGGGCAGCGCCGAGGACGCTCAGTCGGCCATTCGCGACTACCTGGCTGCGGCAGACCTGTACGAGACCGCCGTGACCAGGAATGCGCTGGCAGTGATGCGACAGGGCAATCTCCTTGGAGCGGCCCGCGCCATCGCCGTGGGTCTCGAAGAAATTCCTGGCAACGCAGACTTCCAGAAGACCCTGCAGGAGATTCTTGAAACCGCCGAAGGCGCAGCGGAGGCGGCGAAACGGTCCGCGGATTCAGCCGGCGCTTCGGACCGATCCGAGGTACATCGACGCCACCTCACACCTTGGCGTCGGCGGTCGGCTACAGACGCTCAGGTCGCCCCGCGGATGCTGAGGCAGCCGTTCGCGAATATTCAACGGCTGAGAAAATGTACAGGGACGCCGTAGTTGTAGCGCCGCCCCCACCTCCCCCTCCTGTCGGCGTCGGGCCTATCGTGAACAACGCCAAGGGCCTCATCGCTCAGGGCAATCTCACTGGGGCGGCTCGCGCCCTTGTCGAGGGCCTCAAAGACAATCCGAAGAATTCCGAACTCACTGGAACGATTGTGCAGCTCTATCGCACCGCCGAAGACGAAGCTACTAACGCGAGAAAGGCGGCGGATGCTGCGGGAGCGAAAGACCGGCCCGAGTACGCCGATGGCAACGAGCGCCTTCAGACAGCACGCAACTCGAGTCGTACCGCTGGACCGCAGAACGCGGAGTCAATCGTTATTGAATTCGGCGCGGCCGCGGACCTGTACAGGACTGCTGCCGCGAAAGCCAAGACGGCCGGACCGGATCCCCGCGCGGTCGATGAGCTCGCTATCCGTAAACTGCTGGACGACTATGTGGAGGCTTACAACAGCATGGACGTCCGACGCGTGCGGCGATTCAAGCCGTCCTTCAATGATTTCCCCAGGGATCTGAGCTCAACGCAGCTGACTATTTCGGACATCCGCATCGTGCTGAGTCCCGATCGGCAGACCGCCAGCGTGACCTTAACCACTCAGTATAGGAACACCTATAAGAAGGGCGCGATGCCAGGTGCGAATCCCCCCGCGCCTCGAGGTTCACGTGGCGGGTCCAACGAAAAGGCGACGTCTGGATCCTCCTCGAATAGTCGAGCGGGAGCCGGCTAGAACCGGCCGGCCCCCGCGAATCAGTGTCTAGAAGACGTACTCGAAACTGAAGTACGGCGTGACTTTTGGCTGCAACCCGCTGTTAGTCAAGGGGAAGAGCACGCCCGCATTGACGAGCACACCCGCGCCCGATATTGACCTTGCCGCCAACGACGCCCAGGAGCAGGTTGAGGTTCTGGCGCGTGCCGGTCTCCGGGTCGCCCCTGACGAGGAACTCGTCGTTCGACGGGAAGGCGCCTCCGTCGGTAGCGGCGCCGGGACCACGATTCGGAAACGACCGATCGCCGATATCGAAACGAAAGACGTCGCGAATCGTTCGCCCGATGAAGTCGAATCCGAGCGTCAGCCGCGGATGTGCCGCCGCGCTGAACCCGAAGTTGTAGTTGACTTCGTCCGGCACGCTCGCGATCAAAAGGCGGCGGCTCGGGATGATCGAATCGAGCCTGCACGTCGGGCAGGCTCGACGGTATCGATCTCACATCCGCCGTGAGATCGCTGACTTCGCCGTTGGAGAACGTGTAACCAAAGCTCGCGTGAGGGGCGAAAACGCCGTACTCGCCGGACGCAATGAACTGAACCTTGGTCTGCGTCGCGCCGGTTCCCAGCAGGTTGTCTTCGTCGCCCGTCGGCAGGCGAAGATCGATCGCGGCGGCGAGCGCATTGCCGTCGCTGCCGCACGAAGTTGTACTTCGCGCGCAGCAGTACGTCGCCCAGGCCGGTGGCGGAACGTGTTTCGGCGGCCGTCAGCGTCGCAATCCTGGCCCCGTCGAAGCTGTGGATGCCACGGGTTGTCTGCGCGTGGCGGTGCGAACGATCGTGGACGTGACGCTTCCGCCGATCTGCACGCTGACGATGGGAATGGCGGCGCCGACATCGAAACGATCTGTGATGCCGTAATTCGCGAAGAACACCGCGGTATTCGCCTCGATGTCGAGGGAAATCTGAGACTGCAGCAGATCGCGCTCGAACTCGGGGTTGAAAGGGTTCGGTCCTGTCGCCGGTCGGCACGGTCGGCTACGTCTGTACTGCCAGCAGCGCTGCCTGGGCAGCAGTTGTTGTGCTCGAGAATGAACTGCATGCTGCCGTCGCTCAGTTCGGCGGTCTCGAAGGAGTCGAAGCTCGTGGGCTGGAACGCGAGGCCGAAGTCGAATCGCCTCTTTCCGATAGTCAGCGCGCGTTCCGCGTAGACCGGCCCGAACGTGGCTGCCGCGAGGCGGATTTCACCGGTTGCCGGATCCGTCGTGTATGCAAACCCGCCGGATGAGGACGGCAACGGGAACGTCGTGAGCTGAGTCCGATCGCCTTGTTCAATTCCCGCGGTGCAAGTTGCAGCGCCATCCTGGGATAAAGTGCGGCTGATGCGAAACAGGACGTCGCAGGCGTGTTGTCGGGTCGGGCGTTTGATATAGACCAGATCGCTGAGCAGGTCCAGCAGAAGACTGGCAAGCGCGTGGTCATCCTGGGCGCGCAATGGAGTGGCCACACACAGCAGCGCGGCTGACACGAGTGTCAGGATGCCAAGTCGTCTGGCATGCGGAAATGACATGGATCGCTCCTCCACTGATATGGGCGTTGTCGAGAGGACGAGCGAGGTCCGGGATCGCATAGACACTCCTCCTACTCCCCGGCGATTTCGAGCTTAGGGAAATGCTCAGGTCTTGTCAATTGCGCACTTCCGTTCAGCTCGAAATTGATGGGGTCAAAGTTGACTCGTATACTCAGCAGTCATGCACAGCCCTCGTGCTCAACGGCGCGCCTGTGCTTGAGCTTGATGCTGTGTGTCTCAACCGCACACCACCTGACGGCGGACACGTATCCCAGACAGCCCGACGTCGACGCGGTTCACTACACGTTCCAACTGTTCATCACTGACCTAAACGACGAGATCGCTGGAGACAGTACAGCTCGGCTGCGATTCGTCACAGAGCAAGCCAAAAGAAGTCGCGCTCGACCTGGTCAAGTCGACGCGGCGCCACCGGCATGACTGTGTCCGCGGTGACGTGCGACGGAAAGCCGGCGCCGTTTACGCATGACGGCAACCGTCTCAGGATCACTCTCACGCAGCCGGCGACGGCCGGCGGCGAGGTCTCGTGCACCACGACATACCGTGGCATCCCCGCAGGCGGGCTGCGGATTATGAACAACATCCACGGCGAGCGCACCGCCTTCAGCGAGAACTGGCCCGACAACGCCCGACACTGGCTGCCGATGATCGACCACCCGTACGACAAGGCGACCGGCGAGTTCATCGTGACGGCCCCCGCGCACTACCAGGTCGTGGCCAACGGTCTCCTCGTTGAAGAGACCGACCTCGCGGGTGGACTGCGGCGGACACACTGGAAGCAATCGGTGCCGATCGCGTCCTGGCTGTATGCGCTGGGCATGGCGCGCTTCAGCGCGCGGCACTACGCAACGTCAAAGGGTGTGGCGCAGCAAGTCTGGGTCTTCCCGCAGGACGCCGCCACCGGCGAACGCGTGTTCGATCTCACCGGGCGCCGCGCCTTCGACTTTTTCAGCGAGCACGATCGGCCCGTACGCCTACGAGAAGCTCGCCCACGTGCAGGCCGCCGGCCTCGGCGGCGGCACCGAGCACGCGACCGTGATCTTCTATGGAGAGAAGGGCGTCGCCGCCGGCAACGCGCCGGTCGTGCACGAGGTCGCCCATCAATGGTGGGGGAACGCCGTCACCGAACGTGATTGGGACGACGTGTGGCTGAGCGAGGGCTTCGCGACCTACTTCACGCTGCTGTACACGGAGCACTTCGAGGGTCGCGACGCCTTCGTGCGCGGTCTCAGAAGCAGCCGCGAGCGGATACTTCAGCTCGAGCAGAAAACTCCGGACACGCCCGTCATCCACCGGAATCTGTCCGACATGCGGCGCGTCCTCAATCAGTTCGTCTACCAGAAGGGTGGCTGGACGCTGCACATGCTGCGCTATCAGCTGGGCACGGAACGCTTCTGGGACGGCATCCGCGAGTACTACCGCCGCTATCAGAACCAGAACGCGTCGACCGACGATCTTCGGCTCGTGATGGAGCAGGCTTCCGGGAAAGATCTGTCCTGGTTCTTCGCGCAGTGGCTGACTCGCAGCGGCGTGCCGGCGCTCGCCGGCAGCTGGCATTTCGACCGAGCGGCGAAGCAGCTCGTCGTGGAGCTCACGCAGGCGCAATCGGGCGAGCCATATCGACTGCCGCTCGAAGTTGGCATTTCGATGCCGGGCGCTGACGCGCCGAGAGTGGAGCGGCTCGAGCTGACCGATCGCAAAGGACGCTTCGCATTCCCCGTCGACTCAGAGCCAGCCGACGTCACCCTCGATCCCGGCACCTGGATGTTGATGGAGACGCCCGTGTTCACGCGTCGAGAACGCTGATCGCGCGGATGTCCCACGGGGCGCGGAGATCGCTCATCTTTCACGGGACGCGGATCGCGCAGGATCGCCCACGGGACGCAGATCCCGCGGAGCTCGCACCGGAACGCGGATCTCGAGGAGCTTTCACGGGACGCAGATCTCGCGGATCGCTCACGGGACGCGGATCTCGCGGATTTTCTATCGTATCGATCCTGCGGCAACGCCGTACTGGCCAACGGCATTTTAGTGCGGCGACTATCGCAAACGTCGGCATCACGATCCGCGGCGGGGACGATCCAGATGAGCCGCCTGATGAGCTGATCCAGAGATCCGCGTCTCGGAAACTCGCGCTTCGTGAAAATTCCGCGAGTCCGCGTCCGCGAACTAGTGCCATGAAATCCGCGTCCTGTAGAACTAGTGATCCGCGGAATCCGCGTCCCGTAGAACTAGCGATCCGCGGAATCCGCGTCCCGTAGAACTCGCGATCCGCGGAATCCGCGTCCTGTAGAACTCAGTGATCCTACGGAATCCGCGACCCGTGGGCATCAGCGATCGGCATAGAATGGGCGCACGGTCGTCGACAGGCGTGCCGTCGGAGACAACATGCCGGACCAGCGCGAACCTCGCTCCGTCCTCGAATCGGCGGAGAAGGCTGCCGCGAGCGGCGACTTCGCGTCAGCCGAACAGCTGCTCCGCGAGGCGGCCAGGTTGCAGGAGGCCAGCCTCGGCCCGCTCCATCCTGATCTTGCGAACACGCTGAACAATCTGGGTGTCGTCTGTGAGGTGGCGGAGAAGCCGGCAGAGGCCGAGCGCTATTTTCGTCGCGCGTACGATATCGCCACGGCGTCGCTCGAGCCGGATCATCCGTTCGTCGCCACGAGCCGGAAGAACCTCGAGGATTTCTGCGCCGCCAGGGGATTGGATGTAGTCGTACCGGTACCGCTACCTGCACCGGTGCCGCCACCCGTGCCCTCACCACCGCCAGTGCTGGCGCCCTCACCGGCGAAAACTATCGAGAAGAAACCACGCCTCGAACCGCGTGCGACGGTTCGGCCGGAGCCAGCTATCCACGCGGAAGCGCAACCAGCGCTCGAAAAGACGTCGTCACGCGCGCTCATCATGCTCGCTATCGGCGCGCTGCTCAGCGCTTCCTGCTCGTGACCTGGCTGGCGGCGCCGTGGTTTCGATCGAACGATGCGCCGGGGTCGTCAGCTCCGGCGCGCAGCCGCCAGCCGCGCAGCCGCCGGCGGCGAGCCCGGCCAGGACCGAGTCGCCGAAGCCTCCCGAAACACAGGCCGCAAAGCCCGCCGAAACGAGTCCTGCCGAACCGAAGTCCAGTGAAGCGCCCAAAACTCCGGTGGCAAGGCAGCCTGATCCCGCGAAGACAGCGCGGGCCACGGGAGGTGTGTCGAAATCAGCGCTGATCGTCGTCGACGCCAACGTTTGCAAGGATCTTCAGGTCACTGGCAACTGGCGCTGCGAACCTCCGAGCCGTCCTGTCGCTCCGGGCCGGCTTGTCTTCTACACACGCATCAAGTCGCCGACGAATGCGAAGATCCTGCACCGGTGGTATCAGGGCGACCGCCTGCGCCAGGCGGTGGAGCTCATCATTCGCGCCAACCCGGGAAGCGGCTACCGAACGTTCAGCCGCCAGACCGTCAACTCAGGCGAGTGGAGGGTTGAGCTTCGAGCCAGTGACGGAACCCTGCTGCGCGAAGAGCGCTTCACGGTCCGGTGAGTCGGCTAAAGCCGGACCTACGAGTGTCCTGTCCAACATTCGTAGTGTCCGGCTTAGCCGGACCAGAATGTCGCTACCTCTCTACGGCAACTGGCTGAGGTTTGGCCGGCACTTTTCCGAGGCTGATCAGATTCGCGAAGAGCCGGTACGCTCCTTCGGTGCCTGACGGCAACTGCCGCCAGAGTCCCAGGCCCACGTACAACCAGCGTCCTTTACCAAAGCGAGCCTCGACGAGCGAACCCCGTTTGGGACCCTTGTTGTACTCGAAGGGATCTTCCATCTCGACAAGATCGACATACTTTGGATCGAGCGGCTGCTCCAGGAAGTAGGTGCCCCTTTCCTGGACCCAGCCTTGCCAGTCGCGTTCGTTCAGCTTGTTGGGCACGTTGAACGCCGGGTGCGCCGGCACCAGAAGCCTGACTGGCGCGTTCTCGTCGGTGATGCGCTCGGAGCTCGTTCGCGCGGGGTACGGACCGTACTGCGCCTGATTGAATTCCGTGCGGTTGTACTGAACGATGGCGGTGCCGCCATTCTCGACATATTTCAGCAGCCGGTGATTGTTCGCCCGGAGATCCGCGCGCCTCTGGTACGCGCGAACCCCGGTGACGATCGCGTTGTATCTGGACAGATCGCCCCAGGCCATCTCGTCGCTGTCAATCAGCGTCACGCGGGCGCCGAGTTGCTGAAGGGCGGCCGGCACCTGGTCGCCGACCCCCATGATGTAGCCGACCGTCAACCCCGGCGGGATCGCCACATCGATCACCTCGAACGTGGCAACCGCCGGAACGATCTTGTGTCGCCGATGGATGTGCGGATACTCGATGACCTGATACCCCACGCCATAGGTGGCGGACCCCCTGCGGAAGCCTTTTCGCCTGAAGTGCCAGTGTTTGCAACGACTTCTGCCGAAATCTGATGCTCTCCAGAGGCGGTCCCGCCGGTTGCCGGCACGACGGTGAATCGGGTGGTCGTGGACTCGTCCTCGCGAGTAAAGCTGATGGGTGCAGCCTCTGGACTCACCCGCCAGCCGGCGGGCGTTTTGAGGCGCACGGTCGCCGACGCGGGCCCGGGCGCGCCGTTGATGACGGTGACGCGAAGTTCGCGTGCCGGGGCCGCTCCGGTTCCGGCCGCACGCTTCCTCGGAACGACGACGATCTGCGGAGACACCGTGACCGCGAACGCCGGAACAACGTTCAGCTCCATGCGCTTTTCGCCGACCAGCCCGGCGCCTTCGTAGCGATACTGCACTGGAAGCTCGCGAACGATGCGCGTGCCCGCGATATCCAGCTCGAGGCGCGCCCGGAATGGAGTCGGCCGGAACGGCAGCCCGAACGGAGCGTCCTCATCGAACGTCGCGCGGCCGGCGTTTTCTGGCCGCTGCCAATACACGTCGGTCAGCCGCGCGTTGCTCGGCGCCGTCAATTCCGCTTCGCAGTAGTACGGCGCGCTGACCGTCGCCACTCCCGGAGCGCAATTGCCCGGCCCGTCGAACCCGAGCATCGTCAGCCTGGCCACTCCGAGTTCGCCGGCCCCACGATTCCCGACAGCGATTGTGACGTTCACGCGCTGACCGGGCACGACGAGTCCATCGCTGGCGGTCGCGTCGATCCTCACACCCTGAGCAAGCACGATCGCATCCTGGAGCTGTTGTTCCTTCAAGCGCAGTCGCGGCTCGATTTCGTACTTGCCGCTGTCGCTCAATCCCATCGCTCCGGTTTGGGCCTGGAGATCGCGCAGCGCCGTCAGGGCGCTGACGAGATCCGGCAGCGTCGCCGCGGGGCCGCGGCTCTCGAGCGCGCGCGAGGCCGCGTCGACACGCGATGCGATCGTGGCAAGAGCCGCAGTGAGCGCCGGCGGCGGACGCTCACCGGCGTAGCGCGCCAACCCGGCGAGCGATACATCGATTCCTTCGAAGAGCGACGTTTCCGCTGACTGCTGCGATTTGGGTAGGACCGTCTCGAACAGGCGATAGCGAGCCGCTGTCGGGCCGGGAGGGGCGACCATTGGTGCGCGGCCCTGGCACATGTGCATGCCCGAGGCGATGCCACCCACTTCGCCGATCGTGCAACCCAGCAGCGGCTCGTAGATGTTGGTGTCGAGAGTGGCAAAGGTTCCATCCTGTGGCACAGCAGGCGGTTGGCCACCGCCGCGCTGTCCACGGCCGGGTCCTGCCCCGCGCCCGCCGCCAGGGCCCGGGGGGCCGCCGCGTCCAATCCGGCCGCCAAACCCACCTGCCGGACGATAGAGCTTCAGTGCTTGCCACGGCCGCAGGCCTTCGCGCATCTGTTCGGGGAACTGCGACGGGTCCGCGGCGGCACGGAACGCCTCGGTCGCGAGAACTCCTGCGGTCTGATGGTGCTGTCCGCCGCCAGTGCCGTCAGGACTCATCGAGACGATGACGTCGGGTCGGAGCGTCCGGATGTGGCGCACGAAATCTCCGAGAATCTCCTGCCGACCCCACTTCTCGAGCGTCTCCTGCTGGCTGAACGAGTATCCGAAGTCGACCGCTCGCGTGAAGTACTGCTCCGCGCCGTCGAAACG
This sequence comes from uncultured Acidobacteriota bacterium, assembly GCA_963797625.1. GTDB lineage: Bacteria > Acidobacteriota > Vicinamibacteria > Vicinamibacterales > 2-12-FULL-66-21 > DATBJJ01. The sequence goes on from CAWCQI010000038.1 coordinate 108,051, forward strand.
GTGGGCGGTCAGCAATTCCTCAGTGCGGAGCACACCCAGCGCATCGAAGAGCTCGGTACCGATCTCGTTCTGACCGCCGTCGCCGCGAGTCGCCGTGACGAGTGCCACGCGTGCGCCGACGTGGCGCGCATAGAGCGCCAGCGCCGAATTGTTTTCGTCGTCGGGGTGCGCGGTCATGTGGACGACCGTACCGATCGTCGACAGCTTCCGCAGCGCCAGCGACAGGGCCGGCGCGCCGGTCAGATCGGTGAGCGGTTGGATACGATATTGAGGAACGGGCTGCTGGGCACCGGCCGGCCACTGCAGCGCGGCCGTCGCCGCGGCGGCGGCGGCCAGGAATCGCCACACTTTCATCGGGGTCTCCCGTCGCGGAACGCGCTGGATCTCGCGCAAAACTGTGCGCGTATCGTGCCTGTTCAGTCGCCTTTTGGTCAACATGACCGGGAACCCGATCCCGGCCGGATTCGTCTACACTCGATGCCAGCCAGCCCTCCGGAGGCATCCGTGACCCGTTCTCCATCCCCCGCGATTGTCGCGTTCGGGCTGCTCTGCCTTTTGGGGCTGCCCGCCGGCGTAGCCGCGCAGCAAGCGCCTGCGAAACCCTCCCCGGCTCCTCCCCCTCCAATCACCAACGAGCTCGATGCGTTCATGGAGAAAGTCCTGAAGCGCCGCGAGGTCAACCGCCAGACGCTCGAGCAGTACGTGCTCGATGAAAGCGAGCAATTCGAAGTGCTGGGTCCGACCCGGATGCCGGTGTATCGGCAAAAGCGGGAGTACACATGGTATGTCCGCGATGGTCTCCACGTCCGCAGCCCGGTCCGCTTCGACGGCGTCGCCGTCGGCGACGAGGCGCGAAAAGAGTACGAGGAGACGTGGACTCGCCGCGAGCGCGAGCGGCTCGAGCGAAAGGACGCGAAGGCCGCCGACAAGGAGAAAGGTGGAGCCGAAACGCCCGAGCCACCGACGTCGGACGACCCTGCCGCGCCATCCGGCGCGACACCCATTCCCACGCCCCGGTTCGTCTCAGAAGCCTATTTCATGGACTTCAAGTTCGAGCCGGGAAATTACTACCTCGCCGGCCGCGAACTACTCGAGGGGCATCAGGTTCTGCGCATCGAGTACTACCCGAAGCGCATGTTCAACGATAGCGAAGAAGACCAGGACAAAGACAAGGATAAGGCTGGCGCAGACGCGAAAAAGCGACGGCGATCGCCAGCGAAATCGCGAGCGACAGGACCGCGAGCGAGAATCGCGAGCGTGAGTTAGAACAACGGATCGAGCGGCAGATGAACAAGACCGCGCTCGTGACCCTCTGGGTCGATCCCGCCGAACATCAAATCGTCAAGTACACCTTCGACAACGTCTGGATGGACTTTCTTCCGGCGGGCTGGCTCGTCAAAGTCGACGACATCCGCGCGTCGATGACGATGGGACAGCCGTTCCCTGGGATCTGGCTGCCTCGCGAGATGAACATTCATGCCGGCGTCACGATGGCGATGGGCTCGCTCGAGGCCGCGTACGCGCGGCGCTTCTCCGATTACAAGCAGGCCGACGTCAAGACGCTCATCAGGATTCCCAAAGCGCCGAAGGTTCCTCCGCCAGCCGAGGAGCCAATTCAACCGGAGCGAGAATCCGGACCGTTCGTTCCCGAGCACGATGCTGACCGCCATCGCGGCGGGCCGCAAGAGGAGGTCATCGCCGAAATCCGCATTCATGGCAACGCCTACGTTCGCGATGAAGAGGTCATCAAGCTTGCCGGAATTGCCGTGGGGCAACCGCTTCCAGCCGACGGGCTTCGCACCATCGAGCAGCGCCTGAAGGCCAGCGGCTATTTCGAGACCGTCGAGATCCGCAAGCGCTACCGCTCGCTCGAGAGCACGAGCGACGTCGCCCTCGTGCTGCTCGTCCACGAGCGTCCGGGATTCACGTCGGAAACGATCGACGAGCGGCCCGCCACGTGGGGCTGGACGCGAGTCAAAAGTCGTCTGATGTTTCTACCGATCCTTGGTTACGACGACGGCTATGGCTTTACGTATGGAGGACGAGTCAGCACCATCGACCTCCTCGGCGCGGGCGAGCGGCTCTCCGTGCCCCTGACCTGGGGAGGCACGCGCCGCGCCGCCCTCGAGTTCGAGCGAACGTTCTCCTCAGGGCCGCTCACGAGGGTCGCCTCCACTTTCGGCATCTGGCAGCAGGAGAACCCGCACTTCGAAGTCGACGATCAGCGGGTCGAGTGGACGGCGCGCGCGGAACGGAGCTTCGCCAGACTCGTGCGCGCCGGCGTCGACACGTCGCAAAGCACGGTATCGTTCGGCCAGACCGACGACCGTCTCTGGACGATCGGCGCGAACGTCGCCCTCGACACCCGTGGCGATCCCGCGTTTCCCCGCAACGCCGTGATGCTCGCGGCCGGCTGGACCGGCCTGCACGTGCGCAGCCTCGACCAGCCCATCAACCAGTACACGACCGATGCGCGCGGCTATGTCGGCGTCATCCGTCAGGCCGTGCTCGCCGCCCGGGTGCAGTACTCCGCGGCCGACCGCACGCTTCCCGACTACGAACGGCTGCTGCTCGGCGGCGCCTCGAACCTGCGCGGCTTTCGCGCCGGCACGTTCGACGGCGATCGCATGCTGGTCACCTCAGCCGAGCTGCGCGTGCCGATCACCTCGGTGCTGAGCGGCGCAAAGCTCGGCCTGACGGCGTTCATGGATGCCGGAAAAGCTTTCAATGTGGGACAGTCGCTGAAGGATGCCGCCTGGCACCAGGGTGTTGGCGGCGGAGTGTTCCTGATCGCAACGATCGTGAAGCTCAACTTCGACGTCGCCCACGGACTGAGAGACGGCGACACGCGGTTTGCCTTTAGTACGGGGTTCAGTTTCTAGAGCGGTTCAGCTTTCAGCTGTCAGGCTATCAGCAGACCATTCAGATCGCGAGCCGCGACGAGCTCGAACTAGGAAGACTGAGCTGAAGCTGAACTGAGCTGAAAGCTGACAGCTCACCCAAACATCGTCCGAATCACGAACCACACGTTGGCGGGCCGCTCGGCGAGCCGGCGCATGTACCAGGGAAACCAGTACTCGCCGTAGCTGATGAGGACGCGCAGCCGCTGGCCTTCATTGACCAGCCGCAGCTGCTGTTGGCGCTGGATTCCGTAGAGCATGGCAAATTCGTAGGCCGATTTCGGCACGTTGTGCTGCCTGATGTACGCCAGGAGCCGGTCGGCGAGCGGGATGTCGTGGGTGGCGATGTGCAGGAGCGTTCCGGACTGCTGCGCGTCAGCGGCCATCAGCCGCGTGCAGAGCGTATAGAACGCCTCGTCGACGTCGGACTTCTTCGGATACGCGATGTCCGGCGGTTCGAGATATGCGCCTTTGACGATGCGGATCGCCGGGCCGAGGGGAATCAACGCCTCGATGTCTTTCGGCGTGCGGTAGAGATACGCCTGGATGGCAATCCCCACGCGCGCGCTCTTGGCGCGCGATCGTTTGAAGATCTCGATGGTTGGCTCGACGTACGGCGAGCCTTCCATGTCAATCCAGACAAAGTTGTTGCGAAGCTCGGCGCGCTCGACCAGGCGATCCATGTTGCGCTCGCATAGCCCGCGATCGAGGTCGAGACCGAGCTGCGTCGGCTTGATCGAGATGTGCGCGTCGAGCCCGGCGGCGGCTACCTTGTCGAGCACTTCGAGATAGTGCTGGGTGACCTCCTCGAATTCCTCCGCCTTGGTCAGATTCTCGCCGAGCCTGGTGAGGATAGTGGTGATGCCAAGTTTCTGCTGCGCCTGGGCAGCTTCGAGCGCGTCCTCGACGCGCTCGCCGGGCATGAAGCGGGTGACCGATCGCCGGACGAACCCCCACTTGGTCACGTGGTCGCGAAGCCACGGGTTGGTTGACGCTGCGAGCAGCGCCTTGCGCATCACGCTCATTGAGAAAGATTCCTGGGCAAGTCTTGAATCTGTAGTGTCCGGCTTCAGCCGGACAGCCAACCGTCCGCCAAAGGCGGACACTACGCGTTAATGAGGTAGCGTCCTGACCGCGATTTGTGTTCAGAGCACGCTGCGAATGAGGCCGCCGTCGACCTGCACGGTCGCGCCGGTCATGTACGAGGCCGCATCCGACAAAAGAAATGCCGCCACTCGGCCGAATTCGTCCGGCTGCCCGTAGCGGCCCATGGGAATCGAGGCCATCGATTTGGCCCTCGCCTGCTCGGTGGTCAACGACTGCTTCTTGGCGTTGATCTCATCGAGCTCGCGCAGCCGATCCGTGTCAATCCGGCCGGGCACAATCTGGTTGACGCGAATCTTCGAAGCGGCGAGCTCGAGGGCCAGCGTCTTGGCGAGCGCCGACACCGACGCGCGCAGGACCGTGGAGAGTCCGAGATTCTGAATCGGTTCTTTCACCGACGACGACGTCGACATCAGGATCGCGCCGCCGCCACGAGCGGTCATGGACGGCACGGCAGCCCGCACCATGCGCAGCGCGCTGAAGAGCAGCAAATCGACCGCCCCCTGCCATGCCGCATCGTCGAAGGACAGCGCGGCGCCGGATGGCGGCCCGCCGCCGTTGGCGAACAGAAGATCGATGCCGCCGAACTTCTCTTCAGTGGCTCGAGTCCACCGGATGATCCCGTCGGCAGATCGCACATCCAATGGGGTGCCGAGAACCTGATCGGAACCAAGGCGCGCGGCAGCGGCCCTGATCGAGGCCTCGTCGCGCGACGCGATCGAGACGAACGCGCCCTGACTCGCCAGCGCCTGCGCCACCGCGAAGCCCAGTCCGCGGCTCGCGCCCGCCACCATCGCCACCTTGCCCTTCAGCCCCAGATCCATGTCACTCCAAATCCTGAATTGTATCGTGTTCGCGTCTTCACATTCTCGATGCGGCGGCCGCCGCCTGATTCAGCTCCGGTCGCGCGCCATGCCCTCGTTGGCCTCGACCCACGCCATGACGCGATCGAGCGCCTCGCGCGTCGTCTTGTCGAGCGCCGCACCCGGCGCTCTCGTCGCCGGGCTGGCAAGCGCGCCGCGCCGGTGGAGGACTTCCTTGCGAATCGCCATGCCGATGCCTTCCTGGAACTCGAACCGCATGAGCGGCACCGCCCGGTAGAAGACATCAGCCGCGTCCTGCACGCGGCCGGACCTGAAGAGGCTGACGATCCGCACGAGAATCTCGGGGAAGGCAAAGCCGGTCATCGCGCCGGTTGCGCCTGCCAGCAGCTCCTCGAGCAGAAAGACCCCGCCGAGCCCGCCAAAGATCCGGACGTCTTCGACGCCGCCAATCTTTTCGACCTCGTTGAGGATGCGCGAGGTCTTGAACGGCGTCGGCGGATCCTCCAACTTGATCGTGCGCGCGGAGGGAATCTCCTTGGCGATTCGCGCGAGGAGCCAGGGCTCCATCGCGTAGCCCGAGATCGGCGGATAGTCCTGGACGACGATCTCGATGTCGACCGCCTCCGCCAGCGCGGAAAAGTGGCGCAGCACGGCGTCGGAATTCAGTTTCGGCATGCGCGGCGGACTGACCATCACGGCCGTGGCCCCGGCATCCTTGGCATGCTGGCTATAGCCGATGCAGGTCCTGGTCCCCTCGGCGGTCGTGCCCGCGACGACGCCAATGCGCCCGGCGACATGCCGCGTCACGACCTCGAGCACCCGGTGACGTTCCGTGTCGTCCAGACGGGCCACTTCACCGGTCACGCCAAGGACGGTCACCCCGTTCACGCCGGCATCTATGAAAAGGTCGACCACGCGGCGCAAGCTGGCATCGTCGAGATCGCCAGTCGAGGTAAACGCCGTCGGGAGCACCGAGTACACGCCTTCGAGTTTCACGCTAATCTCCTTGCCGTAAGGATATCAGCGCCTCAGCTAGAGCCAGCCAACTCATGAGGGCCGGTACCCGTCAAACACGAACATGCACGAAATCCGTCAAGCATTCCGCGCGATGAGGGCGGCGCCCATCGTCTCCGCCGTGGCCATCCTGTCGCTGGCGCTCGGAATCGGCGCCAACACCGCGATGTTCTCGATTCTCGACAGCCTGCTGCTCCGGTCGCTGCCGGTCCGCGACCCGCAGCGCCTCGTAATTGTGGGCCAACTGCCCAACCGAACGTCATTGGACGAACCCGCATTTGGGAGGCCATCCGCGACCGGCCGGAGCTCTTCGACGGCGCCCTCGCGTGGTCGAGCACACGATTCAACCTCTCGCAGAGCGGACCGACGGAGTTCGTCGATGGCGTCTGGACGAGCGGACGCTATTTCGACGTGCTCGGAGTGTCGGCAATTCTTGGACGGACCTGGACAGTTGACGACGACCGTCGAGGTGGAGGACCCGATGGCGCCGTGGCGGTGATCAGCTACGCCTTCTGGCAGCGCCGCTTCGCCGGCGCGCACGACGTCATCGGGCGATCACTGATCGTTGAGCGCGTCCCATTCACGATTGTCGGGGTCACGCCGCCCGGCTTCTTCGGTCTCGACGTTGGCCGCACGTTCGACGTGGCGATTCCCCTCGGCACCGAGCCCTTGATCCGCGGCAAGGAAAGCTCGCTCGATCGGCGCTCGAACTGGTGGCTGAGCGTCATCGGCCGATTGAAGGCCGACCAGTCGCTCGAGGCGGCACAAGCCAGCCTGCGCGGCGCGCACCCGCAAATCCGCGAAGCCACGATGCCGCAGGACTGGCGCGAGGACGACAAGCAGAATTACTTGAAGGAGGCGTTGTCGCTCGAGCCGGCGGCGACGGGCAGCTCCGGCCTGCGGACGCGCTACCAGCGCCCACTGACGACGCTGATGGTGGTCGTCGGCCTCGTCCTGCTCATCGCGTGCGCCAACATCGCGAACCTGCTGCTCGCGCGCGCGACAGCGCGACGTCACGAACTCAGCGTTCGTCTGGCGCTCGGCGCCTCGCGCGGCCGCCTCGCCCGTCAGCTGCTCGGCGAGAGCCTGGTTCTCTCCGGTCTCGGCGCTGCCCTGGGGCTCGTGTTCGCGAAGTGGTTCAGCGGGCTCCTCGTCCGGCAGCTGTCGACGGCCACGAACAACGTCCACCTCGAATTGACGCTCGACTGGCGAGTGCTCGGGTTCACCGCAGCCGTCGCCATCGCCACTGCCCTGATCTTCGGCACCGTGCCGTCAATGCGCGCCACACGGGTCGACCCGAACGACGCCATGAAAGCGCAGGGGCGCGGGATCGCCGGACAGGGCCGGTTCGCGCTCGGCAATCTGCTGGTGATCGTCCAGGTCGCGCTGTCGATGGTGCTCATCGTCGGCGCGGGCTTGTTCCTGCGAACGTTCAGCTCGCTTGCGACGCTCCCGCTCGGATTCGATCGGCGGCCGGTCCTCGTCGCGGCCGTCAACCTTCAACCTTTGCAACTCGAACCCGATGCGCGCCGGAACCTCCTCTCGAGGCTGCGAGACGCAGCCGCCGCGACGCCGGTGTCCAGCACGCGGCGCTCTCGGTCGTCACGCCGATGAGCGGCAGCACGTGGGGTTATCGGCTCGAGCTCCTCGACGGCAAACCCATCGACGTCGCCGACAAGGGTGTCTACGTCAACTTCGTGTCGCCAGGCTGGTTCAAGACCTACGGTACGCGACTGATCGCAGGCCGCGATTTCACCTCTGCGGACACGCCCGGAGCGGTCGCCGTGGCGATGGTGAACGAAGCGTTCGCGCGGAAGTTCACCGGAGGCGCCAACCCGCTCGGCCGCACCGTGCGCGAGCCCTCGCGCCCGAGCGCGCCGAATCCCGAGCGCGAGATCGTCGGCTACGTGGCCGACGCCGCGTATCGCTCGCTGCGTGACCCTGTGCCGCCGACGATGTACTTGCCGTTCGAGCAGAATCAAACGCCGCCGTCGTCTGCGTCGATCAGCGTGCGGTCGGCGACCGGTTCTCCGCTGGGTCTGACGAGGGCCCTCGCCTCCGCGCTCACCGCTGTGAACAGCGGCGTCGCCATCACGTTCCGGCCGATCGAGGATCAGATCGACGCGGCGCTGACGCAGGAGCGGCTCGTGGCGACGCTGTCGGGGTTCTTCGGCGTGCTCGCGCTCCTGCTGGCGGCGCTCGGGCTCTACGGCGTCACGGCGTACGCCGTCAGCCGCCGCCGGGCGGAAATCGGGCTGCGCATGGCGCTCGGTGCGGCGCCGTCGGGCGTCGTCTCGATGGTCCTCGGCCGCGTCTCGCTGCTCGTCGGCCTGGGCATCGTCGGTGGACTCGCCGCGAGCCTATGGGCCGCGACGTTCGTGACGCCGCTGCTCTACGGCCTCGAACCGCGCGACCCGGTCACGCTGACGCTCGCGGCGCTCGTGCTCGGCGCCATCGGCGCATTGGCCGGCTGGATTCCGGCGCTGCGCGCGTCACGGATCGATCCCGCCCGGGTGCTGAGGGACGGATAGGTTCAAGGGTTCAAGGGTTCAGGCAGGTTCAAGGGTTCACGGCTTGAGCCTCTTGAACCCCTTGAACCCTTTGAACCTCTTGAACCATTGTGTTACCATATATGGTAGCCATATGCCAAAACAGAAGACCACGCTCTATCTCGAGGCTGCCGATTACCGGCGGCTGAAGAGCCTGGCCGGCGCGAAGGGTGTCGCGCCGGCGCAGCTCGTGCGCGAAGCAGTTGCCGAGTACGTCGCCAGGCACGAGGTCCGACGACGGCCACGGAGCGTTGGAAGGTTTTCGAGCAAGCGCGGCGACCTCAGCGAGCGGGCAGAAGAGCTGCTCGCCGATCTCCCCCGGCGATGATCGTCGCCGACACTGGCGCTATCCTCGCGCTCATCGACAAGCTGACGCGCATCATCGAGGCGATACTGGCGCTCTTCGACGAGCAGCCCGCGAGCTGGGTCCTGCCGTGGGCGATTCTCGCCGAAGTCGACTATCTTGTCGGCGCACATCTGGGAGCCAAGGCGCAGGAGGCCTGGCTAGACGATCTGGCGTCGGGCGCCTTCCAGATCGAATGGGGGTCGGACGCGGATCTGACACGTGCGCGGGAGATCGCTCGACGCCACCGTGCACTCGCGATCGGCCTCGTGGATGCGGTCGTCATGGCCACTGCCGAGCGGCTCCATGCCGAATCAATCGCGACGCTCGACCTCAGACACTTCGGAGCGGTGGCCATCCGAGGGACGCCCCATCTCCTCCCGCGTGATCTGCGACGCTAGAACCCACTACTCTCCACGTGGGGTTTTGCGCTCAATGTGATCCGTGTGACCCGTGATGCGCTCATCGGCGCATCCGAAAAGTAATGCGCTCATAACCAGAGCCTGCGCCTACAATCGAGCCTTCAAGGCTCAGGCAACACGAGCCGGCTCGCGCGAGGCAGGAGCAGGCTCTGACGAGGTGACGAACCGATATGAGAGTCGAACTGATCGTGGCCGCACTGCTGCTGCTCGTTCCAGGCGAGGCGGGCGCGCAGTACTATCAAACCGACTTCCCTGCCGAAGAGTTCAAAGCGCGACACGCGCAGGTCCTGGCGAAGATCGGCGAGAACGCCGTGGCGGTCGTTCAGGGCGTTCATCAGACGGAAGGCTTCACCCTTCCCCGCCAGCACAACACCTTCTACTACCTGTCCGGAATCGAGACGCCCGGCGCGTACCTTCTGCTCGACGGACGGACGAAGAAGGTCACGATCTACCTGCCTCCCCGCAATCAGCGGCTCGAGGCCGCCGAGGGGCGCGTTCTGTCCGCCGACGACGTCGAGCTCGTCAAACGGCTGTCGGGCGCCGACGATGTCGTCTCGGTCGAAGCGATGGCGACGGCCGGCTGGCCGCTGACGCTCGGGACCGGGACTGCCGGCAGTGGCAGAGGTGGTGGTCGGGGTGGCACGCCGCCGGCGATCTATGCCGAATACAGCCCGGCGGAAAACCTCGGCCAGAGCCGCGGCGAGCTCGTGGCCGCAGAAACCGCGCGCGTCAACGATTTCTGGGACGGCGCGGTGTCGCGCCAGAAGCGGTTCGTCGAGCTCCTGCGCGCCCGGCAGCCGCGGGCCGAGATCCACAACCTCAACCCCATCCTCGACGAGCTGCGCAGCATCAAGAGCCCCCGCGAGATCGCCATGGTCCGGCGGGCATCGCAAATCGCCGGCCTGGCGATGATGGAGGCCATGCGCAGCACCGAGCCCGGCGTCACCGAGTATCAACTCGACGCTGCCGCCCGCTACGTGTTCCTCGTCAACGATGCGCGCCTCGAAGGCTACCGGTCGATCACGGCCAGCGGCACCGAGAACATCAACAACATGCACTACTTCCGCAACACATCGTCGCTGAAGGACGGGGACCTGGTGCTGATGGATTACGCGCCGGACTATCGCTACTACACGAGCGATATCGGGCGCGTCTGGCCGGTCAACGGGAAGTACGCGCCGTGGCAGCGCGAGCTCATCCAGTTCATCCTGGAGTACCGTAACGCCGTCCTGACACGGATTCGTCCGGGCGTCACCAGCCGCCAGATCATGGACGAGGCCAAAACGGCGATGGAACCGGTGTTTGCGCGCACGAAGTTCTCGAAGCCCACGTTCGAAAAGGCAGCGCGCACCCTCGTCGAGACCGGCGGCGGCGTGTTCTCGCACACCGTCGGGATGGCGGTCCACGACGTCGGCCGATACGCAGGCGAGCCGCTCAAGCCAGGTCAGGTGTTTTCCGTGGATCCGCAGCTATGGGTACGTGAAGAGAACCTCTATCTCCGCTATGAGGACACCGTCGTCGTGACCGACACCGGCGTCGAGAACTTCACCGATTTCCTGCCGTCGGAGCTGGCAGACATGGAGAAGCTCGTGCTGGAGAAGGGTGTCGTTCAGAAGGTGCCGCCAATTCCGGCGTCGGCGATTCGCCGCCCATGACGATCGTCGTCCACGTCGTCTGGCGGGCAGGATCCGATGGATCTGCGCATCCGAACAACCTGGACTGGTTACGGGATGACCGTCGCGCGCCTGATGTAGTCGAGCATGGGAAACTCGCGAACCAGGAACGCGTTGCCCTCGGCAAACAGCCGATCCTGCTTGCCCCCACGAATGCCGCCGCCAGCCTTTTCGCCGTACCCGGAGTAGATGGCATCGGCCGCCGCCATGCCGTCGGTCACCTTCGCGAACGGGACGAACGGCTCGGCGTCATGCGTCGGCCCATTGTTCACGAGGTTGATGAAGATCTGGGTCGTCCGCCCGTTGGGATCCTTGAACGCATACGCGAGGGTGCCGCGGGTGTTCGACAACAGCCTGGGCTCGTCGGGAATCGTGCGGGTTCGCCACGCGGTCGAGATCGCCGGATCAGCGCTGATCCCGAACTGCACCCACGTTCCCGCACGGACGCGGAAGAACCTGGCGTCATCGTAATACCCGTGGCGAACGAGATTGTAGAAGCGATCCACGCCATGCGGAGACCAGGCCCGCTGCATCTCGAGCGTGATCGGGCCTCTGCTCGTATCGAGCAGAATGCGGCAGGTTTCGGGAGCGAGGCGGTTCATCTCCGGATGGTCGGGGTTCAGGAGGAGCGCTCGGTCAGGCCCTTGGGTGGACACGAGCCACGCCAGCCCGAACACGCTCAGGAGCGGTGATCTGAGCACGGGGGATACTAACAGGTCACCGAGCGTGGGTGCGCTCGAACGACTGGAGGAACATTATTACTTCAGTGCGCTGGCGTATTGCCTTCATCCTCAGTGTGGCGATCGCCATCAGCTACCTGGATCGTCAGGCGTTGTCGATCGCGATTGCGGCCATCCAGAAGGAGATCCCGCTCAGCAACACGGATTTCTCCCGGCTCCAGATTGCCTTTCTCGCCGCCTATGGCGTGATGTACGCGGGCGGCGGCGCGCTCATCGATCGACTGGGCACACGCCGCGGCTTTCTCGTCATCATGATCGCGTGGTCGCTGGCGTGCGCCGCGCACGGTCTGGCCACCGGACTGCGGACGCTCGCGCTCAGCCGGTTTCTGCTCGGCGCCGGCGAAGGTGGAGGCTTTCCCGCCGCGACCAAGGCGGTGGCGGAATGGTTCCCCGCGCGTGAGCGCTCGACCGCCATGGGCATCATCAACGCGGGCACGGCGGTTGGCGCGGTCGTTGCGCCGCCCCTCATCGCCGCGATCGTGTTGTACGCCGACTGGCGGTGGGCCTTCATCACGTGCGGCGCCGCCGGCCTGCTGTGGACCGCGTGGTGGTGGGCGTCCTATCAGGTGCCTGGAGACCACCGACGCTTGTCTGCGGCCGAACGGGCCATCATCGGCGACGTCGTCGCCGACACGGGCGCCGGAGAACCGCCGCCGATACCGTGGCTCAGCCTCTTGCGGTTTCGCGAGGTGTGGGGCCTCGTTCTGGCGAAGTTCCTGACCGACGGCGCCTGGTATTTCTACCTCTTCTGGCTGCCGAAGTACTTGTATGACGCGCGCGGCTTCGATGTGAAGCAAGTCGGTTACTACGCCTGGATTCCCTACGCCGCCGCGGGTATCGGAAGCCTGACCGGAGGGTGGTTCTCGAGCAGGCTCGTCACGAGCGGGCGCTCGATCGATGCCGCGCGCAAAATCGCCCTCGGCGCAAGCGCGGCGGTGATGCCAGTCATCATCTTCGTCACCCACGTCCCCGTGGAACTGGCGATTGTGCTCTTCAGCGTGGCGTTCTTCGGGCAGCAGTCATGGTCGACGCTCGTGATGATCGTGCCGACGGATCTGTTCCCGCGCCGGAGCGTGGGGTCGGTCGCAGGCCTCGTCGGCTTCGGCGGCGCAATGGGCGGCATCGTGTCGAACCTGGTGGCCGGTCGAATGCTCGACCTGGGGATGGGCTATGGAACCGTCTTCTCGATCATGGGTATGTGCCACGTGACGGCGTTCGTCGTGATTCTCTTGACCATCCGGAACATTCAGCCCCTCGTTCGCGCTGACAAATAGAGGCTCGTCTTCATCGGTCAGGTCGAGGATCGCCGGCAGGAACGTCCTGGATATCGCGCTCAGCCAGTTGTACTGTGTCAGTTGCTCGAGGCACAGAGGCAGGAAGGAGCGATGCACATGAGCAAGCCGCAGAAGCTCTTCGACCCGGAGTCGCCGGCCGAACTGCTCCTCGGCTGGCTCGTGCACGCGCACAAGGGCCGCGATCGGCACGACCTCGCAGCGCGTGTGTATGAACGCGGCCGGTACATGCTCGGCGTTCCCACGCTCATCGCCTCCACGATCGTCGGAACCTCCGTCTTCTCGGCGCTCTCTTCTCCTTCGGGTGGCGTGCCCTCACTGTGGGTGGGCTTGTTCAGCGTGCTCGCCGCGATCCTGGCGGCGTTGCAGACGTTTCTGGACCTGCCGGCTCGCTCGGCCCAGCATCGGGCCACAGGAGTGAAATACAAGGCGGCGATTCGCGAACTCGAGCAGATGCGTGCGACGCTCGCGCCCGGCGCCGCACCGCCGGTGGATCAGATCAACGCCGCGCGAGCGATGCTGGACGCACTGGAGGATCAGGCCCCCGTCATCATGCCTCGGATCTTCTTTGCGATCGAGCGGCGGTATTCAAACGTAGTCTTCGTTCGCCAGGCACTTGGGCTTTACGATTGAGGTCCGCGGCGGTTCGCCATTTTGCGCTTCTCAATCGTTCTCGTCGCTGCCGACCGAGCACGAAGCGCGAGGTGCGAGAAAAGGGTCAGGAGGAGAGTCTGTGAAGCGTGCCGTCCGCGCCAATCAATTGCGTCCGGTTGTCAGGAGGCCGTCGAGCAGGACGATGTCGGCGTCGCCCTCGGCCACGGCAGCGAGCACCGAGCGGCCGTCCGAAGACCACGAGACTCGGCGAGCGATGAACGTCGATCGTCCGCCGAAGTCCGTGATCTGACGCCACTCGCCCTTCGATGTCGACAGCGTCCAGATGTTGGTGGTGAACCCGTCGACGAGTGCCATCGCGATCCGTTCGCCGTCGGGCGACAGCGTCGGCTGGAGGATCGACGGCATCATCCGCGACAGCGGCAGCTCCGCGAGAAGACGTGTCGGCCCATCCTCCGGACTCGCCACGCGTATCTCCAGGACGGGCAGGCCGTCCAGGCGTGTCCGCTCGATCATCATGTACAACGTCCGCCCGTCCGATCCGATCAGGTTTCGGAGCGGATCCGTGCGGACTGTCTGTGGTGCTCCACCGTTGAGGTCGATTCTCATGAGCCCCTTGGACACCGTTTGGTTGTAGTAGACCGATCGGCCATCACGGGCCCAGTAGGGCGACACTCCGGGATGGACGAGGGATCGCAGGTTGCTCCCGTCCGGATTCACGAGCCAGAGGCCCAGTGGCCCCGAGGGCGCATCACGGACCTCAGGTTGTCCCTCCGTGCCCGCGCGGACGGCACCGCGCGTCGAAACAAAGACGATGGCCGCTCCCGTCGGCGACCAGACGGGGACACCGATGGACACGTTGGGGTCGCGTTCATCGGTAATCTGGCGTAGCTTCCGGCTCGCCACGTCGATCACCCAGATGTTCGAGTGACCGCCCCGGTCCGAGACGAACGCCACTTCGCGACCACCGGGACCTGCCGTAGGTGTCACGACGTGGCTGTTCTGATTGGTGATTCGGATCGCGTTCTGCACGTTGTCGCGCGGCCTCCCGTCAGCAGGGAACGACCAGATGTCGCTCTCCAGGCGCACGCTCGCCGCCACGACCGACCCGCTTCTCGAAATGTCCGGGTTCCAGGTACCAGACCTCGCCCATGGTCATTACGCGCATCGTGCCGTCCAAGGCGACGTTCCACAGTCGCGCCGTGGGCAAGTACAGCATCGTGTCGCCACGGCTGGCACTGCAGAGAAGGCCAGATCCATCGGGCAACCAGGCGAACCCGTTGAGGACTCCCGCGCCGCGGGTCAGTTGGGCGGGCGGGCCTCCTCCGGCGGGAACGACGTAGATCTCTTGATTCAGCATCTGGCCCGCCTGATAGGCGATGCGGTCTCCGTCGGGCGACCAGCGCGGATAAATGTGGAAGCCGCTGGTCGGGTCGAAGCGCGCCACCACGTCAACGCTCGAGGCGTCAGGAGGCGCCGTGACGAGCTCGATCTTGCCCTCGACCAGGCGGAAGTAGGTGAGGCGGCCATCGCGTGCGCGCACGTCGGCAGCGCCCATGCTGCTGGCCACGCGGCGCGCCTCGCCGCGCAGCGCGGGGATGACAAAGATGGTGCCTTGTCGTTCGCCCGGAGTGGCGGGAGAGAAATACACCAACGAGCTCGAATCCGGGTTCCAGCGAGGGAACTGGTGATCGGCATCGTCGGCAGTGATCTGCAGGGGTTCCCCGGCGCCCGTCAGATGCTGAACGAAGAGCTGCCGCTTCCCGTTCACGCCTGCCGTGAATGCCACCGAGCGCCCGTCTGGCGAAAGCGCGGGTGTCTCTTCCAGTCCGACGAGATCGCTCAGCCGCCGTTGCTGCGGGACACCGGGCGCGGGATCGGGCCGCCTGACGATCCCGTCGATGGCCGCGCCAACGGCGACCAGCAGGAGCGCCGCCAGACCGAGGACCCACCATCGAATGGTGCGGCGCGTGTCCGTGAGCGAGGGCGTCAGCGGCCCTTCGTCGAGCTCGAGCCGCGCGTCGCCGATATCCCTGACGCGGCGCCGCGGATTCTTCTCCAGACATCGTCGAAGCGCCCTGCGGACAGCTTCGGGAGTCGCAGCCGGTAGCGCGGTCCAATCCGGTTCGCGTTCGAGGACCCGGACCAGCGTGTCGGTCACGGTGGCGCCTTCAAAGGCTCGGCGACCCGTCAGCATCTCGAAGAGCACGCAGCCGAACGCCCAGATGTCAGTGCGTTTGTCGACCGCCAGGCCGCGTGCCTGCTCGGGACTCATGTAGGACGCTGTGCCCAGAATCACGCCAATCCTGGTCATCATCGCCGGCGAGGTGATTGTCGGCGATGCCGTTGCCTCCGCGCCTCCGGCGGATACCGGTTCGAGTGCCTTCGCCAATCCGAAGTCCAGCACCTTGACAACGCCATCGGCCCGCACCTTGACGTTGGCGGGTTTCAGATCGCGATGAATGATGCTCTGTTCGTGCGCTGCTTCCAGTGCTTCCGCCATTTGCTTGGCGATTGGCGAGTGCCTCGTCGAGCGGCATCGGCCCTCGCGCGATGCGATCGGCGAGCGTCGGCCCTCGACCAGCTCCAGCACCAGCGCCGTGATGCCGTCGCTCTCTTCGAGGCCGTGAATCTGCGCCGATGTTGGGATGGTTCAGCGAGGCGAGCGTCCGGGCTTCGCGCTCGAAGCGCGCCAGCCGGTCAGTGTCGTGCGCGAACGACTCGGGGAGGATCTTGATCGCCACATCGCGCCCGAGCTTGGTGTCGCGCGCGCGATAGACCTCGCCCATGCCACCCGCACCGATCTGGGCGACAACTTCATAAGGGCCAAGACGAGACCCGGGAGCGAGCCTCATGGCACGGATTCTACGTGAACGTCCTGAGCAACCGTAGGGTTATCGGTCTCAGAACGGCGACTGCTGGTGATCGAGCGCCACAAACAGCGATCGGACCGCGACTTGACTGGCAGAAATTATCGCCGGAAGGGCAGCCCGCACCGCCAGCCTAGCCCTCCGTCCCTGAGAAAGTGAGCAATGGGCGAGG
The DNA here is from genome assembly GCA_963797625.1 of uncultured Acidobacteriota bacterium. GTDB lineage: Bacteria > Acidobacteriota > Vicinamibacteria > Vicinamibacterales > 2-12-FULL-66-21 > DATBJJ01. Next base: position 124,566 of record CAWCQI010000038.1, read on the forward strand.
AGCCGTCACGCGATTACGAATTCAGAGCGACCGCGCGCGATCGTGCCGCGTCGTACTCTTCGCTGTAGGCGCTCTGACCGACGCGCGATCCTCGAATCGCGAGTGCGACACACAGCTTGTGGCCGGCGCGGGGTGCTCGTAGTGTAAGGGGATGACGAGAGTTCTGAGGGCGATGGGGTTGGCTGTGCTGTTGCCCCTGCTGCTGGTCCCGAAGGCCACAGCGCAACAGGTTGACCCAACTGCCGAGCCCGCCCCGCTGGCCCGTGGCTACCGTACTCGGACGCTGGCCGCAGGCTGGGGGCACTCGTGGTTGCACGGCTGGCCCGGCTACGGCCAGGCGGTCAGCGACATCCAGTACTTCGGCTTCTACCCGCAGATGGGCTGGTTCGTCACGGATTGGCTCGAACTGTACGGCGAAGGGACGGCGCATGTGTACTATCGCCCCCATGCCGCCATTCTCGGCGGGGTTGTCGGCATCGGCGGCCGGCACTACTTCCTGAGGGACCGGCAGTGGACGCCGTACTACACTCTGGCCGGCGGGATGGCCTGGACGTCGCTCGACGTGCCGGAGGTAGACCGGATCTGGAATTTCCAGGTCGTGTGGGGCGCGGGTATCAAACGTATCACTCGCCGCGGGCCGGGGCTGATGCTGGAGTTCCGCAACCACCACATCTCCAACGCCGGCACTCGCGGCGAGAACCTCGGCATCAATGCCGCGATGGTGGTCGTCGGCGTCCACTGGGTGCTGCGGTAAGCCGGGCCCCGACAAGCGCCAATCGTTAGACCCTTCGCGACTCCGCGCGTGTCATGCTCGTAGCTAAGGGGACGTTGAAGTGTTCAGGGTGCTGACGAGCCCGCACGCCGCGATAGCCGTCATCGTGAGAACGATCGCGAGGAAGGCCCCTTCCGACAGCCAGTCGTTTTCGTCTGGCGGCCTGCTCCACTCACCCAACATCTCGTAGGATGCGCCGACGAGCAGGCTGAGCATGAAGGCCCACGCGACCGCCAGATATTGGCGGCGAACGGTCGTCTTGTCTCGCCGATTCAAGACGCCTGCAACGAGCAGAAATCCGCCAGCGGTCCAATCGTACACCGGCAGTTCTAAGGGACGGCTGGCGAAATCCAACACACTGTCTGCATGAAGACAGGTCTCCGCACAGAGGAAAAACGCGCCGAACGCGATGGCAAGTCCTGGCTTTGCGAAGTGGTTCACGCGGCCTCCTGAATTTGGCTCCAGCGCCCCACACCAGCCTTCGCTCTCGTTTGCGTAACGGACTGCCAGCGGTTCAGCGCGTTGCGGGGCGACCTCGTTCGAGCTCTTCGATGGCCGCCGCGATAAACGGGTCGTTCCCGTCGGCACCTCCCCGCGGATTAACGACGACGTCGGGTTCCAGCTCCCACCGTGGCGTGCCATCAATGGCATAGACCGGCTCGGTGGAGATCTGGACCGCGATCTTGGAATACGGAAGCTCGATCCGGCCGACCGCTGCGCCAAGCCTGGCCATGCGCGTGCCCACGATGCGCGCACGTCCGAGTCCCGAGAGCGCCATCGCGAATCCCTCGGCCATGCTCACCGAGAACCGATCCACGAGAACCACCACGGGCGCCGAGTAGGTCCACGGTCCGCGCGCGTCAACGAACTCCGGACGACGCGGGCCGAGACCGGGTCCATCGCGGCTTGTCATCCACGCGTACTGCCTGCGCGCTGTGATGAGTCGCCCGATGATCGGGCGGGCAATCGCCGTGTCGCCGCCGGCGTTCGAGCGCACGTCCACGATCAGCCCCCGTGTGTTCCGAAGCGCCTCCAGCGCGCGATCGAAGGCAGGCACCACATCACGATTCGGCGCGAACGTCGAGATCGCGATCAGTCCGATGTCGCTTCCCACGCGCTTCCATTCCACGTCATCCCGTGCCGGCGTTGTTCCGCTGGGCGTCAGGACCGATTCGCGGCCGGCTCTTCGGATGAGGAACTCGTAGCGCGAATTGTGACGGCCTGCGACGGCGCTGGAGAGCGCCCACTCGTCGGCAAGCGGGTCGGTACGCGTCAGGAAGCGCGGTCGGCGGGACTCGTACAACTGGGATACCGACACTCCGTCAATCGCCACAAGTTCATCGTCAGGCCGAACGCCCGTGCGTTCCGGCAGCGCACCCCGCTGTACTGCGGTCACGATGTAGCGTCCATTGTTCGGCTGCACCCAGAGACCATAAGGCACCGGCCGCCACGAATCGGGCGCATTCGTGTTCAGCTGCGTATGGCCGTCATATAGCGCGTCCAGTGCCTCTTCGAGTACGTGCAGCCATGCCGTGTCGTCGCGCGCGGCACGCGCCCGAGGCATCAGCGCACTAATGACCCGATTCCAGTCTGTTGCCTTCGTGGGGAGGAAGGCATACGAATCGCGAACGAATCGGTCGAGAGCGGCAAGGTCCGCAGCGCGTTGATCCGGCAGGCTGGGTGCGGGTTGCGCGGAGGCCTGAAACACGACGACAGCGAGGACGAGCACGCCAAGGCACTGAGACCCGCGCACCACGATTCGGTTCACAGGTACTCGGAGTTTACTCCTGTCGGCCCCGGTCCCACGCGCCGACAACCG